>NZ_JBFREW010000025.1:0-87933 GCF_052114505.1 Labrys sp. KB_33_2 | reverse complement strand
CAACAAGTCGGAGGAAGGCGGCTCCTCGGCCTATGTGCCCGCCAACGAGAAGGACGATACCCAGCTCAACAAGGCGATCGACCTGCTGCATGGTGCGCAGAAGAGCGCCTATTTCCCGCCGGATCCGAAGGCGGGCGTGCCGAACTGACAGGCTTTTCAGCCCATCCCATGCTTGTGCAACGCCGGGCTTGTCCCGGCGTTGCTGTTTTGGGGGGCGAAGCCGCCCCCGGACATTCGTGCTTGAATCGTTCCCGCAAAAGCCTATGTGGAAGCATGGTTTCTTCATGAAGGACACGCCATGCGCCTGACCGAACTTCTGGCTCAAAAGCCCGTGCTGCTCGCGGATGGGGCCACCGGGACCAATCTGTTCGAGATGGGCCTGATGTCGGGCGATCCGCCGGAGATGTGGAACCTCGACCATCCCGACCGCATCCACGCGCTGCACCAGTCCTTCGTCGATGCCGGCGCCGACATCATCCTCACCAATTCCTTCGGCGGCAATCGCCGTCGCCTGGCGCTGCACAAGCTCGACGGACGCGTGAAGGAGCTCAATGCCGCGGCCGCCCGCACGGCCCGAGAGGTCGCCGATGGCGCCGGCCGCCCGGTAGTGGTGGCCGGTTCCGTCGGCCCGACGGGCGATCTGTTCCAGCCGCTCGGGCCGCTGACCGAGGACGAAGCCGTCGAGGTCTTCCTCGAGCAGATCGAGGGGCTCAAGGAAGGCGGCGCCGACGTGATCTGGATCGAGACGATGTCGGCTGCCGAAGAGATGCGGGCCGCCGCCAAGGCCGCGGTCAAGGCCGGCATGCCCTATACGGTGACGGCGAGCTTCGACACGGCCGGCAAGACCATGATGGGCATCCCGCCATCGGCCATGCCCGAGGTTGCCGGCGGCGTCGATCCCAATCCTGTCGCGGTGGGTGCCAATTGCGGCGTCGGGGCTTCCGACCTTCTGGTCTCGGTATTGTCGATGACCGAAGCCAATCCCGAAGTGGTTGTCATCGCCAAGGCCAATGCCGGCATTCCGCAGTTCCACGGCGACCATATCCATTATTCCGGCACGCCGGAGCTGATGGCTAATTATGCACGCCTGGCCATCGATGCGGGTGCGCGCATCATCGGCGGCTGCTGCGGCACCTCGCCGGCCCATCTTGCCGCCATGCGCCAGGCCATCGATGCCCATACCCGGGCCGAGCGCCCGGATGCGGCCAAGGTGATCGCCGAGATCGGCCCGCTGGTCGCCCCGCCCAAGGTGGGCGGCGGTGAGGAGGCACGGCGCCGGCGCCGGCACTGAGCGCCGACCTTTGTCATGCCCGGGCTCGACCCGGGCATCCAGAGCACAGCTCGTCACCTGTGGAGGCTGGATTGCCGGGCCAATCCCGGCAATGACAATGGCTGTGCTGCTGGTGCGTTCCTCGCGGAACAGCCAGCCCAGGTCAGGCAATCTCATACCAGCAATCTGGTAAGGACATGATTGGCATTGCGCGGATCATCGCCGTAGCAATGGCATGTTTCATCGACAAGGAGAGGCCGATGCGCCGCCTGATCCGTTCCTGCGCCGTGCTCGCCCCGCTTCTGTGCCTGACCGTTCCCACCGGGCCGGCAGCGGCTGAGGATTGGAACGATTATGCCAATGCCCGTTTTGGCTATCGCATCTGTTACCCTGCCGATCTGATGACAGCGGAGCCCGAGGCCGACAATGGCGATGGGCGTGTCTTCACCGGCCGCTCCGGCGCCAGCCTGCGGGTCTGGGGCTCCTACAATGCCGCCGAGGAAGACATCGGCACAATCGTTGCCGGTGTCGCCGGTGACGGCAAGGTCACCTATCGCAGCGCCACCAAGAACGGGGTGGTGGTCTCAGGCCGGAAGGGCGGCGAGACTTTCTACGCCAAGGTCCTGTTCGAGAAGGATGCCAAGGGTGCAGTCGAGACCATCCGTGCCTTTCGCCTGACCTATCCGGCCAAGGAGGCGGCAACCTATGATCCCGTCGCGGCGAGGCTGGCCAAATGCTTCGTCGTCGCTCGCTGAGCACCGAGCAGGCGCGGAGCAAAAGGCTGCTTACGGGCGCAATTCCGGGAAAAGGCCGACAGTGATTTGCCGGGGTGGCGTAGCCCCTCACCCTTACCCTCTCCCCGCTCTTATGGGGAGAGGGTAAGGGTGAGGGGCTACGGTGGCCCGAGCGATCCTGCTGAAAGATGCTCTATCGACTGCAAGCCTTGGCCAAGGCAGCGGCGCCCCTGGAAGCGCCAGTCAGCTTGATCTTTTCGCTCTTGCCGAGGAAGCCGATCTTGAGGGTGCGGCCCTTGCCGAGAACGGCGCTCCAATCGGGATCGAAGTCGGGCTTGGCCTCGAGCGATGGGCCGTTCAATTCATCCTCGACGGCCTGCATGGTCACGTCGACTTGCCCGCCCTCGGAACTGAAGCTGACCACGCCCTGCCAGCCTTTGCGGATGCGGTCGGCGCCCGGCAGATAATTGATCGAGAAGGCCTTGCTGTCCGGCGTGCAGAAGAAGGCAAGCGGCTGGTCGTCGGTGTCGGGCACCTCATAGGCCACCACCACCGATTCCGGCGACTGACGAAGCTGCCAGCTATAGGCGTCCGCCAAGGCGGGGGTGGCCACGGCCACGCTGGCGAGAAGGGGAAGGGCAAGGAAACTGCGCATGGGTCCTCGGAGTTCCAGATGGAATGACGGCTCTACGACAGGGTTGGAGAAGGCGCTGTTCCCGGGAACACCCTCTGTTCCCCGGAAGAGAAGTTGTTCCCTAGAACAGAGGCTGTTCCCGGGATCACAGCCAGTCCGGTACCTTGTCGAGCCCGAGCAGTTCGTCATAGCTCGGCCGAGGCCGGATCACCGCGAACTTGTCGCCGTCCACCAGAACTTCCGGGATGAGCGGGCGGGTGTTATAGGTGCCTGACTGCACGGCGCCATAGGCGCCGGCAGACATCACCGCCACCAGGTCGCCGCGTGCCACCGCCGGGATGTCGCGGTCGAGCGCGAGATAATCACCAGTCTCGCAGACGGGGCCGACGACGTCGGCCGTCACCATTGCGCCGCCGAGCGGGCGTTCCTTGATCGGCCAGATCGCGTGATAGGCTTCATAGAGCGTGGGGCGGATCAGGTCGTTCATGCCGGCGTCGACGATGACGAAGGTCTTGCCCTCGCCTTCCTTCACAAAGGCGACTTCGCTCACAAGGATGCCGGCATTGCCGGCGATCAGGCGGCCGGGTTCGAACACCAGCGTGGCGCCGAGATCTCTGGCATAGCGCTTGACCACCGCGGCATAGTCGTCGGGGTGAGGCGGCGGCTCGTTGTCGTCGCGATAGGGAATGCCGAGGCCGCCGCCGAAATCGATATGGTCGATGACATGGCCGTCGGCTCTGAGGTCTCTGACTAGGCCGACCAGACGCTCGATCGAGGCGTCATAGGGCTCGAGCGCGGTGATCTGGCTGCCGATATGCATGTCGACGCCGGTGACCGCGATGCCTGGCAGCTTGGCCGCGCGGGCATAGAGGGCGCGGGCCTGGGCGATCGGAATGCCAAACTTATTCTCGGACTTGCCGGTGGAGATCTTCTTGTGGGTCTTGGCGTCGACATCCGGATTGATGCGCAGCGACACCCGGGCCATCACGCCCTTGGCGCTGGCACGCTGCGACAGCAGCTCCAGTTCCGGTTCCGATTCGACGTTGAAGCACAGAATGTCTTCATCGAGCGCATAGTCGATTTCACGCACGAGCTTGCCGACGCCCGAGAACATGATCTTGCTGGCAGGCACGCCGGCGACGCGGGCGCGGCGCAACTCCCCCTCGGAGACCACGTCCATGCCGGCGCCGAGCTTGGCGAGCAGGCGCAGCACGGCAAGATTCGAATTGGCCTTCACCGCAAAGCAGACAAGCGAGGGCACGTCGGCAAAGGCACCGGCGAACACCTTGTAGTGCCGGCGCAGCGTAGCAGCCGAATAGCAGTAGAAAGGCGTGCCGACCGCCGCGGCAATCGCCGGCAGTGCGACATCTTCGGCATGAAGCACGCCGTCGCGATAGGTGAAGTAATGCATGGCCGGTTCGGTTCGAAATCAGTTCAACAGGAAATCCATGGGCAGCTTGCGATCCGGCTTCACATAGCCCGGATCCTTCTTTTTGTTGTAGCCGCCGCCCTTGCCGTCCGAGACATGCTGCTCGGGTGGTGGCTCGAGCTTGCCCTTGCGGCCGCAACCGGCGAGGCCGAGAGTCGTGACCAACGTCAAAGCGAGCGCGATGCGGAACGCATTACCAGCCATGGGGAACTCCAGTGTTTGACGCTGTGTAGCACGAATTTTGATTTGAGAGCGCGGACATCTCAGCAACATGTGGGCATGTTGCGATGTCCGTGCTTCGATTATTTCGCCAGCGCTTTCAGCCACTTCCTGGCCTGGACCTTGACATTTGCCGGCGCCGTCCCGCCATAGGAGGTCCGGCTGCGGACTGACTTTTCCACGCCGAGCACGGCGAAAAGCCCCTGATGGATGCGTGGCTCAACCGATTGCATCTCAGCCAGCGAGAGCTTCTCCAAAGGCAGCTTGACATCGGCGGCGAGGCCGACCAGGCGGCCAGTGACGTGATGGGCCTCGCGGAAGGGCAGATTGAGCTCGCGCACCAGCCAGTCGGCGAGATCGGTGGCGGTGGCATAGCCCGAGCCGGCGGCCGCCTTCATGCGCTTGAGGTCGGGCACCATGTCCCTGACCATGCCGGCCATGGCCGCCGTGCAGAGCGACAGCGTCTGCAGCGCGTCGAAGGCGGGCTCCTTGTCCTCCTGCATGTCCTTGCCATAGGCGAGCGGCAGGCCCTTCATCATGGTGAGCAGGCCGACCAGCGCCCCGATGACCCGGCCGGCCTTGCCGCGGACCAATTCGGCCGCGTCGGGATTGCGCTTCTGCGGCATGATGGACGAGCCGGTGGTGAACTTGTCCGACAGCGCCACGAAGGCAAATTGTGGCGTCGTCCAGATTACGATCTCCTCGGCGAAGCGGGAGAGGTGCATGGCGGTGATCGAAGCGGCGGCGAGCGCTTCCAGCACGAAGTCGCGATCGGAGACCGAATCGAGCGAATTGGCGGTGGGGCGGTCGAAGCCGAGCGCCTTGGCCGTGGCGTCCCGGTCGATCGGGAAGGAGGTGCCGGCCAACGCCGCAGCGCCGAGCGGGCATTCGTTGAGGCGCCGGCGCGCATCGGCGAAGCGGCCGCGGTCGCGGCCGAGCATTTCGACATAGGCGAGCAGATGGTGGCCGAAGGTGACCGGCTGGGCCGATTGCAGATGCGTGAAGCCCGGCATCACCGCACCGGAGAGGGCGAAAGCCCTTTCGGCGAGTGCCGTCATCAAATCTTTCAGCTGAGCGTCGAGATCGTCGATAGTGTCGCGCACCCACAGCTTGAAATCGGTGGCGACCTGGTCGTTGCGCGAGCGGGCGGTGTGCAGGCGTCCGGCCGCCGGTCCGGCAATCGCCGCCAACCGCGACTCGACATTCATATGGATGTCTTCGAGCGCGCGCGAAAAAGTGAACGAGCCGCTCTCGATTTCGCCGCGGACCACCTCTAGACCGTCCGCGATGGCCTTGGCATCGGCGGCGGCAACGATCCCTTGCTTTTCCAGCATGGCGAGATGCGCCAGAGAGCCGCGGATGTCCTGGGCCCACAGGCGCTTGTCAAAGTCGATCGAGGCGTTGATCTCTTCCATGATCGCGTCCGGTCCCGACTGGAACCGGCCGCCCCACATTTTGTTGCTCATCTGGATAGGCTTTCAGTGAACGAGAATAGTCGGCAGGAACATTCCGAGAGTCAGCCACCACAAGGGTCGAACCGGCGCTGGTTGATCGGCGCGGCAATCCTGGCGGGAGCCGTGGCGGGTGTCGGCGCGGTATACGGGACAAACGGCGGCTCGGGCAATCAGGAAAGCGCATCCTGCCCCGCTTCCGCGGCAATTGCGGCCCGTGTCGACCCGCTCGCCAAGGGGGAGGTGGCGGCTCTCGCCGTCTCCAAGGCGCCTCAACCGCTGGTGCCGATCAGCTTCCAGAGGGCGGACGGCAGCAAGACGACCCTGGCCGATTTCAAGGGCAAAACCGTGCTGCTCAATCTGTGGGCGACCTGGTGCGTGCCCTGCCGCAAGGAGATGCCGGCGCTCAACCAGTTGCAGGCCGATCTGGGTGGCCAGGACTTCGAGGTGGTGGCCGTCAATATCGACACGCAGGGGCCCGAGCGGGTCGACGCCTTCCTGAACGAGACCAAGATCGACAAGCTGCACCGCTACGCCGATCCTTCGACCGGCATCCTGCAGAGCCTGCGCAATGAAGGCCTCGGCCAGGGCCTGCCGACCTCGGTGCTGATCGACAAGCAGGGTTGCCGCATCGGCGCCATGGCCGGCCCGGCCGAGTGGGCCAGCGAGGATGCGAAGGCGCTGATCAAGGCGGCAATCGGGTCCTGACACTCCCTCCTACCCACTGCTCCTGGCCGCTTATGGTTTGGCGGCAGGCAGCACATAGCGGTTGAGGATGGCGGCTGCGAACCCGCCCTCGTCCTGGCCGCCATACCGCCCCGCATGCACCATCACGGTGAGGTCGAGCGAGGGCACGATGAACAGGCGCTGCCCGCCATAGCCGAAGCCGGCGATCCAATCGACGGAGCGGTGGTCGACCAAGGAGCGCCCGAGCCAGAACTGGAAGCCGTAGAACATGGCGCCGGGGGCGTTGATCTGCGGCGCCGTCGCCATCTCGATCCACTTGGCCGACACGATTTGTCGGCCCTTCCACGCCCCCTTGTCGAGCACCAGCTGGCCGAATTTCAGCGTGTCGGCGGGCAGCAGGCGCAGGCCCGAGGCCGCCACCGGGCCGCCGTTCTGGGGATAGCGCGCCCATTCCACCTTGGTGATGCCCATCGGCTCGAACAGATTCTCGCGTGCCAGCTCATCCAGGGGCTTGCCGGTCGCCTGCTGCAGTACGCAGGCAAGCAGGCCGGTGGTGCCGCCGCTATAGGTCCACACCAGGCCGGGATCATGGGCCACGGGCTGCTCCAGTGCATAGCGACAGGGGTCCTTGGCCATGTCCATGCGACTTTCGCTGTTGGCGGGATTGTCATAAGCGAGCTGCTCGTTCCAGGCCAAGCCCGGCGACATGGTGAGGAGATGGCGCAGTGTGATGCCGCGTTTTTCCGGCGTTGCCAGATCGGCATAGACCGGCAACACCACCAGCACCGGCTGGTCGATCGAGCCGATCCAGCCCTTGTCCAGGGCGATGCCGAACAACAGCGATACCACGCTCTTGCTGATCGAGCGCAGATCGTGCGGAACGTCCGGCCCGAAGGCAACCTCCTTGGCCGGCTGGCCCCAGTGGGAATCGGAGCCAGTGAAATAGCGTTCGAATACCAATTTGCCGTGCCGGGCGATCAGCAGGGCATGGATATTGTCCTCCTTCGCCGCGTCGAGTTTCTGGGCGAGCGTGCACAGGTTTTGCGGATCGAGGCCGACATCTTCAGGCGCAGCGATCGGCCAATCGGACGTCCCCTTGCCGGAAGTGCCCTTGCCGGGCGTGCCGCAGGTCGATTGAGCCGCCGCCGAGCCCGATAGCCCGGCGGTGGTCATGCCGGTCAGAATGATCGCCAAGGCAACGGAAAGGCTATGGGGGCGCATGGGTGCCTCCTTGCAAAGTGTGATGGGGAAATGGGAATAGCGAGAGTTCGATCGGAATCGGCCCGGAGCTCCAGGGGCTTATCCGTGAACGAGGGAAACGAAGGGACAGCCATCTCCAATGCCACCAAAGGTGACGGGAAGGGGGCCGGAGCCTTTAGTCGTGACCGCTAGAGCAAAGCGCGTTTTGGCGAAGCCGCTTCTTTGCTCCAGCTCCTTGCTTGGCCGTGATTCCGCCTAATCCCAAAATGCTTTAGGGAACTTCCTCGATCCGGCCGCTGCCATGGATCTGCGTCGTGAGTCTGGGCTTGCCGCGCAGGGTGACGCGGCCGCTGCCGGAAAGGGTGACGTCGGCACTCTCGCTGGCGGCAATACCGGCTTCACCGCTGCCGCTGATACGAATCTCGGCCGCCTTGGCGGCCAGCTTGGCCAGATCCGCGCTGCCGGAACCGGAGATACGCAGGTTCAATTGTTCCACCGTACCCTCGCCGGTCGCCTGCGCACTGCCGTGGAGGCGAAGCGCGAGCCGATCCTGCGCGATTGCCGCAAGGTGTAGCTCACCGGATCCGTTCACCGTCCAGTCCTTGACCGGGCCGCCCGTCAGCCGGACGGCGATGGCGCCGAACGGGATGTCGCAGTCATCGTCCAGGGCGAGGCGTCCCGCCGAGAGGCGGACATGGCCGATCAGGGTGGGGTCACCGCTGATCACGGCGCTGGATTGTGGGCCGGGGGCATAGCTCACGCTTGCCGGCAGGGCGAGGGTCAGCGAGCCGTCATTGTCCCAGGGCAGGGTGATCGAACCAGCCTTGCCGTCGCCGCTTTGCGGCAGGGCCGGGCAGGCTCCCCATCCCGTCAGCGTGGTCCAGCGCCAGCCTCGCCAGGGCGAGCCGTCGTTCGGCCCGGCAAGGCTGGTGCCGAGGAACAGACAGACCAGGGCGATCACGAAGGAGAAGGCCGCCAGTTTTCCAAGTTTCGAGGGCATGGTGCCTCCCATGGCGCCTGCTCGGCGCGAGCATTGTCACGATGCGGCGCCGGAGCGTGGTGAGGAAGTGAGCAAGCGGGTGTAGCGCCGGGCATGTGCAGCCATCGCCCTCAGCCCGGCATTGAGGCCGAGCAGGAAGAGGCAGCTCAGACACACCGCCAGGGCGATGAAACCGAAGCCGACCAGGGCCCGCCCGAGATGGGTGAGCAGGGGCGCGCCATCCCACATGAAGGTCGAGTGGAGCACGATCGCCGATCCGCCGAGCGCCAAGGCGAGGGTAACCAGGCCGAGGGCAAGGAAGACCACCAGGAGGATCGACAGGACGGGCAGCAGCACGAAGAGATCGAGCATGGCGAGGCCGGTGAGCGCGGCGATCGCGCCCAGTATGGTGGATGGGCTCGGCCGCGCCTGCAATTGGCGCAGGCCGCTTTCCGCCTTGAGTGCCCGGGCAAGCTGGGCAGGATCGCCAAGCATCTGCACGACACTGTCCTCGCTACGCCCGGCCTCCTGCGCATCGGTGAAATAGGCGGCGTAGTCAACCAAGACCTCGTCGATCTCCGCTGCCGGCAGCCCGTCGAGACCAGCCTTCAAGGCGTCGAGGAATTCCTGGCGAGAGGAGTCCTGGCGAGTCATGGCATGCCTTCCATAAGCCGGTCGACGGCGGTGACGAAGTCACGCCATTCGCGCTGACGGGCCACATAGTTGGCCTGGCCGGCCGGCGTCAGACGGTAATATTTGCGTGGCGGGCCGCTGGCCGATTCCTCCAGCCTTGTACTGACCAGCCCCTCGGTCTGCAGCCGGCGCATCAGCGGGTAGATGGTGCCTTCGCCCATGCCGACGCGCTCGGAGAGCGTGCTGGCGATCTCATAGGCATAGCTTTCACGCCGGTGCAGCAGAGCCAGGACGCAGAGTTCGAGCGCGCCCTTCTTGAGCTGGATGTCGATGGAATCGGTCATGGCCTCCCTACTCTTCAAGGGGGAGAATAATGCAAGGTACCTTTTAATGCAAGGTACCTTGCATTATTTATTTGGGCAGGCAGATCGCCGAAAGCGGCTGATGATGTGCGGGAGAGGTTGAGGCTTGATGGAGGAGGGCAGCGCGGCCTGCGCGGCTTTTGGGCCAAAGCTCGCGCCTATATGTCTTCACGCCACGTCTCGAAAATACCGACAGAGCGAAGACAGATCGTCCCGGGCAGAGCCAGGTCAAGGCGGATGGGTATCACGCCCGGTGATAGGGATGGCCGGCGATGATGGTGGCGGCGCGGTAAAGCTGTTCGGCCAGGAGGATGCGCACGATCTGATGGGGCCAGGTCATCTTGCCGAAGGACAGCGAGAGGATCGCACGCGACCGGATTGCGTCGCCATGGCCATCGGCGCCGCCGATCAGGAAGGCAAGGGATTGGGTGCCGCCGTCGCGCAAGCCGGCAATCCGCGCGGCAAAGGCCTCGCTGCCGGGCGAACTGCCGGTTTCATCCAGGGCAATGATGGTGGCCGTGCCAGCAGCGGCGAGCAGCTTGTCGGCTTCCTCGGCCTTGCGGTCCTCGGGTCGCCGGGCACGGCTTTCGTCGATTTCGACGATGTCCAGCGGGCCGAGAGCCAGGCTGCGGCCGCTGGCGCTCAGCCGCTCGGCATAGCGGGCCACGAGATCGCGTTCCGGGCCGGCTTTGAGCCGGCCGACGGCGCAGATCATCAGGCGCATGCTCACTTTAGAGCAAGGGTGCGATTTCTTCGAATCGCGCTTTGCTCTAACTCCTTGTTTTGACACATTTTCTCAATCGAAAAGTCTATCGACTTTTCTGGAAAATGCTTTAGCTCGGAAGCAACTCGTTCGGGCGGCCTGACGACCACATCTTCTCGAGATTGTAGAAGGCGCGGACCTCGGGGCGGAACACGTGCACGATGACGTCCCCGGTATCGAGCAGCACCCAGTCGCAGACCGGGACACCTTCGATCCGGGGATTGCCGTGTCCATTTTCCTTGAGATCCTTGGCGATGCGATCGCTGATCGCGCCGACATGTCGGGCAACCCGACCTGTCGCGATGATCATGACGTCGGCGATTGCACTCTTGCCGCGCAGATCGATTTCCACAATCTCCTCAGCCTTCATGTCATCAAGGCAGTTGAGGATCAGGCGAACCGTAGCTTCAACGTCCGGGCGGATCGCTCGGCTCACGGGATGAAGCGGAATCACGTCCGCTTCGCGTCTCACCAACGTGGTCAGGGGCACACCCTCTTGCTCATTGATTCGCGGACCTCCGCGAATTCCACTCGCTCCACAATATTAGCAAGCCATCGCGTCGATTCAATGACGCCAATAGAATTAAGCCTGCTCCGACATAGTTAATAAGTGGTTAATTTTTACCTTATGGGCAAGCCCTGGCCATTGGCCCGCAAGGCGGTGGAGGAATTGGCATCGAGCGGCGCGTGCAGGAAGATCCAGGCGGGCGCCCGGCGATATTTCAGCGTCGCGGCCTGATATTCGGGGACGCGATAAGCGGCGAGTACACGGGCCGCCTTGGCAAGCGGGCCCTTGGTGGTGGCGCCGGGGCGGGCCACCACGGCAATGGCCACCCGCGAAGCGATGGCCTGCCATTGCTGCCAGCGATGGAAGCCGGCGAGATTGTCGGCGCCCATGATCCACACGAAGGTCACGCCCGGGCAGCGGCGCTGCAGCCAGGCGATGGTGTCGTAAGTGTAGCGGGTATGAATATCGGCCTCGATGCCGGTCACTTCGATGCGAGGGTGGTCTGCGAGCCGGCGTGCGGCCGCCACCCTGAGTTCGAGCGAGGGCAGGGCCCGATTGTCCTTGAGGGGGTTGCCGGGCGTCACCAGCCACCAGACCCGGTCCAGCCCGAGCCGCGTCAGCGCCACCAGGCTGGCATGGCGATGGCCTTCATGAGGCGGATTGAAGCTGCCGCCGAACAGCCCGATGGTCATCCCCGGGGCGAAGGCGGGCAGGCGGCGGGCATCGGCAGGCGAGAGTGGAGGCATCACAACCGCATTCCCCTCTCCCTGGTGGGGAGAGGGGCTAGGGGCGAGGGGGAAAACATGCATGGTGCCCTCAAAAGACCCTCACCCCTAGAGCAAAGCGCGTTTTAGCAAAAACGCCCTTTTCTCTAGTCTCATGTTTCCCACGCGTCTTTGCGATTCCAGGTGCTCCCGTCTAATCGCAAAACGCTCTAGTCCCTCTCCCGACTCGGGAGAGGGGAGATGACTACGCGTTGGCCGCGATCTTTTCCCATTCGCGGATGTCGACGAAATGGCCGGCGATGGCGGCGGCAGCAGCCATCTGCGGCGAGACCAGGTGGGTCCGTCCCTTGTAGCCCTGGCGCCCCTCGAAGTTGCGGTTCGAGGTCGAGGCGCAGCGCTCGCCGGGAGCGAGCTTGTCGGCATTCATGGCCAGGCACATCGAGCAGCCGGGCTCGCGCCAGTCGAAGCCGGCGGCCCGGAAGATCTTGTCGAGGCCCTCGGCTTCGGCCTGCATCTTCACCAGGCCGGAACCCGGCACGATCATGGCGTTGACATTGGCGTTGACCTGGTGACCTTCGACGATGCCGGCGACGGCGCGCAGATCCTCGATGCGGCCATTGGTGCACGAGCCGATGAAGACGCGATCGAGCTTCAGGTCCTGGATGCGCTCACCACCCTTCAAGCCCATATAAGCCAAAGCGCGTTGGATCGAGGCCTTCTTGTGTTCGTTGGCGGCATCCTCGATGCGTGGCACATTGCCGGTGATCGAGGCAACATCCTCCGGGCTGGTGCCCCAGGTGACGATCGGCGGCAATGCGGCGGCGTCGAGTTTCACCTCGCGGTCGAAATGTGCGCCTTCCTCGGTGTAGAGCGTTCTCCAATAGGCCAGAGCCCGCTCCCAGGCTTCGCCCTTCGGCGCCTTGGGGCGATCCACGAGATAAGCAAAGGTCTTCTCGTCGGGCGCGATCAGGCCGGCGCGGGCGCCACCTTCGATCGACATGTTGCAGATGGTCATGCGGCCCTCCATCGAGAGGGCACGGATGGCGTCGCCGGCATATTCCAGCACATGCCCGGTACCACCTGCCGTGCCGATCTCGCCGATGATGGCCAGGATGATGTCCTTGGCGGTCACGCCGTCCGGCAGCTTGCCGTCGACGGTGACCCGCATATTCTTGGCCTTCCGCTGGATCAGCGTCTGCGTGGCGAGCACATGCTCGACCTCGGAGGTGCCGATGCCGTGCGCCAGCGCCCCGAAGGCGCCATGCGTGGAGGTGTGGCTGTCGCCGCACACGATCGTGGTGCCAGGCAGGGTGAACCCCTGCTCGGGGCCGACGATGTGGACGATGCCCTGGCGCTTGTCGAGCTCGGAATAATATTCGACGCCGAAATCCTTGGCGTTCTGGGCGAGCGTCGAGACCTGCATGGCGCTTTCGGGGTCGTCGATGCCCTTGGAGCGGTCGGAGGTCGGCACGTTGTGGTCGACGACGGCCAGGGTGCGCTGGGGCGAGTGGACCTGGCGGCCCGAGACGCGCAGGCCCTCGAAGGCCTGCGGGCTGGTCACTTCATGCACGAGGTGACGGTCAATATAGAGCAGGCTCGTCCCGTCGGCGGAAGTTTCGACGACGTGATCGTCCCAGATCTTGTCATAGAGCGTGCGGGGAGCCATGGCTTTTCCTAGAGTGTGACGTCGATTTAACGCTGATGTAGTCAAAAATGCCCGTCTGGAAAAGAGTGTAAAAACTAACAGCCTAATTAGGTAGTTTGGCGATCTCCTCAATGAATCGCTTTCCCGGCCAGTTTAGTTGATCCGGTGCGTTTTCGATGAACTCGTCGATCGATGGCACTTGAAACTCGCGCGAATCAATGACCTCCCAGCCGACCTGATTGCTGGACCAGCCAATCTCGGCTTCACCCTGCCATTTCCCATCCTGTGACGCGTGAGGAACTGCATACCGAGGGCCTGCCGTCTGGAATGGATCGGCGTCTTGATATCTGCGTTCAGATAAAGGAGCAGAACTTTGCCGTCAGTCGCGTAGTCGTCGGGCCCTTTGTCGGATGGCACGACCGAGATCTGGAGATTGGGGAGGCTTTGTTTCTTACTTGCCTCATTCAGGCTTCAATGAAGCTCCGATGAGCAACGGCGAGAAAGCCCAGGAAATCCAGTACTGTCTTGGTGGGTTCTGCCGCCATCACGGCCCTTCCGTCACGCCCACCATCGGTCCCAGCGTGGTCCAGCCGCCGATGGCCGGCATCGGGGGTGCGTAGAGGGTGGAGATCGAGCCGTCGAGGAAGAGGGCGTTTTGGGTGCCCAGGCCGTCACGGAACAGTTCGGCGAAATCGTGGAAGCTCACCGGCTCGGCCGAGATGGCGAAGATCACGATCTTGCCGTCGCGCACGCCGACGCCATTGCGGATCTTCTCGGAGGGACCGTCCGGCTGGATCTTGGGATGGATCTGGCCGTCGATCACCAGCATGGGGCCCGATTGCGTGGCGAAGCGGGCATTGATGCGGGCTTTCAGAAATCGGCTCGTCTCCATCACGCCGGCCTTGCCGTCGCCGAAATAGAACACGCCATTGGGCTTGAGATGGAAATTGCCAAAGCCGTTGCGGGTGTTGGCGTTGTGCAGGATGCGGCCGTTCTCGACATAGAGGCCGACGGGGCCGAGCGCCTTGTCATACATGCCGGCATTCATGGCGAAGATCAGCTTCTTGCCCTGGGCGCCCAGTTCCTGGGCGAGCCGGTTCGGACTGCCGAGCGGCGTGCCGTCGGCGCCGCGCCAATAAAGGGCCAGGCTGTCGTTCGACAGATCGAAGCGGCACACGATGTAGCTGCGCCCCTTCGAGGTCACGTCCTCGCAGGCAGCTTCGGCCGCGACGGCCGATCCGATCAGGGCGACGATGGTTGCCAGGCCCAGTAAGGTCCGGCGCAGAAACGACGGCAAGCAACAACTCCTCAGAGCAAAGCGTGTTCAGCGGGTCTGAGTGGTCAGGATCTTGAAGGCGAACAGCCCGAAGACCCCGGCGAAGGTGAAGTCGATGCCGCGCAGTACGCGTGGGCGCGCCTTCAGCCACGACACCACCTTCTCAGCCCCGAGAATCAATAGAAACGCAAACGGCAGATTGATGGCAATGAAATAGAGTCCCAGGAAGAAAAGTTTCTGGGAGGCATGCGGGTCGGTGGCGTCGACGAATTGCGGCAGGAAGGTCAGGAAGAACAGCACTACTTTGGGGTTGGTGAGGTTGATGCCGAGCCCGACCGTGAAAGTGGCCCAGAATCCTGCCTCCTGCTTGGTCTCGTCGCGAATGTTCAGGGCAGAGCCGGAGCGGATCGCGCCATAGGCAAGCCAGAGCAGATAGAGCGCGCCGACGATCTTCAGCACGGTGAAGGCGGTGGCCGAGGCCGCCAGCACGGCCGACAGGCCGACCGCGGCAAAGAAAGTATGGAATAGGCAGCCGACCTGCGTACCCAGCATAGCGGCGGTACCGCCGCGCCGGCCGCCGGAAATGGTCTTGGCCAGCCATAGGCTCATGTCGGGACCGGGCGTGATGAACAGGAACACACAGGCGATCGAATAGAGGGCGAGCGTATGGAGATCGGGTAGAAAGGTCATCGCGACAATCCGCCGGCACAAATCGGGTATGTGTCTGCTACACCCTGACGCGCATTTGGGGAAGGATTTGGTAGCGCCGACGCCCCTATCCTAACTGGCCTATCCGGCTGCGGCGGGAGGCAAGGCCAAGGCCGCATTGGCGGCGACGGCGGCGCCGAGCGAGGCACGGCCCTCACCGTCGAGCGTGCGCACCGCCACGGTGCCGGTGGAGAACTCGATGCCCTGTTCAGGCAGGATGCGGACCAGACGCTTGAGCGCCTCGCGCTGGATGAAGGTCGGCTTGTTCGGTTTGACCGTGAATTTGAATCGGACGACGATGGCGTTGTCGGTGATGTCGAACACGCCCTGCATCTTCAGCGGGGTGAGGAACTCCTCCTTCATCTCGGGATCCTCGAGCATGTCCTGGCCGATCTTCTTGACCGCCTTGCGCAGCTTTTCCAGATCGGTCTCGCGTGCGAAGCGCAGCGGAAATTTGATGGTCGCCCAGTCGCGGCTGTAATTGGTGACCTGGCCGAGCTGGCCGTAGGGGATGGTGTGCACCGGCCCGTTCTGGTGGCGCAGGCGCAGGGAGCGCAGGGTGAAGCCCTCGACGGTGCCCTTGGCCTTGCCGACATCGATATATTCACCGACCCGGAAGGCATCGTCGATGAGGAAGAACACACCCGACACCACGTCCTTCACCAGGGTTTGCGATCCGAAGGAGATGGCAAGGCCGAAAATCGAAGCACCGGCGATCAGCGGCGTGACATTGACGCCGAGCTGAGACAGGACGGTCAGCACGGCCAGGATGGAGATCGCGATGGCCAGGCCGATGCGGAAGACCGGCATCATGGTGGCGACGCGCGAGGCGGTGGAAACCGGAGCTTCGTCCTCGGTGTCGCTCGCGCCCGGCTGGAGAGGAGAGCCGCTGCGGCCAGAGGAATAGCGGTCGGTGATGTAGCGCACCAGTTCCCAGGTGCAATAGGCGGCAAAGGCCGTCAGACCGGCCGAGAAGAGGCTGCGCGCCACCCTGTTGAAATCGTCGCCGGCCATTACGCCGCTGACATCGACGGCCCAGGTTCGGCCCAGGGCGCCGATCGCCAGGATCAGGACGCCGAAACGGGCGCAACGCGCCAGCGCTTCCGCGCCCCTTGGATGGATCAGGCGGACGCCGTCGGTCTGATGCTGAAGCATGATGCGGATACGGTGCACCAGTGATTCGACCACCAGCAGGGCTACCAGAATTGCCAGCGTCAGCATCAGGGCGCCGGAGATGCGCGTCTGGCCCGCCACGGCCGCATAGATATCGGCGGTGACGAACAAGGCAAACAGCAGCATGGCTCCAAGGAACCAGTGCTTGGCGATCGTGGTCTTGACCGGGCTGGCATGGGCGGGATTGGCGACGCCGATGAACCAGCGGCCGATCGGGCCGTTGAGGCGGATACAGACGGCCACCATGCCCAGCATCATGATCACGGCCCCATAGAGCTGGGCGGTTCCCACCGCCAAAGGCGGGGACTGCAGGGCACGCAGCACATCAGCCAGCACGGTGTTGAACAAGAGCAGCAGAATTGCAAACGAAGCGCCACGATAGATTGCCCGTGCATCGGCATCCCCGAGATCGGGCAGGCGGGCCTCGGCCAGGCGTGGCTGCAGGGTGAAGCGGAACACCGCCTGGAGCATACGCCAGATCAGCATGGTCTTGAGCATGGCGATGGAGAAGCGGGTCTGTGGCAGGTCGCCCATGAAGCGGGCCGCCTCGCTGGCGTTTCCGACGACCCAGAGCGCGATCAGGGGAGGTAATTCCAAGGCCCCGAGGCCGAGCAGGGCCCTTATGCCATGCAGCCCATGCATCCGGATCACCAGGCGGCGCCGCAGGGGTGTCAGCAGCAGCCGGACTACCCATTCTGCCGCAAGGGCCGCCGCCAGCGCGCCGATCAGCAGCAGAAAATAGCGGCCGAGGCTCCTGCCATTGTTGAAATCAGCATCGAGCCTGGTGATCAATTTGCCGAATTCGGCCCAAAGAGCCGGCAGGCCGGTGACGAGGCCGCCGACGTGCATGAACATCTCGGTCTGCTGGGCACTCGCCATCTGCATGCCGCTGCCGTCAGGGCCGGGCGGAACGGGTTGTGTGCCCTGGGCCTGCAATTTCTTCATGACGGACTGGCTGATGGCTTCCACCATCGTATCCATCTGCTGCTGGCTCATGACGGGAGCGGCAGGAGCCGAGGGCGGTGGCGTTCCCTGCGCCCAGCAAGGCCAGCTTGCCAGGGCGAAAACCAGGAAGAGCCAACGCAAGCCGCCAGGCAGTTTCAAGGCAAACGTCCTCCAAAACGTCTTGCGGCTTGCCGGCATGAGCCAGGAATCGCAAGACGCTATAGCCAATCCCGTTGGATTGGCTGGAAACAAAGAGTGAGAGCGAACCGACGTCCAAGCCTGAACGCGTTTTGCTCCAGCCGCCGACGGGCAGGCGCAGGGCCTCGCTTGCCTGACCGAAGGACGGACAATTCACGACACAGGGCGAAGGGGCGGTCAATGGCCCCGTAACGGCAATCTGCTACTTTCGCGTCAGCAGGACGGTGGAATTCGCCTGTCGCGATATGGGCATGTCCTCGCAATCCAGGCTGCGCAGCTCATAGGCTGCGAGTGCCGACTGGGCCGTCGCCGTCAGAGCCTCGATCTGCACCGGCGAACGGCCGGCCTTGGCGAGCAGGCGTGGATGGAAAGCGATCAGGGCCGCGACGGTGCGCGGGCCGAGGAGAGGCGCGAGGTACGGCAAGAGCTGATATTCGGCCCCTTCCACATCCATTTTGAGGACGATGCGCTCGGCATCCCCCGCCATGGCCGCGATGTCGGCAGGTAGAATGGCCTCCGCCTCCCACAGCGCGACGCCGCTGTCTGCGGCCAGGATGCTACCCATGCTGTCGCCGGGTTTCCTGGGCGACCCTAGCCTGACGCGCCCCGGCGTCGGCGACACCGCGGCATTGTGGAGGCGGATGCGCGATGACAGCGTCGGATTGGCGGCGACATTGGCGCTGATGAGCTCGAAGGCGCGCGGGTCGGGCTCGAAGGCGAGGACATCGGCCCCGAGCGCAGCGGCTGTCAGGGTGATCGGTCCGATCCAGCCGCCGATATCGATGAGCAGCGTATCAGGGCCGGCGAGCGCGTGCACACTCGCCAGTGTTTCCGGTTCCCAGGTGCCGCTCTCGGCCTTGTCCCAGAAGCCGTCCTTGTCGTCGGCGACGCTAAAACGCGTGCCGGCAACGGTACGCAACCGGGCGTTCACGCCGCTTTGCTCTGCAGCTCGGCGGCCTTCTGCCGGCGCAATTTATTGAGCTTGATCTTGAAGCCCATATTGTCGGCGTTGGAATAGGAGCAGCTCTGGCAGATATCGAACTGCTTGGTGTAACCGTGGCGCCGAGCCTTGGCGGCTTCGTCCGACAGATAGGCCTGCTTGAAGCCGACCTTGTCGACATTGGGCAGCTTGATCATGCGGTCATAGTCGATGCAGCACAGGCCGAGATCGCCTTCCCAGAACACTACGGTCTGATAGAGCGGCACGTCGCAGAGCAGGCTGATCTTCTCGTTCTGGTGGCGCTGCAGATCGTGGTTCTTCGGCACGAGGTGGCCGTATTTCGTCTGCTGGTCGTCGTCGGTATAGGAACCCAGGCTGAAGGTCTTGAAGCGCACCTGGTCGAAGCCGATATTGTCGGCCCACTCCACCATCGCGTCGATCTGCTTTTCCGAATAGGAGGTCAGCAGCGTCTGCAGCACGGTCACCGTCTTGGTGATGCCGAGGCGCTGCTTGATGGCGAGGAAGTTCTCGATATTGGCTTTCACCTGCTCGAATTTCGAGCCGACGCGATAGGATTCCTGCGCCTCGGCGTCGAAGCCGTCAATGCACAGGTTGATGCGGCCAAGCCCGGCCTGGAGCATCTTCTCGATCAACTCGGAGGAGAGCTTGGTGGCGTTGGTCGAGACGAAGGTATCGTGCCCGCGCTCGTTGGCGTAGGCGATCATCTCGGGCAGCGCCTTGTTCATGGTCGGCTCGCCGGAGAAGTTGAAATACATCGCCGGCTTTTCCTTCTCGTCGACGAAATCGTCGACGATCTGCCGGAAGATTTCCATCTTCATCAGGCCGCGCGGCCGCGTCATGGCGAAAGTGACCGGGCAGACGGGGCAGCGCAAATTGCACGAATTGGTGACGTCGACGACGATGATCGTCGGCAATTTCTTGAAATAGCTGAGCGGAATATGGCTGGCAGCGTAGGTGAACGCCTTGCGCGCCAGAGGCGATTTCTGGATCTGGTCCGTCACCTTGTCGCGCATGCGGTGCAGCAGCTTGGGGGCGGCGGACTTGGTTCCAATCGCAGTCAGATCAAGCACGGTCTTCTCCATCCGGCACACCGGGTCAAGGCCGGTGGCTTGAGCCCGTGTGTAGCGCAGATTTGGCAGAAGTGCGACAGGCGGCGCTCAAATTCGAGTGATGGTGGTCCCGGCATGACGCGCCGTGCCGGATGCCGGGAAAGCACCCTTCAGAGCCGTACTGGATCCTCGCCATCGGCAGCGCCGTCCAAGCCCGCTCCGCTCGATGCGCCGCTTCCCGCGGCAATTCGGGAAGGCCTGCGCCGAGGGCCGGCACGGTGCGGCCCGCCGGAATGGGGCGTTGCAGGATCTTTGCGTCTCACTCCGCCGGTACGGGCGTTTCATCCAGCGTATAGAGCGTGATCGGCTTGTCCCGGCCGACGATATGCAGATGCTTGCCATTCTGGCGGCGCAGCGACATGCCGGAGCGCTGCATCGCTTCCTCGGAAATCAGGCAGTCGGTCAAATAATCCTTGGTGGCGGCTTCCAGCCGGCCGGCAATGGTGACGGTGTCGCCGAGCGCGACCAGGCGCATGCCGCGTTCGCTGTCGCCGACACGGGCGATGATGGCAGGGCCGGAATGGATGCCGATGCCCACCCGCAGCGGGATCGAGAGCGCGGCTCCGAATTCGGTGTTGAGGCCTTCCACGCTCTTGAGCATGCCCCTGGCCGCCCGGATGGCATCGGCTGCGCCGCGGGAGGGCTCGTCGCCAAGGCCGAAGACCGCGATCAGCCCGTCGGCCGCAAAGGCATCGACGCGGCCGCCATGGGCTTCGGCGGCCTGGGTCATTTCCTGCACGAAGCGGTTCATCAACAGCACGATGTCGTAGGGAATCTGCAGCCTCGTCATCGCATTGAAGGCGCGGATGTCGACGAAGAGCGCGGTGATCTCGCGTTCGGCGCCCCAGCGATAGAGATCATCGCCGCTGCGCCCGCGCATGCCTGTCGGCACGATCGGCAGCAGGATCTGCACGGAGATGTCGTGGTCGGGGCGAAGCTGACAGGCGAGGCGCACATTGGCGGGTGCCGAGATGCGCTCCAGCATGGTGCGCTCGGCCTTGCTCGGAGCCGGCAGGGCACTTGCGTCGGAGGTGACCGCCACCCGGCAGGTCGAGCAGCGCCCGCGTCCGCCGCATTGGGCGGGGTGGGGGATGGCATTGGCGCGGCTGGCTTCGAGCACGGTGGTGCCGCGCGGGATCTTGAAGGTACCATGGCCGACATAGCGGATGGCGACCGTGCCGGAACGCAGCCGCAGTACGACCCGGAGAATCATCACGAAGGCAACAAAGGCGATCACGGCGGCAAGGCCGAGCAGCAGCCATTGTCCGGCAACGAGCAAGGCCATGGTGTGATCGGCGGCGATCGGTGAAGGCGTGCGGCCGGCGGCCTCGAGCTCTCGGCTGGCGGAGAAGAAGCCCGCCAGCGCCAGCGTGGGCAGCATGCCCATGCCCAGGATCAGCAGGTCGCGCCAGCGCGCATAGAAGGAGCGGCTGCGCAACACCTGGCCGATGCCGATGCAGCCATGGGTCCAGGCGCAGAGCAGCAGCAGGATCTGCTTGACCGGTCCGCCCTGCCAGATTCGCGCCAGCACCTCGCCATAGCTTTCACTGTAGCCATAGAGCGAGGTGACACGCGTGCCCAGCACATGGGAGATCAGGAAATAGGGAATGGCCAGGCCGAGGGCGATCTGCACCAACTCCTCGAGCGGCATGCGCGAGATGCGCCGCGTGGTCAGCCGCTTGAGCGCGAGCGTGGCATGGGTCAACAACGCTCCGTAGAGGAGCGCGGTGCCGCCATAGGACTGCCAGGCCCAGATGCGCCAGCGCTGCACGGCCTCCATGGTCGCTACGCCGAACACGCCGAGGGCGTGGTTGAGCAGGTGGGTAGTCACGAAGGCGAACAGCACGACCCCGGCCCAAAGCCGCAACTCGCGCTCCCGCGGCAATCGCCATTCGATTTGCCCGGGTGCGCTCTCGGTGTCGCTCATGCGGTCGAACTCGTGAAGATGAGTGCCGGGATGCGGCAGTCGGTCAAAGGGGTGGCCCCTGCGTCACTGAGGCAAAGCTCGTTTTAGCGAAAACGCGATTTTACTCTAGCTCTTTGTTTCCGAGCCAATCCAACGGATCGGCTGGAGCGTGTTTGCGATCCGCGGTGACGTCCTCGAGCATTCAGGCTTGAATGCTTGGGCGCCAGCCTGCCACTAGTGCATTTTCTGCAGCAGCGCGAGCAGGGCGTCGATCTCTTCCTCGCTGTTGTAATAGTGCGGGGAGGCACGCACCAATATCGGCAGATGGCGGGCGAGCGCATCGAGCAGAGTGCTGCCCGGCCTGGATATGCTGAGATTGATGCCGGCTTCGGTCGCGCGGCGGCGGACCTCCTCCGCCTCTAGGCCATCGACCGCGAAGGTGACGATGGCCGCCGGGTGCGGGCCGAGATCGAAGATGCGCAGGCGCGGGAGCGACCGCAAGCCCTCCCGCAGCCGCTGTGACAGCGCCAGGCAGCGTTCGCGAATCGCCTCGATGCCGACGGCGAGGGCGTAATCGGTGGCGACGCCCAGCCCGAGCCGCGCAGCGTAATTGTTCTCCCAACTCTCGAAGCGCCTGGCATCGTCGCGCAAGCGATAATGATCCTTGTCGACCCAGGTTGCGCCGAAATGATCGATCATGGGCGGCTCGAGCGTGAGGCAGAGCTTGCGGCGCACATAGAGGAAGCCGGTGCCGCGCGGCCCGCGCAGGAATTTGCGGCCGGTCGCGGACAGCATGTCGCAGCCGAGCGCCTCGACGTCGACAGGCATCTGTCCGACCGCCTGGCAGGCATCGAGAAGATAGGCAATGCCATGGCGCCGGGCCACGGCGCCCACGGCGGCGGCCGGGTTGACCAGTCCACCATTGGTCGGGATCCAGTTGATGGCGATCAGGCGGACCCTGTCGTCGATCATGGCCTCGAGCGCGGCGGGGTCGAGCACGCCGTCGGCATCGTCGGGAATGACCTCGATCACCGCACCGGTTCGCTTGGCGACCTGCAGGAAGGCGATGTAGTTGGCGCCATACTCGGCCGTGGTGGTGAGAATGCGGTCGCCGGGCCGGAAAGGGAGAGCATAGAACGCCATCTGCCAGGCGACGGTGGCATTCTCCGTCAAGGCGATCTCGTCGCGGGCGCCGCCGACGAGGCGGGCCAGGCTGTCATAGACAGTGTCGAGACGGGCTGCCGATTCTTCGGCGGCCTCATAACCGCCGATCTCGGCTTCGCGCCTGAGATAGGAGGTCATCGCATCGACCACTGGCGCCGGCATCAGGGCTGCGCCAGCATTGTTGAGATGGATGCGATTGGCGACACCGGGGGTTTCGGCACGAAGGCGATCGAGCGCAAGGGACATGGCGGTTCCTTAGGCGTCCCTCGATCCGATGGAGTCATCCGGAATCGCAAAGACGCGTCGAAACGGAATCGGAACGAAACTGCGTTTGAAACGCACCTCGCTCCGGGCAATGGCATGGCGCCATCTGCCCCCGAGTCCTGCCTGCCAAGCCTTCACAATGCAAGTAATTGTAGGTAAATTCGCCAAGCAAGATGTGGCCGCCGCAAAGCTGCAGCGGCTGGTTGAAGCCCACCCGTCAGGCGCCTCAATGCGTCAGGCGCTTCAATGCGTTAGGACGTGGGCGTCCTGCGTGGCGATCTGCATGACGCGGCGCGCCAGTTCCTTGGCGATCGACATCGAGAATTGCGGATTGTCCTGCATCATGCGCAGCAGGCAGTCCTTGTTGATGCGCATGACCGAAATCTCGGTATGAGCCCGCGCTGAGGTGAAACGGCGTGCGTCGCAAAGCACCGCGACTTCGCCGATCATGCTGCCCGGGCCTTCGGTGCCGACAGTGATGAGGCTCTCGCCGTTCTGGGCAAGAACTTCGACTTCGCCCTTGAGGATGACATAGGCAGCGTCAGGAATCTCTCCCACCTTGAAGAGATAGTCGCCCTTCTCGAAGGTCAACTGCTCGCTCATGCAGGCAAGCAGCCGCATCTTGCACGGATCTATACCCGTGAAGATCGCCGCGTTCCTGATGGTCTTGACTTCCAGATCGAGATCCAAGGTCCCTCTCCCCGCTCAACCCAAACAACCCCTCGTTGAGCAATCGAGGCAAAATCCAGCTGCAATCCAAGCATCATTTAGGCACTCTGCGCAAGAGTAACAATATCGCGAGTGACGATTCTTGATCCCTCGAACTCGATGATCCGGTCGAATCCCTCTGCCTGGCCGCTGCTCGGCAGGGTTGCAATCAAGGTGCGCCCCTGCATGGCGCTGCGCACGCTATGGAGAAGCTCCTCGGCTTCCGTGCTGGAAAAGGCCAAAAGCGCGTTCTCCATCACCAGAATCTGGGGATTGGCGACCAGGGCCCGGGCGATGGCGATGCGGGCGCGCTGCGCCGGCTGCAACTGCCAGCCATTCTTGCCGACTTCGAAATTCAGTCCGAGGGCGAAGATGTCCTTGTCGAGGCCGAGTTCCTCGACGACGGCGCGCGCCAGCGCGTAGACGCGCTCGGGAGCATTGGCGATGCCATAGCTGATGCGCCCGAACAGGATGTTGTCTCCCACCGGGGCGGCGCGCATGTAGCTGGCGGGATCGTAGAACTCGATCTCACCGCTGTAGTGGGAGGGTAGGTGGGTACGGAAGCTGTGGCGAGCGCGCAGCACGCGCGCCATGAAAGCCTCGGTGACCAGACCCAGGCGATGGCGCGGCTCGATATAGGCAAGGCCAGCGCCGAGCAACCGCGTGCGCGCCGAGGACGAGAGCGCCCTCGTGGTGCCGCGTGCGTGCACGGAATCCACGATCTCCTGGAAGCGCGGCAGGTCCTCGGGGCGAATCGCCGAATAGCGCTCGAACACGGGATGTTCGGGCGGCAGGCCGGCGAAAGTCTCCACGGCCATCTCCGCCACGCGCAGGCCGAAATCGATCAGGGGTTCGAGCAGGGCCTCGGCCTCGAGGATGGAGCGCATGAAATTATTGCGCTGCAGGGTGTCCATATGCAGCTTCTTGCCCTTGGGCACGCCGAAGAGCAGGTTTTCGCCGACAGAGGCGCCGGCGTTGTAGAGCTGGGGGTCGAAGGGATCGACCAGATGGGACATGCCCTTGCTCGCGAGGCGCTCGCGCACGACCTGGCGTGCCCGCACGAATCGCTCGAGGAAAGCGTCGCTATGGCTGTCGTCGAAGCGGCCGCGCACGCCGAAGCGGTTGATGTCCGCGAAGGCTCCGGCGGCGTCGAGCGCCCTGCGAATCGCGTCGTCGACCTCCTGCGGCCCGGCTACGCCCAGCGCCTGGTAGTCCGTCCAGTCGGCATCGGCTGAGATCAGCGGATTGCCGGACCGGCGTGCTTCGAGGAAGGTCTTGTATTGCACGTTGTCGGACACGAGCACCGAGATGTCGCCGAGGGCGGGCGGCCGGCGCTGGGCGGCGAACAGGATGTTGTCGCGGATGGAGCCGGGTGAGAGCAGGGCATCCGGGCCGACGAAGGACAGGATCTGGCTGAGTTCGAGGTCGGAGAACGCTGAAATTTCGGTTTCGCCGATCTTCACGCTGCCCTGATAGGCCAGGAACTGGCGGCCGACGATGCGGGCCATGATGTCCCGGCCGGAGCCGGCCGGCCCGACCAGGGCGATGTGACCAGGCCTTTCCAGCGTTAGGGAGAGACGGTCGAGCAGCGAGACGCCACGGGCATCCTGCACGCTGACCGAGGTAAGCTGGATCGGCGTGTCGGCGGGGGGAATCGCCGCGGTCTTGCCATTGGCCGGCGGCAGCAGGCGCTCGGGCGAGAACTGGGCGGCGACCTGCTCATATTTCACCTGCACGTCCTGGCGCTGCTGGTCCCAGGTGATGAGGTCGTTGATCGGCGCGGGAAGATCCTTGTAGGCATTGATCACGGCAATGAGGGAGCCGATGCTCACCGTGCCGATCACGGCAAAGTAGCCGCCCACGGCGTAGAAGATGAAGGGCGTGAGCTGGGCCAGGAGGTTGTTGAGGAACTTGACCGCGAATTTGCGACGGAACAGGTTGGCGCGGATCGTGTAGAGGCCGCCCAGCCGGTCGCCGATCTCAGCCTCGACATAGCGGGTGGCGCCGAAGGTGTGGAGGGCGGGGGCCGTCTCGATCGCCTCGCCGATTCGCCCCGCGAGTTGGCGCGACGCCAGCTGGCGTTCGCGGCCGAGGCGGATCTGCTCGCGCCGCAGGATCGGGATGATGATCGCCTGGGCCAGCACCACGACGAGGGCGGCCAGGCCCAGGCTCGGGCTCTGCATCAGGATGAAGAGCAAAGCGGTGCCGGCCTGTGTGATCAGGAAGATCGGCTGGATGAAGGCATCGCCGATGAAGCCGCCGATCGGGTCGACTTCGTCCTTGATCATCCCGGCCACCTCGGCCGGCTTCAGGGGAGCGATGTCCTCGGGCCGGAAGCGCATCAGGATCGAGAACAGATCGAAGCGCAGGCGCCTGAGCATGCGCTCGCCCAATATGCCCTTGCGGATGTTGATGACATATTTGAAGGCGCCGTTGATCAGCACCAGCACCAGGAACCACAGGCTGAGCGCGAACAGGAAAGGTATCCGCGTGAGCTCGAGGCCGTCGAAGATCCGCCAGGTGGCGCCGCCGAGAAAATCGGGCAGCGAGAGCGACATCTCGAACAGGCGCGCCGTCTTGTTGCCGCCTTCGAAGGCGCCGTTCTGAATCGCCTGGTTGACGATGTGCTTGGGGACTTCCAGCGATATCCAATAGAAGGGCAGGGACACAAGAATCACCAGCAGCAGGAAGATCTGCTCGCCGCGCGAGTGCCGCCAGACATATCGAAAGAGGCTAGGGTCCAACGGGTGACACCTGTTTTCCAGTGTCGTGGAAGTAGGAGCTTGCAGGGCATCCGTCAACGAGGCTGCCATGTTAGCTGACAAAAGCTTGTTACATAACCATGTTTAGCGTTCGTATTTGCGTATCGTGGCTGCCAGGGTTGGCAGGTGCAGGCGGGCGTTCATTGCACTGAGAATGCCGCCATCTGCCCGTTGTCGCTGCGACGCGGTATGTTTATGATGAACCCGAAGTGGTATCGGATGGTGGCGGTGCTGCTTGGCTGGCCGCGCTGTTTGGCGCGAGCCGCTATACGGCGTCGATCAGGATCGAATTGGGTATTAATGCGTAGAGCATCCAGCAAAGGCTCGGGGGGCTAGTCGTCATGTTGCATCAGCCCGGGCCGGGAATATCCCGTCGCGCGCAACGCAGCTCCGGCGGCCCGCGCGTGATGATCTACAGCCATGATACTTTTGGCCTTGGCCATCTCAGGCGCTCGCGCGCCATCGCCAACCGCCTGGTCGAACGCCACCCCGACGCCTCGATCGTCATCATCTCCGGCTCCCCGGTGATCGGCAGCTTCGAATTCGGCGACGGGGTCGACTATGTACGCGTGCCTGGCGTGGTCAAGCATGCCGATGGCAACTACACCACCCTCAGCCTCAACCTGTCGCTCGACGAAGCGGTGGCGATGCGCGAGGGTATCATCCTGCAGACAGCCCGCGCATTGAAGCCGGACCTGGTGATCGTCGACAAGGAGCCGACCGGTTTCCGCGGCGAATTGCTGCCGGCGCTCGAGGAACTGCACCGGGCCGGGGCCCGTATCGTACTCGGTGTGCGCGACGTGATGGACGACCCTTCGGTGCTGGCGCCGGAATGGGAGCGCAAGGGCGCCGTCGATGCGCTGGCGCGCTATTACGACGACGTCTGGGTCTACGGCCTGCGCGAGATCTACGAACCGCTGGCCGGGCTTGACCTGCCCGAGCATGTCCGTCGGCGCATCGTCTATACCGGTTTCCTGCGCCGCGAACTGCCGCCTCAGCCGCAATTGATCCGCTATCCCAAGCTGACCAAGGGCCCCTTCGTGCTGGTCACCACCGGCGGTGGCGGCGACGGGCATGAACTGGTCGACTGGGTGCTGTCGGCCTATGAGCGCGATCCCGGCATTCCGACCCCCGCTCTGCTGGTGTTCGGGCCGTTCGTCGCCCGCGACCGCCGTGGCCCCTTCATGGAACGCATCGCCCGCCTGCCCAACGTCGATGCCATCACCTTCGACGCCAAGATCGAGCATCTGATGGTGAAGGCCCAGGGCATCGTCTCGATGGGCGGCTACAACACCTTCTGCGAGATCCTCTCGCTCGACAAACGGGCATTGATCGTGCCGCGCACCACGCCCCGGCGCGAGCAGACGATCCGCGCCGAGCACGCCACCCGCCTCGGGCTCGTCTCCATGCTGGACGGCAACAACCTCAATCCCGGCGCCCGCCGCGATCCGCTGGAGATGGCGCAGGCCATCCGCAACCTGCCCGACCAGCCCCTGCCGTCCAAGGCATTCCTGCCCCATCTGCTTGATGGCCTCGACCGCATCGAGCAATTGGCGACACCCTGGTTCGAGGCCAGGTCAGGCGCGGTCCCGCTGGGGCGCGTTGCTGGAACCTGACCATTTCCCGGGCGCTCGAGAAAAGTCCCTGCTAAAGCGAGCAGTTACCAACAAAGCTTTTCCGTGACCGGATCTTGATGTCATCAACCCGCACTCCCATTGCCATCGTCGTCAAGGGCTATCCCCGCCTGTCAGAGACCTTCATCGCCCAGGAGGTCCTGGCGCTGGAGCAGGCGGGCTTCGCCTTCGAGATCTGGTCGCTGCGCCAGCCGACGGACGGGGCCGTGCACATGCTGAACCGGCAGATCAAGGCCCGGCCGGTCTACCTGCCCGAATATCTGCACCAGGCCCCGCTGCGGGTGCTGGCGGGGGCGATCAGCGCCCTCAAGCGTCCCAGGCTCTTCAAGCTGATGGGGCTGTTCGCGCGCGATCTCAGGCGCGATTTCAGCGCGAGCCGGGGCCGCCGCCTCGGCCAGGCCCTGGTGATGGCGCGCGAGCTTGATCCGGCTGTCAGCCATATCCATGTGCATTTCCTGCACACGCCGGCCTCGGTGGCGCGCTACGCCGCCTTGCTCACCGGGCGGACCTTCAGCTTCTCGGCGCATGCCAAGGACATCTGGACCACCACCGATTGGGAGAAGCGCGAAAAGATCGCCGACAGCCTATGGGGTGTCACCTGCACGCGTGGTGGCGTCGAGGCCTTGCAGAGACTGGCGCCGGCTGGGGATCCCGAGCGTGTCAGCCTGCTCTATCACGGGCTCGATCTCGGCCGCTTCCCGCTGCCGCCGGCCGTGCGCCCACCCCGCGACGGCAGCAGCGCCGAGGCGCCGGTGGAGATCGTCACGGTCGGGCGCGCGGTGGCCAAGAAGGGGTTCGACGATCTGCTCGCGGCACTGGGGCGGTTGCCTCCGAGCCTCCATTGGCGCCTCACCCATATTGGCGGCGGCGAGCTGCGCAAGGCGCTGCAGGCCCAGGCCGAGAGCCTTGGCCTGTCCAACCGAATCACCTGGCGGGGGGCGCTGGCGCAAAGCGATGTGATCGAGGCCCTGCGCATGGCCGATCTGTTCGTGCTGCCCTGCAAGGAAGGCGAGGGCGGCGACCGCGACGGACTGCCCAATGTGATCATGGAGGCGGCGACCCAGGCTCTGCCGATCCTCTCCACGCGTTTTGCCGGCGTGCCGGAATTCGTGCGCGAGGGCGAGGAAGGGCTGCTGGTGCCGCCGAGCGATCCGGCAGCCCTCGCCGAAGGGTTGCGTTCCCTGGCCGAAGATCCCGTCTTGCGCCATCGCCTGGGAGCCGGCGCTTATCGGCGGGTGCGCGAAGCCTTCTCCTTCGAAGCCGGCATTGCGGCGCTCGCCGGCAAGTTCGACGCGGTGCTGGCCGGACAAGGCGCGGCCGTGGTGTCGGCACCGACCCTGGCGGAGCAGGGGTCGTGAGTCGCCTCGACAGTTTCATCCGCCGGGTCAGCGCCCAGCGCGACGTGCTCGACCATGTCTGCGGCCTGATCGACGGGCTGCCCGGCCCGGTGCTCGAACTTGGGCTCGGCAATGGGCGGACCTTCGATCATCTGCGCGAGAGACTGTCAGGCCATCGTATCATCGCCTTCGACCGAGCCCTCGGTGCGCATAAGAGCTCGGTGCCGCCTGAGGACGATCTCGTGCTCGGCGAAATCCGCGAGACCGCTGCCCGCTTCACCGGCATTGGCGCGGCGCTGGTGCATGCCGATATCGAAACCAATTATGCCGAAGTCGACGCCGAGACGATGCGCTGGCTGCCGCCTTTGGCCGCCGGCCTGCTGCAGCCCGGCGGCGTCGTCGCCAGCGGCCTGCCATTGCGGCATTCCGCGCTCCAGCATCTCGATCCGCCGGCCGACGTGCCGGCCGGGCGCTATTTCCTCTATCGGCGCACCGTGTAGGGACGCCTGGAAGCACGAGCGTCTTCGTCCGCTACCGGGATCATTGAATCTTACGAATTTCGTAGGATGATCGCGGCAATGAACTCAAGCGGCAGGCGGGTCCCTTGTCGGCGCTTCCCCTTTCCCAGCGTATGCGCTCGCTCCAGCGTCGGCTGCGGCTCCTCGCCGGACTGGTGCTGCTCGTCTTCGTGACGATGCATCTCGTCAACGCTGCCCTCGGCCTGATGTCCATCGAGGCCATGGAACAGGCCAAGCCGTTTCTGCAACTGCCCTGGCGCACCATGCCGGGCCTGGTGCTGCTGTCGGCCGCGGCCCTGGTGCATGGCGTTCTCGGCCTCATGGCGATTGCCGGACGACGGAGCCTGGCTTTGTCGCGCACGGACTGGCTGCAGATCGTTCTGGGCCTGTTCGCCACCCCCCTTTTGATCAATCATATCCTGTTCGCGCAGGTGTTCAGCCTGATCGACGCCGGGTTCAAACCCGATTTCGGCCTGGTGCTGGCAGCCTATTGGCATTTCGCGCCCGCCAATGCGCTGCTGCAGGTGCTCGCCGTGGTGGTGGTCTGGGTGCATGGCGCGGTAGGGCTCTATACCTGGCTGGTGCTCAAGCCGATCTGGCGGCGCCTCGGCCTGATCCTGACGCCGCTGTTCTTCATCCTGCCCGTGGCCGCCCTGCTCGGCTTCGTACAGGGCGGCAAGGATGCCATGGCCAGGCTTGCCGCCGAGCCCGAATGGCAGGCAGCGATCGCCGCCAGTATGGCGCGTTTCGGTCATGCCGAGGCTGAGATCGGCGCCATCCGCAATACGACCCTGCTGGCCTATGTCGCCCTGGTGTTGCTGGCCTGCGGCGTGATGGTGAGGCGCGTGCTGGGGAATCGGCAGCAGGTGGTCAGCGTGCACTATGACGGAGATCTTCTCGGCCAGGGGCGGCCCGGCCTTTCCCTGCTCGAGATCAGCCTGTCCAGCGGCATTCCCCATGCCCATGTCTGCGGCGGCCGGGGCCGGTGCGGAACCTGCCTGGTCGCCGTGGACGAGGGGACGGCCAATCTATCGCCGATCGGTGCCGACGAACGGGCGACGCTGGCGCGCATCAAGGCAGGCGCCGGCCAGCGCCTGGCCTGCCAGGCCCGATTGCTGGGCGAGTCCGTTTCGATCAGCCGCCTGCACCCGGCCTATGCCGACGTCACCGCTGCGCGCGATCCCGCCGGCTGGGTGGCAGCTTCGGCCGGCGGAGCCATATCGCAGACCTTGCCATCGCAGGCCGTGCCATGAGCAAACGCAGCATCGTCGCCTTCCTGGCATGCGCTTCGGCCGCCGGCTTGGCCCTGCAGCGGGCGCAGGCGGAAACCCTCGGCACCGCCGCGCTGATCCAGGACCAGACGGTCCAGCAGGGGCAGCTTTCGGCCTTCGTGGCCACTTTGCTGCAGGCCGCCAAGCATCGCCTCTCGGGCATCGCCAACAGCCTGGCTCTGGCGCCCGGCGAGTTCGCGCGCCTTGTCTCGGAAGTCTCCACCGCGATGCCGACCGGCAACGGCATCGTCACTCTGACCTATGGCCTCATCCTGGTCATCGTCGGGGCGGGGGCCGAATGGCTCTATTGGACCTATGCCACGCCGGCGGTGATCGCGCTGGAGGCGGCCGCCCTCACGAGCCGCCGGGAGGCATTCAGCCTCGCCATGCGGCGTCTCGCCTTGCGTGCTTTCGGCCTGGTCCTGTTCGTGGTGGCCATTGTCGGCGCCGCCGCCTATTTCGACTGGCCGGCCGGCTTCGACGGCTTCGTGATCGCCTCGATCCTGCTCATCGTGTTCGTGCGCCTGGCCTGGCTCGTGGCTGACGTCATCGCCGCGCCCGGCCATCCGCAATTGCGGCTCGGCGACATCGATCCCGCCCATGCGCAGCGCTTCGTGGCCAGCTTTGTCGGCATGGCCTTCCTGCTCGCCCTCAGCCATCTCCTGCCCGAACTCCTGGAATATGTCGCTGGCGCGCCCCACGCGGCCTCGGCCGTCCGGGTGATATCAGCCACCCTGATCACGCTCATCGTGCTGGTCGCCGTTCTGACGGGGCTGAGACGGGGACGGGCCGCCGCCAGGGCGAGTGGCCGCCTGCCGCGCTTTCCCTATGGCTTCCTCGCGGCCGCGCTGATCCTCGGCATTTACGGCGTCTGGCTGGCGGCGGGCAGCCCACTCGCGACGCTGTTGGCGATCCTGGTCATCGTCGCGGCGGTGCAGGCGTGGCTGCGGCGCTGGGTGTTCTTCTACTGGCCCGAGGAGGTGACGCCCGACGGCAGCACGATCGGCGCCGGCCTCATCCCGAACATCGTGCTGTCCATGTCGCGTTATGTCGTGGTGCTGCTCGGCATCGGCGCCGCCCTCATCGCCCTGGATGCGCCGATGCGCAACATGGCCGGGGGCGACAGCCCGCTGATGCGCTTCGTGCTGCATCTGCTCGGTGTCGCCGGCTTGGCGCTCGTCATCAATGTCGGCTGGGTCGCCATCCGCGAATTGATCGACCGGCGCCTGCGCGCCATCGGGCCTTTCGATCCCCATGCGGAGCCCGGCCCCAATGCGCGCCTGCGCACCCTGCTGCCGCTGCTGCGCATGACCAGCGCCATCGTCCTGCTGGTGCTTCTGGTGCTCTCCGCCCTGTGGACCCTGGGCATCGAGATCACGCCGCTGCTGGCCGGAGCCGGCGTGCTCGGCCTCGCCGTCGGTTTCGGGGCCCAGGCGCTGGTGCGCGACATCATCGCCGGCATCTTCTACCTGGTCGAGGACGTCTTCCGCATCGGCGAATATATCGAGAGTGGCTCGAGCACCAAGGGCACGGTGGAGCGCATCACCTTGCGTACCGTGGCGCTGCGCCACCACAACGGCCCCTTGCATTTCGTGCCCTATGGCTCGCTCGGCACGGTGCGCAATAATTCCCGCGACTGGGTGATCGAGAAGTTCAACCTGCCATTGCCCGTGGCCGTGGATTCCGAACAGGTCCGCAAGATCATCAAGAAGGTGGGCGAGGGCATGCAGGCCGATCCCGATATCGGCCCGCTGATACGCGAGCCGCTGAAAGCCAAGCTCTATCGCATCGATCCCGGCATCAAGATCTTCCGTTGCAAGTTCCAGACCGCACCGGGCAAGCAGTTCGATGTTCGGGCCGAGGCCTTCAAGCGCATCGAGACCGCTCTCAAGGCCGCTGGTATCTCTTTCGCCGACGGCCTGCAGACGGTGGTAATCCCGGGATCACAAGCATTCCCGGGAACACAGGTGTTCCCGGGCGGACAGCCGGCCGTCGCCTGAGGGTTCAGCTCTTCAGACTCCGCCTCTGCAGCATTTTGTTCAAAAGCGCTTTGCCCTCGTGATCCGGTAGACGGCGGCGGGCGGCAGGTTCCAGAAGGCGCCGCCGATGCGCTCGGCCTGCAGGCCGAGCTCTGCGAGGACGGCGCGGGGAACGGGGCAGCGCGGCCCATAGGTGAACTGGTAGAAGGCTCCGTCCGGACGCAGATAATGGAAGGCGCCTGATACGATGTCCGCCACCTTGTCCGGCGGCATCGAAAGCAGCGGCAGGCCGCTGACCACGGCGCCGACGGGGCTGCCCAGGAACAGCGCATGCTGGGCGAGATGAGCGGCGTCCATCGATACGACTCGAGCCCGCGGAAAGCGGTTTCCCAGCATGCGGGCGAAATCGGCGCCGAACTCGATCAGCGTCAGGTCGCTTTCGGCGACGCCGCGCGCCAGCAAGGCGCGGGTGAACACGCCGGTGCCGGGCCCGAGTTCCAGCACGGGACCGTGTGCCGGTGAGATCTCTCGGGTCATCACTCGGGCTAGCGCGTCGCTGGAGGGGGCTACGGCGGCCACGCGCAGCGGGTTCGTCACCCAGGCGCGGAAGAAACGGGAGAAATCGGCACAGGACGTGCCCGGATCGGTCAAACGAAGCTCGGCTGATGGTTCGGCCATGTCACACCTGTCAGTTCTTCGGAAATGGTCCAGAGGCGGGCTGCTAGGGTCGGGTCGCGGGCCTTGTCGCCGATCCTGGCGTCCCCGACCGGCCCCTTGAGTTCGAACATGTTCTGTGGGCCGTAATAGCCTGATGGCCTGGCCTCGGGCGATGTCGCCGCGAACAGCGTCGGCAGCGCGCCTTCGGCGGCAGTTTGGGACATCAGCGGTTGCATCAGCCGGGTCAGCCACGCCATTGGATGGGGCCTGTTACGGCCGAGGCGCGGACCGCTGCTCTGCAGATCCGTGACGGCATAGCCGGGGTGGGCGGCATTGCTGATCAGGCCCCAGCCGAAGGCGTCGCTACGCCGCTGCAACTCGAAGGCGAAGAGGATCATGGCGAGCTTGGACTGGGCGTAGGCCCGCCAGGGTTTGTAGCTTGTACGCCATTGCAGATCGTCGAAGTGGATATCCGCCAGCAGTCGGTGTGCCCCACTGCTGAGATTGACGATGCGAGGGGCCCTGCCCCGGCGCAGCAGGGGCAACAGCCGGCCCGTAAGAGCGAAATGGCTGAGATAATTGGTACCGAATTGCAGCTCGAAACCATCCCGGGTCTCGTGCCGGACGGGTGGTGTCATCACGCCGGCATTGTTGACGAGGAGATCCAGCCCCTCCTGCTCATCGTCCAGGCGATCGGCAAAGGCGGCAACCGCACCGAGATCCGCGAGGTCGAGGTCGGCGTAACGGATGATGGCGGTGGGGCATCGAGCGCGGATACGCGCGAGGTCCTGCTGCCCCTTGGCCGGATTGCGGCCGGTCAGCAGGACCTCGGCGCCCGCCTGCGCCAAGGCCAGGGCCGTCTCGTAGCCGAGGCCGCCGGTCGCGCCGGTAATCAGCACACGCCGGCCCCGCTGGGGCGGCACGTCGCGCGTGGTCCAAGACCCGTTGGTTGTGCTCATGATTGTCAAGCCCTCAGCAAAGCTGGGAATTGGGCGCGGGCGAAACCGGTCGGCGCGCCGAGGCGGCCCATTCGGCTGCCGTGCTCCGCCGGCCGGTTTCGGGCTGGCGGAAGGCCTGAAACGCTCCGCCACCGAGCATGAGGCGGCGCGGCGACTCCTGGCGACCGGAAAGCTCCACCACCAGCCAGGCAATCTCGTCGGGGGCGTCCGGCTGCAAGGCGGTAACCTTGATACCGAAGGGCCCGACGTCTCGGGCCAGAGCCGCGGTAAAGCCGGGTGTGGCGACGCGTCCGCCGAGGGAGGAGATATTGATGATATGGCCGGCCCGCTGGTTGCGCATCACCGGCAGGGCGGCCCGGATCAGATTGACCGTGCCGAGGAAATTGGTCTCGCTTCGGGCAGCGAGACCCTCGTCGCCGGCCTGCGCGAGGGGCGTCGGATGAGCGTAGCCGGCCGTGTTGACCAGCACGTCGAGGCCGCCATAGGCAGCTTCAGCGACCATGACGGCGCGATGGGCATGGGCCGGATTAGTGACGTCGAGCGCTGGATTGAGCAACCTGTCGCCATAACGTTCCCTGAGATCGGCAAGGCGCTCCGGATCGCGCGCCGTCGCCACCACCTTATTGCCTGCGGCCAGCGCCGCTTCGAGGATCGAACGCCCCAGCCCGCGGCCGGCACCCGTGATCAGCCAGATCTTAGACATGGTTCACTTCCCGTTTCGGTGAATAAAGAGTGTGTGCTCACTCATTTAACGTGTAAAAGAGTTCTGTGAGTAAGGTCGCCTTAGCTGCCCAGGCCGCCCCAGAAGATCTGGAAGCCGGCCTGCTTGTAGGCTTCCCGCCCATCCGGATCCCGCGCGGTGAATTCCAGGGTCGTCTCTGCGAGCGCCTCAAACGCGGCGCTCAGGAAAGCCATCGGCTGATCCCGGAGCGGGCCCAGCGCGTGGGCCTGTTCGAAAGCAGCGCTGACGTCACGAAAGGCTGCGTGGCCTGCCTGCCTGCTGGCCGGTGTGATGCGCTCGGATACGCCGAGTTGGCGCATGGCCTTGCGTTTCACCGGATATTTCGCGCCCCAGTCGATCCAGTGGCTCCAGATGTGCCAGGCACGCTCCCTTATGCTGGCATCGGGGGCGAAGCCCTGCATGATGGACCCGCCGAGTTCGGTCTTGAGGGTGAGATAGAGCTGGTTGAGCAACTCGTCCTTATTGGCGAAATATTTGAACAGCGTGCCCTCGGCGATCTCCGCGCCCTGGGCGATCTTCGCCGTCGGTGCACCGATCCCCATGGCCGCCACCAGCCTGGTGGCGGATACCAGGATCGCCTGGCGCTTTGCTTCGCTGAGAGGGCGGGCCACGGTTCGGTTTCATTTGAGTGAGTACATACTCATTTATAGAGATCCGAACGGATTCCGTCAAGATCGAAGATGCCGAGCGTTGGCTTGCAGTCTCGATAGGGGCGGACCACAATGCCGCCGCCAAGGGGCAACGCTGTCGGAGCGAAGAAGATTCGGCCGCTTCAATCGGGGTCACACCGGGATTTGCGGACCGTATCAGGCCTGGAACCGCGATAGGATGGCGGTGTCCGGACCGGGAGGGGATTGGATGCCAGTCGAGGTTTGCCTGAGGCGCATGCGTCCTATCGGGCGAGGTGGCTAGTGGACATTCCGCGCCTGCCCGCCTTGCGATCCTACCATTCCTGGATCGCCAACGAGACCCTGGAGGACTATTCGCTGCGCTATGCGGCCAGGTCCTTCCGGCGCTGGTCCCCTTTTGTCATCGCCAATACGGCGCTTGGCGGCATCTCCTTCCTGGCGCTGGAGGCGATCGGCGGCACCATCACGCTCAGCTATGGTTTCGCCAACGCCTTTCCGGCCATCCTGGTCACCTGCCTGTTCGTGTTCGTGACCAGCCTGCCGATCGCCTATTATTCGAGCCGCTACAACATCGACATGGACCTGCTCACCCGTGGGGCTGGCTTCGGCTATATCGGCTCGACCATCACCTCGCTGATCTACGCCACCTTCACCTTCATCTTCTTCGCCCTCGAAGGGGCGATCATGGCACAGGCGCTGAAGCTCTTCGCCAATGTGCCGCTGGTGCTGGGCTACATCATCTCCTCGCTGGTGATCATCCCGATCACCTTCATGGGCGTTACCATGATCTCGAAGCTGCAGATGATCACCCAGCCCGTCTGGATCGTCCTGCACCTGCTTCCCTTCGTCTATATCGCCATCGGCCATCCCGGCACGCTCGGCGAATGGGTCGCCTTCGCTGGCAGCGCGGCAGGCGGCGGGGGCTTCAACCTCCTCGCCTTCGGTTCTGCCATCGGCGTGCTTGGTGCCTTGTCGATCCAGATCGGCGAGCAGGTCGACTTCCTGCGCTTCCTGCCGGACAAGACGGAAGAAAATCGCTGGCGTTGGTGGACGGCGGTGATCGCGGCGGGGCCAGGCTGGATCGTGGTCGGCGGCTTCAAGATCCTGTGCGGCAGCTTCCTGGCCGTGCTGGTGGTCAGCTCGGGCCTGTCGCAGGCGACCGCTCTCGAGCCCGTTCACATGTATATCAAGGCCTATGAGTATGTGAGCGCCGATAGCGCCGTGGTGCTGGCGGTCGCCGTGGTGTTCGTGCTGATCTCGCAGGTCAAGATCAACGTCACCAACGCCTATGCCGGCTCGCTCGCCTGGTCGAACTTCTTTTCGCGAGTCACCCACTACCATCCCGGACGGGTGGTCTGGCTGGTCTTCAACATCCTGATCTCGCTCCTGCTGATGCTGCTCGGCATCTTCCAGACCCTGGCGCTGGTGCTGGCCGTCTATTCCATCATCGCCTCGGCCTGGATCGGCTCGATCTTCGCGGACCTCGCCATCCTCAAGCCGCTCAAGATCAGCCCGCCCTTCACCGAGTTCAAACGGGCCTATCTCCACAATTTCAACCCGGTCGGCTGCGGCTCGATGGCGCTCGCCTCCATCGTCGCCGTGCTCTGCTTTGTCGGCAGCTTCGGAGCATTGGCGGAAGCCTATGCGGCGCCGATCGCCTTCTTCACCGCCCTTACCAGCGCAGTACTCATCGGTGTGGCGACTGGGGGGCGTTATTATCTCGCACGTCCGCGGGAGGAAGTGGCTGCTCGCCGGCAGGCTATCGTCAAATGCGAGATCTGCGGGCTCGACTATGAGCGCCCGGACATGGTGCATTGCACCTTCTACGATCGGCCGATCTGCTCGCTGTGCTGCAGCCTGGATTCGCATTGCCATGATGTCTGCAAATCGCCCGGCGGCGTGTTGGAGGATTCGCGCTCGCGCTATTTCGGGCGCACGCTGATCGGCAAGATCGCCCCGCATATGGGCCAGCGCCTGCTCAAGGTCGGGGGAGTGGGGTTCGCGTTGACCATCGTTACCGCAGCCGTGTTCCTGCTCACCTATCGCCTGATCGAACCCGGCGCCGAGGAGCCGCATCTCGACAGCGGCGCCCTGCTGCTCCGGGTCTTCCTGGCTCTCCTCCCCCTGCTTGGCATCGGCGCCTGGTGGATCGTGCTCTCGCACGAAAGCCGCGAGCTTGCCGAGCGTGACCTGGTCGCTTCGCTGGAGCGCCTGCACCAGGCTCAACAGGAGCTGGCGAGCAATGAGCGCCTGGCCGCGATCGGCCAGATGACGGCCACGGTGAGCCATGAATTGCGCAACCCGCTCGGTACGCTGGTGACCTCGGCGGATGTGCTCAGGCGTTCGCTGCGCGACGCCGGCGAGCCGGTAATGGGCGAACTGCAACGCCTGCAGCGCAATGCCTGGCGTTGCGTGCGCATCATCGAGGACCTGCTCGATTTCTCGCGTAAGCGGCCGCTGGTGCTCGCGCCCGTCGCCATCGATGCCTGGGTCCGCCAGCAGGCCGGCGAGCAGGATGCGGCCACCCGCGCTCTGATCACCCTCGATCTCGAGGCCGATTGCGCCGTGCCGGCGGATGCCGAGCGGCTGCGCCAGGCTTTTTCCAATGTGCTCGTCAATGCGGTGCAGGCCTGCGAGGGCAAGGTGCAGGACGAGGGTGCCATCACCATCGCCACGCGCCGGGAAGGGGATCGGGTGGTGCTTGGTATTGCCGACAAGGGCAGCGGCATGTCCCCGGAGGTGGCTGTTCGTATCTTCGAGCCCTTGTTCAGCACCAAGGCCTTCGGCGTCGGGCTCGGCATGCCGCTGGTCAAGCGTATCCTCGAACAGCATGGCGGCGAAGTCAGGGTCGAGAGCGAGGCCGGCGAGGGCACGCTGATATCGCTGGTCCTGCCCTGCATTCCGGCGACCCGGCCATGAAGGACGAGGACAGTGAACTGCCCGCCGACATCATCGGCGCGTCGGGGGCTTCCTCCGGTGGCGAAGAGGCGGATACGCGCTGCGTGCTGATCGTCGACGACGATGTCGATTTCGCTTCCAGCCTTGCTGGCCTGCTGAGCCTGGAAGGCTATCATACCCCGATCGCGCATGATCCGGCGGCGGCCCTGGACATGCTTGCTCGCGAACGTATCGCCGTGGCGCTGGTCGACGTCCGCCTCGGCATCGGCGATGGAGTCGATCTCGTCCGCGCGCTGCGCCAGCGCAATCCCGATCTCGTCTGCGTGATGGTCACGGCCTATGCCTCGATCGAGACGGCGGTGGAGGCTCTCAAGGCGGGCGCCTATGACTACCTCTCCAAGCCCTTCTACACCGAGGAATTGCTGGCGTTGCTCGATCGCTGCTTCGAACGCATCCGCCTGGTGGAGGAGAAGAGCCGGATTGCCGAACGTCTACGCCAGACCCAGCGCCTGGAGGCGATGGGGCAGCTCGCCAGCGGCATCGCCCACGACTTCAATAACATCCTGGCCGTGCTCTATTCCAATCTGCGCTGGCTGCAGGAGCGGCTCGATAGCCAGCCGGAGCTGCACGAACTCGTTGCCGATGCCCTGGATGCCGCGCGGTCCGGCTCGGAGCTGGCGTCGCGCCTGCTGAGCTTCGGGGCGAGGCGCATCGAGGAAACGGCGGTCGTCGCTCTCGGCACGGAATTGCCGCCCTTGATGCGCGTCCTCGATCGCACGCTGGGCGACAAGGTGGCTGTTGTTCTCGAGGTCGCGCCGGATCTCCATCCGGTCGAGATCCCCACCGGCCAGCTCGAATCGAGCCTGCTTAATCTTGCCCTCAATGCCCGCGATGCCATGCCCGAAGGCGGGCGCCTTACCTTTGCAGCCAGTAATATCCTGGTGGCGGCCGAAGACGCGCGCGTGGCCTCTGGCCTGCTGCCGGGTGCCTATGTTCTGCTGTCGGTGACCGATACCGGCCAGGGCATGCCGCTGGCGGTCCGGCGCCGGGCCCTCGAACCTTTGTTCAGCACCAAGCCATCCGGGGAAGGCAACGGCCTAGGCCTTGCGATGGTCGATGCCTTCGTGCGCCAGGCCGGCGGGCGCCTCGGCATCGTCAGCACGCCGGGCGAGGGCACCACGATCAACCTCTATCTGCCGCAGGCGCGGCTGGCAGGCGGGGGATGAGGGGTGCTCACGCGCCTACTCCCGCGCTTCGGCTGCGAACATGTAGCCGACGCCGCGGATGGTCTTGATGTATTGGGCGTCGCGCACATCGTCGCGCAGCTTGCGGCGAATCTTGCCGATCAGCACGTCGATGCTGCGGTCATAGGGCGTCCAGTTGCGATTGGCGACGATGTCGAGGATCTGGTCGCGCGAGAGGATACGCCCGCGCCGCTCGACCAGGGCGGACAGGATCTGGAATTCCTGGCTGGTCAGGCGCACGCGTTCGCCCTGCGGCGAGCAGAGTTCGTAGCGCGAGGGATCGAGCTGCCACCCGGCGAAGCGGATGGCGGGGGAGGCGCTGTGCTCCACCGTTTCGGGCAGGTTTATGCGTCGGGTGAAGCGGCGCAGCACGGTGCGGATGCGGGCCAGCAATTCGCGCGGCTCGAAGGGCTTGGTGATGTAGTCGTCGGCGCCCAGTTCCAGGCAGACCACCTTGTCGATGGTGCTGCTCTTGCCGGAGAGCATGATCACCGGCAGGTCGTATTGGCTGCGCAGCGTGCGCGCCAGGCTCAACCCGTCTTCACCGGCGGGGAAGGTGAGGTCGAGAATCACCAGGTCGAAGCTCTCGTCCGCCATGGCGCGGCGCATGGCCCGCCCCTCATTGGCGCTGGCGGTGGCATAGCCCTCGCTCGACAGGAATTTCTCCAGAAAGCGGCACAGCCGATGATCGTCATCGACCACGAGGATGCGAGGCTTGGCGTCGGCGGCTGGCATGGCGGCAGGATAGTCGCAATGCCGCCTGTGGTCGAGACGGGTAGCGGGACATGGCGGTAGCGTATAGGGCCCTGGCCGGGGTTCTTGTGCCAATTCCGCTGAAAAACCGGGGGGTATGGCCAAGGGACGGTCAATTCGGCGCTTACCTCCGTCTTTCCCGGTTACAAAAAATTACACAAACCGTGGTCGGACGATTCATGGTGGTTACAGGGCGCTCCTAGGCTCCCCCTGCACGAACGGCCCGGCTGCTCCCTTGTGGCGCGGGCACAGAACATCGTGACGGTTCGGCCCGGAGTACCCCGCAAGCCGGCCCCAGGAGGAGGAACCGATGCCCAAGACCGTATTCTCCGTCGATCTGAAAAAGGCTCCCGAGGACCAGGCGATCAAGACCCATAATCGCTGGCATCCCGACATCCCGATGGTCGAGACCTTCAAGCCCGGCGCCGTTTTCCGCGTCGAATGCTATGACTGGACCGGCGGCCAGATCGGCAACAACAACAGCGCCAACGACATCCGGGACGTCGACCTCACCCGCGTGCACTATCTTTCCGGCCCCTTCGGCGTCGAAGGCGCTGAGCCCGGCGACCTTCTGGTCGTCGACATTCTCGACATCGGCGCCCTGCCCGATTCGGAATGGGGCTTCAACGGCCTGTTCGCCAAGGAGAATGGCGGCGGCTTCCTCACCGAGCATTATCCCCATGCCTCCAAGTCCATCTGGGACTTCCAGGGCATCTACACCACCTCGCGCCATATCCCCGGCGTGCGCTATCCCGGCCTCATCCATCCCGGCCTGATCGGCTGCCTGCCCGATCATAAGCTGCTGGCCGAGGCCAACCGGCGCGAGGCGGAACTGGTGGCGACCGATCCCGAGCGTGTGCCGCCGCTCGCGGCCCTGCCCTATGGCGACACGGCCCTGATGGGCCAGATGTCGGGGGATGCCGCCCGCAAGGCCGCGGCGGAAGCCTGGCGCACCGTGCCGCCGCGCGAGCATGGCGGCAATTGCGACATCAAGAATCTGTCGCGCGGTTCCAAGGTCTATTTCCCCGTTTATGTGAAGGGCGGCGGCCTTTCGATGGGGGACATCCACTTCTCCCAGGGCGATGGCGAAATCACCTTCTGCGGCGCCATCGAGATGGCCGGCTGGATCGATATCAGCGTCGATGTGATCAAGGGCGGCATGGCCAAATATGCCATCACCAACCCGATCTTCAAGCCGAGCCCGATCGACCCGCATTTCGACGATTATCTCATCTTCGAGGGCATCTCGGTCGACGAGCATACGGGCGAGCAATATTACCTCGACGCCCATGTCGCCTATCGGCGTGCCTGCCTCAACGCCATCGAATATCTCAAGAAATTCGGCTATTCGGGCGAGCAGGCCTACATGATCCTGGGCACAGCGCCGGTGGAAGGGCGTATCGCCGGCATCGTCGACATTCCCAATGTCTGCGCCACGCTGGCCATTCCAACCGCCATCTTCGACTTCGACATCAATCCGAACGCCTCGGGACCGACCAAGAAGGTGTCGGGCCCAGACGTCGCCAAGACGAGCTGATCACCCCTCGCACACATCATGAAACCCGCGCTTCGACCGGAATGCATCTCCGGTCGACGCGTTGCGTGTGGAGGAAAGGCGATCATGCTGCTTGGATTTGCATTGCTCTATGTCGGAGCCGTCCTGTTCCTGAATGGGCTGTGGCTGCTTGGGAAGATCGACGACAAGGAGATCGTCGTCATCAACGTGGTCTCCGGATTCGTCACTTTGTGCGTCGCCCTGTCTTCGGCCTTCGGCGCCCAGGCTGATGCCGCTTCGATCAAGGCTGCTGCCCTGACGCTGTTGTTCACCACCACCTATCTGTGGGTCGCCTATAACCGGGTGGTGACGGTCGATGGGCGGGGGCTGGGCTGGTTCAGCCTGTTCGTGGCTGTAACCGTGGTGCCCATCGCCTTTCAGGGGCTGACCTCGGCCCAGAGCTTCACCGATACTTGGCTCGGCCTGAATTGGGCGATCTGGGCCGTGCTCTGGTTCATGTATTTCCTGCTGCTGGCGCTCAAGCGCCCGATCCTCAGGGTGACGGGGCTGGCGACCGTGGCCTCCGGCATCGTTACCGGCTGGATCCCCGGGCTGCTGCTGCTGGAAGGCAAGCTGTGAACCTGCCGCGGGGTACGCCCCGCGGCATCTTCTGTTTTGGTGCCAAAAGCGTCTTGTCCTGGGAGACAACCATGCCGCTCTACAATTATGTCTGCGACGATTGCGGGCCCTTCGACGAATGGGTGGCGATGGCGGACGCAACCAAGGCCTGCGCCTGCCCGGGCTGCAGCGAGCTCAGCGAACGGGACGTCGCTTCCCCGCAGCTCAGCCTGATGAACGGCAAGCTGCGCCGTGCCCTCGCCCGTTCCGAAAAGAGCGGCACCGAGCCGAAGGTGGTCAAGAAGTCCCATCTGGCTGGTTGCGGCTGCGCCTTGTGCAAGGTCAGCAAGAAAGGCCCTTCGACTCGCCACAAATGGATGATCGGGCATTGATTCCCCGGAGCATGAAATTGGTGTGCCGATCTCTAGATCGGCATCTTCCCTACCGACAAACGCGACGTTTCCAAGAATGCCGATCTGGAGATCGGCACACCGCATGTCGAGCGTTCTAGCAGACAAGTCAGAACCCGGAGCCGAGAAGTCCGCGCTCCCATCACGCCTTGACCACCTTCGCCATGTCCGCGCCGGCCTTGGCGCAGGCGTTGCGGGTGTCGACCACCAGCCGCGCGGCGCTGGCGACCAGGCCGTAGTCGACGCCGTCATGGTCGGTGGCGATCAGCACGGCATCGTAGCCGGCGAGCGTCTCGGCCGTCAGCACCACCGAGCGGCGCCCGGTGAGGGCGGCATGCTCGCGCGTTTTCGGAATCACCTGCGCATGGGGATCGTGGAAATCGGTCGTGGCACCACGCTCCTCCAGGATCTCGATCAGCTTGAACGAGGCGCTCTCTCGGGTGTCGTCGACATTCTTCTTGTAGGCGATGCCGATCAGCAGGATGCGGGCGCCGTTGAGGCCGCGTCTGAAGCGCTTGTCGAGGGCTTCCGCCAGGCGGTCGACGACATGGCGGGGCATGGCCGTGTTGATCTGGCCGGCGAGCTCGATGAAACGCGTGGCAATATCGAACTCCCGCGCCTTCCAGGTCAGATAGAAGGGGTCGATCGGGATGCAGTGCCCTCCGAGCCCCGGGCCGGGATAGAAGGGCATGTAGCCGAAGGGCTTGGTCTTGGCGGCCTCGATGATCTCCCAGACGTCGAGGCCCATGGCGTCGTAGATCACCTTCAATTCGTTGACGAGGGCGATGTTCACCGAGCGGAAGATGTTCTCGGTGAGCTTGACCGCCTCCGCCGCCGCCGGCGAGGAGACCGGCACGGTGGCGCTCACGAAGGCATCGTAGAGGGCCTTGGCCAAGGCGAGCGCATCGGCGCCGTCGCCGCCGACGACCTTGGGAATGTTCTGGGTGCCATAAACGGGATTGCCCGGATCCTCGCGCTCGGGCGAAAAGGCGAGGAAGAAGTCCTGGCCGGAGACCAGGCCATCAGCCTCCAGCACGGGCTTCATCAATTCCTCGGTGGTGCCGGGCCAGGTCGAGGACTCCAGGATGACGAGCTGGCCGCGCCGGAGTTTCTGCGCGATCGAAGCAGTCGAGTTGGCGACATAGGACATATCGGGCTCGCGCTGGCGTGTCAGCGGCGTCGGCACGCAGATCAGGATGGCATCCGGCTCGTCGAGCCTGTCGAAATCGGCGGTGGCCTCGAAAAGGCCCTTGACGATGGCCTCGCGGATCGGCTCGTTGGAGATGTGCTTGATCAGCCCATCGCCCTCGTTGAGGGCGGCCACACGCCTCAAGTCGATATCGAAACCCAGCACCTTGAAGCCGGCGCCGGCAATGGCGATGGCGAGCGGCAGGCCGACATAGCCCAGGCCAATGATACCGATCACGGCCTGTCTTGCTTGGATGCGGGCGAGGAGGGCGGCGGCGAGGGGGGACTGCATGTCCTGCATATCAGCCAGGGCGGGACGGAAGGCAAGCGGGCAATCGGGGCCCGGTCTTCAGAGCCTGACAGAAGACTCACGGAAACCTCAACCTTTGTCATCACCGGGCTTTGTCCCGGTGATCCAGGAGCCAAAAACTCAGCGAGTTATGGTTCCCTGGCTGCCCGGGACGACGCCCAGGCATGACAAAATCGAATTTTTCTCGGCTTGCCACGATTTTTGAAGCAAGTTCTTCGGAGCTGAACCCTCCGGGCGTGCGGTGTTTTCAGGTCGCTCCGAGGGCTGCCCCTCTTCGGCGCCAAAGCTGCTTGCCAAGCGGGAAAGCCATAAGTAATGTTATGTTATAACATTACTTATGGAGTTATTATGGAGATCGAAGACAAGAGGCTGCCGGTCACCGTGCTGTCGGGGTTCCTGGGGGCGGGCAAGACGACCCTGCTGAACCATGTCCTCAACAACCGCGAGGGCCGGCGGGTCGCGGTGATCGTCAACGACATGAGCGAGGTCAATATCGATGCCGATCTCGTGCGTGACGGCGGCAGTGGCCTGTCGCGAACCGACGAGAAACTGGTGGAGATGACCAATGGCTGCATCTGCTGCACCTTGCGCGACGACCTTCTTTCCGAGGTCCGGCGCCTGAGCGAGGAAGGCCGTTTCGACTATCTCCTGATCGAGGGCACCGGCATCGCCGAGCCGCTTCCGGTTGCAAGTACCTTCTCCTTCCGGGACGGGGCGGGCGTGAGCCTGTCGGACGTCGCGCGCCTCGACACCATGGTCACGGTCGTCGATGCGGCGAACCTGCTGGCCGATTATGGCTCCAACGACTTCCTGCGCGATCGCGGCGAAACCGCGGGCGCCGCGGACGAGCGTACTATCGTCGATCTGCTGGTCGAGCAGATCGAGTTCGCCGATGTCGTGGTGATCAACAAGGCCTCGCAAGTATCGGCCGATCATCTCGCGCTGGTGCGCAAGGTCGTGCAGGCCCTGAATGCCGATGCGCGCATCGTCGAGACGGATTTCGGCAGGGTCGGGCTGGAAGCGGTGCTCGATACCGGCCTCTTCGACGAGGAGAAGGCGCAGCGCCACCCCCTCTGGTACAAGGAACTCTACGGCTTCGCCGATCATGTGCCCGAGACCGAGGAATATGGCATCCAGAGTTTCGTCTACCGCGCGCGGCAGCCCTTCGATCCCGACAAGTTCAATGCTTTCGTCGAACGGATCTGGCCAGGGTTGATCCGGGCCAAGGGCCATTTCTGGTTGGCGACGCGGCCCGACTGGGTGGGCGAGTTCTCGCTGGCGGGCGCCATCGCCCGCGTGAGCGCGATGGGGCATTGGTGGGCGGCCATCCCGCGGCGGCATTGGCCGGATTATCCCGACTGGTGGCGCATCCTCGAACGCAATTGGGACGACGTATGGGGTGACAGGCGGCAGGAACTGGTCTTCATCGGCACTGGCCTCGACGAGCCGGCGATCCGCAAGGCGCTGGACGATTGCCTGGTGCGGCCTGCCGGTGGGCGCCGCTTCGACCCGAAAGCCTATCGCCATCTCAGCGATCCTTTTCCGGCCTGGGAAGCGGTTTGAGGTTGTCCGGAACTTGAGGCCGGGATTGGCCCGGCATCGGTTCCTCAGGCGATGGCGGCCCATCCAGTCACAGCGATAAGGATCACGGTAACCAACGCGCCCGAAACATAGAGAATGGTTCGCAAACTGCCACCTTTCGCTGCATTGCCGCCGCGTAGGTAGATTGCCACATGGGCCAGTCGGATCGCGACATAGAGCCATACCAAAACCGCGAGCAAGGCCGGCCTGACGCCCACCATCATCGCCAGCGCGGCCGGTATGATGAACGGGGCCAGAGCCTCGACCGAGTTCAGATGCACACGGTCAATGCGGTAGAGCAGGTTCTCGTCGTCGGCCGGCAGTACCGGGCCGGAGAGCGCTCCGGCCCGGCCTTTGGAGTATCCCGAATTGATGGCCAAGACGACGGACACCAGACACAGTGCGAGCACTCCGATGATGCTGAAGGTGTAGGCGGCCATGTGATCTCCACGGATGAGAGCTACAGTCAAGCCGGAATGGAGGCCGAGCGGAGCCGATTGCGCTGCGGCCGTTCAACCGCGAAGGTGGTCTCGCGCCCGCATGAGTGCGAATCCGAGCAGATTCTCTCCGCGCCAGAGTAGTGGATTGGCCGCCCGCTCATCATCACCTGCGAGGCCGATGCCCCACACCCTGTCGACGGGACTTGCCTCGACCAGAACGGCATCGCCGGTCGACAGGAGAAATTCCCCGAGCGCCGGATTCTGATCGAATTTATGGATACTGCCCTCCGTCACGATACGGTATTTTTGAGCATCCCACTGCGAGGACTCAAAGCCTTTCACCTCGCGGCCGAGTTGCTTTGCCTGCTTCGGGCTGGCGGCCACGAGTATCGCCGATAAACTTTGTTCATCTCCGAATAGGCGGGCCTTCCCGGCCATCATCCAATGCTCGGTGGTGGGATAGCGAACCCCAGCCACGTCGAAGGGGGCAGGCCACCACTGGCTGAAGCAGGACGTGGTGATCCGGCCGTCCTTGGCGGGCTGATGCCTCCAGAAAAAGACAAACTTCAAACGTGCTTTAGCTCGAAAATCCTCCTCTAGCCGGGAGCGATCATATTTCATCGGCATATTACTCAATGATAGGGGTCGGCCGCATCCCTGAGGCCATCGCCGAAGAAGTTGAAGGCGAGCACGACCAGCATCACCGGGATCATCGGGATCAACAGCCAGGGATAGAGGTTGATGGCGCCCAGGTTCTGGGCGGAGTTGAGCAGGACGCCCCAGCTCACCACAGGCGGGCGCAGGCCGAGGCCGAGGAAGGAAAGCGCCGTTTCGCCCAGGATCATTGCCGGGATCGACAGGGTGGCGCTCGCGATCAAATGGCTCATGAAATTGGGCAGGAGGTGGCGGCCGATGATGCGGGCGCGCGAGGCCCCCATCATCTCGGCGGCATGCACGAAATCCTCGTTTCGCAGCGATTTCACCTTCGAGCGCACCGCCAATGCCAGGCCCGGCCAGTCGAGCAGGCCGAGAATGATGGTGATGCCGAGAAAGATGATCACCGGGCTCCAATTGGCCGGCAGGGCCGCCGACAGCGCCAGCCAGAGCGGCAGTTCCGGCAGCGAGCGCAGCACTTCGATCAGGCGCATCACCAGGGCATCGATGATGCCGCCGACATAGCCGGCAAGCCCGCCCAGCGTCAGGCCGATCGTGAAGGAGACCGCGATGCCGATCAGGCCCACGGTGAGCGAGATGCGGGCACCATAGACGATGCGCGACAGCATGTCCCGGCCGAGCCGGTCGGTCCCGAGCAGGAAGGCGGTACCGTTTTCGGGCGGACAGACCAGATGGAAGTTGGCCTCGAACAGGCCCCACATCTTGTAGCGCTCGCCGCGGCAGAAAAAGCGCAGCGTCTGGGGCTTGGACTTGTCGACCTGGTAGATGCCGGGAAATTGCGAACTCTCGATGTCTCGGATGGCGAAGTTCACGGGATAGACGAAAGGACCGACGAACTGCCCGTCGTGAAACAGATGCACGCTCTGCGGCGGCGTATAGAGATAGTCGGCATTGCGCTGGTTCAGGGAATAGGGGGCGATGACCTCCACGAAAGGCAGCGACAGATAGACCAGCGCCAGGAAGATGCCCGCGAACAGGGCCGGCCGATTGCGCCGGAATTTCCACCAGATCAGCGTGGCGGAGGAGGCGCGATAAAACCGCTCCTCCTCCGCCGTCATCTTCTTGGCGACATAGGGGTCGAAGGGAGCGGGATTGACGTAATGGGGCGATCGCGACTCGGTCATTACAGTCCTATTTGCCGGTGCCGATACGGATGCGCGGATCGAGCACCGCCAGAGCGAGATCAGCGATGAACATGCCGACCACGGTGAGGAAGGCAACGAAGAGCAGGATGAAGCCGGCCAGATACTGGTCCTGGATGCGCAGGGCCTGAACCAGGATAGGGCCAATGGTCGGCAGGCTCAGCACGATGGAAACGATGGCCGAGCCCGAGACGATGCTGGGCAGGAGATTGCCGATATCGGCCACGAAGGGATTGAGCGCGATGCGGAAGGGGTATTTGAGCAGGGCCCGGCCCGGCGGCAGCCCCTTGGCCTTGGCGGTGACCGTATATTGCTTGGAAAGCTCGTCGAGCAGGTTGGCGCGCAGCCGCCGGATCATGCCCGCGGTGCCGGCGAGGCCGATCACCACCACCGGCACGATCATGTGGCTGAGGAAGGAGCCGAGCTTGCCCAGCGACCAGGGCGCGTCGGCATAATCGGGCCCGAACATGCCGCCGATCGAGATGCCGAACCAGCGGTTGAGATAGAACAACAGCGCGAGGGCAAGCAGGAAGCTGGGCGTCGCCAGGCCGATATAGCCCAGGAACGTCACCACATGGGCACCGATTGAATTGCGACGGGTGGCCGAGTAGATGGCGATCGGAATGGCGACGAGATGGATGAAGACGATCACCGCCAGGTTGAGCAGGACGGTCAGCAACAGGGCATCGCCGACCACCGCCTTAACGGGTTGCTCATATTCGAACGACCAGCCCCAATAGCCCTGCAGCAGGCCCTTGAAGCCGTTGGGACCGGGCAACACGCCGAGCCAGGTGGCGTATTGGTGGAGCAGCGGCTTGTCGAGGCCGTATTGCGCCCGCATCGCCTCCGCCTTGGCGACGCTGGCAGCCTCGCCCTGGGCCCTGAGTTCGTTGATCTTGTTGGTCAGGAAGTCGCCCGGCGGCAGCTTGATCACGATGAAGATCAAAAGCGAAATCAAGAGCAGCGTCACCACCATGGTGGCGAAGCGGCGCAGCACATAGCGCATCATGGCGCATTCCCCGTCACCACGATGTTGTCGTAGTAGAATTCGTCGACGCGATAGACACCGATCAGGGCCGTCGGCTCCCAGGAAAACACCGCCTTCTTCGGGATGTTGCGGATGGCCTTGTTGACGATGATGGGCTTGAGCGCTCCCTGCACGGTGCCGATGCTGAACTGCTGGTCGGCATGGAGGGAGAGCATTTCCCGCCAGATTGCCGCCTGGGCGTTCAGCGTGGTCGCATTCATCCACTGCTCCCACAAGGACATCAGCTCGATCGCTTCGGGCATGTCGGGCTTTTCGCCAGCCATGCCACCGGTTTCGGCATATTGGCCCCATTTGGGCCAGGAGTAATTATCTTGGCGCAGGGGTGCCAGCCCGCTGGGCGGCATCAGTGCGGTTGGAATGGCGTTCTCGAGGCCTTCGCTCGCCGTCACCAGCGTAAGGCCTGAAAAGGAGCGCTTGTTCAGGTCGTTGCTGTCCTCGGCCTTCACCACCACCTTGAGGCCGACATCCTGCCAGAACTCGCTGGTGATCTCGAGCGCGTCGGCAACGTCGCGGGCGTTGCCGGCGACCTCGACGATCAACTCCGCCTCCCGGCCGTCGGGCAGGAGGCGGAAGCCGGCGGCATTGCGCTTATTGAGGCCGGCTTCATCCAGCAGCTTCTTGGCGAGCGCGGGATCGTAGGTGGCCCAGCGCTTGCGGTCGTCCTCGCTGTAGAGGGCGCTTTCCGGCATCACCGTGTTGTTGCCCTCGATGCCGAGCCGGAACCACAGCGAATTGTTGAGCGTGTGGCGGTCGATGGCCAGCGACAGGGCCCGGCGGAAGCGGACATCCCGCAGCACGGCACGCCAGACCGGGTCGTTGCAGGTGAGGTTGGGAAACAGGGCGAAGGCGGAGCCGCGCGCGATCGGCCAGGCCAGCGTGCGATAGGCGTGGCTGGCCTCGCCTTCCTTGAGCGTGGGAATGTCGCTGGTACTCAGCCCCCAGGCCAGCAGATCGACCTCTCCCGCATTCGCCTTGGCGGCGAACAGGCCCGCGGACGAGATCGAGACCACGATGCGGTCGATATAGGGAAGCTGCCGTCCGCGGGGATCAATGCGGTGAAAATAGGGATTGCGCTCGAACACATATTGCTGGGACGGCGCCTTGGTCACCACATGCCAGGGATCGAGCGTCGGCATGTCCGGGTTCGAGTTCTCATAGGGATCATCGAGCTTGTTGTAGAGCGCAGCCCAGGACATCATCTGCCGGTCCGCTGCCATCTTGGCGAGCTTGTCCGCATCCCCATATTTCTTGTGGAACTGCTTGAGATAGTGAGCCGGCGAATAGATCCAGATCGGTCGCGGCCCCGCCAGCGAGGGCAGGAATCCCGGATTGGGCTTGGACCAGCTGTAGCGGATATGAGTGGCGTCGAGCACCTCGACCTTCGGCTTTTCGCCGTCGACCAGCATGAAGGCGGGCGGGCCGGTTGGATTGAGCTTCGAATTGAGGGCGACATCTTCCCAATAGAAGCGGAAATCCTCGGTGGTGAAGGGGGCACCATCAGACCAGCGATGGCCTTCGCGCAAGGTGAAGGTGAAAGCCTTGTCGTCCTCGCTGGCGACGGCCTGCAGGACATCTGGCTCCAGGTTGAGATGCTCGTCATAGCCAACCAGGCGGGTATAGCCGATGACGTTGATGTAGCGCAGATCCCGGGCCTTGGACGCCAGCGTGCGGATCTCGCCGCCATAGTCGCCGAGGCTGCGACTGCGGGCGAGCATGTCGGCCACCAGCGGCACCTTCGGCAGGCGATCGAGCAGCGGGGGCAAGCTGCCGTCGGCGATCTTGGCCACCAGGGAAGGCGGCTCGGCCGGAGCCGGCGGCGGATCCGCGATGGCCGGGCCGGCCAGGAAGAAACCGAGGGCCAATGCCGCGGCGACGCTCTTGAGGACGGTGAAGCCGGTGTTCACGCCGCTTCCCCCCTGCGCTGGTCGGCTGCGCTGGCGCCGAGGCGGACGAAATGGCGGGGCTCCACCTCCACCATGATGGGCGGCGGTGCGTCCGGAAGGATGGCGAAGGGGGCGGGCCAGCGCTCGGGCTGGGAGGCGCCGCCAGTCTTCAGCTTGGCGAAATCGAGCGGGCTGGCGAGGTCGACGTCCGGAATGGCCTGCAGCAAGGCCTTGGTATAGGGATGCTGGGGCGAGCGGAACAGCACCTCGCGCGGCGCCTGCTCCACGATATGGCCGCGGCACATCACGGCGATGTCGCGGGCCATGTATTCGACCACGGCGAGATTGTGGGAGACGAAGAGGTAGGACACGCCGAGTACCGCCTGCAGGTCCTTGAGCAAATTGAGGATCTGGGCCTGGACCGAGACGTCGAGGGCCGAGGTGGGCTCGTCGCAGAGGATCACCTGGGGCTCCAGAGCCAGTGCCCGGGCAAGACCGATGCGCTGGCGCTGGCCGCCCGAGAAGGAATGCGGGTAACGGCGCATATATTGCGGCTCGAGCCCGACCAGTTCGAGCAGGGCCTTGACCCGCTCATGACGTTCGTCGGAGGTGCCGATGCTGTGGATCCGCAGGGGTTCCGACAGGATGTCGAACACCGTCATGCGCGGATTGAGGCTGGAGAAGGGGTCCTGGAACACGAACTGGACCGAGCGGCGATAGGTCTTGAGCGCCTCGCCGTCCAGCGCGAAGACGTCGCGCGGGCCGCTGCCGTCGTCGAAGCGGACTTCGCCGCTGTCCGGTGCGCTGCCGGGTGCGCGCATGATCATGCGTGACAGGGTGGTCTTGCCCGAACCCGATTCACCGACGAGACCCAGCGTGGTGCCCCTTTCGAGCGAAAGTGAGACGTTGTTCAGTGCCTGGATCGTCTCGCTGCGGCCCGACCACATGCCCGCGCGCATCGTGAAACTCTTGGATACGTTTTCGACCTGGAGGACCGGGCCGGCGCCTGCCGGTGCAGGCGCCGCGGCTCCACGCGGCGGCACGGCGATTTCCCGCAAGGGCTTCAGCCTTTCGCCCGGCTTCATGTTGAAATGAGGCACGGCCCGCATCAGGGCCTTGAGATAGTCATGTCGGGGATCCTGGAAGATGGCGTCGCGGCCGCCCAGTTCCATCACCTCGCCGCGATACATCACCACGACCTCGTCGGCCATGTTGGCGACCACGCCGAGGTCGTGGGTGATGAAGATCACCGCCATGCTCTGGTTCACGGCGCTCTTGGCGTCCTGGATTTCCTTGATGAGGGAGAGGATCTGCGCCTGGGTGGTGACGTCGAGCGCCGTGGTCGGCTCGTCCGCGACCAGTAGGGCCGGCCGGCAGATCAGGGCCATGGCGATCATGGCGCGCTGGCGCATGCCGCCCGACAGTTCGAAGGGATAGGTGGTGAGCATGCGCTGGGGATTGCGGAAATGGATCTTGGCGAAGAGATCGAGCGCCCGCTCATTCGCCTCGCGCCGGGAACAGCCCGTATGCACGATCAGCGCCTCGGTGACCTGGTCGCCGATGGTATGTACCGGCGACAACGAAGTCATCGGCTCCTGGAAGATCATGGCGATGCGCCCGCCCCGGATGGCGCGCATCTCCGGTCCGTTGGGATTGAGCTTGACGAGATCCGTCGTCGTGCCGGTGGCGGGATCGCGGAACAGGCAGCTGCCGCCAGTGATCCGAGCCGTCTTGGAAAGCAGGCCCATGATGGCCTGCGCCGTCACCGACTTGCCGGATCCGGACTCGCCAACCACCGCCAGCGTCTGTCCTTCGAAGACGTCGAAAGACACGTTCTTCACCGCGTGAACCAGGCCGGTGTCGCCCTGGAAATCTACGCTGAGCTCGCGCACGCTCAGCAACGGCTGGTTGATCATCCCCGCTCCGCAGTCTCTCCGATGCCCGTTTTCCGGTGCTTGTCGCTTGCCAGACTATTCCCACGCGCAATCGAGCGCTACTGCTATCTGGCGTGTGTATCGTTTTTCGATCCAGCGCTTCACGCAAATAACGCGTGCGCCGGCAGGAAACGTATATTCGCGTGATTCTTGAGATGACCGAACAACCTATCCAGAAAACTCCAAATCCAGGCATCGTGTACGAGGTGATGCGTGAGTATGCCCAAGGGTTCGTCATGTTCAAGGGCACGGATGAATTGCGAAAATACCAGAAAAGGATCGAGCAGGCCGCCGCCTTGTTTCCAGGCGATCGGATCGACGTGAATATTGACGACGGTAAGATCATGCAGCTCGGCGGCTGGCCGCGGGCCGGCAACGGACAGGCCGCGAAAGCCGAGGGCCGCGAGGCCATCGATCAGCGTCGGATCAATGCGGTTCCAGGGCGGCACCAGGATGGGCAGGCAGCGCGCACCGAAGCTGGAGCGCAATGTCGAGAGGCTCTGGCCGAGTTCCGCCAGCACCTCGGCGGCAGGACGATGGCCGAGCTCCTGTTTCTTGGCACCGGGTGGAGCATGATTGGCATGGGCATAGCCGTGCACGAGAATGTCGACTGCCTGGGCGTCGACGTCCCGTTCTTCGGCAACCGCCTCGATGAGGCTTGGTGAAGCGGCGGCGGGAATGACGGCCAGTGAAAGTGGCAGGCCGTGGCGATGCGCGAGGGCAAGCAGGCGGTCGAGCGCCGGCGTGGCTGATACGGCATCGTCGTCTCGCCACCACAGGCGGACTTCGCGGCGGGTGGCGAGGGCCTGGTCGAGGCGGGTCCAGGCCTGGGCCAGGTTTTCGGCCCGCTGCGCCGCTTCTTCCACTCCTCGCACGCTCCCGGCAATACCGTCGAGGGCAAGGACGGGCGCTTCGCTGCGAGGAGTGCGCGCCAGGGCAGCCTTGACGGCTGCCACCAGAGACGGGCCGGAAAGATCTGCTTCATCGACGATGCGGGCGAGGCCGAGAGCGTGGAAACGCTCGGCACGCAAGCGCTGCTCGGCTTCCTTGCCCTGCTCGAAAGGCACCACCACCGCCGGCACGCCCGCGCGGGCGAGATCGATCATGGTGTTGTAGCCCGCCTGGCTCACCGAGGCGGCAGCGCCCGCCAGCAGGAAAGGAAAATCCGGCCTGGCACGCTCGACGATGACCCGGGGACCGGCGCTGGCCGCCAGTGCCTCGAAATCATCAGCGGCGACGCCGTGCCCGACCAGCAGGCGCCAGCACGCCGGCGGATCGGCAAGCGCCGCGGCTTCGATGGCGGCGCGATAGAGCGGCAGGCTGGCGGCACTGCCGCCGCCCGAGACCAGGATTTCGCTGGAGGGGAGGGCCTGGACYGGCGCGGCCGTGTCGGCGATGTAGCCGGTATAGGTCAGGATGCGCTCCAGCCCCGGGCTGGTGGGCCAGGAGGCCGAAAGCGGCGTGACCACGGCGTCGCCATGCACGAGAACGCCGTCATAGAAGCGGGCGAGGACGGCCTCCGTCTCCTCCACCCGGGTCGGCTTGGCCGGCGGGTTGAGGATGTCGCGGATGGAGGCGAGGATGGCGATCGGTCTGGCCCGATTGCGCGCCGCCTCGATCAAGGCGCGGAATTCCGCGGCGAGTTGGCGCCGGCCGAAGGGATAGGTTTCGGTGACGACCACGTCGGGCTCGGCAGATTCCAGCGCCGCCAGGATGGCCTCGATGCGGGCCTGGCGGATGTCGTCCCCAATCTCCCGGCCATCCGGGCCGAGCAGGGTGCGGAAGTCGACGCCGATGCAATGCACGGGCGGCAATTGTACGAAGGTCGCCCCCTCGACCCGGATCAGGGGAGCGGGCCGGCCACCGCTGATCAGGGTGACGCGATGGCCGGCCGAGACCAACCCGCGCGCCAGGGCCGCCGCGCGAGCGAGATGGCCGACGCCGAGCAGATGGGTGACGAGGATGAGGACGGAGCGGCTCATGCGGTGGGCTTTTCCGGTTGGATCAGGGGCAGCAAGGCCTCGCGCAAGCGGCGAGAGGCGGAGGCGAGCGAGCGCTCGTGCCGGGCAAAGGCGAGGGCCTGGCCGGCGAAACGCTGCCGCAGGGCGGTGTCGCGCATCAGCCTGGCAAGGGAGTGACCGAAATCGGCGGCATCGCCGGGCCTGGTCAGCAGGCCGGTCTGCCCGTCCAGCACCACCGAGCCCACGCCGCCGAACTTGCCGGCGACCGCGGGGCAACCCTGCAGGGCTGCCTCAAGAAAGATCATGCCGAAGGCCTCGTTCACCGCCGGCCAGGCCAGCAGATCGGCCTGTGCATAGAGTGAGGCGAGCCTGGCGCGATCATCGATGCGGCCATGGGGGGTGATGCGCTTGCCGAAGGGGGCGAAGAGTGCCTCGACCTTGGCTCGGGCGGGGCCATCGCCGACGATGTCGAGACGCCAGTCGAGATCGGCATCGAGTTCGGCCAGGGCCGTGGCCAGAATGCCATAGGAAGTCAGCTTGTCGCGTTCGCGCATCATGGCGACGGTGAGAAGGCGGCAGGGGCCGTGTTCTGGCCGGCTTCGCGCCAGCGACGGCCAGGCGGCAGCATCGATGAAGGGCGGCAGGTCGACCAGAACCTGGCCATCAGGTCTTGCCGCCTCGAGCATGGCCCGGTCGTTCGGATTGAGGATGAGAATCAGCGAGGCTGCGTCGAGGGCAGCCTCCGCCTGGGCGTGCCCGTCTGCCCAGGCGCCGCTCGCGCGCTTGGGCGCCCGCGATCCCTCGGCGATCACATAGGGAATGCCGAGGGCACGCGTGATCGCCGGGCCAACGAGGTCCGGCGCCTTGTAATAGACGTGATAGGTGAACCACAGCGCGGGCCGTTCCTGTGGCTGTTCGCGGTAAAGAGTAAGCAGGCGGCTCACTTCCGCCTGTGCTTGCCCCAAAAAATCCCGCCCGCCGACCGGATCGGCCGTCCGCAGTGTCGAGGCGATATCGACCTCGAAGCCGGCGCCTCGCAGCGCGGCCAGGAAGAGGCGCGCGGTTTCCCGGTCGCCCGAAGGCACCGGGTGATCGGGGGGCTTGAGCGGGGCGTGGAAGGCGATCCGGGCCATGGAAAGCGATGATCTGCTTGAGCGCTGCGGGAGGCCGTTCCCGCAGGCGGAACAGACCCCTTCCGCTTAGCCCGCTGTCGCTGGTCGCACAATCCCTTGTCGGAAGCCTTGCCCCTCTTCGAAGCCCTCTAGGGGGATCAGCGCGTGAAACTCACCACATTGCCGGCATCGACATTGAGAAAATTACCGGTGGACTTGGCCGAAAGGTCGGAGGCGAAGAAGTAGACGGCCTCGGCAATGTCCTCGGGATAGACCGAGCGCTGCAGCAAAGAGCGCTTGCGATAGAACTCCTCCAGGTCGTCCTCGCCGATCTTGTTGGAGGCCGCGCGCTGCTGGCGCCACTCGCCCTGCCAGATCTTGGAACCGCGCAGCACGGCGTCGGGATTGACGACGTTGACACGGATGCCGTGCGGCGCCCCCTCCAGAGCCATGCAGCGGGCGAGATGGATTTCCGCGGCCTTGGCGGTGCAATAGGCCGAGGCGCCGGCCGAGGCCGAGACGCCGTTCTTGGAAGCGATGAAGACCAGGGAGCCGCCATTGCCCTCGTTCTTCATCAGGCGATAGCCCTCGCGCGCCACCAGGAAATAGCCGGTGGCGAGGATGGAGATGTTGCGGTTCCACAGTTCCAGCGTGGTGTCCTCGACCGAAGCGGCGGAGGAAATGCCGGCATTGTTGACCACGATGTCGATGCCGCCATAGCTGCGCGCGGTTTCCTCGAAGGCAGCGATCACGCTCGCCTCGTCGGTGACGTCCATCGCGATGCCGCGCACCCTGTCCTTGCCGAACAGCTTGCCGAAATCGGCGACGGCCGCGTCGAGCGAGGCCTGGTCGATATCGGCCAGCACGGCATTGGCGCCTTCCTGCATCAGGCGGGCGGCAATTGCCCGGCCGATGCCGCCGGCACCGCCGGTGACGAGGGCGGTGCGCCCGGCCAGACCTTTGGGCTTGGGCATGCGCTGGAGCTTGGCTTCCTCCAGCAACCAGTATTCGATGTTGAAGGCTTCCTGCTCGGGCAGGCCGACATAGAGGTCTACGCCGCTGGCGCCGCGCATCACATTGATGGCGTTGACGTAGAATTCGGCGGCGATGCGAGCCGTCGCCTTGTCGGCGGCGAAGGAGAGCATGCCCACGCCCGGCACCAGATAGATCACGGCATTGGGATCACGCATGGCCGGCGAATCGGCATGCTTGCAACGCTCGTAATAGGCGGCGTAATCGGCCCGATAGGCCTCGATCAGGCCATCGAGGGAGGCGATGGCGGCCTCAACGTCACCGGCGAACGGGATCACCAGCGGGCGGATCTTGGTGCGCAGGAAATGGTCGGGGCAGGAGGTGCCGAGCGGAGCGAGCTTGTCGAGCGCGTTAGAATTGACGAATTCCAGCACCTCGGGCGCGTCGGTGAAATGGCCTGATTTAGCCTGAGCCTTGCCGATCTTGCCGCGAATGGCGGGCATCAGGCGGGTGGCGATGGCAGCGCGCTCGGCGGCGGGCAGGGACGTGACCTTGCCGCCCTCGAAGGTGGGCTTGCGCGCCTTGGCTTCCAGCCAGTCGGCCGCCTTCTGGATGATGCGCAAAGTGAGCTGGTAGCAGGTCTTGGCATCGTCATGCCAGGTGAACAGGCCATGCCCGCCGAGCACCACGCCCGTGAGATGCGGGTTCTCGGTCGCCAGCTTGGAGAGCTTGAGGCCGAGGTCGAAGCCCGGGCGCTGCCAGGGCAGGAAGCCGATCTCGCCACCGAAAATCTCCTGCGTCAATTTTTCGGCGTTCCGCGAGGCGGCGATGGCGATCACCGCGTCGGGATGGACGTGATCGACATGGATTTTGGGCACGAAGGCATGCAGAGGGGTGTCGATAGAGGCGGCGCGCGGATTGAGGTCGAAGGTGCAATGCGGCAGATAGCCGACCATCTCGTCCTCATGCGCGAGGCCACGATAGAGACCCTTCAGGGCTTCGAGCTTGTCGAGATAAAGGGTGGAGAAACCATCGAGCTTCATCGAGCCGATGTCCCCGCCAGAGCCCTTGACCCAGAGCACGGTGACGTCCCGGCGCGTCAGCGGATCGGTTGCCGTCACCTTGGCTGAGGTGTTGCCGCCGCCGAAATTGGTGATGCGCAGGTCCGAGCCCAGCAGGTTGGAGCGATAGAGCAGCTTGCCTGGTTCATCGAGGGAACTGGCGACGGCGTCGTCCCAGAGATCTGCGAGTCGTGCGGAGGCCATGGCATGCGTTTCCTGTGTCATTGTTCCCGGACCTTATGAACGCTCTCGCTCACGGTCAATCATTCTCGCTCACTTAATGCGCATATTTTGTCGTTCAGTGCAACAAACTATGCGTTTCGTTGACATATATGAGCGAATGAGCGAGTTTATGAGCGAATGGAGGGGGCATGCACGAACAGGAACGCTGGCAGGCCATCGTCAGGCTGGTTGGGGAGCGCTCGGTGATCTCGGCGCGCGAGCTTGCCGCCGTCACCAGGGCCTCACCCGCAACCATTCGCCGCGATCTCACCCATCTGGCCGCGCAAGGCATGGTGCAGCGCATGCATGGCGGCGTCCGCGCCCTGGCCTCGCCGGAAGGCGCCAAGCTCGAGGCCCGGCGTTCGGGGGGCAGCCAGGCCCTCAACGCCGAGCGGAAGAGAGCGATCGCCGAGCGCGCGGCGGCGCTGTGCCGGGACGGGGAGTCCATCATCATCAATGGCGGCTCGACCACCTTCCACATGGTAGAGTTCCTGCGGGCCTCGCGCCTGCAGATCCTGACCAACTCCTTCCCGATCGCCGCGGCGTTGATGCAGGAGAGCGATAATCGCATCATCCTGCCGGGTGGCGAGATCTATCGCGACCAGAGCCTGATCCTCTCGCCCTTCGACGAGGATTCGATCCAGCATTACACGGCATCGAAAATGTTCATGAGCGCGGCCTCCATCGGTCCGCTCGGCCTGATCGAGAGCGATCCGCTGATCGCACGGGCCGAAGCCAAGCTGCTCAATCGTGCGGCCGATCTCGTCGTCCTGGTGGATTCCTCGAAATTCGAGCCGCGCGGCTCGATGGCCGTCGCGCCGCTGTCGCGTATCCGCCGGCTGATCACCGATGACGGCATTCCGCCCGCTGCCCGCGACATGCTGGAGGAGAATGGCGTCGAGGTCGAGGTGGTTCGTGTGGCAGGTTGACGACGAGTCTTCTGGCGAAATTCCTATCAGTTCGGTCCGCTGATCGAGGTTGCCAAACGAACCGCTTCAGGTGCTCGATCGCAACGAGGCTCGCGATGCCGAGTTCGCGCTTGCGAACTCGGTTTTTGTTATTCTTCTCGTTCCTATTCCTCGCTACGCAACTTGTGCCTGCGCCCGCAGAGTTGTGGCGTCGCTCTCAAGCTGATCGACTGCGATGTCGTCCCGATAGGTTTCCGGACCCATCCATACGGCATAGGCCGTGCAGAGGCCGAGGAAGATCGAATAAAGCGCCACCGGCCAAGACGAGCCTGAAGCCCACGACACCATCAAGGTCGCCAATGCGGGTGCCGGGCCGCCGGCGAGAAGCGACCCGAGTTCGCGCGCGAAGGCGAAGCCCGAGAAGCGGCGCGCCGGTCCGAAGAGTTCGGAGAAATATGCAGCCTGTACGCCGAACATCATACCAACCGCTATCTGCGCCAGCCAGAACGCGGCGATAGAAGCCAGGAACGATTTCGACTCCAGCAGCCAGAAAAATGGAAACGCGATGAGACACCCAAACAACGCGCCAGCAATGTAGATGGGCCGTCGGCCGATGCGATCCGACAGTGCCGCAAAGCCGATCACACAAGCTATCTGCACGACATAACTGGTCATCAACACCAGCAATGATTGATCCTTGGGGAATTCGAGCGTGTTCACCGCGTAGCTAAGTCCGAATACCGGGAATAGATAGCCAAAGCCGTTCTCGGCAAGACGCGCGCCGAGGACGACGAAGAAGTTGCGCGGCTGCTTCGTCAGCGACTCGATGATAGGGTTTTTCGACTTCTTTTCCGGCTCGGCGGCTATCTTCTCGAACACCGGTGTTTCATCGATACGGTAGCGCACGAACAAGCCGAACGCGACGATAACGATGCTGGCCAGGAATGGTAGGCGCCAGCCCCAATCCATGAATTGCTCTTGCGGCAGTTGCGAGACGAGCCAGAACGCGCTCGATGCCAACATCATTCCGAGGCCGACTCCGGCGGGCGCAAACGAGCACCAGAAGCCGCGTTTGCCGATTGGCGCATACTCGGCGAGCAGGATCACGGCGCCCGTATATTCGGCACCTGCGCCGAAACCTTGCATCAGTCGCATCGTGACGAGAAGGATTGGCGCCCAGATGCCGATTTGGTCGTAAGTCGGCAACAGGCCGATGAAGACTGTGCCGATGCCGACTATCATCAAGGTGATCAGCAGCACCGGCTTGCGGCCGATGCGGTCGCCAAGATAACCGAAGAACAAGCCGCCGAAAGGGCGGGCGATGAAGCCGACGCCGAACGTTGCGAGGGCGATCAGCGTGCCCTTACCACCGAAATCGGCGAAAAATAGCTTGCCGAACACGAGACCGGCGGCCGTCGCATAGATGAAGAAGTCGTACCATTCGAGTGCAGAGCCGACGCAGGACGCGACGATGACCTTGCGCGGATGCATTTCCGCCGCAGCTTTTGGCATAGAGAATCCTCCCCGGAGGCATTTGTTTTGTATCGAATGACCGGCGCCTCGTTGGGCGCCGGCTGCGCTTTACGCACAGGGGCACGGCACGGCTATGCTGCGCGCTCGTCCTTCTGACCTGCCTTGGCGAAGGCGCTGACCGCGCCCGCGCTCTTCTGAGTCTTGAAGATCGACGACGCGTCCGGCGCCGGCGGCAACGGCAGGAGTACAGGTACGTCTTTCAGACGCGGACGCATCGTCTGCTCGCCGAAGATGATCCGGCTTTGCACTGCGTCATAGACTTGGCGCTGGTTCATGTTGAGGAAGGCGCCTGCGCCACCCGCGAGTGGCCAGGCATCGGCCGCGCACATCTCATAGAAACAGATGAGGCGCGCCCGATCAGACACGTTCGGCGCGGACCCATGCAATGTACGGCAATGATGTACCGTCATCGAACCGGCTTTGCCGGTCAGCGTGACGATCTTGTCCTTCTCGAACAGCGGGTCGCTCGGATCGATTGCGCCGGCGAATACGCCGTTGACGAAGTGACTGAGTATCGGGCCCTTGTGCGTGCCCGGTATGACGAGCAATGGACCGCTTTCTTCCCTGACGTCCTCAAGCATGAGGCCGATTGCCAGCACGTCATCATTGGTGTGCGGATAGAACGCCCAGTCTTGGTGCCATTCGACGGCGGCCCCGCCGCCTGGTGCCTTCGTATTGAGCTTCGAGGTCTGCAAGCGCACGGCCGGACCAAGAAGGGCTTCCAGAACCGAGCGGAATTTGCTGGATTTCAATATGTCCCAGAACGCGGGCATCTGAATGTGCGGCATCTTGATGCGCGTCAACTTCGGATTGTCTTTTGAGTGCCCATCGTCGAGGTCGAACACCTCATCGCTCACCGAGACGGCCCGCGATTGATCGATCTTCTCATAGGTCAGACGTCGCAGTTCTTCGAGCTCCGCGCCCGTAACAACATCCTCGACAAGAATGTAGCCATCGTCGTGATAGGCCTGGATTTGGGCTTCACTGAGCATTTTTCCTCCTTGCGGCACGGCGTTTCTTCCTCGAACGGATAGTGCCTGTTTGCGCAAACATGATTGCGCAAACATGTTTGCGGTAACATAATCTTGAGTCAAGCGCGTTGAGTTGTGAGAGGAAAAATAATACGAGGCGGGGTCGGTCTCTTGCGCCGTGATGCGCCGAAGCGAATAATTTGAAAAAAGGCGCATGGCAGACCCCAAACCACACCCCAAAACAGAACGCAGGCTCCGCATGGATGATGTGGCGGAACGCGCTGGCGTTTCGCAGATGACCGTGTCGCGCGCTATACGCACGCCTGAGCTTGTCGCGGCGACAACACGTGCCCGTATCGAAGCGGCGATGGCCGAACTGGACTATGTGCCAGATCTCCTGGCCGGCAGTCTTGCCGCACGGCGTAGTGGGTTGATCGCCGCGGTGGTCTCGACGTTCGAGAACGCGATTTTCTCACAGACCATTGCGGGCCTCACGCGCTGCGTCGAAGCAGCAGGCTTTTCCATTCTGCTCGGCTCGTCGGATTATTCGGCGGCCGACGAGGAGCGTTTGCTGCGCGCGATCCTCGGCCGTCGTCCCGATGGAGTCGTGTTGACCGGTACGCTGCATACCCCCCGCGCCCGCCGCTTGCTGAGCACAGCTGGCGTGCCCGTCGTGGAGACTTGGGAACTGCCGGCCGAGCCGGTCGACATGGCGGTCGGCTTCGACAATCCGGCTGCTGGTCGCGCGATGACGATGGCGCTGCATGGCTATGGCTATCGGCGCATCGGTTTCATCGGTCCTGGTGACGAGAATGATCAGCGCGGCCTGCAGCGGCGCGAGGGCTATCGCAGCGCATTGGCGGCTCTGGGCATAGCGCTACGCGAAATTGCCGTTGCCGCTGTGGTCACCGGCATGGAAAGCGGTCCGGTGCTCCTCGATGAGTTGCTTGCCCGTTTTCCCGATACCGATGCCGTGTTTTGCTCGCTCGATGCCATCGCTGCTGGTGTGCTGCTGGCCGCGCAGCGGCGTGGCATCGAGACACCGCGAGCGCTCGCCGTCGCCGGCTTTGGCGATTTCGCGATCGCTCAGCCAAGTGGCCTTGATCTCACCACGATACGCATCGCCGGGCGTGACATTGGGACGCGCGCTGGCGAATTGATACTAGCGCGCATACGCAAAGAGACGGTTCCCGTGCGGATCGTCGATATCGGTTTTGAAGTGGTGCGCCGCAGTTCGGCGTAGCGGCAGTTGCAAAACGCCGGCGGTGCGGCGGGGACGCTCTTTGTTGGTCAAAAGGCAATCGCCTGTGGCGAGCCGTTCCGGGCCTATGCCCTTGCCTGTTCGATCCCAATGCTTGCCGTTTGCACGGTGTCGCGCGCACAATCCGCTTGTGTTCCGACCGAAAAGCAATGGCGCTGGGTGAAATTCGTATCAGCCGCGCCCGCCAATCGAGGTTGCCAAGCCGGGGCACCCCTTTAAGCTGAATGCTCAGAGCAGCCAAAAGGCTGCAGGACATCCGGGAGCGAGCCGCGACATGGGCGATCAATATTTCATCGGGGTCGATGTGGGCACGGGTTCGGCGCGGGCCGGCGTGTTCGACGCCAAGGGCAAGCTGCTCGGTTCGGCCAAACAGGCGATCACCATCTGGCACGAGGCTGGCGATATCGTCGAACAGTCCTCCGAGAACATCTGGCAATCGGTCTGTGTGGCGGTGAAGGGCGCGCTGGCCGAGGCCGCGGTCGAGCCAGGCGCCATCGCCGGCATCGGCTTCGACGCGACCTGTTCCCTGGTGGTGGTGGGCAAGCAAAGCGAGCCGCTTTCCGTCGGCCCCTCCGACGATCCCAATCGCAACGTCATCGTCTGGATGGACCATCGGTCGCTCGACCAGACCCGGCGCATCAACGAGACCGGCGAAGAGGTGCTGCGCTATGTCGGTGGCGTGATCTCGCCCGAGATGGAGACGCCCAAGCTGCTCTGGCTGAGGGAACACAAGCCGGAGGTCTTCGCGGCGGCCGGTTATTTCTTCGATCTGCCCGATTATTTGAGCTGGCGCGCCACCGGATCGCTGTCGCGCTCGGTCTGCACCGTCACCTGCAAATGGACCTATCTGGCGCATGAGAAGCGCTGGGATGCCGGTTATTTCCACAAGATCGGCCTGGGCGCACTCGCCGACGAAGGTTTTGCCCGCATCGGCGACACCATCGTGGATGTCGGCACACCGCTCGGTTCCGGCCTGACCGAGGCAGCCGCCGCCGATCTCGGCCTGACGGCGGGCATTCCCGTCGGCGCTTCCCTGATCGATGCCCATGCCGGCGGCATCGGCACCGTCGGCGCGGCCGGCAAGGACGGCGAGGGCGCCGATGTGACGGGGCGCCTCGCCTATGTGTTCGGCACCTCGGCCTGCACTATGGCAAGTACGCGCGAGGCCGCCTTCGTGCCGGGCGTCTGGGGGCCCTATTTCTCGGCGATGGTGCCGGGCCTCTGGCTGAACGAGGGCGGGCAGTCGGCCGCCGGTGCGGCGCTCGACCATCTCCTCACCTTGCATCCGGCCTATGCCCAGGCTGTGGAGCGGGCCGACACCGCCGGGCGTCCGCTGCTGGCCTGGCTAGAGGCGCAGGCCAATCTCGCCGGCGACGCCACTTTGGCACGCAGCATCCACGTCGTGCCCGAGTTCCTCGGCAATCGTGCTCCCCACGCCGATCCGGATGCCCGCGCGGTGATCGCGGGGCTGGATCTCGAAGATGATCTCGACAGCCTGGTCAGGCTTTATGTCGCGGGGCTCTGCGGCCTGGCCTATGGCGCGCGGCAGATCGTCGAGGCGATGGCGGCCAAGGGCATCGTGCTCCAGCAGATCATCATCTCGGGCGGCGCGGCCCAGAGCCCGTTGGTCCGCCAGATCATCGCCGATGCCACCGGCATCGAGGTTGCGGTGGCCGAGACGCTCGAACCCGTCCTGCTCGGCGCGGCCATGCTCGGCGCCGTCGCCGGCAAGGCCTATCCCGCGCTGGCCGAGGCGATGAGCGGCATGTCCGCTTTGGGAGCCACCTATGCGCCCGGCCAAAGCGAGATCCGTGCGTTCCATGAGAAGAAGTTCAAGGTCTATGAGGTGCTGCAGGCGGCCGGGCGCCAGGCCCGCGAACTGATGGCGTGAGGAGACGATCCCGGAATCGCCTCAGACCGAGCCTGCGGTAACGCCGTGATTGCAAAGATCATGGCATGTGATGAGATAAGCGCGGCCGTGATTCGGTCGCTCTCGTTGCCGGCCCGGCCGTTCGATCGGGCCTGTGGCGTATTTTGCCGTTTTCGCAGCATTCCCGGACGGAGTTCCCATGACCGACACCTTCAGCCGCCGCCAGATCGTCACGCTGCTGGGGGGCCTGGGGTTGGCCGGCATGTCATCGACCGCTTTTTCGGCGCCCAATCCCAAGCCAAAGCCCAAGCCGGATCCGACGCCGGTGTTGCCGGCGGCCGAGGGGAGGCTGCGGATCGGAGTGATCGTGCCCGTCAAGGATGATCCCTTCTACAAGGCCTGCGCCGATGGGGCCCAGGAGGCCGCGACGCAGATCGGCAATCTCGACATGGCCGTCGCCGCGCCGGAAAAGCGCCAGGTGCGCGAGCAGGCCCTGTTCATCAACGGCTTCGTGAAGCAGAAGGTGGATGCCATCCTGATCAGCCCTGTTGATGCCGGCCTGCTGGCGCCGCTGTGCAAGCGCGCCATGATCCGCGGCATCAAGGTGGTCTCCTTCGAGCAAGCCCTGCCGGCGAATTCGCGCATGGCCCATGTCGATCCCGTCAGCAATCGCGGCAAGGCGGAAAGCTTCTTGGCGATGCTGGCCGATGACGCCAAGGATGGCGGCGACATCGCCATCCTGGCCGGCGGGCGCAATGGCGCGGACGGGCAGGGGCTGGTTTCTGAGACCATGCAGCAATGGCTCAAGCCGGCCTATGGCAAGCTCAAACTCGCCGACACGCTCTATGGCAATGATGACGAAAAGGCCGGCTATGCCGCCGCGGACTTCGTGCTGAGGCAGCGTCCCAATCTCAAGGGCCTGCTGGTCTTCAGCCCGGCAGCCTTGGTGGGCGCGGCGCAATGCGTCACCGACAGGGGCCTTGCCGGCAAGGTCTTCGTCACCGGCTTCGGCCGCCCGGCCACGCTGAAGGCCGCGATGTCGGCAAAGGCCGTGGAATGCTTCGCCACGGCCAATCCGGTGGATATCGGTTATGCCGCCATGCAGATTGCCGCGGCGCTGGCCAGGAACACCATGGCGCCAGGCACGGGCAGCATGCTTACCGCCGGCCGCCTCGGCCAGATCTCCCTCGGCGAGAACAGCGTCGCCACGCTGCGCCCCTTCGTGGTCGACGCCAAGAATTTCGACAAATACGCTGATCTGTATTGAGCGATCGACACCTGCTCCAACTCCTTGTTTCGACGCGTTTTGCGATGCCTGCCGATCCCGTCAAATCGCAAAGAGCTTAGCGAGCCGACCATGTCCGTCACCGCCGTGCTCGATGTCGGCAAGACCAATGTGAAGCTGGTCCTGTTCGACGGCGCCACCAGCCTCTGGCAGGCCTCGATGCCGAACCGGCCACTGGCCGGCCCGCCTTATCCACATGCCGATGTCGAGACGATCTGGCGGTTCCTGATGGAAGGGCTGCGCAAGGCCGGTGCCGAACACGCCATCGCGGATATCGCCGTCACCACCCATGGCGCCGCCATGGCTCTGATCGGCGAAGGCGATCTGGCCCTGCCGGTGATGGATTACGAGTTCGAGGGCGTCGGCGAGGTCGAGGCCGAGTATGCGTCGTTCCGGCCGCCTTTTGCCGAGACCCTGTCGCCGCCGATGTCGGCGGGGCTCAATTCGGGCAAGCAGATCTTCTACCAGCAATTGCGTCATCCCGAAGAATTCGCGCGCGTCAGGCACATCGTGCCCTATCCGCAATATTTCACCTGGCGCCTTACCGGGATCGCCCGCAACGAGGTCACCGGTATCGGCGGCCATTCCGACCTGTGGGCCGTCCGTGAAAGGCGCCTGTCCTCGCTGGTTGTCAGCCGTGGCTGGGAGGCGCTGTTTCCGCCGCCGATCGCGGCCTATGCCGTGCTCGGCCCGCTGCGACCCGAGATTCAGGCCGAAACCGGCCTGCCCGACACGGTGCGGGTGCGTGCCGGCATCCATGATTCCAACGGCTCGATCCTGCCGCATCTGATCACCTTCGAGCCGCCCTTTACCTTGGTTTCCTCTGGTACCTGGGCGGTGATCATGGCGCTGGGAGCCGATCCCGACCGGCTCGACGCGACCAGGGACATGCAGGCCTATGCCGATGTCGAGGCCCGGCCGGTGCCGGCGGCCAAATTCATGGGCGGGCGGGAATATGCCGTGATCCTCGATGGCGCGTCCGCGTCCTGCTCGCTTGCCGATGCCGCGGCCGTGATGGCGGCGGGCGTGTTGGCGCTGCCGAGTTTCGTACCCAATGGCGGCCCTTTTCCGGGTCATCCCGGCGCGATCCGGGGCATGCTGCCGGCCGGCGAGGGCATGCGGGCGGCGCTCGCCAGCCTCTATTGCGTGCTCCTGACCGATTATCTGCTGGAGGCGCTCGGTGCTGACCGCGGGCCCTTGCTGATCGAGGGCAGCTTTGCCGCCAATCCCGTCTACTGCAGCCTGCTCGCGGCACTGCGCCCGGGGCAGGCGGTGCTGCCCAGCCTCGACAGTTCCGGCACCGCCTACGGTACCTCCCTTCTCGCCACCTGGCCCGACATGCCGGCGCGGGAGCCGGCAAAACCGGCAACGGCCTATGGCGACGCCGGGGCCCTGCTGCGTTACAGAGCCGAATGGCGGGCGACGCTTCCGTCAGCGGCGTGATGCGAGCCGCAAGGCGCCGCCAGCCTTAGGCGGCCATCTCGACCTCGCGCCCACGCCCAAGCCTGACCATCCAATCGGCCATGTCGGGACGGTGCCGTATCTGGAAGGCATAATGCCGGCGAAGAGCCTGCGTGAGGCGTCCGCCCCGGCCGAGAAGCTCGTCGGCAAAGCCGATCAGCACGGAATTGGGCCAGGCTTGCGGGCGGATCGTGCGCAGGCGGGCAAAGATCTCATCCCCCGACAGGCTCGGATCGGAGCGGGCGACCAGCGAGGCCATGGCTGCGGTCGAGCGCGAAACGCCCATATGGCAATGCACCAGCAGGCGTTCGGGAATGAGGAGGGCGCCGGCCTCGTCGCGGGCAAAACGCAGAATTTCGGCCATGTGCTCGCGTGCCGGCATGACCTTGCCGGCGAGCGGATCGATGATGTCGTCGAATTGCAGAATGGTGCGCTGATGTACGCCATAGGTACCGAAGGCACTTAGCTCGGGCCAGTGCGGGTCCACGATCGAAAGCACATGGCTGATGCCGGAGCCGCTGAACTGATCGAGTTCGTCGATGCCGCAGACGGTCCAGGCCGCAAAGGAAGGAAGGGAAGTCATAGGTTCCATGAGCAATGTGACGAGAGAGGGAGGGCTTCGACTGTCGTAGCGACTGGCATCACGGTCATCAAGACATTCGCGCGCAGGGCTCTAGCAGGGCGGTCACTGTCCTGCCAAAATTAATCAGACAAATTACAGCCGACTCTTGCATTCGCCGGCGAGGCGGGCATGAATGGCGCCTCTGCGCGGGAGAGTCGGTGGCCAAGTCCGGCCGTTAAGCCGCCCGCAGGCAGACAGACCGGCAAGAGCCGGCTGGCAATGTGGAGGGAACGACATGTTCGACGATCAATCTCGTCGCAGCGCCTTGAAGATCCTGGGTGGTTCGCTGCTGGCGAGCGCCCTGCCGCTCGGCGCGGTCACGCCGGCTTTCGCCGCCAACAAGCGCATCGCCCTGGTGGTCAAGAATCTCGGCAATTCCTATTTCGATGCCTGCCGCGACGGCGCGCAGCAGGCGGCCAAGGAACTCGGCGGCATCGAGATCATCTACACCGCCCCCACCAAGGCGACGGCCGAGGACCAGATCGCGGTGATCGATGCCCTGATCGCCCAGAAGGTCGACGGCATCATCGTCTCCGCCAATGACGCCAATGCGCTGGTTCCGGTCGGCAAGAAGGCGGCGCAGCGCGGCATCAAGGTGATCTCCTTCGACAGCGCCATCGCCAAGGGCGGGCGCATCATGCACCTCAACGCTTCCTCCACCGATATGATCGGGGCCAAGCAGGTGCAGATGATTTCCAAGACCCTCAAGGGCGAGGGCGAGGTTGCCATCCTTTCCGCCGCTTCGACCATGACGAACCAGAACTCCTGGATCGCGGCGATGAAGAAGGAGTGGGAGAAGCCCGAATACGCCAAGCTCAAGCTGGTGGATACCGTCTATGGCGATGACCAGGACGACAAGTCCTATCGCGAGATGCAGGGCCTGGTGAAGACGCATCCCAATCTCAAGGGCGTGATCTCGCCCACCACCATCGGCATCCGCGCCGGCGCCAAGGCGATCATCGACGGCGGCCTTGCCGGCAAGGTCTTCATCACGGGCCTCGGCCTGCCTTCGGAAATGAAGGATGCCGTGCTCAAGGGTGCCTGCGACTCGTTCGCGATCTGGAATCCGGTCGATTACGGCTATTCGGCCACGCAGATCCTGGCCGGCATCATCGGCGGCGAGGACGCCAAGCCCGGCTCAACCGTGAAAATGGGCCGCATGGGCGAGACCAAGATCGGCGAGGACGGCGAGGCGGTGATGGGCGAACCCTTCACCTTCGACAAGGCGAATGTCGAGAAATTCGCCAAGATCTTCTGAGGAAGACAGCGGCGGCTCATTCCACCGTGCCCAGAGCGGTGCGACTGGCCCTCTCCAGCGGAGCCGGGGAGGGTGACCCGACGAAGTCGGGTCGGGTGGGGTGTGGCGGGCAGCGCGATGTTCTCTCGGAGACTTGCGCGACCGTGGTGCCATCTCGTTAAGCTCGGCGCGCTGCCCGCCACACTCCATCCGTCAGTGCTTCGCACTGACACCTTCCCCACTTCGTGGAGAAGGCTCGCTCCCGGCGCGGATCCCTATGACCTCCACCCCCCTGCTCTCCCTTTCCGGCATCTCCAAGCGTTTTCCCGGCGTGCGGGCGCTGCATGATGTGCGTCTCGCCCTTCATCCCGGTGAGGTCACGGCGCTGCTCGGGGAGAATGGGGCCGGCAAGTCCACCATCGTGAAGATCCTTACCGGCATCTACACGCCGGATGAGGGCGAGATCCGGGTCGGCGGGCAGGCCGTGCGCTTTTCGAGCCCTCGCGATGCCTGGGCGGCCGGCATCACCGCGATCCACCAGGAAACCATCATGTTCGACGAACTCTCGGTCGCCGAGAACGTCTTCATGGGGCATATGCCGAAGGGTGCCGGCGGGCTGGTGGACTGGGGAACTGTGCATGCGCGGACGCGCGAACTGCTCAAGCGTCTCGATGCCGATATCGATCCGGGCGAGCCGCTGAAAGCCCTGAGCGTGGCCCAGAAGCATCTGGTCGAGATCGCCCGCGCCTTGTCGCATGAGGCGCGCATCGTCATCATGGACGAGCCGACGGCGGCACTCTCGGCCCGCGAGATCGACGATCTCTTCCGCATCATCGACCAGCTCAAGGCTGAGGGACGGGCGGTCCTGTTCATCAGCCACAAATTCGAGGAAATTTTCCGTGTCGCCGATCGCTGGCTCTGCTTGCGGGACGGCGAATATGTCGGCGATGGCGCGATCAGCGAGGCCACCTCCGCCGAACTCGTCCGCCTGATGGTCGGACGCTCGATCGACCAGGTCTTTCCCAAGCGCGAGGTGCCGATCGGCGACGTCGCGCTCGAGGTCAGGGGCCTCGCCAATGAGAGCGAATTCGCCGACATCTCCTTCACCTTGCGCCAAGGCGAGATCCTCGGCCTCTACGGGCTGGTCGGCGCCGGCCGGTCCGAGGCCATGCAGGCGGTGTTCGGGCTCTCCCGGCCCGAGAAGGGCGAGATCCTCGTGCGTGGCAAGGCCCGCGCCATCAAAAGCCCCGCCGATGCCATCGCCGCCGGCATCGCCTATGTGCCGGAGGACCGCCAGAGCCAGGGCGCCGTGCTGCCGTTCGGCGTGCGCGAGAACACCACATTGGCCAGCCTGATGCGTCATGCCCGCCTCGGCTTTCTCAGCCTGCGCTCGGAGATCGCCGATACCCGCCGCTTCGGCACCAGGCTCGCGGTGAAGGCCGCCTCCTGGGACCAGAAGCTGCAGGAGCTGTCCGGCGGCAACCAGCAGAAGGTGGTGATCGCCAAATGGCTTGCCACCAATCCCAAGGTCATCGTCCTGGACGAGCCGACGAAGGGCATCGACGTCGGCTCCAAGGCCGCTGTACACGACTTCATGGTGGACCTGGCGGCCGAAGGCCTCGCCGTGGTGCTGATCTCCTCCGAACTGCCGGAGGTGATGGGCATGTCCGATCGCATCCTGGTGATGCACGAGGGCCGCATCGTGAAGGAGTTCGCACGGGCCGAGATGGACGCCGCCGCCATCGTCACGGCCGCCACGGGAGGCCAGGCATGACAGGAAGGCTTGGCATGAAGGCCCTGTGGCGCCGCTATGGCCGCGAGATCATCCTCGCCCTCATCGTTGCAGGCATGGTCCTTGCCATCGGCATAAGGGCGCCGGTCTTCCTCGGGGCCGACAGCCTGATGGGCGTGCTCAAGGATACCGCCATCCTCGCCATGCTGGCGCTCGCCCAGATGACGGTGATCCTCATTCGTGGCATCGACCTCTCGGTGGCGGCCAATCTGGCGCTCAGCGGCATGGTCGCCGCTCTCGCCTCGATCGCGGCGCCCGACCTGCCGATCGGCCTGATCATTCTGATCGCCATCGCCGTCGGCACTTTTTTCGGCTTCGTCAACGGCGTGTTCATCGCCTTCGTCGGCATTCCCCCCATCGTTGTGACGCTGGGCACGCTCGCCATCTATCGCGGCCTCGTCTTCATCGTCTCGGGCGGCAAGTGGATCAGCTCCGACAAGATGACGCCGGCCTTCCTGAACTTTCCGCACGCCACCTTCCTCGGCCTTTCGAGCCTGGTCTGGTTCGCCATCGCGGTGGCGGCGGCAATGGCCCTCTTCCTCGGGCGCACCACCATCGGCCGAGGGCTCTATGCGGTGGGCGGCAATCCGGTGGCGGCGCGCTATTGCGGCATCGATCTTGCCCGCCAGCAATTGCTGGTCTTCACGCTTTCCGGCGCAATCTCAGGCTTGTGCGGCTATCTGTGGGTGGCGCGCTTCGGCATCGCCTATACGGAAATCGCGCTCGGCTATGAGCTCAGCGTGATCGCGGCCTGCGTGATCGGCGGCGTCTCGATCGGCGGCGGTATCGGCTCGGTCAGCGGCGCTTTGCTTGGGGCGCTGTTCCTGGGCGTGGTGGTCAACGCCCTGCCGGTGATCAACGTCTCGCCTTTCTGGCAGATGGCGATCTCGGGCGCGGTCATCCTGGCGGCCGTGGTGGTCAACGCCCGCGCCGAGCACAAGGGCGGCAAGCTGATCCTGCCCGAGGCGCGCCGCCGCGCCGCCGCCAGAGAAGGAGCCCGCTGATGACGGACACGGCCCGCTATCAGGTGCTCGACCGCGCGCCCCGGACGCTGGCGGACCGCCTGCTGCGCTGGGAGACCATCCTCTGCCTGCTGCTGGCGGCGGTGATCGTGGTCAACGCACTGGGTTCGCCTTATTTCCTCGATCTCTACAACCTCTCCGACATGACCCAGAACTTCTCGGAGAAGGCGATCATCGCGCTTGGCATGGCGCTGCTGATCCTCACCCGGGAGATCGACCTGTCCGTCGCCGCGATCGTGGCTCTGGCCTCGCTCGCTATCGGCTATGGCGCGCAGGCGGGCTATGGGCCTGCTATGCTGATCGCCATCGGCCTGGGTGTCGGCATCGTCTGCGGCGCCTTCAATGGCTGGCTGGTCACCGGCTTCGGCCTGCCGTCGATCGTGGTTACCATCGGCACCATGTCGCTCTATCGCGGCATTGCCCAGGTCGTGCTGGGCGACCAGGCGATCACCACCTATCCGGAGGAATACACCAACCTCGCCCAACTCTACATCATCCAGGAGCCGCCGCTTTATCTAGCCTTCATCCTGTTCCTGGTCCTGGCCGTGCTTTTCACCGTCGCGCTGCATTTCACCGTGTGGGGGCGTATGCTCTATGCCATCGGCAACAACCCGGTGGCGGCACGTTTTTCGGGCATTCCGGTCAATCGCATCCGCTTCCTCATCTTCGTGCTGACGGGGCTTCTGTCCGGGCTCGCTTCGGCCCTGCTCACCGCCCGCATCGGCTCGACCCGGCCCAACATTGCGCTGGGCTGGGAGCTCGAAGTGGTGACCATGGTGGTGCTGGGCGGCATCTCGATCGCCGGCGGCTCGGGCACCATGCCGGGCGTGGTAATCGCGGTCTTCGTGCTCGGCCTCACCACCTTCGGCCTGACGTTGATCAACGTTCCCGGCATCGTCATCGCCGTTATCCTCGGCGTCTTGCTGGTGGCGGCGATCGCCTTGCCGATCATCGTGAGAAGGGTGCTGGGGTTGCGGGGATAGGGCGGGCGAGATCGTTTTCATGCCTCGCTGGGTGCGAAGCACTTTCGCATCGCTTGACAAGATCTCGCCATAATGGCGATTTTTCAGAACACTCTGTCTCTCCGTGATGTGATCACATCTCGTTTCTTGCTATCGTGCTGGGGTCCCACGCAAGAAAAAGTCGCGCTGCCGCTTTTATGTGCTTGTCCCCAGCTTGGAATCATGCGATGTCAGCCCTCCATATTAGGACAGCTATGCTGTCCCATTGTGGATGCCGCTGCCTTCGGGTCGGCGGCCCGCGGACCAGCCGAAGATGGCCCACAGGCCCGGCTTGGCCGTATGGCAAGAACGCCGCTCTCGCGTTTCAGCGCGGAGCGGTGCACAATTGAGTGACAGCTTTCACAATCCGGCGGCATAGTCGCGGCCCGACCCTTGCAAGGGCAGGCGATGAGCGGGCGAGTGTGTGAAGCTGGGAAGCGGGGCAGGGCGAGATCAATGCATCTGGCTCCCTCCTGCGGTTCATCGGACTGCGTCCGGTGGTGAGCGTTGACAGGTGTCGAAGGAACGGATGCGGTAGAACCGCCCGGGACTTGATATCCAACAGGTGACTGAGGCGAAGAGGAAACAGGCGATGAGCGCGATCTTCCAACACGGACAGCAGACGGTTTCGGCGGCGGCGATCGATGCTGCGACGAAAACGAATGCCACCGTGACGAAAGACCGCCGAACGCCTGATCTGGATACGCGCAGCCTGGTGCTGCGCGATCCTGGCCTGCCCGAAGCCCAGGGCCTCTACAATCCCGCCAATGAGAAGGATGCCTGCGGCGTCGGCTTCATCGCCGATATGAAGAACCGCAAGAGCCACAAAATCATCGCGCAGGCGCTGCAGATCCTGCACAATCTCGACCATCGCGGCGCCGTCGGCGCCGATCCGAAGGCGGGTGACGGCTGCGGCATGCTCGTGCAGATCCCGCACGACTTCTTCGCCGCCGAATGCGCCACGCTGGGCTTCGAGTTGCCGGCGCCGGGCGATTATGCCGTCGGCTTCTTCTTCCTGCCGCGCAACGAGGAAGGCCGCGTGCATGCCATGCGCGTGGTCGAGAAGATCGTGGCCGAGGAAGGCGAAGTGTTCCTCGGCTGGCGCGCCGTGCCCGTGGACAATTCGGGCCTGGGCGAAAGCGTGCTGCCGACCGAGCCGATCCACATGCAGGCCTTCATCGGCCGTTCGGCCGCCACGCCCGATCAGGACGAGTTCGAGCGCCGGCTGTTCATCATCCGCAAGGTGATCTCCAACGTCATCTATAACGATGTGGAGCGCCGGCCGGTGACGGCAGGCTTCTATCCGGTCTCGGTGTCCAGCCGCACCATCACCTATAAGGGCATGCTGCTCGCCACTCAGCTCGGCGACTATTTCAAGGACCTCACCGACGAGCGCTTCCAGAGCGCCATCGCCCTGGTGCATCAGCGCTTCTCGACCAATACTTTCCCGAGCTGGACGCTGGCCCACCCCTACCGCATGGTCGCGCACAACGGCGAGATCAACACGCTGCGCGGCAATGTGAACTGGATGGCGGCGCGCCAGGCCTCGGTCGATTCCGAGCTGTTCGGCAACGACATCTCCAAGCTCTGGCCGATCTCCTATGAAGGCCAGTCCGACACGGCTTGCTTCGACAATGCGCTCGAATTCCTGGTGCAGGGCGGCTATTCGCTCGCCCACGCCATGATGATGCTGATCCCCGAGGCCTGGGCGGGCAATCCGCTGATGTCCGAGGACCGGCGCGCCTTCTACGAATACCACGCCGCGCTGATGGAGCCCTGGGATGGGCCGGCCGCCGTGGTCTTCACCGATGGCCGCCAGATTGGCGCTACGCTCGACCGCAACGGCCTCAGGCCCGCCCGCTATCTCGTCACCAAGGATGGGCTTGTCGTGCTCGCCTCCGAATTCGGCGTGCTGCCGATTCCCGAGGCCGACATCGTCGAGAAGTGGCGCCTGCAGCCCGGCAAGATGCTGCTGATCGACCTGGAGGAAGGCCGCATCGTCTCCGACGACGAGATGAAGGCCTCGCTCGCCACTGCCAATCCCTATCGCGACTGGCTCAAGCGCACCCAGATCGTGCTGGAGGATCTGCGCCCGGTGGAAGCGCGCGCTTCGCGCACCGACGTGTCGCTGCTCGATCGCCAGCAGGTCTTCGGCTACACCCAGGAAGACATCAAGCTGCTGCTGCCGCCGATGGCGACCACCGGCCAGGAGGCCGTCGGCTCGATGGGCACGGATACGCCGATCTCGGCGCTCTCCGACAAGTCGAAGCTGCTCTACACCTACTTCAAGCAGAACTTCGCCCAGGTCACCAACCCGCCGATCGACCCGATCCGCGAGGAATTGGTGATGAGCCTGGTGTCGTTCATCGGACCGCGCCCGAACATCCTCGACCTCGAGGGCACTTCCCGCAAGAAGCGCCTGGAGGTACGCCAGCCCATCCTCACCAATGAGGACCTGGAGAAGATCCGCTGCATCGGCCATGTCGAGGAGCGTTTCGACACCAAGACGCTCGACATGACCTATCCGGCCATCCAGGGAGCGGACGGCATGCGCGGTTCGCTCGAGCGGCTATGCGAGCGCGCCGAGGCGGCGGTGCATGGCGGCTACAACATCATCATCCTGTCCGACCGCCAGACCGGCCCGGACCGCATCCCGATCCCGGCGCTGCTGGCGACGGCGGCCGTGCATCATCACCTCATCCGCAAGGGGCTGCGTACCGCGGCAGGCCTGGTGGTGGAGACCGGCGAGGCACGCGAGATCCATCATTTCTGCTGCCTTGCCGGCTATGGCGCCGAGGCGATCAACCCCTATCTCGCCTTCGAGACGCTGGCCACGCTTCACGCCCAGCTCGAATTCCCCGAGGAAGTCGACGAATATGAGGTGGTCAAGCGCTACATCAAGTCGATCGGCAAGGGCGTGCTGAAGGTGATGTCCAAGATGGGCATCTCGACCTACCAGTCCTATTGTGGCGCACAGATCTTCGACGCCATCGGCCTCTCTTCGGCCTTCGTCGACGAGTTCTTCTTTGGCACCGCCACCATGATCGAGGGCGTCGGCCTCAACGAGGTCGCTGCCGAGGCCGTGTCACGCCACAAGGACGCCTTCTCGGACGCGCCGATCTTTCGCAACGCGCTCGATGTCGGCGGTGAATACGCCTACCGTATCCGCGGCGAGGACCATGTCTGGACACCGGACAGCGTCGCCACGCTGCAGCATGCCGTGCGCAACAATGCGCAGGACCGCTATCGCGACTTTGCCGATACGGTGAATCTGCAGAACGGCCAGCTCCAGACCATCCGTGGCCTGTTCCGCATCAAGACGGCTGGTGAGCGCGGCATGGCCTCGGTGCCCCTGGCCGAGGTCGAGCCCGCGAGCGAATTGGTAAAGCGGTTCGCTACCGGCGCGATGTCCTTCGGCTCGATCTCGCGCGAGGCCCATGAATCGCTGGCCATCGCCATGAACGCCATCGGCGGCAAGTCCAACACCGGCGAGGGCGGCGAGGAAGCCGAGCGCTTCAAGACCCTGCCGGACGGGCGCTCCAAGCGCTCGGCCATCAAGCAGGTCGCCTCGGGCCGCTTCGGCGTCACTGCCGAATATCTGGTCAATGCCGACATGATGCAGATCAAGGTCGCGCAGGGCGCCAAGCCCGGCGAGGGCGGCCAACTGCCCGGGCACAAGGTCGATGCCGTCATCGCCAAGGTGCGCCACTCGACCCCGGGCGTCGGCCTGATCTCGCCGCCGCCGCATCACGACATCTATTCGATCGAGGACCTGGCGCAGCTGATCTTCGATTTGAAGAACGTCAACCCGGCGGCGGACGTCTCGGTCAAGCTGGTTTCGGAAGTCGGTGTCGGCACCGTCGCCGCCGGTGTCGCCAAGGCCCGCGCCGACCATATCACCATCTCCGGCTTCGAAGGCGGCACAGGCGCTTCGCCGCTGACCTCGATCAAGCATGCCGGCAGTCCTTGGGAAACCGGCCTAGCCGAGACCCAGCAGACGCTGGTACTCAACCGCCTGCGTTCGCGCGTGCGCCTGCAGGTCGATGGCGGGCTCAAGACTGGCCGCGACGTCGTCATCGGCGCGCTGCTCGGGGCGGACGAATTCGGCTTCTCCACCGCGCCCCTGATCGCGGCCGGCTGCATCATGATGCGCAAGTGCCACCTCAATACCTGCCCGGTGGGCGTGGCGACGCAGGACCCCGTGCTGCGCAAGCGCTTCAAGGGCACGCCCGAGCACATCATCAACTACTTCTTCTTCGTCGCCGAGGAAGTGCGCGAGCTGATGGCCGAGCTCGGCTTCCGCAAGCTCGACGAGTTGATCGGCCGCTCCGACCTGCTCGACAAGCAGGATGCCATCGAGCACTGGAAGGCCAAGGGACTCGATTTCACCAAGCTCTTCCACAAGGTGGACGTGCCGGCCAATGTCGGCATCCGCCACGAGGAGAAGCAGAAGCACCCGATCGATACCGTGCTCGACCGCGGTTTCATCGCCGAGGCGGCACCGGCGCTCGACTATGGCCGCGAGGTCACCATCGAGGGCAAGATCACCAATGTCGATCGCACGGCCGGTGCCATGCTCTCGGGCGAAGTCGCCCTGCGCTACGGCTATGAAGGCCTGCCCGACGGCACCATCAAGGTGAATCTGTCAGGCACGGCCGGCCAGAGCTTCGGCTCCTTCCTGGCGGCGGGCATCGACCTGACGCTGGTGGGCCAGGCCAACGACTATGTCGGCAAGGGCCTTTCCGGCGGCCGCATCATCATCAAGCCGAGCCCCGAGACCCAGGCCGTGCCGGAGAAGTCGATCATCATCGGCAACACCGTGCTCTACGGCGCTATTTCCGGCGAGTGCTATTTCCGCGGTGTGGCGGGCGAGCGCTTTGCGGTGCGCAATTCGGGCGCCGCAGCGGTGGTCGAGGGCACCGGCGACCATGGCTGCGAATACATGACCGGCGGCGTGGTGGTCGTGCTCGGCCAGACGGGCCGCAACTTCGCGGCCGGCATGTCGGGCGGTGTCGCCTATGTCTATGACGAGGACCAGAGCTTCGCCAAACGCTGCAACCTCTCCATGGTCGATCTCGAACCGGTGGAAGAGGAAGAGGATTTGATGGAGCGCCTCCACCATCATGGCGGTGACCTCGAGTTCAAAGGCCGCATCGACGTCTCCGGCGACATGGGCCGCTATGACGAGGAGCGCCTGCGCAAGATGATCGAGAACCACCTGCATTATACGGGCTCGACGCTTGCCAAGGCCATGCTGGACGATTGGGCGACCTATCGCACCCGCTTCGTCAAGGTGATGCCGGTCGAATATCGCCGTGCCCTGCGCGAGATGGAAAAAGCCCGCACCATGATGGCGGCGGAGTGATTTCGGCATCGTCGCGGATACCGAAGTCCGCGACATTGATCTTTTGACAACGGCCCCGGATAGCGCGGCGCGCATCCGGTTCGACCGGAGGACTTAGTATGGGCAAGGCAACAGGATTTCTCGAGATCGATCGGCAGGACCAGAAGTATATTCCGGCCGCCGACCGCATCCGCCACTACCGCGAATTCACCCTTCCGCTCGACGACAAGGATGTCGCCAAGCAGGCGGCGCGCTGCATGGATTGCGGCGTGCCCTATTGCCATGGCCCGACGGGCTGTCCGGTCAACAACCAGATCCCGGACTGGAACGACCTCGTCTATCACGACGACTGGGAGGAGGCGGCGCGCAACCTGCACACCACCAACAACTTCCCGGAATTCACCGGCCGCATCTGTCCGGCGCCCTGCGAGGAAGCCTGCACGCTCAACCTCGAGGATGTGCCTGTAACCATCAAGACGATCGAGCAGTCGATCGCCGACAAGGCCTGGGCCATGGGCTGGATCCAGCCCGAGATCGCCAAGGTGAAGACCGGCAAGAAGGTGGCCGTCGTCGGCTCCGGCCCGGCGGGTCTGGCGGGTGCACAGCAGCTCGCCCGCGCCGGCCACGAGGTGCATGTCTATGAGCGCGAGCCCGCCGCCGGCGGCCTGCTGCGCTACGGCATCCCGGACTTCAAGATGGAGAAGCACCATATCGAGCGCCGCGTGCGCCAGATGGAGGCCGAGGGCGTCACCTTTCACTATGGCGTCAATATCGGTGTGACCATGAGCTTCGCCGACCTCAAGGCCGGCCACGACGCCGTGCTGATGGCGGGTGGCGCCGAGACCCCGCGCGATCCCACCCTGCCGGGCGCCGAGCTCGAAGGCGTCCATTTCGCCATGCCGTATCTGGTGCAGAGCAACCGCCGCGTCGGTGGCGAGGACATCTCCAAGGAAGAACCGCTGCTGACCACCGGCAAGCATGTCGTGGTGATCGGCGGCGGCGACACCGCGTCGGACTGTGTCGGCACCTCCTTCCGACAGGGCGCCATCTCGGTGACGCAGCTCGACATCCGGCCCCGTCCGCCCGAGAAGGAAGACAAGCTGGCGATCTGGCCCTATTGGCCGACCAAGATGCGCACCTCCTCCTCGCAGGCCGAGGGTGCCGAGCGCGAATTCCAGGCGGTGACGCTCGGTATCGTCGGCAAGAATGGCCGGGTCATCGGCGTCAAGATCGCCCGTGCCGACGAGAAGCGCCGGCCGATCGAGGGCACGGAGACCGTGTTGCGCGCCGATATGGTTTTCATCGCCCTCGGCTTCACCGGACCGATCAAGGCCGGCATGATCGACCAGTCGGGTGTCGAGCTCGACAAGCGGGGCAATATCGCCGCCACCGATCGGGACTACCGCACCTCGATGGACAAGGTCTACGCCGCCGGTGACATGCGGCGCGGCCAGTCGCTGGTGGTCTGGGCCATCCGCGAAGGCCGCCAGGCCGCCCGTGCCATCGACGAGGCGCTGATGGGCGCGACGACGCTGCCGCGCTGAGGGACCGGGTCTTCGGGCCCAATGCCGTTCACTTAAGCGTCTTCGAGTTTGCACGATCTTCGTCATTGTCGGGCTTGACCCGGCAATGACGAATCGTAGCGTTTCCTCTTTCAGCGAACTGCATTGGGCCTTCGGGCCCGCCTTTTTCGGTGTGCCGGTCTTCAGACCGATATTCACGCGCCACCTTTCACGCCGGTCTCGTTCCATCGAGAGACGGGGCTGAGACGATCGCCGCACCATTCCTGCCATCACGGATTTTGACGTGTCCATTCAAAGTGATGATGAACTCGCGTGGATGCTTGTACGGATGGGCGTAACGCACGTAGGAAGGGAAAACCGAGGCCCCCCATGCTCTCCCTCACGACCGTCCTCGCCTTCACCGCCATTGCCGTCGGCATGGTGCTGACACCCGGCCCCAACATGGCCTATCTGGTCTCGCGCTCGATCTGCCAGGGCCGTCTGGCGGGGTCGATCTCGCTCACCGGTGTCGTCACCGGCTTCGTGATCTATATGCTGCTGGCGGCCTTCGGCATCACCGCGCTGCTGTTCGCGGTGCCCTATGCCTATGATGCCCTGCGTATCGCCGGTGCTGCCTATCTCGCCTGGATGGCCTGGCAGGCGCTCAAGCCCGGCGGACGTTCACCCTTCGAGATTCGCACGCTCAAACCTGATTCGGTGCGGCGGCTCTATGGCATGGGCCTGTTCACCAGCCTGCTCAATCCCAAGGTCGCCGCACTCTATCTTTCGCTGCTGCCGCAATTCGTGGATCATTCCGGCCCTGTGCTCGGCCAGACCCTGCAGCTCGGCCTGATCCAGATCCTGGTCAGTGCCTTCTTCAATGCCTGCTTCGTGGTGATGGCGGGCACTATCTCCGCCTTCCTGGCGGACCGGCCGCTGTGGACGACGGTGCAGCGCTGGCTGATGGGCACGGTGCTGATGGGCCTCGCCGCCCGCATGGCGCTCGACACCGCGCGGCGATGAGTAGGGCGCGGACATCGCGACGTGCCTGCATGCCGCCGGGATGTCCGCATTCCCTTTAAGGCACTGCCTGCGCCGGCCAGCGGAAATCGTCGGCGCGGCCCTCACGGGGAGGCAGGCTTTCGCCCTGTCCGAGCACTCTGGCGACACTGGGGTCGGCACCGCCTGGCTTGGGCGCCCCGCCACCGAGCAACTGGCCGCCGGGCGCGGTTTCATAGGCGTCGAGCGGCAGGACGGGCCCGTATTCGGGCTTTTCGGCCGGAGAGTCCCCGGGCGTATCGGGGGTGGGTTCAGCGACTGGGGCGGTTGCTACCATCGGTGCTGGCGGCGCCTCGCCAAGCAGGCGCCTCAGATCGCTTTCGAGGAAATGCGCCGCCAGCTTGGCGCCTTCATCGGAGAAGTGTACGCCATCGGCCTTGCGCAGGCGGGCCGGCTGGCCGTCGAGCCCGGTGCCGCTGGCGGCATAGGATCCGTCCGAATTGACGAAACCGTCCCAGATGTCGACATAGAGGCCGCCCGCCGCCGTCACTTGGCTGCGATAGAGGCTGTTGAACCGTACCATGGCAGCGCTGAGCACGTCGCTGCGCATCGGCGGCAAGCCGACCCAGAAGATCTTGATGCCGCGGGCTTTCAGAGGCGCGATCAGGGCGTCGATGCGCTTGCGATAAGCGGCTTCCCATTCCTCTGATTGCGGCTCGAAGCGGGTGCCGTCATCCCGGATGGTCTGGCGGTCGTTGGAGCCGATCAGGATCACCACGGCATCGATCTGGGCATTGGCGGCGAGCAGATCGGCGATGCCTTTGTTCCAGTCGTAAAAGTCGTTGCGCACCAGGCCGCTATCGGCTTTGACATTGCGGATGATGGCGATGTCGGGCCGATCGTCTAGGACGTCCGTTAATCCGGCGGCGAGCTGATCCGCCATCGAATCGCCGATGACATGCACGAAGGAGGAAGGCGGCACGGCTGGTGCCGGCGCCACCTTGGCGGGTTTGGGCAGGGCGAAGGGCGAAGCCCGGACCTTGGTGCGCCGTACGGGCGCCGGCCGGGCGTTCTGCTGGCGCACCTTGTTCTGCATCTCCTGATATTGACGCAGGGCCTGCCCCGGCGTGTCGCCCCCGCTGTCGCGCGCCATGACATGCCGCTGCGACAGGATGACGGAGGCGAGCACGAACAGGACGATCAGGAGGAGGCGCTGCTTCAAGGCCGGTCTCCGATTTCGCAGGAATGACACGCCCTAGCTGGAAAGATTATCACGCATCAGGGCGTCGCGCTCAGTTTCTGCAGCACTGCCGGGGTCGGATAGCCGTCGGCCACCAGCCCTGCCTTGGCCTGCCAGGTGCGCAGAGCCGCCCGCGCTGCCGGGCCGATCTTGCCGTCGATCGTCTCGATGGGATAGCCGAGCGCCTTCAGCTTCTTCTGCATCGCCGTGATCTGTGCGCGGTTGAGCGTGGTTTCCTGCGACGGCCAGCGGCCCTGCAGCGAGGGGATGCCGCGGATACGGTCGGCGAGCAACCCGACAGAGAGCGTGTAGGAATCGGAGATGTTGTAGGTCTTGATCGCCCAATAGTTCTGGAAGATCAGGAAGGCCGGTCCCTTGGCACCGGCTGGCAGGAATAGCCAGGCCTTGTCGGTTTCAGCCTTGCCGGTGTCCAGCAACGGCTTGCCGTCGACCCTGGCGACGCCGAGCTTGGTCCAGGCCCCGACGGGGCCGCCATCATGAGCATTGATGGCGGTGAAATCGAATTTCGCCGGCAGCTTCACCTCATGGCCCCAGCGCTTGCCGGCATCCCAGTCGTGCAGCTTGAGATAGTTGGCGATCGAACCGATGACGTCGGGTTCTTCGTTCCAGATGTCGCGCTTGTTGTCGCCATCCATGTCGACGGCATATTTCAGAAAGCTGGAGGGCATGAACTGCACCTGGCCCAGCGCCCCTGCCCAGGAACCGGTCATGCCGCGCGGCGTGATGTCGTGCTCCTGCAGGATCTTGAGGGCATCGATCAATTCGTCGCGGAAGAGCTCGGGGCGCTTGGCCGTGCAGCAGGCCAGCGTGGTGAGCGAGCGGATGATGTCGGAATTGCCGGGCGAGGCGCCGTAATTGCTCTCCAACGACCAGATGGCGAGAATGACGTAGCGATCGACGCCATAGCGTTCCTCGGCCTTGTCGAGCCATGATTTCCAGCGCTGCGCCATCGCCTTGCCCTGGGCGATGCGGTCGGCGCTCAGGCGGGCATCGACATAGGCGCGGATGGTCTGGTTGAATTCGGGCTGGGTGCCGGCCAGCGAGATCACCTTGGGATCGACGCCGAGCCCGGCGAAGGCGGCATCGAAGGTCTCGCGGGAAATGCCGGCCTTCTCGGCCCGTGGCCACAAGGCGGTAACGAAGGTCAGATAGCCGTCGGCGCGGGCGGGTGAGGCCAGACCGGGAAGCGCGAGGCCGAGAATCATGAGGCCCAGAACGGATCCGAGCCGCATCGTGCGCGCGATGACGTTAGAAGGCGTGCAGGGCATGAAAGCGTTCCCGAATCCTGATTCTCTTTACTGATTCTGTGATAAATACCGCCGCGAAACAAATCGTGACGAGGCAGGTTTGAAGCAAGGTGATGGCATGGTGAAGGCGGCGCAGCAATCGGCCCTGCGCACCATCGCAACTGAACGCGTCGGCTTGGAAGCATTGGCGCAGGCAATCGAAGGCGATCTCGGCCCCATATTCGGCGCTTGCATCGATCTCGTCGCCCGCCTCAAGGGCCGGGTCATCATTACCGGCATGGGCAAATCGGGCCATATCGGCAAGAAGATCGCCGCCACCTTCGCCTCTACAGGCACGCCCGCTTTCTTCGTGCATCCGAGCGAAGCCAGCCATGGCGATCTGGGCATGATCACGGCTGATGATGCCGTCATCGCCCTGTCCTGGTCGGGCGAGACGCGCGAGCTCGGCGACATCATCGACTATGCTACCCGCTTCAACGTGCCCTTGATCGCGGTGACCTCGGTGGCGAGTTCCACCTTGGCCAAGGCGGCGGACCTGCCGCTGGTCCTGCCCCAGGCCAAGGAAGCCTGCCCGAACGGCCAGGCGCCGACGACGTCTTCCCTGATGATCTTGGCGCTCGGTGACGCCCTGGCCATGGCCATGCTGGAAACGCGCGGCTTCACCGCCGCCGATTTCCGTGTCTTCCATCCCGGTGGCAAGCTCGGCGCTTCGCTCAAATTCGTGCGCGACGTCATGCGTACCGGCGACGCGGTGCCGCTGGTCGCCGAGGGCACGCTGATGTCGGAGGCCATCCTGGTGATGTCGAAGAAGGGAGTCGGCAGTGTCGGCGTCGTCGATGCGTCCGGCGCGCTGATCGGTATCGCCACGGATGGTGACCTCCGGCGCCATATGAGCGACGATTTGATGACTCGGCGGGTCGACGACATCATGACACGTACACCCAAGATCATCCGCCCCGATGCCCTGGTCAGCCAAGCCATGGAGGTGATGGACTCCAGACGCATCGCCGTGCTGTTCGCCGTGGAAGGCGGACGGCCCGTGGGTGTCGTCCATATGCTCGACCTCCTGAACATCGGCGTCGTGTGAGCAATGCCTCGCCCCTGCGCCTGACGATCGAGAACCTCGCCTGCGAGCGGGGCGGGCGGCTCGTGTTCGAAGGGGTCGGCTTTTCCGCCGGTGCCGGCGACCTCGTTGCGGTAACGGGCCGCAACGGGGCCGGCAAATCCAGCCTGCTCAGGGTGATCGCCGGCTTGGTGCCGCGCCGGGACGGGCGGATACGCCTGGATGGCGGCGGTGCCGAGAAGACGCCCGCCGAGCACATGCATTATTGTGGCCATGCCGATGCCCTGAAGCCCTCCCTGAGCGTGCGCGAGAATTTGGGCTTCTGGCGCGCTTATTACGGCGATGCCGATCGCTCGATCGAGGATGCCCTCGATATCCTAGCCATCGAGCATCTCATCGACCTGCCCGCAGCCTATCTCTCGGCCGGCCAGAAGCGCCGGCTCTCCCTTTGCCGGCTCCTGGTGTCCCGGCGGCCGGTCTGGCTTTTGGACGAGCCGACATCGGCTCTCGATAGCACCACCCAGGCCCGTCTTGCCGAGGTGATGGGCGAGCATCTCCAGGGTGGAGGACTGATCCTGGCCGCCACCCATGGCGATCTCGGTCTCGCACCGAGCCGGACGCTGGCGATCGGTACGGCATGAGTGCGCTCGGGGCTCTGTTCGTGCGGGAATTGCGGCTGGCTGTCAGGGCCGGCGGTGGCGCGCCGGTCGGCGTCATCTTCTTCCTTGCGGTGGTGACGGTCATTCCCTTCGGTGTCGGTCCCGACCTCAATCTGCTCACACGTATCGGCCCGGCTGTGCTCTGGCTCGGGGCCCTGCTGGCAACGCTGCTCGGCCTCGATCGCCTGTTCCAGGCCGATCTCGACGACGGGTCGCTCGACCTCATCCATCTCGGCGGGCCCCCCTTGGAACTGGCCGTAGCGGTAAAGGCGCTGGCGCATTGGGTAACCACCGGGCTGCCGCTGGTCATCGCCACGCCGCTGCTCGGCCTGTTCGTCAATCTGCCTGGCAAGGGCCTTGCGGCCGTGACGCTGACCTTGCTGGTGGGCACGCCGGCGCTCACCTTTCTCGGTGCCATCGGCGCGGCGTTGACCGTGGCGCTCAGGCGTGGCGGCATGCTGATCTCTATCCTGATCCTGCCGCTCACCATCCCCGTACTGATCTTCGGGGTGGCCGCCGCCACCGCCGCGATTACCGGCCCGATGCCCTTCCTGCCGCCCTTCCTGCTGCTGTCGGCCATGACGCTGTTTTCCATCGTGCTCGGCACGGTGGCGGCGGCCTGGGCCCTGCGTTTCGGGCTGGAATAACGGGCTCTACGGCGTCAGCACTTCGCGCCGGAGCAGGGCCTCGAGCCAGTCCGCGAACAACTGCACGCGGCGCGAGAAATGCCGGCGATGCGGAAAGAGCAGCGTCATCGGCATGGAGGCAGCGCGGTAATCGGGCATGACCTCGACGAGCTCACCTGCCGCCATATGGCGCTTCACGTCATAGGCCGGGATCTGGATCAGGCCGAAACCCGCCAGGCAGCAGGCGATATAGGCTTCCGCGCCGTTGACGACGACGCGGCTGCACACCGAACGCGTCTGGACCGCGCCTTGAGCCAACCATTCCCAGGGCTCGACCCGCCCCGTGCTGGGCGAGGCATAGTTGACGGCCAGGTGCTCGTCGAGATCTTCGGGGCTGCGGGGCACGCCATGACGCGCGAGATAGGTAGGGCTGGCAACATTGATGAGGGGCAATTCGCCGATGGTACGGGCGATCAGCCCTGAATCGCTGAGAGAGCCGACCCGCAGCACACAGTCGAGGCTGTCCTCGACCAGGTCGACGGTGCGGTCGGTCACCCCGAGATCGACGTCGATCTCGGGATAGAGATCGAGGAACTCGGCCAAGGCCGGAGCCACGATCAACCGGCCGATGCGCCCGGGCAGGTCGACACGCAGGCGCCCCGCCGGGCCGACTGCAGCCTGCCGGAACAGACCTTCGGTCTCTTCGAAATCGGAGAGCAGGCGCAGGCAACGCTCATAGAGGGCCAGTCCATCCTGAGTGGGGGCGACCTTACGGGTGGTCCGATGCAGCAGGCGCGCGCCCATGCGGGCTTCCAGATCCTTGATGGCTGCCGAGACCGAGGGGCGCGGCAGCCCCAGCGTGTTGGCGGCGCGCGTGAAACTCGAACTGTCGACGACGCGAACGAAGATACGGAAGAGGTCGATGCGGTCCACGGCCTGATACCAGATTGGTACGAGATCCTAACATGTCATGTTCAAATGGGCAGCTTTATATCGAAATTCAAGACGATAAGCTGACCTTCCATTAGCCTCCCCCTTCACAAACAGGAAGATCCAGCATGGCCGATCACAGCATCAAGGGAAAAGTGGCGTTGATTGCCGGAGGCGCCAAGAATCTGGGCGGGCTTCTGGCGCGCGATCTGGCGGCGCAGGGCGCCAAGGCGGTGGCTGTTCACTACAACAG
>NZ_JBFREW010000024.1:0-88129 GCF_052114505.1 Labrys sp. KB_33_2 | reverse complement strand
GCTCGGCAACGTCGATCCCCAGGCCTATCTCCTCCACACCATCTCCAGGATCGTCAACGCTCATCCCAACAGCCGTATCGATGAGCTCATGCCATGGGCATATGCCGAGGCAGAAAAACTGCGCGACGTGGCCTGAAAACGACGCTTACCCTGTTCGGGCGAGAGTTTACGCGGGGGACGGCCGCGGTTCGGATTGATCCGGGCATCGCCGCTCAGCCGACGCCGGATCAGAGCCTTGTAGATGTAGGCAATACTCACCTTGAAGGTCGCTGACGCCTCGCGAACCCCAACTCCACTATCCACCGCGCCAAGAACCCGCTCGCGCAAATCCTGCGAATAACTTTGCCCCGATCGCCAACTCATCGCCGCCTCCTTCGTGACGGCTACCTATGAATCACACCATCAATTGAAAGGGAATCACCTCGATTCCGCCCATCATGAATTTGCTCTAGGAATGGCGGTCTCACAATCAAGTCAAAGGTTGCTGTCTTTGGTTGATAAAGGCCTCCTGCGCTGAGGCCAAACAGAACGGGAACATTGGTATTTTTGATCGGGCTTGGAGGACTAAAGTGCAGAATTTGACATTCGCGGACTATTCTTTGTTGGTGGCTTCAGCCAACCTTTGAAAGGTGTTGGCATCCTGCAAGAGCCATTCCCTGAAGGTCACCAGCTTACGAAGTTCCGCCCTCCCCTCTGGACATACGATATAATGCGCGAAGTCACTCGGAGCATGGACCTCGAAGATCTTCACCAAGCGCCCCTCGATAACATCGCGTTCTACAAGCGTTGAATGGCAGAGGGCTATGCCTTGCCCTTCGATGGCCGCTTGCAGCATGACCGATTCGTCGTTGAAGCGGGGACCGCGCGAAGTATCGATCCCTGTTACCTTCGCAGCCTGGAGCCACAGCCTCCAATCTCGCTGATCCTGATCATGCAGCAAGGTATGATGGCGAATATCCTCGATCGCGTTCAGGGGATGTTGCCCCTCCAATAGTCTTGGATGGCAAACCGGCACCATGTCCTCAGAAAGCAACAACCAACTTTTCAATCCCGGATAGTGACCGAGGCCATGGCGAATTGCGAGGTCGACATCGTTCCTCTCGAAATCGACCAGCTCGGTTGACGCGTTAATTCGTACTTCGATGTCTGGGTGGCGGGCCTGAAAACGGCCAAGCCTCGGCACTAGCCATTTAATGGCGAACCCCGGCATTACGCTGACAGTGACCACATCCGCCTTTCGGCCTCGATTAGTTAACCTCTGTGTTTCTTCTGAAATTTGCCCGAATACCTGTCGTATGATTGGAAAATATTCTTGCCCTGCCTGCGTGAGCCGCAAGGAGGTAGGGGTTCGGGAAAATAGCTGAAAGCCAAGGTCCGCCTCCAGTCGTTTGATTTGCTGACTGACAGCTCCGGGCGTTACATTTAACTCAGCTGCAGCCAGCCGAAAGCTCACGAGGCGAGCAGCAGCTTCGAAGGCGCGTAACGCGTTCAACGGTGGGAGTCGATATCGCATTTCGCCTGTATAGTTTTTCTATCCGCCTATCGCAATATATATCGTTTGCGCTGGCCCTTCCCGTATCGCATACCTACAGCATATGGTCTCCTATAGTACATCACTTTGAGCGAAAAATTAAGAATAATAACAATCAAGGTTATGTTTTCCGAAGACACGATTGAAATCTTTTTGAATAATTTCCGGGAAGTTCGATGATCTATTTCTATACCTCTACATCGCCAAATGGCTACAAGGTTGCGATTTGTCTCGAGGAATTAGGTCTAAGTTATCGTGTTTTTGTTGTAAACTTAAGCAAAGGTGAACAAAGAGCCTCGAAATTCCTCGCCCTCAACCCGAATGGCCGTATCCCGGTAATTTTCGATCATAAAACCGACCAGGTACTTTTTGAATCCGGAGCGATCCTTCTATACTTGGCGGAAACAAGTGGGCGGTTGATCCCCGTAAGCGGTGCAAAACGTTGGGACGTAATAAATTGGTTGTTTTTGCACTCGGCGGCTATCGGCCCTGCATTGGGTCAACGTGTCAACTTCTCGATTTTCGCCAAAGACAAAATCCCAAACGTAATCAACCATTTCGTCGATGAAACTGAACGTCTCTATGGCATTCTTAATGAGCGACTTTGTGATCGGCAATTTCTGTGCGGAGATTATTCCATCGCAGATATTGCTAATTTTGGTTGGCTCCACATAGCAAAATTGACCGGGTTCTCATTCGACAAATTCGAGGCACTTTCCGCTTGGTATGAGCGGGTCGCAGCGCGTCCAGCAGTCGCCCGTGGCTTGGCTGTTCCGGAACCAGCGCTCGGTCCATGACGGGTGAAAAGACCATTGCCCCATCAATAAGCATAAATGACTGAATAGTCATACCTCCTCCGGAAGGGTTTTTTGTGTGTAATTATAGAATAACGGTAGGTAGATTGTGGCGATACTGAATAGTAACGATGATGTTGCGAAAGGCACATTTTATATGATCCTTTCGGCACTCTTGTTCGCACTTGCCGCCACCGTGGCCCGGTACGCGTCGAGCGGGATGAACACGCTCACGCTCGTCTTTTGGTCGAACCTGTGGTGCTTCGCGCTGATCTGTGTATGGTTAAAGATCGGTCGATTTAAGGGTGGTATAGCAACGAAGAAACTGCACCTGCATTTTGCGAGATCCATCTTCACCTATGGAGCGTTAGTGACCTACTTTTATGCGTTGGCACACATCCCATTTGCAAACGCCGTCGTGCTTCAGTCACTTGGCTCTATGTTTGTTCCTATACTTGCTTTCGTTGTTCTTCGTCGACTGTCGGATCGTCTTGTTTGGCTCGGCGTCGCGATAAGCTTCATTGGCGTAGCAATGATCATTAGGCCTGACCGATTTGGAATTTCGGTTGGGGAAGCATCAGGGATCCTTGCCGCGGTCAGTGGCGCTGCGGCGGCTCTTGTCGTCTGGTCGCTGTCGACAACTGAGCCACCAGAACGCCAGATGTTTTATTTTACATTCTTTGTGCTGCTTCTGTCAGCGGTTCCGTTAGCCTGGACCTGGCAAGTTCCAGATATGGCAAAACTCCTCCAGATCATCGTTCTGGCGGCCCTCACGACGGCCGCTCAATTTTTCTATACCAAGGCTTTCACCGTAGCCCCTGGCGACAAGGTGAACACCTGGAGTGACATGTCTATCGTATTCGCGGGGATCATCGGTATCATTGCGTGGAATGAACCAATTCTAGCCCTGACTGTTGTTGGGGCTGCCCTGGTGGCAATGGGTGGTCATCTTGCATCTCGTCAGCGGTCGATCGCGGGCCGGGAGAAGGAGCTATCGGCGGAATAGTCACGACATTCTGTCCCCCACCCACGTCCCATGGTCTTTGTGTTCAGGGTGTCACACCACGGCCATAGCATTGAGCCGTGTCGCTGGTCCCGCCGGGGATCGCGTGCAGATCTCATAACTTAGTACCGAATGATTTCTTTCCGACAAGCCTCGGTAAAATTATATAGCAAATCTAATCTTTGTAATTTACTGGCATCAAAATGAACAAGGTCTATCTTTTCAGAGGAATATCTCTCTATAACCTTTTTAAGGACATCCTCAGCACTTTCTACGACTTCGTTTCCAGAGAATAATTTCATTTTGTTTTTTATAGAATACAACTTAACCAGCTTTCCAACGTCTGTAAGGCTATTTTCCATCGCGTCAGCGTATACTTTTGACGCCTCGTCGATGAACTCTCCAAATATTCTCTCGCGCCGCGACATTTCATTAGCTCTGCGCTGGACTCTCTGTTGGTAGCTCTGGTTCAGCCAGGTTGTAGCGAATGACGCGAATGCACCGATACTGGATCCTGCCAGCGCAGCCAATGCCGATAAATACGGTCCATCCATCGCTCTTCCTTTCAACTGCACGTCCCGCGAAGAGTTTATGGCGGACGCTGAATGAAACACCAGGAAGATTTGCCGACCTTTGGACGAGAGGTACAGCTCAAAAAGCCACAGCATGGCATTTTTGAACATCATCATGGTGCGTGAACGACACAAGAACAGGGCATAATCAGATCCCATCATCGCCGCGCAGCATCTCGGCTCGCGCCCTTGCGTCTTCCGATATCGAGAGCCTGCCCCTTCGCTGTAACATTGTATTTATGGCAGTGCGTGCGTGATCCGAGGCGCTGCCCGCCGCAAACTTTCCATCGAGCGATTCCGAAATTCTGTTTAGGAGACTTGCCAGGCAAGCCATTAGCACGGCCTCCGTATCACTCAAACATGGGCGGATAGCTTGATATTCGGTGGCAAGAATGATGGATGTTCATCGTGAGCAAACGGTTTAAAAGTCATTGTACGAACTCAATGGCAGCCATTGTCAGCCCTCGCCATAAAGCAGACAAACACATAAGTGTTTCGACGATTTGAGAGATACTGCCATATGGCAGGTTTGCCTGCCATATGGCATGCTCATCAGGCAATTATGGAGAGCGTGACGAAGTCGAAGAGCGAGCCATACCGCTTTAGCAGCGATTTGAAACTTCGATAGCAGGTCATCGCGGTCTTGTTCTTTCGGAGAAGAGCCAACGCGACATGGCGCAGGCCCGAAGGCCGGTTTCGTCGACATACCAGCTGGTTGACCGCAGCCGGCGCCAGTGGCAACGCAGCCGCTTATCAATCTCCGGCGCGTACTTCTGGACGCCCCGATAGATCGTGGAATGATCGACTGAGACGCCCCATTCGCCCGAGATGGCGGTAGCTGACGCCATATTAGCAATACCATCGCACCCCCCGCAAAATCGCTTCACCCTGGAAATGGCCCCGCTTGAAATCCGTCTCACTGAAATATTCGATGCTCTTTCCGGCACCAAAACGATTTTTGCAACAGCGTCCCCGGAGGTGCTCTTGCGATTTCGTCGCAACAAGTTGACGATGCCAAGATGGGTATTCATTCCGAGGGGGCTGCCGGTTTTATGGCTCTGTACCATAGTCCATATCAAGTAATTATAATCCATTTGGATGAATTGCCGGAACGTTTATCGCATTATAAGCTATCATAAGGCTTTCGATTTTTGATCGCGAGTTTGGAGAAAATGCTCTATATATTCTGGAGGCAACGTAATGCGGGATCTCGATAGATACGAAATCGAGCTTGTTTCGGGCGCTGGCTATTTTACGGGTGGCAGTATTTTTGATGCGATGGGCAATGTAATTGAGGGGATTGCGATCGGTGCTGACAAAACGGCTAACGCAGCCACACTGGGCCTGTTTCCCTCGGTGTTCGCTGCCGCTTTCGGCGTCGGGAAAGTATTGACTGTTTCAACGGTTAATCTGGGAAATTCATTACTAAAAGGTCTGTTTGGAATTCCTACAAATCAGTACCTAGTAACGCCCTATAGCAATGATATTCCTCATTAACTGGCTGTCGTAAAAGCCGGACTGGGAGGCTTTGAAGCGGATCTCGTTACCGTAGTGCTTCTGTAATACCGAAGCATTCCATCCCGTAGCAAGAGCGTCTTTAGGTGAACTAGGCGATGTGGACAAATTTGAGCCAGTATCTGGCGGTGGCGAGAAAGACCATGCCGAGGAAGCTATTGGCGAGTTGGTCGTATCTGGTTGCGACGGCACGGTTGATTTTTAGATGGCCTAACATTCGCTCGATGCGATAGCGCTGCTTGTAGAGCGCCCGGTCATGCTCGATCCTCACTCGGCGGTTTGACCCACCGGGGATTGACAGCCTCGATCTTCCGTTTGGCAAGATCGCACGGATGGCATCGGCATCGTAGCCCTTATCCGCGAGCAGGGCGTCGGGCGAGTGCTCGGGCAGGCCGATGAGGATATCATACGCCCTACAATCGGCCGATTCGCCGCTTGTAAGGAGGAAGGTGAGCGACCGATGACGCAGGCGGTTCTCAGCATCGCATGAGATGACGGCTTGCTGGTTGGTCTGGCTGCCGTCGATGACGATACGATCCGGTCGCCCGTGGCGTTTCAAGGCCCTGCACAGGAAGCGTTTCGCCGCCCGGAGATCACGATGTTTGCTGAGCCGGAATTCGACCGTGTGTTGATACCGGAGTGAAACTCCCCAAATCCGCCGTTTGAAAATTCCCCAGTTTGCGATGCCTCGGTCTTCCCGGGGCATGCCCCGGGAAGACCGACGGCGGCGTTTCGCCGATGCTTCTTTCGATGGTCGAAAGGGGCAGCTCGGTGGTCGGACTTGGGGAGATTGTGATGATCCTTGATTTGCACCGGCAGGGTTTGTCGGTGTCGGCAATTGCCCGGCAGAGCGGCATCGATCGCAAGACGGTGCGCAAATATATCGAACGTGGCTTGGAGGCACCGGTCTACGGTCCACGCAAAACCGTGCCCGGCCGTGATCGACGCCTTCGCCAGCTATCTGCGGGAGCGGGTGAAGGCTTTCCCCGCTCTTACCGGCAGCCGCTTGTACCGGGAGCTGAAGGAGCTCGGCTACAAGGGCGGCTATACCGCGGTCACCGACTTTCTACGCGAAGTGCGCCCGCCGACGGAGCGTGGCTTCAAAGTCCGATCAGTGATCCTACTGTGCGTTCGTTGGGATCTGGCGTACAACCTCGGCCTGCGCGATCTGGACGAAATAATGGCCGAGCGTGGGATCCACGTGGATCACTCCACCATTCATCGCCGGGTTGCCCACATCCACGATCACAACGCCACAGATTCGACGATTTACCACCTATGCCATGGTCCTGGAGGCAGCTGTTTGCAGCCATGGCGTAGCATTGGGCTGGGATTACTACGTTCGAGACTCGATCAAACGCGGCGATCTCCAGCCCCTGCCAATTCCGACGCAGTCGAGCGACTATCAGGAATATCTGGTCGTGAATCCACAATCGACGAATCGGGAAAGTGTTGAGAAGATGATCGAATGGCTACTTGCTCTCGCCAAGCAAACCCGCCTTTCCCTGGATGTAACCATATGACCAGGCGAAGGCTAGCGACAAACGTCATCGTCTTCCAGTGGCCGAAGGTGCGTTATCGCGGGAACGCTCACCGACGAACTCGGCTATTTGCCCTTCAGCCAAGCCGGCGCTCAGCTCCTGTTCCATCTGATCAGCAAGCTCCACGAAAACACCTCGATCATCATCACCACCAATCTAGCCTTCGCCGACCGGCCCCAAGTCTTCGACGATGCCCTATCCCCTGCCATCTGGAAGCCGAAGTCGCCCAGCTTCGCAACCCCGCCTAGCTTCGGCGGGTCCACCCATGCACACAAGGGGGGCTAGCATTCAAAGCGAAAGGGGGGAGGCAGTTCAGCGCGATTTGACATGGTTGCCTCCTATGCGCGTTTGCGCTCGCGATCTTTGGCAAGATGGTACGGCTTTACGAGCACTTCGGCAGGGATGTGCCATTCCCTGTTCAGTTTGTAGACCATTTCGAGGGTTAAGGCGCGTTTGCGAGCAAGTATTTCTGTCACACGAGGCGACGAGCCTATCACGTCAACGAGGGCCTTACGGGGCAGGTTGAAAAGTTTCATGTGGGAGTGGATCGCATCGACAGGGTCGGGCGATGCAATCGGGTAGTGCTTGTCCTCGTAAGCTTCGATCAAAATTGCCAGGACATCGAAGCGATCGCCATCGGGAGAGCCGACTTCCGGCTCATTTTCGAAATATTTGGTGATTTCAGCGATGGCCCAATCGTAATCGGCCTCGGTCTTAATGGGGCGAATGTTTTCCATCACACCTTCTCCGGATCGATCTTATCGTACTCTTTATGTGTCCCGACGAACTTGATCAGAACACGGTGAAACTTATAGGCGACGTGGACGATCAAGCGGTACTTATTGCCACCGATGTCGAAGATGACGCGATTGTCACCTACAAAGTCGACAGTCGTGCCAAATACCGCCTTGATATCGGCAGGACCTGTCCAGTCGGCTTTGCCGACCGCCAAGTACGAGGCGGTTAAAGGTGCCTCAGCCTGATGGTGCTTAGCCCAGAATTCCTTCAACGCTTTCTTGGCGATGATCTGCATGCACCTTTGTATCCCATTCCCAAATTGGGAACAAGAGGAATATTCCCGTATTGGGAACTATGCCTAGCCCATCCATCTTCCGGGAAGGCATCCATTCCCGACTTGATCGGGTCATCCTGCTACGGCCTGCTCGGCTTCGAGAATTGAAGTAATTGGCGGGATCGTCCGCGCCATGGGCACGATTGAGGATTGTCGGACCGAAGGGTACTAGTGACCTCGCCAACAATCTGGTCGACTCGCCTGTGAGTCGTTGCGTTGCAGCACGACGCAGGCCGCGCCGACCGGAAGGGACGGAGGCAGCGTGATCTGCAGGCCCGGCCCGATATAGAGTGCATTGATATGGGCATGGGTGCGCCTGGCCAGTTCCAATGCAGCCTCGAGGCGATGCTGGGGCCGCACGCCTGGGCCGGTTGGAACCAAAATGCAGCATTGCACTGAGCCAAACTCCGCCACGCCCGCAGCAAGAACAACGCACGTTCCCGCGCGAATGCTCATCCTTGATCCGCATCAAGGTCGATCATTGCCTCGTTAGCATGAGGTTCAGGCCTCTACTCGCCCATGCACCGGGAATCTATGCACAGCAGCCATGAACAAACTGACCTACCCCCACGTCCTGGTCAATCGCTCCTTCGACGAGTTGGGGATCGGAGATGCGGCAAGCCTGATACGGATCCTCTGCGACGACGACATCAAGCTCTTCGCCGCGGCATCTGGCGACATCGGCCCAATGCATCCGGCCCCTACACATATGCGGCCCGTTGCTTCTTCGGCCAAGGTCGTGCTTCTCGCCGCCGGAGAGACGGTGAATTCTGTCATACCCGCAACGCTGGATGCGGCAGCACTGAGTGTCATGGCCATACGAGGCCAGATCGCCGGGTCAAACTCGATGGCGCACTTGTCTTTGACAATGCTGTCGATCTCGTTGCCGCCCCCGTGAAGGGTCATCGCCGGTCGCGGGCCGGGCGGATATTTCGGTTGCTCCGGATCTCGAGGCCGGGAACATGCTGGCCAAGCAACTCATTTACCTGAGAGGAGTGGACGCTGCGGGCCTCGTTCTCGGTGCACGAGTGCCCATCATCCGCACCAGCAGATCGGACTCGGTAGGGGCCTGCAATGCTTCGATCGCGTTCGCAAAGCTTGTGGCCAAAGGAAGGTCTTCTCGATGACCGGCATTATCCTCACTTGCAATCCTGGTTCGTCCACGATCAAGCTCGGCCTGTTCGGCTGAACGGCTCGGCATGGGCGTCATCGACCTTCGACGCAAGCCTCTCGACCTCCATATCGTCGTAGGTCCCCGAGCCGCGGACGTCCCCTTGAAAGCCAGGGACAGCGGTGATTTTCACGATGTTGTCGATGAGGCATTCGATGTGCTGGCCGAGCACTTTTCCCTTTCGGGCCTGACAGCCGTCGGTCATCGGGTCGTCCATGGCGGCGATATCTTCGCTGGGCCGACATTTGTCGACGATGTCACATTGAACGCTGTCGAGAGATTGGTGCCTCTGGCGCCTCTACATCAACTCCAAAGTGTACGGCTGATCCGGGCCATCCGGCATCTGCGTCCCAATTTGCCGCAGATGGCTTCCTTCGATACGGCTTTCCATCACACACAGGCCGACATCGTCCGCCGCTTCGCGCTGCCACGCGATCTCTTCGACCAGGGGATCAAGCGCTACGGCTTCCACGGCCTGTCCTATCAATTCATCGCGGGCAGGCTGAGGGAAGTCGCACCGCGCCTGGCCACGGGCCGGGTGGTGGTCGCCCATTTGGGCAGCGGGGCGAGCCTGTGCGCGCTCTCCAATGGCGTCAGCCGCGATACCTCGATGGGGTTTCAACCTTGGACGGCATTCCCATGGCCACGCGCTGCGGCGCCCTGGATCCAGGCGTCCCGCTGCACCTCATGAAACAGCGCGGCTATTCGCTCGATACCCTCGAAGACCTGCTCTATCACGGCTCCGGCCTGCTCGGGATCTCAGGTTCAAGCGCCGATACGCGCGACCTCCTGGCCAGCGATGCGGCCGAGGCAGCCGAAGCCATCGATCTGTTCTGCCAGCGCATCGCCCGGGAAATCACCGCGCTGGCGACTGTGAATCGGCATGGAATAAGGGCTCTGACTCATTTTTGATGAAGTTGAGGCAGCGACTGGCGTTGGTTTCGCAAAGGGAATCAACGCGATGGCTTCAACCTTGCACGCCTCGACGTTTGTACCGCCGGGATTTGTGGTCGACCGGGTCGACAGGGACGATGCGCTCGTCCTCATCACGGTCCATTCGGAGTCTGACAACAGCCCTTGCCCCGCCTGCGGGACGAGATCTAGACGTATCCATAGCCGTTACTCTCGACGGCTGGCTGATCTCCCGCTGTCAGGCAGGCCTGTTAGGCTTTTCGTCATCGCTCGGCGGTTCTGGTGCGACAAGGTTCTATGCAGCAGGCGGATTTTCACCGAGCGCTTCGACAACGATGGGCTCGCTCCCTGGGCAAGGCGAACAGGGCGCCTTGATCTGATTGTCCACCATCTCGGACTTGCGCTGGGCGGCCGACCGGCGGCAGATTTTGCGCGCAGGTTGCAGGTACCGGTGAGCAACGACACCATGTTACGCGTCGTCCGACGCAAGGGCAGCCCACGGATGGTTCCGCCAACCATTATCGGCATCGATGATTGGGCGTGGCGACGCAATCAGCGCTACGGGACGCTGATCTGCGATCTGGAGAGGCGCAAGACCATCGCTCTTTTGCCTGATCGCGAACCCGCGACGGCCCAGGCCTGGCTCGCCGAGCAACCGCAGATCGGTATCGTCGCTCGTGACCGAGGTGGAGGCTATGCCTTGGCCGCCGCCAAGGCCCTGCCGGCAGCGACTCAGGTCGCCGATCGCTGGCACCTGATGGAAAATGCCAGCACCGCCTTTCTGGACGCGGTGCGCAAATCCATGCGTTCGATCCGAACGGCCCTGGGGGCCGCCACGATCGATCCTGATCTGCTCACATCAGCCGAGCGGCTGCAGTATGAGGGATATCTTCGCCGGGAAGACGCCAATTCCGCCATTCTCGCCCTGGCGAAGGAGGGCAGCCCGATTAAGGAGATCGTGCGGCGTACGGGACACAGCCGCGGCCTCGTGCGCAAAATACTTCGAGGACAGCGTTCGGATATCTTCCGGCTGCGGGAAAGCTCATTGGAGCTTTATCTCCCTTGGCTCGACGCCCAATGGGAGGCAGGCCACCGCAATGGTGCCAGGTTGTGGCGCAAGCTCAAGGAACAAGGCTTCAGAGGATGTCTGCGAGTCGTGAGCGAATGGGCCGCACGGCGCCGGCGCGCCGACAAGGTCAATGGCGATATCTTGCGCCGCGCGCCATCGGCGCGGACCATTGCCCGCCTGCTGACTATCGGCCGCGATGGCCTTTCCAAGGCTGAAACCGTGACGGTTGCTGCCATCGAGAGAGGCGTGCCGTTGCTCGTCGAAGCACGAGAAACCATCTGCGCCTTCCAGGCCATGATCCGCAAGAAGGCCTTGGCCGATCTCGAACCCTGGCTTGAGCGGGCCCAATCAAGCCTCGTTGGCTCCTTCGCCAAGGGCGTGCTGAAGGACCGCGAGGCTGTCAGCGCCGCGATCGCTTTGCCGTGGTCCAACGGGCAGACAGAAGGCCAGATCACGAAACTCAAGCTTGTGAAACGGCAGATGTACGGACGCGGCAAGATCGACTTGCTGCAAGCTCGTGTAATCGGAGCCGAATAGGGCCAATCTTCATCAAAAGTGCGTCAGAGCCCCTTTTGCATGCCGATCCGGGGGCCCATTTGGATGCCGATTGACACCCGTGCGGAGATGGGTGAAGGCTTCACAGAAACCGGTTGCAGCATCCACCTCCAACAAGAGGTCGGTGATGCGTGTGGGCGGAATCGCCTTGTATAGATCGAGAACCATATCCTCGGCGCCGGACGGCGCCGCGGCTTCGAGCTTCTCGATATGCAGGACGCCGTTTTCGATGGACCCGCCGGGAATCGTGCCCGTGCGAGCAGCGCGGCCAAGCTCGCGCAACCGGATATCAAGGCGAGCTTGCCGGTCCGCCAGCCATTCCTCCGGCCGCAATGGCACGGCGAGACGGCCGCTTTCCGCCGCAGCTTGTGCCGGCACGAGTGCGTGTTTCAGATCGCCATAGCGCCGGGATTTGGCCAGCCAGACATCTCCGGAGCGGAACGCATCGCGCAGGTGGAACAGCACCGCGATCTCCCAGAGGCGCCTATCGCCGGCCGCCTGGGCACGAAGATGGCGATGCCACTTCGAGCTCGGTCGCAGGAAGGCGGTTTGCGCGGCATCGTTCGAACCGATGCGCAGGGCAGTCACTGCTTCCAGAAGCGGCTGCGCAACAGGGGCGGCCCGGAGATCGAGCAGGCGTAACATGCGGGGAGCGTATCGGCGGAAACGGTGATAGCCGTCGAGCACATGATTGAGCGGATCGTCCGCCATGGTGGCGGTGAGTTTGGTTGCCATTACGACAAGGGTTTTGAAGCCGTCCCAACCCGATCCGCTCGCGATGACGTCGCCCAGCGGCTGGCCATCATCCTGCGCATCGACCAGGGCTCCGCCGATTTCGGCGAAGGATTTCAGGGTGTCGCGCACCGCGTTCGCTTCGTCGGCGATCTTCGCCTGGCAAATCCTTTCCGACGCCCGGTAGAGCCTGCCGACGATCCGGTCGTGGGTTTCGGCCACGGCATCGGCAAGCATCGCCTGCCATTCCGCCGCGCAGACGGCCAGAATCGCAAGCCGCCTGTCCGCTGGGAGATCACGCATGCCGTCAGCATAATACCGCTCGCCCTGCCTGCGCAGTCGTGTCACGCGATGGGCAGGAACACCGGCCAAAAGATCCTCGGGAAGATCGACACGTTGCAGGTATTCCAGCCGGTCGAGCAGCCGGTTGGCTGACGAAGAGTTCGAGCCTGGCTCGAACTGACGCAGCCATACGAAGCGGGTCACCCGATCGTCAGCCGTCTCCTCGAGCAATGCCAGTAACTGTTCCCGGATCGGCATGGACAACCGATCGGCAATCCGCGCCTCGATTTGCCGCTCGGCATCGACCAGAGCCGTGGCGCAGAGGCGCTCGATCGTGGATGTCGCGGGAAGAACCGTGCGGGTGCGACGGCATTCAGCCACAAAGCGACGGGCAATGTCCTCGTTCGACACCGCCAGTTCGGCTTCCCGGAACAGCCAGCCCTTCAGCTCGCGCGCACCACGTCCGGAGAAGGTGCGGAACCCATAGAGCGCCCGCAACTCGGCAAGATGCTCGTGCCGCGTCTCCTCGCGAGAGGCATAGTCGACGAGATCATCGGCGCTAAGGCCGAGTTGCGCTCCGATGAACTCGACCACCTCGGCCGGGATCAGTTCGCCCGGAGCCAGCACCCGGCCGGGATAGCGCAGGACGCACAATTGCAGGGCGAAGCCGAACCTGTTGTGAGCGCGCCGACGTTGCCTGATGTGGCCGAGATCTTCATCGCTCAGCGTATAATCCTTCAGCAAATCCGCCTGCGAGGTCGGCAGGCGCAACAGCGCGTCCTTCTGCCGATCGGTTAGAGTGACGCGACGCGGCATCAATGTTCCTTTTTCAAAATTTGATGACGTTCAAGATGCTTTGTTTATGAAGCTGGTTGAGATACATTTCCAGAGACCGATGCAATCGTGGCCGGCGCGCCGCCTCAAACCAACGTTTAAGAAACATGCTGATCGGATACGCCCGCGTCTCAAAAGCCGATGGCTCGCAGTCCCTCGACCTGCAGTACGACGACCTGCGCGCCGCCGGCGTCGAACAGGACAATGTCTATGAGGATCGCGCTTCCGGCGGCCGCGACGATCGGCCCGGGCTGGCCGCCTGTCTGAGATCCTTGCGCGCCGGCGATGTGTTGGTGGTCTGGAAGCTTGATCGCCTCGGCCGGTCGCTTGCTCATCTGGTCAACACTGTGAAGGATCTGTCGGATCGCAATATCGGATTGCGTGTCCTGACCGGAAAGGGTGCTCAGATCGACACTACGACCGCCTCCGGCCGCATGGTGTTCGGTATTTTCGCCACCCTGGCCGAGTTCGAACGAGATCTAATTCGTGAGCGGACCATGGCTGGCCTCGCCGCTGCCAGGGCACGTGGGCGAAAGGGTGGGCGAAAATTCGCACTTACTAAAGCGCAGGTGCGTCTCGCGCAGGCCGCGATGTCGCAACGCGACACTTCCGTTTCCGATCTGTGCAACGAACTTGGGATCGAGCGCGTCACCCTTTATCGCTACGTCGGCCCAAATGGCGAACTCAGGGACTATGGGAAACGCGTCCTCGGCCTCCCGCAAACACCCCCTTCAACAGAGCAAGCAGTGCTCTCTCATCGATGAATGGAAGCAGCGATGTTCAATTTATTCAGGCGCAAGAAGGATCCGTCGTCACCTCCGGATACACCGGTGCCGCAGGACCCGAAGGAATGGCAGCGCCGCTGGCATCAGATCCTGGATAGTTACAAGGATCACCCAGAAGAAGGTCCCGATGACGAGGGCGTTCCGGACCCGCTCCCGGACATGGATCTCGACAATCGCTTGCAGTTCAATTTCTGGTGCACGCGCTGGAAGAGTGGCCCAGGAGCGCGCAGGCGCGCGTTTTCCATCCTACCCCGTGGCGATCAGATGCTCGCCCGCATCGAAGAGTATCTGTCGACGAAGCGAAAGCCCATCGATGCCCACTATGCCACCATGATTTTGCGCAAGGGCCTCGATCTCACCAGAGAGCTCGGGATAGAGGCGCCGGACCCGTTCGGTCGTGTACGCGTGATAGAGAACCCGACGATCTCTCCCCAGGACGCCTTTGCGCGGGCGGATTCGCCCTTTGTCCATTTGCGGAGTGCGCTCGGTGATCTGGCGGCAAAGGAAAATGGCCAGGCCGGCAGCGACGCGTATTATTTCCTGTCCGAGCCCCTGTACCGCCTCGCTTCCACCTACGACATTGCCGAGTGGGTAACATGGCCGCTCTGTAGTTCCTCCGATGTCGATAACGACCCGACTACTGCTGCTTATCTGCTGTGGAAGGGAGGCTGGTCCGCCGGCTGGGATGAAGAAGGGCTTTTTCTGTATGACCGAAGGAAGGAATTCGGGCTGATCAAGGATCTGGATCGAGGCAGCACAACGAACTTGAATGAAGACTACGACTACATCTTGAAAAAATTCGGACCGCCCTCCGATCCAGCGCGCCTTTCAGAAGGCTAGGTCGCTTATGCAAAAGCGCATCTTCCGGCGGTTTTCTCGGAATTCTTGGGCTTGCACGGTTATGGATCTTATTTCCAGAATGGATTTCAGTTCGTCGATCCTCAGCTTTTCAAGCCGCTTGCGGCGCTGATTTTCAAGGACGATGCAGACCTTCACCCCGATGACTGCCACATCGTTTCATACTCTGCTTTTGGAAAACTGCACGCCTGGTCCGAGCGCCATTGGCTGGTGACAATTGACCTCCTCCAGTATCAGGTCTGGTGCCGCCAGCTTTTTGCGACAGAATTCAAATTGCCCTCACACCTTGTCGGCCACGCTGAGCCAAATCCGGAAAGAGTCGCCTCCGGATTGCTGCCGAACGAGGAAAATGATCGCGAACTTTGGGACACGAACCAGAAGCCTATGTTCATGCGCTGTGTCGAAGAACATGGCGCCCTTCAGCGTGACGAATGTTTGGGTTTCGCGCCCTCGCTGGGTCTCGTCGGCTTCGACAGCCAATATCGCGCCGTTGAACATGTGAAGCGCTACTCGGCCCTGGAGCATTTTGCAATGATCGCTCAGATGCAACCGTTCCGGCTCACCCGAATGGGCCAGGGCGGCTACGAGTATCTACGTGAGATCGGCTAGACGCTGCGGCCCGGAAGGATTTGTATGCCGGAGGTCTTGACCTATGAAAATGACCCGATGGCAGTCCCGGCTTTCAGGATTCTCGCCATCATCGACGGCGATCTCGCGGACAAGCGAAGCCAGTCACGCTATGCCGCGATCTATCGTCAGTTCGAGGCCGCCTATGGCGAAGCTGCGAACGTAACCTCGTATCACTTTGACAAGCATGAGGGCGTCATCAAATGGATGAAGCCCGACCTTCTGGAGGAAGGACGCAGGTTCTTCGAACGGACGACAGCCAAATATAGCGATGGCCTGCGCCGGTACGGCTTGTTGCCGGCCGAGTTCGACAATCCCGCGCTGCCCTATTTTGGCATTGAAAACCAGAAATCGGCAACCGCTCTGGAGATCGCGCTGCCGATCGATGCGGATGCCAACAAAGCGTTCGCCGACAAGATGCTGTCAGAGCTCGAAGGCACGCCGCTCATCTGCGGCGTGATGGGGTTTGGTTTTTTTCTGCCGCCCTACAAGAGCAGCCTGGCGTTCATGCTCGGCCAAGCCTCGCAGCGCTATAGAGCGGCGCTTGAGATCCGCGCGAACATGGTCATTGAGGGCATTCGGCGCGAAGGTTCCTTCCATCGCTGGAAGGCCGATGAAGCGCCCGGGATCGCCGATATCGGCTGGCGAACCCTGATCGGCAACGCGTTTCTGCCCCGGTTGTCCGGCTCCTGCGATGCACTGGCAAGCACTGAAGGCGTGACGATCGTCAAATGTCCCAGTTTCGTTGTGATCCAAGCAAGAGCGGAGCCGATCTGGGGTGACATCAATGCCCGGGAGGACCTGACCGCCTATCAAGCCGTAGCGGCCTTTCTCAAACCGATCCGCTTTCCCGCCAGTTGCGGACACGGTTTCATGTTCGGCGGCGATCATCCCAATCGGGTCGATGCCTATCTGGAGCGATTCGACGATGTTTGAGATGACGAGCTGTTGCCGCCTATTCGGTCTCGCGGAGCGTGCAACGGCCAGGATCCCGGTCGGCGAGGAAGGCCGAATTGCCGAGCTGCGCCGAAAGCAACAATCATCAGTGCCGCATGAATGCTGTGACGGTGCCGACCGAGCCCAGGCAAGGATGACAAGCCATGTTCGATACGAAATGGAAAGTGCTCATACTATCTGGCATTCTCTATCAAGGGTTACTGACCTGGAGCATGCTCCGTTTTGTGGATACGGCAGCGTATTTTTCTCGGAGCGGATGTGATGATTGCGCAGGCCAATTGTTCGGATTCATTTTGAGCAATCAATCAGCCTACGATGCGGCAACTATTCTCTTATTCGCAGTTGGATTCCTTATCTTATTGAATACAGCGATCTGGATCGTTTCGGCGATCAAGCGCAATCGCGGCAAGGTCGGATCAGGGTCATAGGCGTTTGCAATGACCGATGCGAAAAAGAGACCCTGGGGGCAATGGCGAGTCTGCGATGGTATCGTTGAAAAAGGCAAAAGTGACGAACCTGATATCGACTGGCTGGCGGTCCATCGCAAGCCGGAAAGCGAGATCACAACCTTACTGAAGGGGAATTTATGAAGGGCGGCACAACAGAGACATACTTAAGCTTAGCGTAGAATTCCGCCCCCTCCCGCAAACGACCCCAAGCGACTGCGCCTCATGTTCTGGTCCTCTCAATGGGCCAGAACGAACTTCAATCTGGATTAGACAGGAGGGGCAACGTCACCTGTGCCCCTGCCCCTCGTGCTTATCCGCCGGGCTGCGTTGGCCGCCCTTGGTCGCGACATCACGCTGCTCGTTCTCATCCGTCATCACTACTTCCCGAAACTCGCGGCTAAATTCGTTTTGCCATTCAGAGTGGTGGCGCTTTGGCGACGTCGGACCGCAGCGGGCCACGCAAGGTTATACCCGCTGCAGGATTGCTGCCTCTGCGCAATCTTCGAAACGCCGCTACCGGGGTCAACTGCGAACAATTGGGATCTCTTACAAGGCATTGAAGGACCAAGAAAGTATAATAATTAGCCGGATAACTTAATAACGTCCTTTGTTGATGCTTCCCAAACTCCCCGCCCCTCCCCTGCCCGGTTAATGCAGCCATGAAGTATGGGTCGGTCGCCAGTCAACGGTTCGCGTCGCGCCCGTTGACGACCTTCACCATAGGCCGGTCAGAGCGCAGATGTGCCTTTAACGTCGTTGTCCGCTGAATGGTGGTCGCACCATCAACCGTTGAGGGCAGCAATGGGCAATCCCCTGCCCTGCTCTGCACTATCCCTGAATGCGATTGAGAGTCAGCCCAACCGCGCCGTTGATTCTAGGTGCGCGCGGTGCCGAATTTCGACAATTCACTAAAGTAGCGTCGGCGGCTGAGACGTTTTCAGTGCAAATCTGCAAGGGACTGTCATGCGACCAGGGCCCGCGATGTACGACAACTCATTGAAAGGACGCCGCAATCTCACTTGGATGGTCGGGTGGTCGCCCCATCGTTAAGATCTCATTAACCAAATATAGTTTGACCGGTTGTGGGAATCGGGCAACTGTCTCGCGACGTTTTTTCTTCGATTATCATAATTTTTCCGTCGAGAGCGAAATGGCCGGAGCGGTGGCATATCAATTCGAAAGCGAGCCTTCGATCGCCAAGATCACGCGGCACTCGCAGCTGCTGACGGCGCAATTGCAGGCACTTCGCTCGCAACTCTATCCGCCCGAGGCCAAAAAGTCGCTGAAGACCTTTACATCACGCGAGGCGGCAGCGTTGGTAGGCATTGCCGAATCGACACTCAGGCAGATGTCGTTAGACGGCGAGAGTGCTGCCCCCGAGCTCCACGGCAAAGATAATCGCCGGCGTGCCTATACCCTGACCCAAATCAATGAAATCCGCCAGCACCTCGCCGCAAAGCGGCCCAAGGAAGCCCTGAGCTTCCTGCCGCGCCGGCGCGGCGAAGAAAAGCTGCAGATCATTGCAGTCGCCAACTTCAAGGGAGGATCGGCCAAGACGACGACGACGATCCACCTGGCACATTTTCTCGCGCTCGAAGGCTTGCGTGTCCTTGCGATCGATCTCGATCCGCAAGCTTCACTCTCGACCATGTTCGGTTTCCAGCCGGAACTCGATTTCGGCGACAATCAGACGGTCTATGGTGCCATCCGCTACGATGCCGGCCAGCGCGTGCCGCTGAAGGACGTCATCCGCAAGACCTATTTCGACGGTATCGACCTCGTTCCGGGCAATCTGGAGCTCATGGAATATGAGCATGAAACGCCGCAGGCGATCGCCCGTGGCGATGGTCGCGGCGAGGCGATGTTCTTTCGCCGCCTTCAATCCGTGATCGCCAGCGTCGAGGCCGACTATGACGTAGTGCTCATCGATGCTCCGCCGCAACTGGGTTATCTGACGCTGGGAGCGCTCTATGCGGCAACCGCGATGCTCGTCACAGTGCACCCGGCAATGCTGGATGTTTCAAGCATGAGCCAGTTCCTCAAGATGACCAGCGACATCCTGCGGGTGATCGAGGACAATGGTGGCGTGCTCAAGCACGACTTCGTGCGTTACGTTCTGACCAGGCACAATCCCCACGACGTGCCGCAGGTGAACATCGTCGCCCTGCTGCGATCCTTGTTCGGAACAGATGTACTGGCACCGGTCGTGGTCGAGACCACAGCTATCGCCAACGCCGGCCTGGAAAAAAAGAGCCTTTATGAGATGGCCAGGGGATCGATCGGCCGCGATACGCTTTCCCGTGCCCTTGAATCGGTGGACGCGGTCAACCGGGAGATCCTCAACCACATCAAACAAGTGTGGGGCCACCGATGACGAACGCCAAGGACCGCTCCAACCACATCAAGCGCTTGTTTGGCACCGTGGACCGGGCCGAACTTGAAAAGCACCTGCCCTCCCCTGCCCTCGACAAACCTCGCCCGGACTCGGCTGGAATGTCGGGCGCGGTGAAGTCGATGCAGCACTCCTTTTCAGCGGTGGAAGTTGAAAACGAACGCTTGCGCTCGCAGCTCCAGTCGGCTGAAGCGGTGGTCGAACTCGACCCGGTAACAGTTGTGCCCTCCTTCGTGCGCGATCGTTTGGACATGGAGGGAGATCCGCAGTTTCCGCTTTTTGTCGAGAGCATTCGAAGCGAGGGACAAAGACTGCCGATCCTTGTCCGTCCGGTTGCGGACAAAGCCGGCGGCTATCAGGTTGCCTACGGCCATCGTCGCCTGCGCGCGTGCCAGATCCTGGGAATTCCTGTTCGGGCGATCGTGCTGCCGCTCACCGACGAGCAGCTCGTTCTTGCCCAGGGCATCGAGAACACGGAGCGGGCAAACCTGTCCTTCATCGAGCAAGCGCTATTTGCCATTGAGCTCAAGAAACGGGGCTTTAGCCGGGAAACCATCGCGAAGGCGCTGGGCCGTGGCGAAGCAAAGGGGCTGGCTTATATCTCCATCCTGACGACGACGGCGGGCGCCCTGCCCGATGAGCTCATCCGCAAGATCGGTCCTGCTCCCTCGGTGGGCCGCCCCAAATGGGAGAAACTCGGATCGTTCTTCAAAAACCAGAAGCTGCCCGTCGACATCAGCTCGGCCGTCAACGGACTGGTCGCGTCCGATCACTGGCGGGCCGTGAGCAGCGACGACAGATTTGCTGGCGTTCTTCAGTTGCTCAGCCGGAGGGTGCCCGCCGATAGAGGTGAAAGCGAACAGATCGACCTTGGCGAAGGACTTTCGATCTTTGCCAGACGCACAGCCAAGGCCGTGCAGATTTCCATTCCGCATGCGCCGGTTCCGGGACTGTCGACTTGGCTTCTCGAACGGCTGCCCCAGCTTGTGGACGAGTTCAAGCGCTCCGAACGAGGAACGAGATCATGACGTGACGCTCAAAAGGAAAAGGGCTCACCGACGCCAATCAGCAAGCCCTTTCATACTGGCCAACAGAACGGTGCAGTTCCGTAAGCATCAGTGGTGACAAACTGATTCTATGACGGGGCGCTTGCACAATCAAGCCCTGCTTTCCAGTCGGGGTGCGATAGTGCGTGCCGATTTGCTGGCTTATCCCCTACTCAAGCGGTGGAGCCGCGGCTGAAGGGCCGTGGAACGGTCAGTTATGCCCCAAGCGACGCAAATCGCCTCGTTTCGACGTATCACGCCTGCAATTTTGGCAAGCGCACGCCTCGCCATGGCGAATGATGTTCCCGAAGTTTCGAAGGCGGAAGTTGCCGTCATTCTCAAGAAGGCTGCGCCCGTTCTTGGGATCGACGGATCAACTTATCATATCATGGATATCTTGATCGGTCTTTCGCGGGCGGATGATTGGAAGGGCGCAAACCGTCCAATCGTCGCAATTTCGAACGCGAAGCTGGCCCAGTACACAGCGCGCTCGCAGCGCCAGGTAACCCGGTGCATTCGGCGCCTGGTGGAAGCCGGCATCGTGGCCTATCGCGACAGTCCAACGGGGCGGCGCTTTATCTATCGCGATAAGGATGGCGAGATCGACAAGGGATACGGCCTCGATTTTACGCCGGCGCGCGTGCGGATCGAGGAATTAAAAGCCTTGGCCGGGGCTTTTCAGCTGCGATTGAGCAACGAACAAGCGGCACGTCGGACAAAAATGCGGCTTTCCCGCGCCGTTGTGGATGCTTGTGAAGCCTATCCTGACTTTGCGGGCCCGTGGCGCGAGGAACTGGATGCGATCGTGACGCAGGGCCTGCCCGTTGAGGTTGAGGCGCAGGCGTTTGAAGACCTCCACCTTAAAATCGTTAACCAGGCCACCCACCTCGAGGCCGTGTCTGATTTGTCAGCCGAGGGTGACACCAGCGACAGTCCTAATATTAATACAACCCCTCCAGACTCTATTGAAAGTAATAGCAACTGGCCTCGCTCTACCGAGCGAGAACATCATCCTGAAGATCACGGCCGCCATGCGGCCGCCTTTCCAACCGAAAAAAAGTCGGCGCGGGCCTTGCCGACACCGCCACGGCAAAATGCTGCCATCGCCACCCGCAGTGCCGACGAAATTCAATCACTCGTCCTGTCCTCGATATCGGTGGGATTGCTGCGATCGGCTTGCCCCCAAGCCTGCGAGATCGCTGGTCGCCCGCTCAAAAGCTGGCCGGACCTTGCCGGCTGCACGGAAATCATGCGCAGGCTGATTGGTTTGTCGGAAGTGGCCTGGCGCGAGGGCATAAGTCGGGTCGGGCGCTATGGCGCGGCCGCAATCCTCATTACCGTGCTGGAAAAGTCAGTCCGCAACCCCGATCAGATATCGAGCCCCGGCGGCTACTTCCGGGCCATGATCGATAGAGCCATGGATGGTCGACTTCATCTGGAAAAGACCTTGTTTGGCTTGGCTGACAGCGCTTTGAAACGTGAACAGGAGCAGGGAGGATGAATGTGATCGTAGGGGTTACAGCTGTAACTGTTCCGGTGGCCGGCGGCTTCCATCGCTCCGGCATGTCCAGGGACTGGCTCACAAACGCGAAGAAAAACACCGTCGTTTCAATAAAGTGGCGCGACGAGGTTACAGCTGTAACGTGTCGGCGCGACCAGCCATTGCCTCGGACCTGGCATGAAGGAAGCGCCAGATGACGGGATTCGATCGCGAACTGCTCAAGGCAAAAGTGCTGTGCTCCGTTCTGCTTGAAACTCGCGGCTGGAAGATCGATCTTCGCGAGAGTACGTCCAAGGCCGCCAAATACCGCAGGAGCGAGGGGGAGATCATCATCGTCATCCATCAGGGACGAGGCTGGTTTGACCCGTTGTCGGATGCCAAGGGTGATGTCTTCTCCCTGGCGCGGCATCTTGGAGCCGCGGACTTTGCCGCGGCCATCCAGTGTGTAAGCGAACTCGTCGGTTTCGTCCCTCGCGCGCCGCTCTGGCAGCGCCGATCGCGGCACGCCAGCCCCGTTGATGTCTGCTCACGCTGGTCGGTCCGGCGACTACCGGTGCCCGGCTCCCCGGCGTGGACCTATCTGACGGAGGTGCGAGCCATCCCTGATCAAATCGTCGATATGGCCGTCAGCACCGGAAAGTTGCGAGAAGGAACAAGAGGAACCATCTGGGCCGCGCACACCGATCCTTCGGGTGACCTGGTTGGATGGGAGGAGAGAGGACCACAGTGGCGCGGTTTTGCTACCCAAGGCGCCAAAGCCCTCTTCCTGCTTGGACAGGAGAACTCGCGAAGGGTGTGTATCACCGAAGCTGCCATCGACGCCATGAGTCTTGCTGCGTTGGAGAATTATCGGACGGACAGCGTTTATGCCAGTACCGGCGGAGGATGGGCGCCGGCGACCGAGCAGTATGTTAGGGCCCTGGCATCACGGCGCGGCGCTCAAATCGTCGCTGGATGCGATGCAAATGACCAGGGCGATATCTACGCTGCTCGCCTTCGCGATATTGCGCTCGCACAGGGGGCTGGCTTTGTCAGGCTTTGGCCGGGAGCCGTGGACTGGAATGATGAGATCGTACAACAACGCGAGGCGGGCAGGCGACCTGAAGCCGGCTTGCGGGCGAGCGCGTAACTTGACGGCCGACACCGGACGATGAATCGAAATGAAATCCCGCCTTGTGCCTCGGGAGGCGCAAAGGAGTTTTCGTGGCCAACAAGGCTGGCCGCCAGAGTCTTGCCTCACGCTGGATGGAGCCTGGCTCTCGAAAGGGTGAAAGAGCAGGGGAGGCGCTCATTCAGCCAGCCCCGTTTGCTGGCAAAATAGCCGGCTAGTGAAGTGTCCAACCCGGTAAAAATGGAAATGGGCGACAAGCGTTTCTATGAGAGTGCGGGCAGCTTGGCACTCGCGTACCTTGCGATCGACTGAGCGAGCTTTCCAGCCGCGCAGGCAGGAGGCACGGCCCGCCATTCAGATCTTCTTGAAAGCGCTGGTTGAACGAGTTCCTCCCTCAGCCAATCGCTTGAAGGTATCCCGGAAAGAGCGTCACAGGCCGGCGGCTTTGGTGAGATTGACGCGAAACCGATCGCGACGGCGCTGATATCGACGCGTCATTTCAGCTGTAACGTGGCCGAGTTGCTTTTGGACATGGCGCTCATCGACCTCGGCTGACGAAGCAAGGCCGGCGCGCAGCGAATGACCGGAAAATTTCTTTTCCCGCTCGTCCTCGGACAGGTCGCCACGCACACCGGCGGCGAGCGCTACGCGTTTGACCAGCCGCGCGACCTGTTGGTCGTTCAGCCTCTCGGCGCCGACCGCCTTGCCGTGCCCTGTTACCCGTCGGAACAGGGGGCCGTGGCCGATCCGCGCCAACTTCAGCCAGGTCTGCAGGGCGACCACCGGGCAGGTGGCGTCCGATGACCCGCGACCGATTTCGACCTCGCGCCAGCCGGTCTTGCCGCGCAGCGTCACCAGCATGCCGCTGTCCAGGATCTCGATCCAGCCGCGGCCGTCTTCCGTTTGCTTGCGCCCGACATCGAGACCGACGATTTCGGAACGACGCAATCCGCCAGCGAAGCCGACGAGCAGCATGGCGCGGTCGCGCAAGCCGCGTAAGGTGCCGCGATCGAGTACCTCGAGCATGGCGATGACGTCTTCTGGCAGCACGGCTTCCTTTTGCACCGGCGGTCGCCCGTGGGTGTTGCGGATGCCGGCCAGCACGGTGGCGATATGTCGGTCTTTTCGGTCGAGCTGCTGGCCACGCTGGGCATAATTCCAAGACAGCGAGGAAAGCCGGCGTTCGATCGTTGAGACGGAATTTGGCCGGCGATCTGCCGTCAATGCGCCCGAAGCACAGGCGGTGATGTAGAGCCCAACAATCTGGGGCGAGGGGGGCAAGACCTCCAAACCCTGGCGCCGGCACCAGCTGGAAAAGTGCCGCCAGTCCGAAGCGTAGGCCTTGCGGGTGTTCGCTGAACTCGCGGCATTGGCATAGCCGCGAGCTTGCTCGGCGACCGCGCCCAGATGAGCGGGCAGGGCCAGGGGGGATTCCTCGGTGGGCAGGAGTGCCGCGGCGTCTGGCCCCGTCGCTATAGCGGTGCTGACGACGACAGGACGGGCGGAGGGCGAGGGCGCTTGTTGGCCGGCGGGATGCCCGGGCGATTGAGAATTGCCGGCCGTCATGTCTTGACCTTCCACGGATTGATTACCGACGCCCCGGTGCCGTCGAAGTCAGCCACGTTGCGGATGACGAGAATGAGGTCGTGCACCATCGCGGCGGCCGCGATCAGTCCGTTAATGTCGCCTCGCGACCGGGTCGGGGCGATCCGACCCCTCCCGATGCAGATTGGACCGGTTACCCGTGGGATACGGCCGGCGCGCGCGGGGCGGGGCTTGCGTAGCCCCTCGACGAGATGGTTCGCCCTCCGGGGATCGGATTTCTGCCTCAGCGCGATGCCGCGCATGATCTCGCCACGCGTCATCGTGCTGAGATGGCCGCTGGTGGAGTTAACCGGGCGTAGCCAGGATATAGCTGGCGCTGAGCCGCACCCGGCCTCGGAGAAGATATTGGTGTCGAGGAGATACATCAGAGTGCGGCGTCGCTGCCTGGCGACTAGCCCGGCCAGCTCCTCATCCCAGGCGGGGCCGGCGAGCAGATCGTCCACCAGGCTCGGACGGCCGGCACACAGCGCATCGTAGTCGGCAGTCGACAACGCGACGACCGTACGCTCACCGCGCAAGGTGACGATCTGCGGCCCTTCGGACTGGGCCTTCTGGGCGATCCGGGAAAACTGGCTCTCGGCGTCCTGTAGCTGCCATTCCATAATTGCGGCACTCCTAGCCAGACTGTCTGGCTATATGAGGACAGAGTTCGATTGGGCAGGGCGCTCTTGCGGCCTTCAAGGAGAGGCTTGTGTGCGCCGCGCTGTGCGATTCCAGCGTTGTCATCATTATAAGGAGAATAACGAACGATAATGCAACATTATCGCTCGTTTTATTTTATCGACGGGCGCGGCGCTTTTGTGACTTAAGACTGGCCAAAAGCGCCGCTCGGGTTTACCGTCCAGCGGTCATGCCAGCACCGGAAAATACCCTATCATCGCTTGCGCGTGTGCGTCCCGTGCCCGGTTGGGCCAGGGTTAAGGGAGCGTTGGCGACGGAGGCAGATTCGTTCTTCCATGCCGGCGCGAGCCTGGCCGCGCTCGATGCGTTCTTGCGCACCGAGCCCGTGTTTGCGGGGGTGTGGCGGCAGCGCCTGGCGATTACGGCCGCTGCGGCGACCGTGCGCCTGGTGGGTCGACGCGAGGATGTGGGCGCCCTGCGCGATGGTTGGTGCTTTCGCGCCTCGGATTCGGATCCAGGACCTTCCGGCCACATCCTCAAGGTCTGGCGCCAGCTGGCTCAGAGCAGGAGCCGCTGGTCGGGCGAGGATATTTTGAAGGCCGCCGCAGCGTTCGGCATAGACCTCAGGGGCGGGGAGGGTGAACTTGCCACTCGGCTGGAGGTCGGCGCCGATGGTGACATGTCCGTCTTGAGGACGGTGATTGAACTTACCGATTCGGTGGTCGCACAGTCTGCGCAGGCCGAGCTTTTGGCGCTGATGCTTGCCGACCGGATGCTCGCTTCGATAATGGGCTGGCCGGTTCCGGTGCCGCTGCTGATGACTCAGATCGGTCATGCGATCTTGCGCGTCGGGGAGCCGCGCCGCCGCCCGCGGCCGGGGGAGGGCGGCTGGCCTCGCACTCTTGCCACTATCTATGCGCTTGCGGCAACCGCCGCCCTGGATCTGGCCTGCGATCTGGAGCGACGCGCGCATGTGCTGCGGGCCGCCGTGCCGAAGTTGCGCGCCAAACAGGCCGGGGCCGTCATCATGGCGTTATTGGATGACGACGCGCTCACGCCGAGCATGGTGCTGGGGGCGATGAGCGATCGGGCTCAGCGTCGCCTGTTCGATCGCCTGGTGGATCTTGGTGCCGTGCGCGAGCTCAGCGGGCGCGCCACGTTTCGGCTTTATGGGTTGTAGCCGTGTCCGGGCTCAAATCTCCCCCGCCCGGTCTTGATCGCGAGCTGGCCGATATGCCGCCGGCGTTGCGCTGGCGACAATGGATGGGACGGGTGGAGGCGGTGATCTTTGCTGCATCCAAACCGGTGAGCCGCGAAGATCTTGCCAAGATCGTGGGGGAAGGCGCCAATCTCGATCTTCTTATCGACGATATTCGAGCCGAACTGGCCGATCGGCCCTATGATCTGGTTGCAGTGGCGGGGGGCTGGCAGCATCGTACCCGAACCGCTTTTGCCGGCGCCATTCACGCCGCCGGGTTGATCGATCCGCCGCAATCGGAGTTGACGTCCCTGGAAGCAACTGTTTTGCTGGCTATCGGATATTTTCAACCGGTGACCCGCGCCGACCTTGGCAAGATGCTTGGACGCGAGATCAGCCGCGATCTCATTGGCGCCTTGCGCGCCGACGGTTTCGTGGGGGCAGGGCCGCGCAGTCCGCAGCCCGGCGCGCCCTATACATATGTGACGACGCCAGGCTTCCTCGCCCACTTCGGATTCCAGACTTTGCGCGACTTGCCGGATATCGAGATGCTCGAGGACGCGGGACTGCTAAGTAAGGAAAGGCTGTTGGCCGAAGCCTTGGAAGACGTTCCCGGCAGGACGACGTCGGAGGAGGACGAGGCGGGGGATGACGAAGGCGCTGTCTTCTGACGGTGCCGAAGCCTCGCATCTCCCTTTGCGAGACCCAGAGCGAGTGATGCAACGGTTTCGCTCGTCAGGCACATTGCAGCCCTTCGTGGGCATCTGTTCGGTGGCACGAAGTCTGTTCATCCCGCCTCATTCAAAGCAGTCAGCCATGGCCGTCCATTTATGTCGCCCCAGGACGATCGCCCCTTGGAAGGTCGCGACCGCGATGGCGGTCCGGACACGTGAGCCGAACGAGGCTCGCGATGCCGGATTCATGCTTGCAAACCCGGGCTCCATTGCTTTTTTGTTCCTGCTCGTCGTTACGCAACCTGCGTCCGCGCCCGCTCCGCTGTGGATTCGGTCTCTGCCTGATCGGTTGCGATATCGTCCTCACAGGTTTCGGGACCCATCCACACCGCATAGGCCGTGCAGAGGCCGAGGAAGATAGAATAAGCGCCCCGGCCAAGACGAGCCTGAAGCGATGCAGCAGTCACGTGGTGACAATCCACGTCGCGTTATCAATATGGCCCGTGGCCGAGCGGGGCTCATGCCACTGCGACAGTGGTCGTGAATGTATAGCCTACCCCGTAAACCACCTTGATCGGCGCGGGCACCTTCAAATGCTGCTCCACCTTGCGACGCAGCCGGCTGACGACGGCGTCAAGGTGGCGATTGTCGAAGCTGGACCGGGGACGCATCAAGATCTCGACGAGATCCTCGCGTTGGCACACTTCGCCGCTTCGTTTGCACAGCACGCTCATGAAGGCGAACTCGGTGGCCGTGAGCTTGAGCGCATGCTGATTTGGCGCGATCAGGTGCCAACCCTTACTGTCCAGAATCCAGCGGTCGTCAGTGCCCAGCCCGGGGCTGGGTGCGCCGCCGGCCCGGCGCAGCAGGCTGCGGATTGCCGCCTCGACCTCGCGCAACGTGCTGTCCTTGACGAGATAGATATCGGCGCCGCTGTCGAAGCCTCGAATGCGATCGTCGCTGTCGCCGAGCGCGGTCAGCATGACGATGCCGCAGGAGTGAGTCTGGCGAATCTCGGTGGCCAGCTCGAAGCCATTGCCGTCCGGCAGCCCGACATCGAGGACGACGACGGCGGGGGCATCGCCGTTGGCCAGGGCTTTGCGCATTTCATCCGCTGTCGCGGCGCCCGTGGTGGTGAAGCCGCTCAGTTTGAGGAAATCGGCCAGATCCTTGCGCAACCGGGGTTCGTCCTCGACGATCAGGATGTGCGTCATACCATTGCTTCCTCCGGCACGGCCTTGTTGGATTGTGTACGAGACAGGGGTACGCGCGCGATGGCAGTCGTGCCGCCATGGTCGTTGTTGTCCAGTTGCAGCGTGCCGCCATGATAGGCCAGGAGCCGCCGGGCCGAATATAGGCCAAGGCCGGTCCCGGTGATCGCCTTCGCATTGGAGGCCCGAAAGAAGCGGCGCCCGATCTTGTCGAGTTCGGCGTGGGGGATGCCGATGCCGCGATCGCGCACCTCGATTATCATCGCTGCGCCTTGTTGCCTGGTCACGATGTGGATCGGCGCGTCGCCCGGCGAGTATTTGAGGGCGTTGTCGATGAGATTGATCAGAACCGTCGCCAGCATGTCCGGATCGGCGCAAATGGACATGGCCTGGTCCTGGAGGGGGAAGTGCAGGCGGTCACCGCGCGCCGTCATCTCGAAATGCAGACGCACATCCCCCATCAGGGAGCCAATCTCCATATATTCGGGCTGAAAGCTGTTCTCCCGGTCTTCCACCATGAAGCGGTTGATCACGGAAAACAGGCGATTGAGTGCCTCCCGGATCCCGGAGAGCCGCTCCTGGGTCGCTGGCTGAGATGGGTTGCCGGTGAGGCCGATCATATCGATGGCGTTGCGAATGATGGCGAGCGGCGTGCGGAACTCATGACTGACCATGCGCGTGAAATCCGCCTGCTCCTCACGCAAGGTGCGCTCTGCGTCCACCCGAGCCGACGCCGAGCAGCGCCGAGACCAGCCCCGCGCCATACATCAGCACGAGACCGAGGGGGACACGGCTGACATGATAGGTCACCTCCGTGCCAAAGGGGTGATCGGGAAAGCTCGAATGCAGCCGCAACTGCGTTCCCCAACTGCGTTCAGGGGGGATGGCGATGGGTGGTGCTTCGCGGCGCCGGGCGAGCATCTGCTGCGCGGACACTATCAGGATCAAGGCAAACAGCCCATACAGGAACGCGGTGGGAATGATCCCGATCAGCAGAACGCCGGTCAGCGCCCCCAGCGTTGTCGCGGTTTCCAGGACGAGCGCAAGGCGTACATTGGTCAGGCGCGCTTTCAGGAAGGGCGCGGCGCCCCCGCAGGAGCAGGCGATGACGGAGACCAGGCTCGCGCCGATCGCGATATGGATATCGATGCCGAAGAACAACGTCAGGATCGCCACGATGAAAATCCCGCTCGCCATGCCGAGCACGCCGCCGAGCGCGCTGGATCCAAACGACACCACGAACAGCCAAAAAATCGTCTCTACCGACAAGACGCCTCCAATCAACCGCGCGGGCGGCGCGACAGGCGCGTCGAAAAACGAATGAGATCACCGCGGTAGTAGAGCCTCTCGTAGTCGACCGGCCTGTTACGTTCGACATAACAGGTGCGTTCAATGAGGAAGATAGGACTGCCGATTGCGACATCGAGCGCGGCCGCCACGGGCGCATCGGCGATCGTGGCTTCAAGCTGATAGCGGGCTTCCAGGAGCAACAGGCCATATTTGCCTTCGAGCAGGTCGAAGATCGGTTCTGCCTCCAGATCGTTGGCAACGACCTTCTCGCCGATCTCCAGGGGGAGATAGGTTTCGTCGAACGACATCGGCACGCCGTCTCCCAGCCGCACGCGCTCGATCCGCCAGACCTGGGTGCCCTGCGGCAGGTCCAGATTGGCAGCCACATCCTTGGAGGCCGGGACAACTGCCTTTGAAATCAAGCGCGCCGTCGGATGGCGGCCGAGCAGCACCATGTCCTCGGCGAATCCGCGCAACTCGGTCAGTTCCTGCGTGACCTTGGGTTCGCAAACGAAGGTTCCCCTGCCACGCCGGATCTCGACCAGGCCACGGCTGACGAGGTTCTCGATGGTCTTGCGGACCGTCGTCCGGCTGGCGCCGAACCTATCGGCCAGCCGGTCCTCCGGCGGCAATTGGCCCCCGCGGGCCAACTCGCCCGAGGCGATCTCTCCGGCGATGACGGCTTCGATCTGGGCGTAGCGAGGACCTACGTCAGGAGTAATCGACATAGAGACATCATGACGTCCCTATGTCGACGTGTCAACCCATGGAGTACCAGTGCCCAATGTTGCCGTTTGAGGCTGAGAGAGTGAGAGACGGGCTGGGATGTTCGTGACGGGTTGGGCTCGAGAGAAAGGCTCTCGGCGCCCGTCGCGGAGTAAACATCATGGCGGCTGCCACCCAGAAGATCACCCTGTCGTCTTCGCGCGACATTCCCTTCAACAAGCTGGTACTGAGCCAGGCCAATGTCCGGCGCGTCAAAGCCGGCGTCTCGATCGAAGAATTGGCCGAATCCATTGCCAGGCGCGGCCTCATCCAGAGCCTGCATGTGCGTCCGGTCGTCGATGCGGAAGGCGGGGAGACCGGCTTGTATGAGGTGCCAGCTGGCGGCCGTCGCTATCGGGCGCTGGAACTGCTTGCCAAGCAGAAGCGCTTCGGCAAGAGCGCCCTGGTGCCCTGTGTCGTCTCCTCCGCCAATAGCGACGTCATGATCGATGAGGTTTCGCTCGCCGAGAATATCGAGCGCGCTCCCCTACATCCACTGGATCAATTCCGGGCATTTCACGCCATGCGCGAGAAGGGCATGAGCGAGGAGGAGATCGCGGGTGCCTTCTTTATCTCCGTCAACATCGTCAAGCAGCGCCTCAAGCTTTGCACCGTGTCGCCCGCCCTGCTCGACGTCTACGCCGATGACGGCATGACAATCGCGCAACTCGAAGCGTTTTCGGTCACCGACGATCATGACCGCCAGGAGCAGATCTGGGAGCAGCTCAAGAACGCTTGGTCGAAGGAACCCTACCAGATCCGCCGCATGCTGACGGACGATGCTGTGCGAGCATCGGACAAGCGCGCTGTCTTTGTCGGCATCGAGGCCTATCAAGCGGCTGGCGGGTCTATGCTGCGCGATCTCTTCCAGTCCGACGGTGGCGGCTGGTTGCAGGACGTCGCTCTTCTCGACCGCCTTGTTGCCGAGAAGCTGCGGACACGCGCCGAGGAGATCGCCGAGGAGGGTTGGAAATGGATCGATATCGCTGCGACCTTTGCCTATGGAGCGTCCCATGGCATGCGCGAGCTTGAGGGTATGCCCGTCGATATGAGCGAGGATGAACGCGCAACGCTCGAGGCCCTGCGTGCCGAATTCGACAGGCTTCAGGCCGACCATGAGGATAGCGATGAGCTGCCGGATGATGTCGATCAGCGCTTGGGTGAAATCGAGACGGCGCTTGAGGCACTCCAAGCTCGTCCCATGCGTTTCGACCCCGCTGAAATCGCGCGAGCCGGTGTCTTTGTCAGCATCGGCGGCGATGGCTCCCTCCTGGTCGAACGCGGCTTCGTCAAACCGGATGATGAGGCGCCGACGGCGTTGGAAGAAGACACCGGCGGCGTTGCTGCCGGATGTGACGGCAATGTCGATGTGGCGCGGATTCGGCGCGCCGTGATCACCATCGATGGCGAGCCTCCGGAGGCCGAGGAGGATGAAAATGACGGTCTCAAGCCATTGCCGGACCGCCTCATCATGGAGCTCACTGCCAATCGCACCCTGGCATTGCGCGACAAGCTGGCAACCCAGCCTGCCATCGCCTTCCTCGCCGTCCTGCACAAATTCTGTCAGGACATCTTCTTCGCCGGTCGCCAATATGGCTTCGCCATGGAGGTCACGGTTCGCGGCACGACGTTCCAGGCCCAGCCCGAAGGTCTTCGCGACTGCGACTACGCCAAGGCCATCGAGGCTCGCCACGATGCCTGGCAAAAGCGTCTCCCCGAGAAGGTCGATGATCTATGGGATACGCTCGCCGCGCTCACCGGTGCCGAGCAGGCCGATTTGTTCGCGCATTGCGCGTCGTTCGGCGTCAACGCGCTCTACGACCGCGCCGACCGCCACGGCGGGGGCCGCATCTCGAGCCATGGCATCGAGCAGCGCCTGGCCGAGGCCGATCGCCTGTCCAAGGTGGTCGGGCTGGATATGACGCAAGCCGGCTGGCGACCTACCGTTGCCAACTATTTGGGCCGCGTCACCAAGGCGCGCATCCTCGAAGCGGTTCGCGAGGGCGAGGGGGAGCGTGCCGCCGAGCTCATCGGTCACCTGAAGAAGGGCGATATGGCCAAGGAAGCCGAACGCCTCCTGGCCGACAGCGGCTGGCTGCCCGAACCGCTGCGGCTCACCGATCTCGATATCGAGGAAGGCGCACCGGATGCGGATGGCGAGTATGAAGCCATCCCGGCATTCCTCGCCGACGATGACGAAGACGCCCTGACCGAAGACGGAGAGGGGCAGCCTCGGGTTGCCGCAGAATAGTTCTGCGCTTTTTGTGACTCGACATGCCCGGTGTCCGCGAGGATGCCGGGCATTTTTCTTAGTTCGCGATGAGAGGAAGAGGTCGGCCGGGACGGGTTTGAGCCCGTCCGGTCCGAGAGAGAGCGCTGGCGGGCCTTGCCGTTGTCGCTCTCCGAGGACGCTTGCCATGAATGCTCACATCGTTTCGCCAGCACTGACGACCCACACCGTTGATCAGGCTATTGGCGCTGCTGCGATCCATGCCGCGGCTCTTTTGCTTCTTCCTCATCTCGAACACGGGCGGCGCATCGACGCGGCGATGCTGCGCGTCGCGATGGAGGCGGCCTTCGGCATGTCCGACGCGAGCGGAGTCTGGAACTGGAAATCCGCCTATGAGGCCTGCGAAGTCGCAACCGTCCTGTTTTTGCGCAAATACGGAAAGGCGCTTTTGCGTAAAGCCGGTTCGCCGGCTCAGGCCGTTCCCCTGCTTGGCAAGATCGCGGGCCTGCTCCCCACCCACACGCGACGCTCCGAGGAAGGCCAAGCTTTCCAGCAATTCTCAACCCTCATCCCGCTCGGACTAGCCGCCATCGCGGCGGCCGCGACGACGCCAGCCGATCGCGTCCTCGAACCATCGGCCGGGACCGGGCTTCTCGCCATCCTCGCCGAGATCTCCGGGGCCACCCTGATCCTCAACGAACTTGCCCCGATACGAGCCGCCATTCTCTCCGCCCTGTTTCCGGCACTTCCTATCACCCGTTTCGACGCCGCTCAGATCGACGATCATCTCGATCCTGCTCTCGTCCCGACCGTCGTGGTGATGAACCCGCCATTCTCCGCGCTTGCGAGCGTTGAGGGGCGCGTCACTGATGCTGCCTATCGACATGTCGCTTCCGCCCTGGCGCAGCTTGCCGACGGCGGGCGCCTCGTCGCCATCACCGGTGCAGACTTCGGGCCGGAAACGCTCGTCTGGCGTGATGCCTTGATCCGCCTGCAGGAGCGCGGCCGTGTCGTGTTCTCCGCTGCGATTGAGGGCTCGGTCTTCGCCAAGCACGGGACGACGATCGATACCCGTCTGACGGTGATCGACAAGATACCCGCCGAGGATCCCTCCAGTGTTCCGGCAACCGGGGGCATCGCTCCTGACGTTGCGACCCTGATGGCGTGGATTGCCGAACAGGTGCCCCCGCGTGCGCCGGTCTTGCCATTGGCGCGGGTCACTGCGCCGGTGCCTGCGGTGAGACCCCTCCGCGGCTATCGCGCCCGCACTTCAGCAGCGGCGCCAAATCGCGCGAGCCTTGCCGATCCCCAGGCTCTGCCGCTCGTCTACGACACCGTGGATTGGACCCCGGCTGAAGGGGCTCGCCTCAGCGATGCGATCTACGAGCGGTACGGATTGCAGACCATCCGTATTTCCGGATCTCAGGCCCATCCCACCAAATTGGTGCAGTCGGCGGCGATGGCGTCCGTTGCCCCGCCGAAGCCGAGCTATCGACCCCATCTGCCTGCCGACATCCACAACGTGCTTTCCGACGCGCAGTTGGAGACCGTCATCTATGCCGGCCAAGCCCATACCGATTATCTCGCCGGATCATGGACCGTCGATGGGACCTTCGACGTTGTCAGCGCCGCTCGCGAAGATGCCGAGAATGCCGTGCGCTTCCGCCGTGGTTTCATGATCGGCGACGGCACTGGCGTCGGCAAGGGCCGCCAGTCGGCCGCGATTATCCTCGACAACTGGCTGCAGGGCCGGCGCAAGGCCGTATGGATCTCCAAATCCGACAAGCTGCTGGAGGACGCGCAACGCGACTGGTCGGCCCTCGGCATGGAGCGGTTGCTGGTCACGCCGCTATCGCGCTTCGCGCAAGGGCGCCCGGTCGGGCTGGCGGAAGGCGTCCTATTTACCACCTATGCCACGCTACGCTCCGATGACCGCGGCGAGAAGGTTTCGCGCGTCAAGCAGATCGTCGAATGGTTGGGCGCCGATTTCGACGGCGTGATCATTTTCGACGAGGCCCACGCGATGCAAAATGCCGGTGGCGGGAAGGGTGAGCGCGGTGACATCGCCCCTTCACAGCAAGCGCGCGCGGGCCTGCGCCTCCAACATGCCTTGCCGAACGCCCGTATCGTCTATGTCTCGGCGACAGGCGCGACCACGGTCCATAATCTCGCTTATGCCCAGCGTCTCGGTTTGTGGGGCGGCGAGGACTTTCCATTCTCGACCCGGTCCGAATTCGTGGAGGCGATCGAGGCGGGCGGCGTCGCCGCCATGGAGGTGCTGGCCCGGGACCTGCGAGCGCTCGGCCTTTATACCGCCCGCTCGCTTTCGTTCGAGGGTGTCGAATATGAGCTGCTCGATCACGCGCTGACGCCGGAACAGACGCGTATCTATGATGCCTACGCGGGTGCGTTCCAGGTGATCCACAATCACCTCGACGCGGCAATGAAGGCTGCAAACATCACCGGTTCGTCGGGTACGCTGAACCGGCAAGCTAAATCCGCCGCCCGCTCGGCCTTCGAGTCGGCCAAACAGCGTTTCTTTGGCCATTTGCTCACATCCATGAAGACGCCGACCTTGATCCGCTCGATCGCCCGCGATCTCGAAGACGGCCATGCCGCGGTCGTCCAGATCGTTTCCACCGGCGAGGCGCTGATGGAGCGGCGGCTCGCCGAAATTCCGGCCGAGGAATGGAACGATGTGCGCGTCGATATCACGCCGCGCGAATACGTCCTGGATTATCTCGCTCATTCCTTTCCCGTGCAGCTTTACGAGCCCTTCACCGACGGCGAAGGCAATCTCTCTTCCCGTGCGGTTGTCCGCGATGGCCAGCCGGTCGAATGCCGAGAGGCGGTCGCCCGCCGCGCGGCGCTGATCGAAAAGCTCGCCAGCCTGCCGCCGGTCCCCGGTGCACTCGACCAGATCGTCCAGCACTTCGGTACGGCGATCGTGGCGGAGGTGACGGGTAGGTCCCGGCGCATCGTCAGGAAGCCCGGCACCGGCGGCAGCGATCGTCTCGTGGTCGAGAACCGCGCGGCTTCCGCCAATCTCGCCGAGGCGCAGGCCTTCATGGATGATTTGAAGCGGATCCTGGTCTTCTCGGATGCCGGCGGCACTGGCCGCAGCTATCACGCCGAACTCTCGGCGCCGAACACGAGGCTGCGCATCCATTATCTGCTTGAGCCCGGCTGGAGGGCGGACACGGCCATTCAGGGCCTTGGCCGCACGCACCGCACCAACCAGGCGCAGCCACCGTTGTTCCGGCCGATCGCTACTGATGTGCAGGCGGAAAAGCGTTTTCTCTCGACCATCGCCCGTCGCCTCGACACGCTGGGCGCGATCACGCGTGGCCAGCGCCAGACGGGGGGGGCAGGGGCTGTTCCGGCCGGAGGACAATCTGGAGAGCACCTATGCCCGCGACGCATTGCGCCAGCTCTACCTTCTCTTGGTCCGCGGCAAGGTCGAGGGCTGTTCGCTCGAGCGCTTCGAGACTGTCACCGGCTTGACGCTGACGGACGCGAACGGAATCAAGGACGAACTGCCGCCGATCACTACCTTTCTCAACAGGCTCCTGGCGCTCACGCTCGAGCTTCAGGGCATTTTGTTCACTGCCTTCGAGCACTTGCTGAATCGCAGGATCGAGGGCGCTATCGCCAGTGGCAGTTACGATCTCGGGCTGGAAACACTGACGGCGGAACATTTCACTGTCACGGACCGCCAGACCATCTACACCCATCCGGGCACCGGCGCCGAGACCCGACTGTTGACCATCACCCAGCGTGATCGCAACCAGCCGGTCATGCTCGCCGAGGCGCTCGATCGCCTCGGCGAAACAGGCGCCAGGCTCCTGGTCAACGAGCGCTCAGGCCGTGCTGCCGTGCAGATCCCGGCGCCCAGCGTCATGCTGGATGACGGCGAGATCGAGCGCCGCGTTCGGCTGGTTCGGCCGATGGAGGCGCAAACGATTGGGCTGAAGGCGATGGGTGAAACCCATTGGATCGAAACCGACCGGAAGACGTTTGCGACCGCCTGGAATGCCGAGATCGCGGATGTGCCGGAATTCTCCGACAGCACTATCCATGTGGTCACCGGCCTGTTGTTGCCGATCTGGAAGAGGCTGCCGAATGGGTCCACCCGTGTTTATCGGCTTCAGACAGACAAGGGCGAGCGCATTATCGGCCGCAAAGTCTTGGCGGCCTGGGCCGCCAATGCCGCCGTGACCGGCGCGAGCGCCCTTACGCCGGACCATGCCTTCACCGCACTGATGGAAGGTCGCACTATTCTGGACCTTGCCGAGGGGCTGCAGCTTCGTCGCGTCCGGGCCATGGGCGCCTATCGCATCGAGTTGTCGGGTTTCACCGACACCATGCGCGAGCGTCTTACGGCCTATGGCCTCTTCCACGAGATCATCTCCTGGAAGCTCAGGATGTTCGTGCCGGCCGACGAAAAGGGTTCAGCTGTTCTCGGCAAGCTGTTCAAGCGTTGGCCGCTCGAGCGCATCGGCGAGAAGGAGGCAGTCTGATGCCTCGCCTCCAAGCCCGCGATCTGGCACATCGTCTCGGCCGCCAGGCCGAGGCGGTGTGCCGGCATTATCTTTCCGCCGGACGCCGCCAGGGCAATTACTGGCAAGTCGGCGATGCCCGTAACACGCCGGGCCGCTCGATGTATGTGCGGCTGACGGACTCATCCAAAGGTCCAGCCGGCAAGTGGACCGATGCCGCTGTGCCTGGCGAACATGGCGATCTGCTCGATGTGATCCGCGAAAGCTGCGGCCTGGTCGATTTTGCGGACGTGGTCGAGGAAGCGCGGCACTTCCTGTCTCTCCCGTATCGCGAAACGGAGGCGGGGAGGAGGGCTTGCCGCCTCGCGTCTGCACCGCCGGCGTCGGCGCAGGCCTCACGCCGTCTCTTCACGATGGCCCAGCCCATCACAGGTACGCTCGCGGAAACGTATTTGCGTAGTCGCGGCATTACGTCATTGCGCGGAGCCGGAACCTTGCGCTTCCATCCGCGCTGCTACTATCGCCCCGATGAACATTCGCCGACGGAGGTCTGGCCGGCGTTAGTCGCCGCCGTCACCGATCTCGACGGCCGGATCACCGGTGCGCATCGCACCTGGCTCGCGCCCGACGGCACCGGCAAGGCTCCAATCAGCACGCAGCGCAAGGCGATGGGCGACCTGCTCGGTCATGGCGTCCGCTTCGGGACCGCCGGGGACGTTCTCGCTGCCGGCGAGGGCATCGAGACGGTGTTGTCTGCCCGCACGACCCTGCCTGATATGCCGATGCTGGCCGCACTCTCGGCGGGGCATCTGGCAGCCATCCTGTTCCCATTGTCGTTGCGCAGGCTCTATGTCATCAGGGACCGCGATCCAGCGGGGCACGGCGCATGCGATTGCCTGATCGACAAGGCATCGGGCGTCGGCATCGAGGCGATAGGTTTGTCACCGGCGCGCGGCGACTTCAACGAAGATCTGTGCACAACCGGTGCCGAGGCCCTTCGGCAGGCTTTGCGGGACCAGCTTCGCCTTGAGGACATTGTCCGCTTCATGGCGCGGTGAGGGGATCGGGAAGAAGACTGCCTGGCGGTTATTCAGCCGCTGTCTTTGAGGCCATGCCAGGTTCCACCTGCCGGCGAGGCCGCGTCCACGGCCTTCTGGAGAGGGCGATCGGCCCATAAACGGGCCGGGTGGGCAATGGCCGCACCCGGCTATTTTCCGCCGGCCGGCAGGCCGGCCTTTGCATCGCGAGGCAAAATAGCCAGGTTCGGCCATCAAGGCTCTCGCGAAGGCGCGAGAGCTGCCAACCCGTCCCATTCATGGGCTTTCGACGCCTGCGAAGGCCGCGATGGACGCGGCTCCCGACGAAGGAAGCTCCCGATGATGCACGAAGACGCAAATGCTGGTTTCGAACCGAGTTACGCCGGATCCCCCACCGATCACGTGCTCACAACGCTCCAGCTGCATGGCTGGCGTCCCTTCTATGACGATCCCGATCCGAGGCCCTTGCCCGAGGCCCATGCCGTCGCCGGCGCGGTCGCGGACATCTTCGATGCCCTGATCGCCACGCTCGGCGAGACCCGCCTCGAGCCGGATCTCGGTGAGCTTTTGTGGTCGACCGTCAATCTCTTTCATCGCGCCGCGGGCCGGGTCGAGCGCGAGCTCGATGACAATGAGCTGGCGCAACGCCGCCTTCAGGGCGAACAGGACGGTAGCGAGGTGAAGTCCGTCGACCTGGAGCGGTTGACGGCCGAAGGACAGACCCTGCTCGAGCGACGCGACAGCATGGAACTCTTTCGCGAGATTGCCGCCGAGGCCTTCGAGCACCATACCGGCTCACCCTGGCGCCCACGGTCCGGTTCGCTGGTCAATCACCGCACTCTGACCGCGGCGATGATCGACAGCCGGGATTTTCTTGCCGCCCGCCGGCAAGCCGAGACCGAGACGCTGGTGCCTGCCGGCCCGAAGGTGGCCCTGACGGGCGGGCTGGACTTCGACGATCATCGCCTGATCTGGGACAGGCTCGACCGGGTCCGTGCCAGGCATCCCGACATGGTGCTGCTGCACGGTGGTTCGCCGCGCGGCGCCGAACTCATCGCCGCCAAATGGGCGGACAATCGTAGGATCAAGCAGATCGCGTTCAAACCCGATTGGGCCAGGCACGGCAAATCCGCGCCCTTCAAGCGCAATGACGCCATGCTGGAAACCTTGCCGATCGGTGTGCTGCTCTTTCCTGGTACCGGCATCCAGGAAAATCTCGGTGACAAGGCCCGAAAACTCGGCATCCCCGTCATGAAGGTCGAGGGGAGTGCTTAACCGAAGCCTTCCGCGGGGGATCCGCAGCCTTGCGGATCCCGTCTGCCGGCTGGAGCGCCTATGCGTCAAGTTTCGTGATGCACGTTTTTCAGCATCGCCGATCGTTTCGATCGTTATAGTTTCGCCGCACTATCGTTAGGATCTTGGTCTTCGGCGTCCTGGCGCACGGCGGGTAGTTGCCTGAGCAAATCCGGGAGCGCCACCTGTACAGTTTCCCAAACCACGTCGAGATTGATGTCGAAATAGCCGTGGGCAATACGGTTGCGCATACCGCGCATGCTGCGCCACGGCAATCCGGGATGGAGCTCAATGAAGGCAGCATAGCGGTCCATGGTCTTCGTGGCGGCCTCGCCGATGATGACGAGGCTCATGACCACAGCTCGTTGGGTACGCTTGTCCGCCAGAAAGTCGTCCTTGGTTTGACCTTCCACGAAGCCGCACGCCTCGGTGGCAGCCTACTGCATATGGTCGAGATAGTCGGATAACCGGTTCTCGCTCATACCGCCAGCGCGTCCGCCAGCACCTTGGCTCGAATCTTGGAGGGCAGGTCGGCGGGCGTGAGCAGGTCGACATGGACGCCGAGCAACGATTCCAGCTCGTCCTGCAATCCGCCGAGGTCGAACAATGTCGCGCCGGGCAGCGCGTCGACCAAGAGATCGATGTCGCTGCCGTCCTCGTCGGTGCCGTGCAAGACTGAACCAAAGACGCGCGGGTTTGCGGCACGAAAGCGGCCTGTCGCTTCACGAACTGCGATTCGCTTCAACTCGAGCATGTCGGACGGTCGCACTGGCAGCCTTTCATCAAACTCGTTCGGATGATGTGTAATCAAGGACGGAATTTCAAGGGATTGCTTTCGAGGACCGCAAGCCCCGTGGTCAATCCCCGTGGCGACGTCGGATTCCTGGCTGCCGGATCCAGAAAAGATAGCAGGTGTCGGCCCAATGCGGATGGTCATCGTTCTCTCTTCGCCTCGTCTGGCCAGCAACAGTCTATAATCGGTCGGAAGATCTGCATGTAATCAGCAATCGGCTCAATGTTGGTCCAGCCTCAGGTGGCGTGAGCTCAGCGCCAAGACCGAAATCTTCAGTTCTTGCCCTGTCACATCGCGTGGACCGCGCCTGAATGGGGTGAAAGCGGTGGGTCGGCGCTGTTCGTCCGGGAGGTCTCAGATCGATGCCTTTGTCCCGTACGGCTTAGCCTGCCGAGGTCGAGATCTTGGCGGGGGAGGGCGCGTGTCAGGTGCCTAGATGTTGCGTGAAGTCGAGCCTGACAAAGCGACGCTGCCGGCAACGACGATGGCTGGGCTGTGCTTTTCTACCCTGCTTCCGGTGGCGCCAATCCCTCCGACTGATCGATCCCCTAAGTCCGTTCTGTTTCCGCCCGCAACCCCCGCGGCTCCGGACCGTGTTGGCGCAAAGCGCCTGCCCGCACCACTCCGGGCCTTGGGGGCGAGCTGCCTGCAGGCAGGCAGTTGCAGGCGTCTCCCGATGGCCTTGGCCGGGTCTCATCGGAGGGAATGGTCCCTCCGGGAAGCAACGGAGAAACACCATGCAGAACATCGTCATTCTCGCCGGCAACATCGGTCAGGCGCCCGAAACCCGCACCACCAACGGTGGCACCAACATTACCCACTTCACCCTCGCCACGTCTCGTCCGCGCTATTCGGAAGGACGGGTTGTCCGGGACGACAAAGGCCAGCGGGTCCAGGATACCGAATGGCACCGCATCACGGCCTTCAACGGTCTCGGCAAGACGATCCAGCAATATTGCGAGGTGGGCATGAAGATCCTGGTCCGCGGCCGCATCCACTACACCAAGTGGACAGACCAAGGGGGCGTCGATCGCTATGGCTGCGAGATCATCGCCGAGACCGTAGACTTCCTGAACCGGGCCAAGCAGACCGAAAACGGTGACGATCAGCAAGATGAGGACTCGGAAGTTCCCTTCTGAACCAGATGTCAGGATCCCGGTGGCGCAAGCCGCCGGGATCGTTCAGAACTGGGCAAGGATGAACCCTGATCGGCATCCAAGCCGTCAAGGCCCAATGACAGGCCATCAAAGATGCGCTGCCAAAATACTTGCCAGGACCAAGATTGGACTCCTGTCCAGGCAATACGCCGGGGGCCGATTGAGCCACTTTACTTTCTCTGAGACTAGATCCAGCAGGCGCCACAGCGCCTCTCTCCCACCAGCTTATCAATGAAGTTCGCGCGCTGCTGAAGACGCGTCGAGCACTCGGCACCGCCGGCTCGCCCGACGTCACAGCGGCGCTTTCAAATGTCGAGATTTGCAGGCCGCAGTTCTTGGCGACCGATGGGGTGTGGCAGCAGACAGGGCGAGTTCGCAGATAGGGCTTATTATGTGCGTATGTTATGTCACACGGCGAGCGTCCTTTGTGTCCTAGATCCGTCGACTACGGCTTCCAATTCCACGCGCTCCCGTGCTTTTCCGGAGCTTCAAAAAAGCACGCAACCGCCGATTTCCTGTATTTTTACGCTACACTGCGACATCCCGGATTTCTCGTTGAAGCAGCTCGAAATTTGGTTCTTTTAATCATCCCCGTCAGGGGAAGGACCGTGTCTGCCCCGCTGGAATCGGGGGACCATGGTAGCTTCGCACCACAATTCAGAAGGCCTCGCACGCGGCGCGCGCATGCTGCGCACAGCGCTCGGTCCGGCCATTGCACGCTTCTTGGAGGAGCCCGCCGTCGTCGAGGTGATGCTGAACCCCGATGGCCGCATCTGGGTCGATCGTCTTTCCGAAGGACTGACGGATACAGGCGAGGCATTATCGGCTTCCGATGGCGAGCGCATCGTGCGCCTGGTCGCCCACCATGTCGGTGCCGAAGTTCATGCGCGCGCACCGCGCGTCTCGGCTGAACTCCCCGAGACCGGCGAGCGCTTCGAAGGTTTGCTTCCCCCCGTTGTCGCGGCGCCGACCTTCGCCATCCGCAAGCCTGCGGTCGCCGTCTTCACGCTCAGCGACTATGTGAATGCCGGCATCATGACGGCTCGCCAGGCAGCAACTTTGCGCACCGCTATCGTGGCACGCGCCAATATCTTGGTTGCGGGCGGGACTTCGACCGGCAAGACGACGCTTACCAATGCCTTGCTCGCGGAAATCGCAAATTCCGCCGATCGTGTCGTCATCATCGAGGACACACGTGAGCTGCAATGCGCGGCGCCCAATCTGGTTGCGATGCGCACCAAGGACGGCGTCGCTACCCTGTCGGATCTCGTTCGCTCGTCGCTGCGCCTGCGGCCGGACCGCATTCCCATCGGCGAGGTCCGCGGCGCCGAAGCCTTGGATCTCCTGAAGGCCTGGGGCACCGGCCATCCCGGCGGCATCGGCACCATTCATGCCGGTTCCGGTATCGGCGCATTGCGCCGGCTCGAACAACTCATTCAGGAAGCGGTCGTCACAGTTCCTCGAGGCTTGATCGCCGAAACCATCAATCTCGTCGCCGTTTTGTCCGGCCGCGGCTCCGCGCGTCGGCTGGCCGAACTCGCCTTTGTCGAAGGGCTCGGCCCGGACGGCGATTATCGCATCACCCAGGACACCTCGACCGCAGGAGAATTCCCATGATCCGCACCACCAGGCGCATCCGCCGCATGGTCGCGACTATCGCTGCCTTGACCCTTGCCAACTTCGTCCTCGTTTCCGCCGCCCATGCTTCCGGTTCGTCGATGCCATGGGAACAGCCGCTTCAGAAAATCCTGCAGTCGATCGAGGGCCCGGTCGCCAAGATCGTCGCCGTCATCATCATCATCGCGACCGGTCTCGCGCTTGCCTTTGGCGATACGTCGGGCGGCTTTCGCCGCCTGATCCAGATCGTGTTCGGCCTGTCGATCGCCTTCGCAGCCTCGAGCTTCTTCCTCTCCTTCTTCTCCTTCGGCGGCGGAGCGCTGGTCTGATGGCGATGGCTCTTGAGCAACTCGACGCCGTGCCGGGTTTCACGGTTGCGGTTCATCGCGCGCTGACCGAGCACATCCTGCTCGGCGGCGCGCCTCGTTCCATCGCCATCGTGAACGGCACGCTGGCAGGGGCGGTCGGCCTCGGTTTGCGTCTGTGGCTCGTCGGGCTGTTGATCTGGGCCATCGGGCATTTCGCGGCGGTTTGGGTTGCAAAGCGCGATCCACTCTTCATCGAAGTTGGACGCCGGCATCTGCGCATTCCCGCTCATCTGTCGGTGTGAGCGGCGGCCATGATGAACCTCGCCGAATATCGCCGCTCCGCCGCACGTCTTGCCGACTATCTGCCCTGGGCTGCGCTCGTGGCCGAGGGCATCGTGCTCAACAAGGATGGCTCGTTCCAGCGCACCGCGCGCTTTCGCGGTCCCGATCTGGACTCCGCCGTCGCGGCCGAACTGGTTGCGGTCGCCGGCCGCATCAACAACGCCTTCCGCCGCCTCGGGTCGGGCTGGAGCATCTTCGTCGAGGCGCAGCGACATGAAGCGGCGACCTATCCCGACAGCATCTTTCCCGATCCCGCCTCCAGCCTCGTCGATGCCGAGCGCAAGGCCGATTTCGAGGAGCAGGGCGTCCATTTCATCTCAAGCTATTTCCTGACCCTGCTCTATCTGCCGCCGGCCGAGGAAGCGGCACGCGCCGAAACATGGCTCTATGAGGGCAGGGAACGGGCCGGCGTGGATCCGTCGGAGATCCTGCGAGACTTTGCCGATCGCACCGTCCGCATTCTGGCCCTGCTCGATGGCTTCATGCCGGAATGCGGCTGGCTCGACGACGCCGAGACGCTGACCTATCTGCATTCGTGCGTTTCCACCAAACGCCATCGCGTCCGGGTCCCCGAGACGCCGATCTATCTCGACGCATTGCTGGCCGATCGGCCATTGACTGGCGGCCTGGAACCGCGTCTGGGCGATCAGCACCTTCGCATTCTCACGATCGTCGGTTTCCCGACCGCGACCACGCCCGGTCTGCTCGATGACCTCAACCGGCTGGCTTTTCCCTATCGCTGGTCGACGCGTGCCATCCTGCTCGACAAGACCGATGCCACCAGGCTGCTGACCAAGATCAGGCGGCAATGGTTTGCCAAGCGAAAATCCATCGCCGCGATTCTCAAGGAAGTCATGACCAACGAGGCATCCGTCCTCGTGGATACGGATGCGGCGAACAAGGCTGGTGATGCCGACCTCGCCTTGCAAGAACTCGGGCAAGACCTCGCCGGCATGGCCTATGTCACCGCGACCATCGCAGTCTGGGACACAGATCCGCGTGTTGCCGACGAAAAGCTGCGCCTGGTCGAGAAGGTCATCCAGGGCCGTGATTTCACAGCCATGATCGAAACCGTTAATGCCGTCGATGCCTGGCTCGGCTCCTTGCCCGGACACGCTTATGCCAATGTACGCCAGCCTCCGATCTCGACGCTCAATCTCGCCCACATGATCCCCCTCAGCGCCGTGTGGGCGGGGCCGGAACGGGACGAGCACTTCGATGCGCCCCCGCTGCTTTACGGCAGGACGGAAGGCTCGACCCCGTTCCGGATATCCCTTCATGTCGGCGACGTCGGTCACACGCTCGTCGTCGGCCCGACGGGCGCCGGCAAATCCGTGCTGCTCGCGCTGATGGCCTTGCAGTTCCGGCGCTACGAGCGGTCCCAGGTCTTCGCCTTTGATTTCGGCGGTTCGATCCGGGCCGCGACACTCGCAATGGGCGGCGATTGGCACGATCTCGGCGGCGGCCTGACCGAAGGCTCCGACGTTTCCGTCGCGCTGCAGCCGCTGGGGCGCATCCACGATACCTATGAACGCGCCTGGGCGGCTGACTGGCTCGCCGCCATCCTGACGCGCGAAGGTGTGCCCGTAACTCCGGAGGTCAAGGACCACATCTGGACCGCGCTGACGTCTCTCGCCTCCGCCCCCATCGAAGAGCGTACCATCACGGGTCTGGCGGTGCTGCTTCAGTCCAACAGCATCAAGCAGGCGCTGCGACCCTACTATGTTGGCGGTCCCTATGGCCGGCTGCTCGATGCCGAAACTGAGCATCTCGGCGCCGCCGACGTACAAGCCTTCGAGATAGAGGGGCTAGTCGGCACGGGAGCGGCGCCGGCCGTGCTGTCCTATTTGTTCCATCGTATCGGCGACCGGCTCGATGGACGACCGACCCTGCTCATCATCGACGAGGGCTGGCTGGCGCTGGATGATGAGGGGTTCGCCGGCCAGCTTCGCGAATGGCTGAAGACGCTGCGCAAGAAGAACGCCAGCGTCATCTTCGCCACGCAGTCACTGTCCGACGTCGACAATTCGGCGATCGCGCCGGCGATCATCGAAAGCTGCCCGACCCGGCTTCTCCTGCCGAATGAGCGCGCGATCGAGCCACAGATCACGGCGATCTATCGCCGGTTCGGGCTGAATGATCGGCAGATCGAGATCCTGGCGCGCGCAACGCCCAAGCGCGATTACTACTGCCAGTCGCGGCGCGGCAATCGCCTCTTCGAGCTTGGCCTGTCCGAGGTGGGCCTCGCGTTGTGCGCGGCATCCTCCAAATCCGATCAGACGCTCATTGCCAACCTGTTCGCCGACCACGGCCGCGAGGGCTTTCTCAAAGCCTGGCTCGAGGCCCGCAATGCCGGCTGGGCGATCGATCTCATTCCGACACTCCACCTCTCCATTTCCCAAGTCGAACAGGAGCCTCGCTCATGATCCGCCGTCGTTTTCGCTCGTATGCAGCTGCCTTTGGGGCGAGCTTGCTCGCGGCACCGCTCGCATTCGCTCCGCCCCTGGCGCCACCGGCCTATGCCGTCATCGTGTTCGATCCCTCGAACTATGTGCAGAACGTCCTGACGGCGTCGCGCTCCCTCCAGCAGATCACCAATCAGATCACCAGCCTGCAGAACGAAGCGCAGATGTTGATCAACCAGGCTCGCAATCTTGCGAGCCTGCCCTTCTCCTCGCTCCAGCAAATCCAGCAGTCCGTCCAAAGGACGCAGCAACTTCTCAATCAGGCGCAGAACATCGCCTTCGACGTCCAGAAGGTCGATCAGATATTCAGCCAGAAATACGCGAATGCTTCGCTGTCGGCGACCAACCAGCAACTCGTTGCCGATGCACGCTCGCGCTGGCAGAACACGGTTGGCGGCCTCCAGGACGCCATGCGCGTGCAGGCCGGCGTCGTCGGCAATATCGATACGAACCGGACGCAGATGTCGGCCCTGGTCAACCAGAGCCAGGGCGCGACCGGTGCACTGCAGGCCGCCCAGGCTGGAAACCAGATCCTCGCGCTGCAATCCCAGCAGCTTTCCGATCTGCTCGCGCTGCTCGCCGCCAATGGGCGGGCAAGCACGCTCAGCGAGGCGGAACGTGCCGCCGCAGCGGACCAGGGACGCGAGCAGCGTCGCCGCTTCCTGACGCCGGGCACAAGCTACCAGCCCGGCAATGCGCAGATGTTCAACACCGGCAACTGAGGCGGGATGGGGGATCGTCATGGACGGCAAGACGTTTGCGTGCCTCGGCGCGATCGTGTTCGTCGCTGTCGCCATCACGGCGACGGTGATCGAGTTGACCGATAAGCAGGAAAGATCACCGACTTCGCCGGTGCGCCTGATCCCATCCGATAGTGATCCGCTGCGTGAAGGGCAGCGCCGCTGCCAGCAGCTTGGACAAAAAGCTCTGGAGGATGCCGAGTGCCTGCGTGTCTGGAGCCAGACGCGCGATCGCTTCCTCGGTCGGGCGTCCGAGCCATTCTCGTCACCCTTCAGCGAAGGACGGTGACGCATGGGCGGCAGCGGCGTCATCGACAACTTCCTTGGGATATTCACCAGCTACATTGACTCCGGCTTCGGGCTGCTAGGCGGCGAAGTCGGCTTCATCGCATCCACGCTGATCGTCATCGACGTGACGCTGGCGGCGCTTTTCTGGAGCTGGGGTGCCGATGACGACATCATCGCTAGGCTGGTGAAAAAGACACTGTTCGTCGGCGCCTTTGCCTATCTCATCTCCAATTGGAATAACCTGGCGAAGATCGTCTTCGACAGCTTCGCGGGCCTTGGCCTCAAGGCCAGCGGCACCGGCTTTTCGACGGCGGACTTGATGCGCCCCGGCAAGGTCGCGCAAACCGGCCTCGACGCCGCCCGTCCACTGCTCGAATCCATTTCCGACCTCATGGGCTGGGTGGCGTTCTTCGAGAACTTCATCCAGATCGCCTGCCTGCTTTTCGCCTGGGCTTTGGTGATTCTCGCCTTCTTCATTTTGGCGATCCAGCTCTTCGTCACATTGATCGAATTCAAGCTGTCGACGCTGGCCGGCTTCGTGCTGATCCCTTTCGGCCTGTTCGGCAAGACCGCCTTCATGGCCGAGCGCGTGCTCGGCAATATTATCTCCTCCGGCATCAAAGTCCTGGTGCTTGCCGTCGTCATCGGCATCGGCTCGACCCTGTTCGATCAGTTCACCCGCGGCTTTGGCGGCCAGACCCCGACCATCGACGACGCCATGGCCGTGGTTCTTGCCGCATTGTCGCTCCTCGGCCTTGGCATCTTCGGTCCCGGTATCGCCAATGGCCTCGTCTCAGGAGGGCCGCAGCTTGGCGCTGGTGCCGCCGTCGGCACGGGGCTCGTTGCCGGTGGGGCGGCCCTCGCCGTTGGTGGTGGCGCGATGCTGGCTGCGAGGGGAGGGGCGGCTGCGCTTTCCAGTGGAGCCGCTGCCGTCCGCGCCGGCGCGACCACAGCCGGCTCTGCGAGCTCGGCCTATTCGCTGGGTGCCTTGGGAACATCCGGAGCGGCCGGTGTCGCCTCGGGTCTCGGCGGTGTGGCACGTGCAGCGAGTAGCGCGGCGATCTCGCCGCTTCGCAGGGCTGCTGCGAGTGGCGGATCCAGCTATACCAAAGGCATTCAATCCGGCTTCTCTGTAACCGGCGGCTCCTCGACCAAGGGGACGATTGGCGCTGGGGCTGAGATATCGCCTGCACAGACCAGGCCTGCGGATGCCCCCTCAGGCCGGACGCAGCGCCTTCGCCGATCCATCCATACAGGACACGCCGTTCAGACGGCAGCCCATGCCGTTCGCGCCGGCGACAGCCACGGTGCCGGATCCTCCGTCAATCTCTCCGAAAGTGATCGCTCATGAACCTTTTCCGGCGGCATGCCGCGCATTACGGCAGGACTCCCGAACCCGAAACTCCTTACCAGAAGGCCGCGCAGGTCTGGGATGAGCGTATCGGATCAGCCCGTGTGCAGGCCAGGAATTGGCGGTACATGGCCTTCGGCTCGTTGATCCTGTCGACAGGTTTTGCCGCGGCACTGGTCTGGCAGTCGGCAAACGGCACGGTCGTGCCATGGGTGGTTCAGGTCGACAATCTCGGCCAGGCGCAGTTGGTCGCGCCCGCTGAGGCCGACTATCGCCCGACCGATCCGCAGATCGCCTGGCATCTCGCCCGCTTCATCGAGCAGGTTCGCTCCATTCCCGTCGATCCGGTCATCGTGCGCCAGAACTGGCTGCGCGCCTACGACTGGACCACGGACCGGGGTGCAGGAACACTCAACGACTATGCCCGCGTCAACGATCCTTTCACCCAGATCGGCAAGCAACAGATTGCCGTCGAGGTATCGTCAGTCATCCGCGCCTCGCCGGACTCCTTCCGCGTTGCCTGGATAGAGCGACGCTATGAAGACGGCAAGCTCTCGGCGACCGAGCGTTGGACCGCGATTCTCACCATCGCCATCCAGCCGCCACGCGATGCCGACCGGCTCAAGGCCAATCCGCTCGGGATCTATGTCAATGCCATCAACTGGTCACGGGAGATGAGCCAATGAGCTGGCTAAGGACCCATAGAGATGGCAGCGCGCTTTTCCGCAAATCAGCAATAGCGGCTGTTCTGTTCTCCGGCGCCATGCTGGCTGGCTGCGCAACACCGCAAAAGCCCCCCGAGATCCGCTACGACAAGGACGTGCCGCCGCTTGCCGCGATACCCGCCGCAGCCGTCGAGGACCGGCCACGGCCGTTGCACACTCCCCCGGCCTGGTCACCGGCACGCGGTGGGGCGGCAGCGACGGCACCGACCGCGCGTGTCGAGAACGCCAATGCCGCCGCCCGCGTCCAGCCGCGGCGCGAAGGCTATTACAACGCTGTCCAGGTTTATCCCTGGTCGGAAGGCGCGCTTTATCAGGTCTATGCGGCCCCCGGGCAGATCACCGATATCGCTCTCGAGCCCGGCGAGAACCTGACCGGAGGGGGGCCGATCGCCGCCGGCGACACCGCCCGCTGGATCATCGGTGACACCGAGAGTGGAGCCGGGGTGACACGACGCGTTCATGTCCTGGTGAAACCCAGCCGGGCGGCTATCACCACCAACCTCGTCATCACTACCGACCGTCGCACCTATATGATCGAGCTGCGTTCGGGCGAAAAACCCTACATGCCGGCCATTTCCTGGGCCTATCCGCGAGCGTCGGGAGGTCTGCGCCAAGTCGTGCCGCCAGCACCGGCGATCCCCGCGGTTACGGCGCGCAATTATCGCTATGGCCTAACCGGCGACAATCCGCCCTGGAAACCGCTTGCCGTGTATGATGATGGCCGGCACGTCTATGTCGAATTTCCGCGTGGCATCGTGCAAGGCGAAATGCCGCCCCTCTTCGTCATCGGCCCGGAGGGCGAAGCCCAGATCGTCAACACCCGTGCCTACCAGCACATCCTGATCGTCGATCGCCTGTTCGGCGCTGCCGAACTGCGTCTTGGCAGCGCCGATCGCCAGCAGACCGTCAGGATCGTGCGGACCGATGCGAGGCCTTCGTCATGAGCGAGAACGACAATGGCGCGGCCATGCGTCTGCGCGCCGAGCCGCCGCGCGTCACCCGGCTTTCGCGCAAGGTGTTGGTTGGCATCGGCATCGTCGCCTCGCTCGGCGTCGGGGGCGCGTTGATCTATGCTCTTCAAAACCGCAGTGGCGGACAAAGCGGGGAGGAGCTCTATTCCACCGCCAATCGGCAGCCCGCCGATGGCCTTGCCGGCCTGCCGCGTGACTATACCGGCCCGATCCTGGGACCGGCGCTCCCTGGTGACCTCGGCCGTCCCATCCTGGACGCGCAGAACAAGGGGCAGCCCGTCGTCCCGCCGGCCGTTCCCACAACGGGCATCGATGAGGCCGAGCAACGTCGACGGGCCGAGGAAGAGGCCGCCCGTACCAGCACCGTCTTCTTCCAGGCTCGGGCAGGATCGGCGGTGGCAGGCATGACCGGTGGGTCGACGCCCGGCCTTGCAGGTCTTGATATCGCCGGTCAGTCTGGCCAATCAACAGCCCAGGACGGGCAACTGGCTTTCCTCTATGCGGCCGCCGATCGGCGCACCACTGCGCCCGATCGTGTCACGCCGCCGGCATCGCCCTACGTGCTGCAGGCCGGTGCCGTCATTCCGGCCGCGCTCATCACGGGGGTCCGCTCGGATCTGCCCGGCCCGATCACGGCGCAGGTCACGGAAAACATCTATGACAGTCCCACCGGCCGTATTCTGCTCGTGCCGCAGGGAACTCGGATCATCGGCCAATATGACAACAACGTGCAGTTCGGTCAGCGCCGGGTGCTGCTCGTGTGGAACCGGCTGATCCTGCCTAATGGCCGCTCCATCGTCCTGGAACGTCAACCTGGTGCTGACACACAAGGCTATGCCGGCCTCGAGGATGGTGTCGATTATCACTGGTGGGACCTTGCCAAAGCCGCCGGCCTGTCAACGCTGCTCGCGGTTGGGGCTGAACTGGCGGTCGATGATCAAAACAGGCTTTTGCGCGCGATCCGCAATGGCACGCAGGACACCATAAACGAGGCCGGTCAGCAGATCATCCGTCGCCAGCTCAACGTGGCGCCAACCCTGACTATTCGTCCTGGATTCCCGGTACGCGTCATCGTCACACGCGATCTTGTCTTCGAACCCTATAAAGGATGACCATGACCAAGCTGAAGCTCGGACCGATTGCCGACGACAAACCGGTGAAGGTGACCCTCGATCTACCGGCCAGCCTTCATCGCGATCTCATTGCTTATGCCGAAATCCTGGGTCGTGATAGCGCGGGCAAGCCGACCGATGCAGTCAGGCTGATCGTTCCCATGCTGGAACGGTTCATGGCGACCGATCGCGGATTTGCCAAGGCCAAAAGTGCAACCAAGCCCGCGCCATTAAAGGGGTGATGGCGTCCCTTGCGACTATGTCTTGCCGCGGGTGGCGGCATCGAAACGACGAGGTGGAGCGAGCGGAAGCCAACCGTGCGGATCTTGCCGCAAGAGCCTGAGCGATCGGGCGATCTGGAGAAAGTTGCGCAAGGCCGGCTTGTTGTTGTCAGGCAGAAAGATCGCGCCGAAGGTGAGAGGAGAGGGCTTTGCGATCGGCCGAAACGTCACTCCCGGAAACGACATGACCGTAGCCGCCTCACCGCATAGACCAAGCCTTCGCCCCAGCGCTATCTGGCTTATGAGGGCAAGCCGGCCCAGGTCACAAACCTCGATTGGCACAGGCGTAGCCGTCTCCTCATCTTTCCCTCGCAGAGCGTCGATGATCTGACTGGCCGGCTCGTCCTTGCTGATCGAAAGGCAATAGTGGAGGAGATCAGGAATGCCGATCGAACCAAGAGTCGCCAGGCCATGGTCGGTAGGTAGGATGACGAAGACGTTCTCGTGCCATAGGCGGATCGTATGGTAGCGCGCGGGAACGTTCGTTACCGCGGCGATGGCGACGTCCAACCGGCGGCAGCGCACCGACGCCATATTTTCTTCCTCCTCGCCTTCGAACAGGACCTCCCGGATTGCCGGATATCGCGAACTGAGGCTATCCAGCAGGACATGAAGCAGGCGCGGGTTGGTGGTTGGACATATCCCGATACGCAACGCCTGACAGGCATCTGCCGAGATCGCCATTGTGGCTGCCTCCAACTCCTCCAGAACGGGTTGGGCGCGGTCGAGAAATTCACGCCCCTTCCTGGTCATCTCGACGCCGGAGGGCGATCGTATGAAAAGCGTTGTCCCGAGACGAAATTCAAGGTCCCGGATACGCCGGCTGATCGCGGAAGGCTGGACGTTCAGCGATGCCGCCGCTCGCCGGAAGCTGCGATGCTCGGCCGCCAGGATGACATAGCGAAGCTGGCGCAGATCGATCGAGTTCCGTCCGGATCGCCATCGCTCGATAAAGGCCGTCGACCGTCGATCGTGCATTCGCCACCATACCTGCCACTGCCCGCCCTGGAACGCTTCAACAGGGTGATGTGCCCCTGATTCAGTGAGAAGCCCGTGATTTTGAACCAAATTGCACGGAGCATCCGCATTCATGAGCCCGCGCCGAGTGCATGATGGCAAGTTATATTGTCGAATGGATTCGTTTGGCTCTGCGGCGTTTGTTGGCTGTTCCTGCTGTCGCCGGGGCGTCTAGACGCTTCCTTGGTGATTATCGGCCGAGTGCCGACAACTCTCCGAGGAGCGGCTGTAGCCCTATGGCCTCGATCCCGGGCTTGAGTGGAAAACGTTCGTCGCCGGCATAGACCACGAATGATCGGGCGGGTTGAATATCCTGGATCGCCTGATAGAAGCCCTTGCTGATGGTCGGCGCTAGGCTGCGCTTGATTTCGATGGCGGTCAGCCCCTTCGGTCCGTCCAGAACCAGGTCGATCTCAGCGCCCGCCGAGGTGCGGTAGAAGCTGGGCTGCGCGAACGAGGAAATCACCGCCAAAATGTTCTCGATAGCAAAGCCCTCCCAGCTGAGGCCGACGACGGGATGGCCCACCAGCGCATTGGAGTTCTCGATGTCGAGCAGGGCATGCACGATGCCGCTGTCGCGGACATAGACTTTCGGTGATTTGACCAGGCGTTTGCCGATATTGGCGTGGAAGGGCTGCAGCCGGCGAACCAATAGGAGGTCAACCAGGAGATCAACATAGGAAGTGACGGTAGGAGCGCTGATCGACAAGCCTGCGGCAAGCCGAGATGCATTGAGCAAGCCGCCTTGGTTGTGCGCCAGCATGGTCCACAGACGTTCCAGAGTTACGGCTGGAATTCGCGGGCCGAATTGCGGGACATCGCGCTCCAGATAGGTGCGGATGAAATTGCGCCTGAAGGCAAGACTATCGGCATCGGAGCCCGCTAGAAAGCTGTCGGGAAAGCCGCCGCGAAGCCACAACCGTTCATTGGCAACCGAGAAAGGGGGCGAAGCTGCAACTTCCAAAACGTCGAGCGGCGTCATTTCGATATACTCGATGCGACCGGCCAGGCTTTCGCCAGACTGGCGCAGCAAGTCGATCGATGCCGATCCCAGGAGAAGGAAGCGGCCATTGCGATGCCCGCGGCGACGACCCTGGTCAATGAGTCCGCGCAACTCCTGGAAGATCTCGGGGGCACGATGGATTTCATCGAGAATGACCAGCTTGTCCTCATGGTCTTTCAGGAACAAGGCGGGGTCGGTTAGCTTGGCGCGGTCGGCGCGCATCTCCAAATCGAGGTAGAGGGCGCCGGTTTCCTCGGCGATCTCAAGAGCCAGTGTCGTCTTGCCTACTTGCCGGGGGCCGATGAGGGCAACCGCAGCTTGACGATCAAGGGCCTGACGAACGACAGGATGGATTCGGCGATTCAACATCCTTGCAAATTAAAGTGTTATTTTTTAATTTGCAAGGATAGATGGGTGCTTATCTTCACCTGTCCGGCTCGCCGCTCTCCCTGCGATCATTTTGTATCGTGTTTCCTGCGTACTTCCATGTCGGGCGGCAGGAAGAGTTCGATATCAGGGACGTCAAAGGCTTTTGCAAGTTTTGCAATCGACTTCAGAGTGACGTTCTGAGAGCCGCGCTCGATCTTGCTGATCTGCTGCTGACTGAGCTTAGCTTTTGCGGCGAAATCGTCCTGATTCAGCCGCAACGCCTTTCTCATCCGCCGTGCATTCTGGCCGATAATCTTGCTCAGTTCCATGGAACCGAACATCGGCAAGGCAATCGCCGATGGGAATCGCTTATACAAATGCGTGCCGTTACACGCCAACCATTGGCGCATGGATATGCGCAAGCTGGTAGGGCAGAACTTCGCTCGCCTGCGACAGGATAGAGGCCTGACGCAGGAAGAGGTCGAGGCGCGCTCGGGCTTCAGCCAGCAATATCTCTCCAATCTGGAGCGTGGTAAGCGCAATCCAACCATCATCACGCTTTATGAGTTGGCGCAGGCCCTTGAGGTCAGTCATGTAGAGCTCGTTCTTCCCCCTAGCGACGAGCCATAAGCCGCAAAAGCTGCGGATATCCACGCGCAGCCGAGTATCCCGTTGGCTCAGGGGCACGCTTGACGGACTGAGCACACTGCCGGTCTCGGCATTGGCGCGACGTGGAATACGGCCGAGCGCCTCGGTGTTGGACAGGGATTTCGGGGGACTAGGCGCATCACTACGGCCGGCAAGGGTGAAGGTTCTGCCGTAGTTCTCCATGCTCGCGCTCGAAAGCACCAATCCCTCCGACTGACGGATCCCCTAAGTCCGTTCGGTTTCCGACCGCAACCCCCGCGGTTCCGCACCGTGTTGGCGCAAAGCGCCTGCCCGCACCACTACGGACCTTGGGGGTCAAGCTGCCGCCCAGGCGGCAATGCAGGCGTCTCCCGACGGCCTTGGCCGGGTCTCATCGGAGGGAATGGTCCCTCCGGGAAGCAACGGAGAAACACCATGCAGAATATCGTCATTCTCGCCGGCAACATCGGCCAGGCCCCGGAAACCCGCACCACCAATGGTGGCACCAACATCACCCACTTCACCCTCGCCACCTCCCGTCCCCGCTATTCGGAAGGCCGGGTTGTCCGGGACGACAAGGGCCAGAGGGTCCAGGACACCGAATGGCATCGCATCACCGCCTTCAACGGCCTCGGCAAGACGATCCAGCAATATTGCGAGGCGGGCATGAAGATCCTGGTGCGCGGCCGCATCCACTACACCAAATGGACTGACCAAGGGGGCGTCGACCGCTATGGCTGCGAGATCATTGCCGAGACGGTGGACTTCCTGAACCGGGCCAAGCAGACCGAAAACGGTGACGATCAGCAGGATGAGGACTCCGAAGTTCCCTTCTGAACCAGGCACTGGCACCCCGGCGGCGTGAGCCGCCGGGGTGCCTCACAGATGAGCTCAGCGTGGGCTTGCCTTACGCGCGAAAAATCTCGCCATGAGTCGGGTCACGACAAATGAGGGCAGGCTTTGCCATCGTTTCCAATGCGGTATTCGCCAATATCGGTGACGATCCTTGTGGTTGACGAGGCCAGCCGCATAGACCGGTCGGCTTCGTCGCGAGAGGGCACCCCTTGCACTCCACGCCGGTTTCGCCGGATGCGGACACGGCGCCCTCGTCGCCGTGGGTCTTCTCTCACTGACGGCCCATTGTCGCACAGCCTCCGTGGCGTCAAGGACATCGCGGAGAACCGATTTTTGCTTCGTACCCCTGCCGAAGCTTTCGAAAAATCGGTTCTCCGCTCGCCGCTTCGCGGTCCCTGACCCCTCGAAGCGCCAGTGCGAGCTCCTGAGCGTCAGTAACGCAAAGGAGATTTTCGATGACACAAAATGAACTCGTATCGATTGAGGCGAACGAAGCTGATTGCTTGACCGTGCGGGCCTATTTCGACGGTGAAGTGTATCTGCCGGTCACGATCTCGAAAGAGTTCCTGACCACGGCACTACTGCACCTTGATAGAGAACAAGGTGGAATTCGGCCTCTTTCACAAGCCGGGCGCGATCATCATCGCCCATTACGGTGCGGATCTGGCACATATGCCGGCCATCTGGTCCGACCGGCGCTGGCATATCGGGTGCGAAGATCTCGATGGCATTCACTACGCGCCCTATGAATTGGAGTGAAGCATCTGTGGGAGGGCGGCGTCGGTTGCCCTCCATCTCTTGAGTCACCAGCGCAGTGGTTGTCCGTCGGCGGTGCCTTGCTCGTTACCGGATGCGAGACTCTGCGCGCTGTACTCCGGCTTGCCAGCCGGAACGGAGCGGCCCCCGCGCCTGCCGGCGTTATTCGGGGGCCGCGCTCTCTTTCTCTCTGACGCCCCAGTCTACGGCTCGTTCAGCCAGCCTCAAGGACGAGCGGTTCCCCCAAAATTCTAGCGAATTTCGGCTCCCCCGCTCGCCGGCTCCGCCGGTCGCTTCGCGCTCCTTGACCCTGTCTTCGCTGCGTCCGTGCCCGCCTCCCGTCATCGACACCTAGGAGGACAGCATGACCTACGAATTCACTCTCGAACGCCACATCGAAGAACTCAACGCCGAGTACAAAGCCTACCTCGATCCCATCGAACGCGAGGCGATCTGGAACGCGCTGCAGAAAGCTGGCGAGGCTCTCGCCGCCGAGGAAGCCGAGAGCTTCTGGGTCTCCTTCCTCGCTCCGGCCGAACCCGTCCCGGCCGCAAGCCTCCCGTTCTGAGCTTTCGGGAGACAGGCGCGAATGCGCCTGTCTCTTTTTTATTGCTCAAGGCCGCTCGCGGGCATCGAGGCCATTTGCGGCCTGACGAGGGGAAAGGCTTTTTGCCTCTTCCGTCACACATCCCTCTTCATGTGCCTTGTACTATCAGGCGCGGGTTCATCCTCGATTTCCTCGTGCGGCTATAAGGTGCTCCACATTCGTTGATTAGGGGCACCGCGTTGGCCATCATGCGATGGCGGACCATCGGCGGGGGCGATGATGCCGCCCCGCAGACACACTTGACCTGTCAGCCTGGCACCACACATACTGACAGTCACTATTGAAGGAGGCGCGCTATGCGCGTTGCCAGATGGGGCACCAGCCTCGCGGTCCGCATTCCCGCCGCAGTCGTTGACGCCCTCGGTCTGAAGGCTGGCGATGAGGTCGAAATCCGCGTCGCCAATCGTCGCGACTTAGAAATCGCCCCTGAACAAGATCGCAAGGACCTGATCCGTAGCTTGCGTGCCTTCCGCGGACGATTGCCGACGGACTTTGTTTTCGATCGCCAGGAAGCAAATAAGCGATAAGTGCTGATCCCGGCATGAGTTGGATATGTTCATCCTGGCTCATCTGATTTCCAGTTCAATTCTTGCGGTTTAAAGCTGACAAGAAAGGTTCGGATCGCCGCGCCTCGCGCTGACTCTTCCTTGGAATCGCGCCAGGGCGCAGCGGCAATCCTTGCCGCCGCAATTCACACATATGCCTGGGTTCTCGTTCTTGCCTACGGCACAATGGCGATCGCGAATGGGCCGATGACGAGGACGTGGCCAGTTATCGTGATGCCGAAACGGCAACACGTGTTGTCCATTCTCTGACTTCTCCAGGCCGAGCGATGCCGGAATCCTGTCTCCTCTCGATAACGCCAGCAGTGGGGAGGAACGCGATGAGGCCGGATGCATCCCAGTGGCGCTCCTCCGCGTTTTACGATCATGTCGAAGAACGTCTGACCGCCTCCGATCTCGCCTGGGAATGGCTGCGCCGCATCGAGGCGTATGGACACGATTACATGGCATTCGCCAGGACTGGCGCTGATCCTCGTCCGCTCGTGGCCAGAATCCACGCGCGATGGGGGCTGCAATTTCCCGGTCGATCCCTCGCATGACGCCTCCGAGGCAGCCGTATTCTGGTCGCCGCGGGATGATACTGGCGTTGTCCTGTTGACGCAGGCCGCCGAGTTCCAGATTGAGCCGAATGATATCGAGCCGGACATCTCCGGACGCGATTTGCATGTCGACGAGTTGGGCACGCATTTACGCTACGATCTCGGCAATGGGCAACACGTCCAACTCCTATGCCACGGCAATGCCGAGCGGGCAGGGGCCCTTGCCGCTCTCGTGCCGCTCGGCCTGGAGGGCTTCGACCGTCTCGAAGCGCTCTACCGTTTCCTGGCGGTGTTGCATCGACGGCGCGTGCCGCCCGATAGCCGCCTGACCGCGCAGCAACGGGCCAGGGCTCGCCGTATGCTGCAGGCCTGGGATGGTTTGCACTACGGCGCCACCCAGCAGGATATCGCGCGGGTCGTGTTGCGCCAGGCGCCGCTGGGCCGCGATGACTGGCAGGCTGCCTCGGCTCGCTACGCCGTCATGGCCCTGCTGCGGGATGCCCGGGGCATGATTGCTGGCGGCTATCGCAAACTGCTTCATCATCGCCGTCGATCCTAGCCGCATCCAGCGTCGATCCGAGTGTGCGAATTTTGGTACTCCCAAATTCCCACTGCATCTCGACGCTGTCACTTCGCCATCGTGGTCGTCGTTCGCCGCTGTTCGTCAGCGCCGACCCCCCGACGCCATGAAAGGCATGTCCCATGCGACCCGACGCCCTGCCGCCGCACTTTTTGCGCACCAAGCAAGCCGCCCAGTTCCTCAGCCTGTCCGCCCGCACGCTGGAGAAACACCGAACCTACGGAACCGGTCCCGCCTATCGCAAGCTCGGCGGGCGCGTCGTCTATGCCGTCGACGATCTTCTCGCCTGGACCGACCGCGGCGCCGTCACCTCGACCAGTGATCCTCGCGGAACGGTCCTGCCAGCCAAGCGCCATGCCTCGCCGTTGCTCCACGCCAGCCGCTTTCCTCGCTGACAGGCAGCTTGTTCATGATGATGCGGCATCAGCCTTCGGAGCGCGGGCAACTCGACCTGTTCCGCTCGCGTCCCGGTGACGTCGCGCCCCGAGACGCCCAGGATCTCATGGCCTATCCCTTCTTTTCCCTCGCCAAGTCGCATCGGGTCACGCCGATCGATTTCCTCGCCGGCGGCGTCTCTATCCGGGTCGAGGCTGTGCCCGAGCATGGCATGGCCACGATCTGGGATGCCGACATCCTGATCTGGGCGGCGAGTCAGATTGTCGAGGCCCGCGATGCCGAGCTGCGCACCTCTCGGCTCATGGCCGCCACGCCCTACGAGATCCTCAAATTCGTCGGGCGCGGCACCTCGCTACGCGACTATCAGCGGCTCAAGGCCGCGCTCGACCGCCTGCAGTCGACCACTGTGTGCACCTCGATCCGTCAACCGTCGGAGGGTAGGCGGCACCGTTTTTCCTGGATCAACGAATGGCAGGAGCGCACCGATCAGCGCGGGCGCCCCCTGGGCATCGAACTCATCTTTCCCGACTGGTTCTACCGTGCCGTGCTCGATGATGCCTTCGTGCTTACTATCGACCGGGCCTATTTCGATCTGACGGGCGGACTCGAGCGCTGGCTCTACCGCCTGGTGCGCAAGCATGGCGGCCGCCAGCGTGGCGGCTGGTGTTTCGAGTTTCGGCACCTGCACATCAAATCCGGTGGACTGTCCTCGTACAAACGCTTTGCCTTCGAACTGCGCACCATCGTCCGGCGCCAGCGGCTGCCCGGCTACACGCTGTTCCTCGAACACGACGGTCGTGGTCAATCTCTGCTTTCCTTCGAGCCATCCACGCCCAGTGGAAAAGCTGTGGATGGGCGCGTGCTTTCGGGAACCCGCATACACGTGCCATCGGGAACCGACCTCACGTGCTATCGGGTACCCAAACAGGATGTAACCCACGGCAGCCAAAGCGAAAATCGCGTTTCTAACTTAGAATCTAACGTAGAATCTAACTTCTGTTGCGCATGCCACGATGTGGAAAAGTCCGTCGAGGACAGTGGCAAGAGGCCACGTCTGAGCTCGCGCAACAGCACAGACGCCCGCACCTGCCGCAGGCACAGTTCCATCCCTGGTGATGCGTCGCAGGCACGGCAATGCCCCCGCTGTGTCCAATCGCGAGGAACGCGATGATCGCCTCTGTCCAGCGCGGCGAGATCCTCGCCGACATGCTCTGCGTCGTGCTCGCGGACGCATTGCTATCCCATCCAGGAGAACTCACATGACCGGCGCAGCTTCTCACGGCGTGCGCGGCGACTCTCGGCCGACCGCACACGAAGACGCTCTCACGCATGTCGAACTGACCTGGATCGATCGACGCATGGAGAACTGGATCCGCTTCGGCCATGCAGTCCAAGAGCGGGTCCTCGATCAACGCCGACGCGTTCTATCCTTCCGGCCGGGCAGCATTTTCGCGTTCCTGCGCTGGGCCGCCAATGACTACGGAACGATCCTGTCCCGCATCGACATCGTGCGGGCGGTCGAGCCGGACGAGCCCTATCAGACGCTGCCTTTCGTGTGGCGCGGGGGTGACATTCTGCTCAAGATCGATGGTTGGCCCAAAGTCGAGCAGGTGCTTCGGCACATCGATGCGATCGAAGCGCTCGGCATCGATCCGACCGACGTCGCGCCTGATCACTGGCAGCATGTTCACAACCGGATGAGTGCCGGTTTGACGCCGCGATCCTACACGCTGGGGCGCCATCGCGCCTGGCTGAAGCGGCGGGAGATCGAACGATGACCCGCTTTGGCTATGTCGTCGCGACCTCATTCGCAACGCTCGGCATAGGCATCGCATCGGCTGTCCCGATGCCGCTGAAGCTCGTTTGGAATGCCTCGGCCAGCACGCCGGTGGGTCTGTACTTGATCGGATCGGCGGACCCTCTCGTTGCCGACAACCTTGTCGCGGTGCTACCGCCCGAGCCGGTCGCCCGCTTCATGGTCGAGCGCGGCTATGTCGGCGAAGGCGCGCCGCTCCTTAAACATGTCGCCGCACGGTCGGGGCAGGTGGTGTGCCGACGTTGGCGCAGCATCCGGGTCGATGGAGCGGTGGTCGGCGGTGCGCTCGATCGCGACCGGCAAGGCCGCGCCCTGCCGGTCTGGCAGGGCTGCCGTCGGCTGTCCGATGGCGAGGTCTTCGTCATGAATCCAAACGTCCGTGACAGCTTCGACGGCCGCTACTTCGGCGTGCTGTCGGCGAACAGCGTGATCGGACGGGCAATCCCCTTGTTCACCGACGAAGCCGGTGATGGCCGATTTCAATGGCGCGCGCCGATGCGCTGAGCGCTCGCTGGCGACGTGCCTGTCGTCACCTTTCCATCACCAAACCACCACCAAACGGAGACCGACATGCCCCTGATCGGACATTTCATCCGCGAGAAGCACGGATTTTTCGGACGCATCCATACGTTTTGCCTGAATGCAGAGATTGTCCTCCTTGCCGCGGAGCCAAACGAGGCTGAGAACGCACCCGACTACCGTCTGCATATCGGCGGTGAGGACGGTCCGGAAGTCGGGGCTGGCTGGAAGCGCTCTAGCGACAAGGCCGGCATCTACATTGCCGTGTCCATCGATGATCCGGTTTTGCCGCAGCCGATCCGCGCCAATCTGTTCCAGAACGGCAACGACAAATCCTCCTGGTCGCTGCACTGGAACCGTCAGCGCGATCGTTCCGAGAAGGATTGAGCGATGGTCTGTCTCCGTTCTTCGAAGGGCTGTTGGACTGCACGTACCCTGCATTGTGCTGCCCGAGGCCTGGTACTCGTCCTCCTTCCCGGCCTTGCTCTGACTTGCGCGGGGCCGACCTCCTCGCCCGCACAGACGGTGTCCATCGCACCTGTGGGATCGCGCCATCCCTATCGCGTTCACGTCGAAGAAGCCGCGCAGCGCTTCGGCCTGCCGCCAGCCTGGATCCGAGCCGTCATGCGTGCTGAGAGTGACAGCGAGATCGGCGCCGTCTCGCGCAAGGGCGCCCGAGGCCTGATGCAGATCATGCCGGCGACGTGGGCCGATTTGCGTGCTCGGCATCGCCTCGGCCCCAATCCCTTCGATCCGCGCGACAACATCCTGGCAGGCGCTGCCTATCTGCGCGACCTTTACGACCGCTATGGCTCGCCGGGTTTCTTGGCGGCGTACAACGCCGGTCCGGCACGCTATGAAGCCTATCTCGCCGGGCGTCCCTTGCCGGCCGAGACCCGTGGCTATGTCGCAAAGCTCGCGCCGATCATCGGCCTCGACAAGCGCTTGCGCCCTTTCGCTTTTGCGTCGATCGATCCCAGGGCCTGGAAGCGCGCACCGCTTTTCATTGGCCAGTCGGACGGCCAATGGGTTGTCGCGCGTCTGCCGGTCGATCGTCGGCCAAATGACAGAGCCGTTGCATTCGAGGCACACAGCATCGCAGCCATCATGCCGCGTTCGGAGACCCTGTTTGCAACACGCTCACGCCGAAGGAGGGCGCCATGAGCGTGCCGGTGTTGTTTCGTGCTGTTTCGGGCTCTGGCGTGGTTTGGAGGGAGTGGAGGGGGAGGGCAGGGGAGGCCACCGTAAGCGTCCGGCGCCGGCACATATCCCTATCTATTGACAGGATTTGCAGCCTTCCACGCCCAGGGCAAGAGTTCATCGAGCCGGTTGACGGGATGACCGTCGACCATGCGCTGAAGGATATCGGCGAGATAGGCATAGGGCTCGACGTTGTTGAGCTTTGCCGTCTCGATCAGCGAGCACAGGATCGCCCAGCGCTCGCCACCGGCATCGCTGCCGGCAAACAGATGGTTCTTGCGTCCGAGGCTCACGGGTCGGATCGCTCGCTCGACCGGATTGGTGTCGAGCTCAATGCGGCCGTCGTGGAGGAAACGGGTCAGCCCTTCCCAACGCGACAGCGCATAGCGGATCGCATCGGCGAGTGTGCTGCGGCCGGGGATGCGCTTGAGCTGTGCGCCCAGCCAGGCATGCAGTTCGTCGACCAGCGGCTGCGATCGGCTCCGGCGGGTTGCCAGCCGGTAGGGCGGAGATTGGCCGCGGACCTGCGCTTCCACAGCATAGATCATGCCGATCCGGCGCAAAGCCTCGTCCGCCACCGGCGATCCCGTGGTTTGCGACACATCGTAAAAGTTGCGCCGCGTATGGGCCCAGCAGGCGGCCAACACGATCTCGCCCTTGGCGGTGAGTTGCTCGAAGCCGGCATAGCCATCGACATGCAGCACGCCCTTGAAGTGCTGGAGATGCGATACGGGGCGTTCGGCCCTGCGATCGGGAGCGTACAGATAGACCGCGGCCGGTGGCTCAGGCCCGGACCAGGCCCGTTGCTCACGGGCATAGACCCAAAGCCTGCCGGTCTTGGTGCGGCCACGGCCAGGATCGAGCACCGGGATCGACGTGTCGTCGGCAAACAGATTGTCGGAGGCGAACACGTTGCGGCACAGCCTTTCGTGCAAGGCTTCGAGCCACCAACAGGCGCCGCCGACCCAGCCGGCGAGCGTGGAACGCGCCAGCGCGACGCCGTGCCGGGCGAAGATCTGCGACTGGCGGTAGAGCGGCGTGTGGTCGCAATATTTGCTCACCAATACATGTGCGATCAGCGCCGGTGTTGCCATGCCGCCGGCGATCAGCCGCTCCGGCGCGGGCGCTTGCGCCACCGTCTCGCAGGCCCGGCAGGCATATTTGGGACGGACCGTGCGGATCACGCGAAGCTGCGCCGGGATCCAGTCCAGCATCTCGCTGACGCTTTCGCCGATTGCATGCAACGCGCCGCCGCAGCCCGTGCAGACGGCACTGTCGATATCGATCCGCACGTCCTCGCGCGGCAGATGATCGGGCAAGGATTTGCGGTGGGATGGCCGCTTGGAAGCCCTCTTTGCGGCAGCAGGATGGCTCTCGCGAATGCGGGCGATGTCGCTGTCGAGATCTTCCAGGGCGAGCGCCAACTGGTCGGCGTCGAGACGCTCGGAGCGGCGGCCGAACTGCGCCCGCTGAAGCTTCTTGATGATCGATTGCAGGCGCTCGATCTCGCCGTCGCGGTTCTCGACAACACCCGCCATCTCACGCACGAACTGGTGCAGGAGACCGATATCGGAAGGCAGATTGTCGAGGTCGATCAACATGATCGACTCTACCATGAAGCGCCCAAAACCCCAAGGATTCCGGGCGTTTACATGCTGTTTGGCGGTGGATTCTCAGCCCGCCAGAGCAGGCTTCCACACCCGCTCCGGCGCGCGCCAATCGATGCCTTCGATCAGCATGGCGAGTTGCGCCGACGTCAGTGTGATCGAGCCGTCGAAGCCAGCCATCACCGGCCAGGCGAAGCTACCTTGATCGAGCCGCTTGGTGAACAGGCACAGCCCGTTCCCATCCCAGAACAGGATCTTCAGCATCGAGGCTTTCCTGCCTCGGAAGGCGAACAGATGACCCGAGAACGGATCCTGCTTCAGCGTTTCCTGCACCAGCATGGCAAGCCCGTCCAGACCCTTGCGCATGTCGGTGTAGCCCAGAGCCAAATGCACTTTCACGCCGGCCGGGACCATCATCATGATGCAAACTCTCCACGCTCGGCCTGCGCTCTAACGACATCGGGATTGCTGCCGACCGGCACGAAGGCTCGCCGCCCATCGGCAAGATCGACCGCCATCATGTCGGCGGGCGGCTGCACAAGGTCGCGCAGGGAAAGCGTCGCCAGCGTGCCATCAGCCTGTGTGACGGATGCGAGCTGGGCGCGCTTCTTCTGCGGCACGCCGCATTCCGTTCGCCAGCGGAACAGCAGCCCAGTAGCGATCCCATGCTTGCGGGCCACACTCGACACGGTGAGGCCGGGTTGGTCGCTTTCGAGAGCGATGGCGCGCTTTTGCTCGTCGCTGAAGAAGCGACGGACTGGCCGCGCGAGTGTCGTCGGCTCACCGCTTGGCGCTTCCGTCAAGTCGTTTCTCGGAGCCCGGCCGTTAGTACTATCACTAACGGCCGGGCGGGCGGAGGGATGAAGATGCGCCCGCCAGTCGATTTCCACCTCGCCGCTCTCCAGCAGGAAGCACCATCGGCGCAACGTATGCGGCGACAAATGCAGCGAGCCGGCGTAGTCGCGGATGCTCATCCCGCTCCAGTTCATCGCCTCCACATGCATTGCCCAGAACGCTTGAAGCGCCCTGTTGCAGGTGTCCGTGCTGACGGCGTAGTGCCGCCGGACGCCGTTCTTTCGGCGCTTCTCGCGCTGCGCCAATCTCTTCTCGCGGCGCAATTGTACCTGATATTCCGCATGCTTACGGGCAGCGTCAGCGCCAAGAAGGTACTCGAGCCAGCGGTCGAACGTGCCCTTCGTCAGGCGATGCTTGCGACAATATTCCGTCCGCGTCACGCCGCTACGGCGCCAGGCATCGATGTGAATCAGCCAGTAGGACTGGCGTGCCTTGTTCTCGTAATGTCTCAAATTCATCGCAGATCCTCCTTACTGCGAAAGAACCCGACATGCTGCGATATTGCACGAGGCAAAGAGCGTGCAAGCGGGGCACGCTTACACACGACCGGAGGATGGCGAGATAAAAGGCCGCGAGGTGCGGCTTCGGTCGGTTGTGGTTTTTCAAAGGGTTATGAGGCGATTTCGCGAGGTGCGGGAATTCCTCGCACCTCGCGGCAAATCCGTTTCCCCAAGAATTTCCTGCGCTTGGCGCGATGTGCAGAGCATTGGCCATGACCGGCGACAATGAATTCCGTATTCGGCCTGGCCGCATTCGCTCGACGCGCGCCCAGGCCGCGCGTCCCTTCATCGCACAGGCACTGGCAGCCGCGCAGAAGGCCGGCGCTCATGTTTCGCGCTCCGGCCGGATCAGTTCCGGCAATCGCTCGACCTTCGGGCGAGGACGCACCGCGAGCGTTCGCGCCAACCGCCTCCTGACTGGGCGCTCGCGCATCGTCGTCATCAAGACCCGGGTCGTGCGCCACACCGCGCGTGCCGCGCCGCTCGCCGCTCATCTCACCTATCTGCGGCGCGAAGGCGTGACCCGCGACGGAGAGAAGGCGCGGCTGTTCGGACCGGATACCGAGGAGGTGGATGGCCGCGCCTTCGCCGAGCGGTGTCAGGACGACCGGCATCACTTCCGCTTCATCGTCTCGCCGGAGGACGCCGTGGATATTGCGGACCTCAAATCCTTCGCCCGCGATCTCATGGGACAGATGGAGAAGGATCTCGGCACCAAGCTCGACTGGGCCGGCGTCGATCACTGGAACACCGACAATCCGCACATCCATATCCTCGTGCGCGGACGGACCGATGACGGCCAGGACCTCGTCATCGCGCGCGACTACATCAAGGAGGGTATGCGCGCCCGCGCAGCCGACCTCGTTACGCAGGAGCTTGGCCCGCGCACCGATCTCGATATCCATCGCAATCTGGAACGCCAGGTCGAAGTGGAACGCTGGACGCAGCTCGACCGGCAGCTTGTTCGCGACAGTCGCGAAACCGGCGTCATCGACATGGCGGTCGATCCGAGCACCCGGCCCGACGAATACCATGCGCTGAAGGTCGGTCGGCTCCGCAAACTCGAAACCCTCGGCCTCGCCGAACAGGTCGGCCCGGGCCAGTGGATAATCGACTGCAAGGCCGAGGCGACGCTGCGCGAACTCGGCGAGCGCGGCGACATCATCAAACGGATGCACCGGGCGTTGACCGAGCGCGGCATCGAGCGCGGTTCGGCCAGCTATGTCCTCGCTGCCGAGAGCCTCGACACGCCGATCATCGGCCGGCTGGTCGATCGCGGTCTCGATGACGAACTGAAAGGCACCGCCTACGCCGTGGTTGACGGCGTCGATGGTCGAACGCACCACATCAAGCTGCCCGACCTCGACGCGGCCGGCGACAGCATGCCGGGCTCGATCGTCGAGTTGCGCAAGTTCGATGACGCGCAGGGGCAGCGGCGTGTCGCGATCGCCGTCCGTTCCGATCTCGACATCGATCGGCAGATCACGGCGACGGGCGCGACCTGGCTCGACCGGCAGAATATCGCGCGTGAACCGGCCGCGCTGTCCGAGGGCGGCTTCGGCGCCGCGGTTCGGGAAGCGATGGATCGGCGCGCCGATCATTTGGTCGGGCAAGGTCTCGGCGAGCGGCATGGACAGCGCGTCACCTTCAATCGTGGGCTGATCGACACGCTGCGTCGCCGCGAACTGGACGCGGTCGGCGAGAAGCTCGCCGCCGAGACCGGCCAGCCGTTCAATCGCGCGGGAAGCGGCGAATATGTCGCCGGCACGTACCGCCAGCGCCTCACGCTCGCCTCGGGCCGTTTCGCCATGCTCGATGACGGCCTCGGCTTCCAGCTCGTGCCCTGGTCGCCCTCCGTCGAAAAGCAGCTCGGCAAGCACGTCTCCGGCGTCGCCCGCGACGACGGCGGCATTGACTGGAGTTTTGGCCGCAAGCGGGGACTCGGCTTCTGATCCCTCGCAGAAAGACGCATCGCTATGTCCGCTACGAAAATCCTCTGGGGCCAGATCCTCACCGTCTTCGCTATCGTGTTGGTCACAACCTGGGGCGCCACCGAATGGGTAGCCTGGCGGCTCGCGTTCCAATCGGAACTCGGTGTGCCGTGGTTCCGGCTGTTCGGTTTTCCCTTTTACATGCCGCCTTCGTTTTTCTGGTGGTGGTACGGCTTCGATGCCTATGCCCCGACGATCTTTGTCGAGGGCGCCTTCATCGCCGCGTCCGGCGGGTTCATCTCGATCGCCGTTGCCATCGGCATGTCGGTCTGGCGGGCGCGCGAAGCATCGAGGGTCGAGACCTATGGCTCGGCACGCTGGGCCGAAAAGAGGGAGGTGGAGGCCGCCGGCCTTCTCGGCCCCGACGGCGTCGTGCTGGGGCGTTATGACCACGCCTATCTGCGCCACGATGGGCCGGAGCATGTGCTGTGCTTCGCGCCGACCCGTTCCGGCAAGGGTGTCGGCCTGGTCGTGCCTTCGCTGTTGACCTGGCCGGGCTCGGCGATCGTCCACGACATCAAGGGCGAGAACTGGACGTTGACGGCAGGCTTCCGTGCCAAACACGGCCGGGTGCTGCTGTTCGATCCGACCAACGCCAAATCATCCGCTTACAATCCGCTGCTCGAGGTGCGCCGCGGCGAATGGGAAGTCCGCGACGTCCAGAACATCGCCGACATCCTGGTCGATCCCGAAGGTTCGCTGGAGAAGCGGAACCACTGGGAAAAGACCAGCCACGCCCTGCTGGTCGGCGCGATCCTCCATGTCCTCTATGCCGAGGTGGACAAGACGCTCGCCGGCGTCGCGGCATTCCTGTCGGATCCGAAGCGCCCGATCGAATCCACCCTCGCAGCCATGATGAAGACGGCGCATCTCGGCGAGGCGGGACCGCACCCCGTCATCGCCAGTGCCGCCCGCGAGCTGCTCAACAAATCCGACAACGAGCGCTCGGGCGTGCTCTCCACCGCCATGTCGTTCCTTGGGCTTTATCGCGACCCCGTCGTCGCCGAGGTGACGCGGCGCTGCGACTGGCGGATCACCGACATCGTGGGTGACAAGCGACCGACGACGCTCTACCTCGTCGTGCCGCCCTCTGACATTAATCGCACCAAACCGCTGATCCGTCTGATCCTCAATCAGGTCGGCCGTCGCCTGACCGAGGACTTGCGGGCGAAGTTCGGTCGCCATCGGCTCCTCCTTATGCTGGACGAGTTTCCGGCGCTGGGTCGCCTCGACTTCTTCGAGAGCGCACTCGCCTTCATGGCTGGCTATGGGCTGAAGAGCTTCCTGATCGCCCAGAGCCTCAATCAGATCGAGAAAGCCTACGGCGCGAACAACTCGATCCTCGACAATTGCCATGTGCGTGTGAGCTTCGCCACCAACGACGAACGCACCGCCAAGCGCGTGTCGGATGCGCTCGGCACGGCGACTGAGATGAAGGCGATGAAAAACTATGCCGGCCACCGGCTGTCGCCCTGGCTCGGCCACTTGATGGTGTCGCGCTCGGAAACGGCCAGGCCGCTGCTCACGCCCGGCGAGATTATGCAGCTTCCGCCGGCAGACGAGATTGTCATGGTGTCAGGCACGCCGCCGATCCGGGCGAAGAAGGCGCGTTATTTCGAGGACGGGCGATTCAAGGAGCGCATCCTGCCGCCACCGGCTCTGGTCCAGCCGAAGCACGGGCGGCAGGACGATTGGACGGCCTTGCCTCTGCCACCTCGGCCACATCATGCCGACCAATCTGCGGTCGCCGAGGCGGCGGACGACGATCCGACCGAATCCGAACGCCGTCACCAGCCCGAACTGAGCCGCGTGAAGCCGGTCGAGAAGAAGCCGCCTGTCGAGAACGAATTCGAAATCGATGTCGAGCGTGACGAGGACGACGATGTTGCCGCGCGCAACCGGAACATGACGCGGATGATGCAGGGCGTGGCGCGGCAGGTGTCGCTCGATCCAAACGACGGCATGGAATTGTGAGGCGCCCATGTCGAAATCACCCAAAAAGCAGCGTCTCTCCGTCTATCTCGATCCGGGCGTGATGGGCCGGCTTGCCGAACATGCTGCGCGACGTGATCATTCGCGCTCGCTCGTTGCTGAGGCAGCTATCGAATCCTTCCTCTCGCCCGATGCGGCCGAGCGGCAGGAAGCAGCCATCACCAAACGCCTCGATCAGTTCGATCGACGTATGACGCGGATGGAGCGCGATATTGGTATCTCCGTCGAGATGTTCGCCGTGTTCGTTCGGTTCTGGGTCGCGACCACGCCGGCGTTGCCCGAACCCGCCGCGCAGGCTGCGCGAGCCAAGACTCGCGAGCGCTACGATGCCTTCGTGACCGCGCTCGGCCGGCGGCTCGCGAAGGGACCGAAGCTGCGGCAGGAAATCTCGGAGGATGTGGATGGCCTTGAGGGTCGGCAAGACTCCCCGTAAACCGCCGGTTGAGGCGGATGATCTCGATGCGCGAAGGCCATCACCCTATCTTGACGAGGTTCTGGTTGGGCAGAGGCCCGCCCGGAAACTGGGCGAGCTTGCCGCCGGTAGCCAGTGAGCCGAGATCAATCCCGGCGAAACCGAGCTGCTCGATCAGGGCGGCGACCTCAGCCTTGGCCACAGCGTCGTTGCCGGAGTAGAACAGCACGCGCCGCCCGCCATCGGAGCGGGGATCTGTGGCCAGCAGCTCTGCGCGCAGGTGGTTGAAAGCCTTCACGACGCGCGCACCGGGAACGAGATCGGCAAACACCTCGCTCGACGCACGATCGCCGAGCTCCACCGGCTTGAACAGCGGCGCCTCGATCGCATTGTTGGCGTCGATGACGATCCGCCCCTTCCAGTCCGGAAGACCCGCCGTCGCGGCCGGGAGCTTTGTCCAGTTCACGGCCACGAAGACAATGTCGGCCTGCGCCGCCTCCTCGCGGGTGCCCGCCTTGATCGTGGGGCCGAGGTCACGCACCAGGTCCTGCAGGGAGTCCGAGCCGCGGCTGTTGGAGATCACGGCTTCGATCCCCGCGCGCGCCAATGTACGCGCGAAGGCTGTGCCGATCGCACCTGATCCGATGATTCCGATGGTCATGTGATGTCCTTTCAGAAAGTGCGGGACCGCGGCTCTCGATCACGGCCGGCATGGCGCTTGCGGGTCACAATTTTGGTGTCAGCGCGCCGAGCTGCTGCATAAGCGAGAAGAGATTGGCCACGCCCCAGTGATCGGTGATCTTACCGTCGCGCACTCGCATCACATCGACGGTCTCGAATTGAATTTCGCGGCCTGTCGGATCAACCCCGAAGAACTCTCCGCGGTGTGTCCCGTGATAGGTCTTGTAGGTCGTCACACGGTCTCCATCGGCAAGCTGCCAGTGGATCTCGGCATGAAAGTCGGGAAACGCCGCGCGCAAGACTTTGTACAGCTCCCGTGCGCCGTTCTTGTCCGGCGTGCGCCCCGGCTGTGGCGTGTGGTCGAGGAAGTCGTCGGCGAACAACTCCTCGAACACCTGAAAATTGCCGCCGCCCTGGACTTCCTCCGTATTGCGGCGGACAACGGCTTTTGCCGCTTCGCTGATATTGTTCATGGTCATGACGTGCTCCGGAAAAATGGCTGAGATCTTTGCAGCAGTATCGGGGCTCACGCCCCTGCGCCTGCCTTCTGGCCGAGAAGCTGAAGCTCCCAGGCGAACGATGTGCCCGTTGCGCCGGTGTGCGGCAGGACTGCACTGCCAAGTGCTGCGGCTGAGTCCTGACGCGCCCAGTCGCGCTGCCACTCGCTCGCGACCGCCAGCCAGTTCATCGGCACGACGCCTGCCATCATCATGCGGCGCACGCCCATTTCGTGCGCCTCGACGCTGACGCCTCCCGATGCGTCGGTGACTGCGTAAACGTCGTAGCCTTCGCCAGCAGCCTGTATCGCGGGCATCGCGAGACAGATTTCAGTCCAGAGCGCGGCCATGACGATCTTCTTGCGTCCGGTCTTCTTCACGGCCTCGACGACCCGCGCGTCTTCCCATGTGTTGATGAAGGTACGGTCGATCGGCTTCTGATCGGGGAACACATCCTGCAGCCCCTGGATGAGCTTGCCGCCGCGATCCTCCACAACGGTCGTCAGGATGGTAGGGACGTTGAAAACCTTGGCTGCCTTCGCAAGGCCGATGACGTTGTTCACGATCATCATCGGCTCATGGCTGTGCAGGTTGGCGAACTGGAAGGGCTGGTGGTCGATCAGGACCAGCACCGACTCTTCCGGGGTCAGCAGCGCGTTGAGGCCGTTCTTGAGGACTGGGGACTGGGTCATTGGCGCTCGCTCCGATTTGGTTGGTGGTGTTCCGGCGCCAATATCGCCACACTTATTGCTGCGCGATTAGGTAGGAATGGCTAATATTACCTCCAAGCGATGCTTGAAGGTCGACTGTGGAAACGCTTGCTAACCTCGAATCGTTTGTCCGCAGCGCTGAAACGGGCGGGTTCTCCGCAGCCGCGCGGCGGTTGTCACTTACGCCTGCCGCTGTGAGCCGCAACGTGGCGACACTCGAACGCAACCTCGGCGTCCGGCTGTTTCATCGCAGTACGCGCAAGCTGACGCTGACAGACGCGGGTGAGCGTTTCCTGCTTGAGATCAGGGAAAACCTCGAAGGACTTCAGAACGCCATTTCGAGCGTGGCGACGAACGGCGGAGAGCCGGCGGGCGTACTTAAGGTCAGCATGGGCCTCAACTTTGGGGCCGATTACATTCTCCCGATGCTGCCCGCGTTCCTTGCCCGATATCCTGGTATCCGTCCCGATTGGCAATTCACGACGCGACAGACTGATTTGATCGCCGACGGTTTCGATGCCGCGATTGGCGGCGGCATCGAATGGGGTCCCGGCGTCGTCTCGCGTACGCTCGCGCCGTTGCATCTGATCGCGGTTGCTTCGCCTGAATATATGAAGAAGCGCGGACCTCCGACCGATCCCACGCAGCTTTCCGCATTCGACGGGATCGCATGGCGCTCAGCACGGACGGGCCGGGTCCGTGAACGCATCATGCGCAGTGTCGAAGGCACCGCAATTCCTGTCAGGCTCAGGGAGACGATCGTCCTTGACGATCCGGAAGCGACCTGTCGCGCGGCGCTGCTCGGTCTCGGCGTGACGTTGAACGCCGTGTGCCACGTACTGCCGCATCTGGAGAGCGGCGCGCTGGTCCGCCTGCTGCCGCAGTGGTACATCGACGAAGGGCCGATCTCGATCTACTACGCGTGCCGCACGCTGCTCCCGTCAAAGACCCGTGTCTTTGTCGATTTCATCGTGGATGCGTTTCGACGCCAGCGGCTCGCTGAAAGATTTGCTGGCAGTATCGGCTAAGAGTGATGCCGACCATTCACATGGACCGGCGCCGAATGCGAACCTTCAGGGATCGGCGATTCATGCAAGCCAGTCGGCTCCGAACTCCTACATGTGAGGCTGGGAGCGGATATTCCCCGGCTAAGGACAAACTATGTTGTGATTCGCGCGCAAAGATTGGTTCACTGAGAGAGCAATTCGAACTCCTGGCCGCGTGAGCGCCACCGCCTGTGTATAAGCACCGAAGTGGGACCCCCGGCTCGGCAACGGCCAACGTTTTGACTTAGCTCGTGAATTCTATAGGCGACTGGGGTCCTGACCAACGCCGATCGTGACCCCACCCCAAACGAATTTCCTCGCGCTCTATCAAAGCGTTGTAGTCGTTTGAGGTGGGATCCCGCGCTGGAATCTATTAACAACTGCTCGTCTCTGGGCGGTCTGGTCGGAGGCGCCGAGCGTGGGATCTATCATGCTGCCAAGCACGGCGTGCTTGGGTTCATCAAGAGCGCTGCGCTTGAATACGGGAGATGTGGAATCCGCATCAACGCGATTTGCCCCGGACTGATCTGGACGCCAATGGCCGATCAGATGGTGGCCGGCGGCCAGGGCGACGCGCTCAAGGCGATGGAAAAGAGCATTCCGATGGGACGCGTCAGTCACACCGAGGAGATTGCGAACGCAGTTCTTTGGCTTTGCAGCGACGCAGCGAGCTACGTGACTGGCCAGTCCATCTCGGTGGATGGTGGCTTCATCCTGCGCTGAGCGTCAAAGCAGAGAGTGAGGGAAAGCAGCCCGGCGATGTCGGATACCGGGCCAAGTCAGTTGCCTGCGGACCATTATTGCACCGCCCTGATAAGGTCCGATTTGCGACGTGGCCGACGCGTGAATGTCTATTGCCGCAGCTGGCCGCCGAGAAAGCAAACTCTACGTGTTGGTTTGGCCGGATATTTTGGATCGGTCGGCCACATCCTCCGCTGTGGTCACCTCGGCGGGGCGACGGCCGGCAACTGGCCGATGGCCTTTCTTGCATCTGCAAGACGGTCCGTCCGAACCGCCGGAATTCGCCAAGGCAATTTAGCTCTTGCCGCCCAGAATCACATGGGCATGCTCAGAGCCGGACCAGATCAGGCGGAAGTGATAGAGGGATTGCCTGGCCGGTTTTCGGAGTGCTGCTGCGAGAGGAGACCCAATGACCAAGCCTCGGATATATTCGATGAGCTTTGCCAGCGTCTATGCGCTCTATATCGCCAAGGCGCAGAAGAAGGGCCGTACCAGGACTGAGGTCGACGAGATCATCCGTTGGCTGACGGGCTACACTCAGGAAGGGCTGGGCGCTCAGTTGGAAAAGAAGTCCAGTTTTGTGGATTTCTTTGCCGATGCGCCTCGACTGAATCCTGCACAATCCCTGATTACCGGCGTGATCTGCGGCGTCAGGGTCGAAGACATCGAAGAGCCGACCATGCAGAAAATCCGCTACCTGGACAAGCTGATCGATGAGTTGGCTAAGGGCAAAGCGATGGAGAAAATCTTGCGTAATTGATGTGATCGCACCAATTCAGTCTCTCGTGACTTCGCGCTCGCCAGGCATCTCGCACCAGCCTCGGGTTTAGAACATTCATTCGTGTCACCGTTCGCCGGGATGGCCGCACGACGCGTCAAGGCTCTGGCTTTTGCCTCGGCTCAAAACCCGTTCGCCGTGCCAACAGCCTACGAGCCGGACGACCGCCACGAGAGGACCGACATCGTCGCAAGGCAGAAAGCGGCAAAGGCAAGAGCGGTATTGGCTGCATGAGAATATTCCCATTGATGCCGGAGCGCTTCCCAGTTTGTGGGAACGGTCGTCCAGTTCTGCGTCGCCTGGTTGGCGGGCAGCGTTCAGATGAGGAAGATCGCAAGCATGAGGACGAAGCACAGCGCCGTGAAGACAGCGAGCCAAAACGGCCAAATCTGCGAGCGGACGAAAATGGCCAGCAGGATGTCGATGACGAGTGCCGCAGGCCAGAGCGACCCGAGAATGGCCCATCCGGAATAGATGCCCTGGACAATGAAATAATCAGCTTGCGCCATCGCGATCTTGTTGGGCAGGGCGGCCAGATGTGCTCCTGCCGGAATGAGCGCGAGGGCCGAAATAACGACGGCGAGGAACTGAATGATCCTGATCGTCATGCTGTCTGTTCCTTTCTTCGCCGGGTGCCGCCTTGCGGTGGCCGCATGATCGTCCAGTGCTTACAACTGGTTGAAACACCCGGACGAAGCGCGTTTCGATCTAGGCGGCCATCCGCGCTTCATTTGGAATGATCTCGGCAAATCCCTGTCGCCACGACGGATAGCGCGGTGACCACCCAAGCTCCCGCTTGGCCTCGACGTTGGAGCCCGCGCGCGACTGCGTCATCATGACGACGATGTGCTCTCCCGCCGCCAGTCGGCCAATCCATGCGGGCACACGGAACGGCGGCTTTGCGCCGAGCATCGCGGCGAGTTCAGGGAGCCAATCATGCACCGGTGCGGGATCGTCATCGACAATATTGTAGATGCCCTGGCCGTGCTCGACTGCGAGCGCGGTCGCTTCCGCCGCGTCGGTGATATGCAGAAACGACCACCACGCCGTGCCGCCGCCGATCACCGGCATGCGGCGCTTGCGGATCTGTTCGATCATCGAGGGATCGAAGACGCCGGTGTCAGGGCCATAAACCCGCCATAGCGTAAGGCAACGCCGGTGATCCCCGGCGTTGTCGTAACGGCGTGCTCAAGATAGCGGATGGCGTCGAGCGTGCCACGATGCTCTTGCGGCGGATTGTCGTCGAGCGGATCGTCCTCGGTTTTCACATATCCGCCGACCCGGGCATAAGGCCAGCCGCAGAAGCTTTGCGCCACCATCCGCTTCACGCCGCAGTCATGCGCGGCCGCGAGCAGATGGTCGGTTCCAAGGGTGCGCAGCCGGTTGCTGCCGGCGACGGCGCGGTCGAATTGGCGCAGGTCCGACGCGCCTTTCAAATCTGTCAGTTGATGCACGATCACATCCGGGCGTGCAGCGACCACTGCGGCGTGAATGGCTTTCTGATCGAGCGCGTCGGCAACGACAGGCTCTGCGCCGAGGTTCCGCAGGAGCCCGGCCTTCGCTGGCGTTCGCGTCAATCCGACGACGCTATGACCTTTGCAGATCAGGAGCGGAACCAGACTGCGTCCGACGGCGCCCGTCGCGCCTGCAACGAAAATGCGCATGGCATCACCTCTTGTCTTGATTACTTACCTCAAAGTAGGTTAGTATTGCTGCCGATGGATTCAAGGGTAAGAAAGCGCCTGAGCGCCGAAGCGCGCCGGGCCAGGATCATCGAAGCGGCCGTATCCGCCTTTGCTCGCGACGGCTACGACGCCACGAAAATGGACAGCATCGCGGCCGGCGCCGGGATCACCAAGCCGGTGCTTTACGACCATTTTCTGTCGAAGCAGGCGCTGTTCCTGGCGGTACTGGAATCGATCCGCGACAGCCTGCTGGCCAGGGGCAAGACAATCGTGGGCGAGGACGCCGATCCGGAACAAAAATTCCGCCGCTCGGTCGACACCTTTCTGGAATTCGTCGAGCAGGCACCGGATGCAGCTCGGGTGCTGCTGACGGTTCCGGCAAGCGATCCGGTTGCGGCGAAGGTTTCGCGCGAGGTCCAGGCCGGCGCGTCCGCCGGCATCGCCGCCCTGCTGGCCGCGTTCATGCCGGGCCGCATGCCGTGGCATCGACAGGCGACGGCGGTGTTTCTGAAAGAGGGTCTCCACGCGGTGGCCGTGTGGTGGCTCGATCATCCGGGACCGAGCCGCGAGGAGATCGCGGACATCGTCCTGGATGCCGCATGGCTGGGATTGCGAGGGCATGCGCGCTGACGGTGCGCAAGGAAGGTCCGAGCGATCTCGAGACGTGAACGGAGCCTCATGAGGTTTCAAGACACAGGAGCGCTCGATGATGACATCCAGTCGACCCGATCATCATGCACTTGCCGAAACGTTGAAACGCCGGGTCTTCCAAGGCCCCGGCGAGACGGATCCGGCATTGCGCCAGCGCGTCGCCGCGAGGGCGGCAGGCGGCCCACCGATAGAAGCGCCATACGATGATCTCGCCCGCCAGATCGGCGAAGCGGCATCCGGCACGACGGACGCACAGGTGGCGGATGTCCTGGCCGCCGCCCGAAGCGAGAAGGCCGCCTTCGAGCTGATCGCAGCCGCGGCAACTGGAGCAGCCTTGCTGCGCTGGGAGCGCTCGATCAAAGCTCTGGAGGAGGCCCGTCATGCGCCTGCCTGAAATCGATCGAGGTGACACCGTCACGCATCGCCTGCTCATCGGCTTCATTTCGATGGTATCGGGGATGCGGTTGCCAGATGCCGTCCGCGTGGCGTTCTACCACAAGCAATTCTTCAGCACGCCAATGGGCGCATGGACGCATGCGGCCATGCGCGGTCCGAGCCCATGGAGCGTCGCGGAGCGCGAGCTGATGGCCGCCATGGTCGCGAAATGGAATTCGAGCGCCTTTTGCATTGGCGCCCACGGCGCCGTCGCGGCGAAGACGATGACACGGCCGTCGGTCGATGCCGTGCTCGCCGATTTCCGCACTGCGCCCATTTCTCCGGCTCTCAAGGCAGCGCTGGTGTTCCTTGAGATCATGACGCTCCGGCCTATGGAATTGTCGGCGGAACACGCAGCGGCAGCCCTTCGATCAGGGGTGACGGAAGATGCTCTGCAGGACGCGATCGCCGTGGCGACGGTCTTCAACATCATCGCGCGCTACGCCGACGTGCTCGATTTCGCCATGCCTTCGGTGGAAGAATTCGATCGCGCCGCCACCATGCTTCTCAAGCGGGGTTATGCCGCATAGAGCTGCAAAGGCGATGAAGAGGTCCGATCGATCGAAAGAGGTGATCCATGAGAGATCTTGCACTTCAGATCGCCGGCGCATTGGCGATCGTCGTCGCCATCGTCCACGGCGCGATCGCCGAATTGCAGGTGTTTCCGAAGGTCCACATCGAGTCGCGCCGAAGCCTGCGCCTGCTCCGCATGGTCTGGCAGGCAAGCACCATCGACTGGATCTGCATCGGCGCACTGCTGATCGCGGCGCCCGCCTTGGGATCCGAGATCGCCCGATGCTGGATCATCGCGGCGGCCGTCGTCGTCTACGGTTATGCGGCCATCGGCAACGCTGTCGCCAGCCGTGGCAGGCATGTCGGCTGGTGCCTCATGGGCCTGGTCGTCGGGCTCTCGCTGATGGGCCTGTAGAAGAGAGCGAACATGAAACCGCGTGAGCTTGTCGAAGCCTGGGTCGAAACATTCAATAAACGCGATATCTCAGCCCCGTGGAGTTCGAGGAACAAGCTATGTTAGCTTAACCTGGCGCCCGAAAAACCGGCAGTAGGCCATTTCGCGGCGACCTTCGCGGAGAGCGGGATGTGGAAATCGGAAGCTTCAGTTCGAGAAAAGCATCGCTCCGGATCAGCGATCTAGCGAACACCATGTATAATTTTTTCCGCGAGAAACGAACGTCTTTTCATTGATGACATCGTAGGAGAAGCGATAAGTGCCGGAAGAATACTGTATCCTGGTACCGCCATCTGTGCATTTGGCCGAACCTGAATAACGGCTGCCCGCCGAACTCTCCTTGCTGCCCCCGTTCAACACGGAGGTGCTTTCAGGATCTGCCCGCCTTCCGTGTGGTGAACCATTTTCACCGCATGCGGGTTGCAGAAGACAGCGATCATATCGATGATGCCGCTGGGTGGCCGACCTCCTGACAAACTCGGTCTGTCACCCCTCTGCCATCACTAGCCCGGCTCGCCTTGTGCGGCCAGGCTTTTTGCTGCCGGCACCAGCCGGTAACGCGACCATAGAACGCAACCTGCAGTATTGCCCGAAGCAGCGATCCAGCCGAACATACCCGGGTGGATCGACCTTTCCCCCAGTACTCCGTCCTATCGATCCGCATTGTCATGAACTCGCCCGGCTCGTTCTCCCGCGAGCCGGGCTTTTTGTCACCGCAATTCATATTCAACGTGGGATGGTGCCGCTCCGAGACGGTTCTAGGTAGAATCCACGTCTTGTCAAAATTTGAATTCCGGCCTCATGGTTGGAAATGACGCTGTGGCATGTTCAGCACGCGCGTGACGCGATGGACCAAATCGATTGGTATCCTACCCAAGAGGAGGCCATCGAAGCTGCCTGCCGCCTTATCGATCTTGGCCGTGATGTTTGTGGGATCGGCGCTGGTTCTCTCGGCGACACAATCACAAGAGACGATATCGCTCGCATCTATGCCATGTGGTTTAGAGCGCGGCTACCGTTTGGCATTGGGCCGAGGGGGGTGGCTCTGCGAGTTAAGGTCTGAGACGCTGAAATCCGGCTTACGGCATCAGTGGAGTAGGACGCTCATGGACACAGATCAACCCGGGACCTCTCAGCAAGAAGCAAGCCGCCAAGCCGAAACAATTAATGCCTATTGGGCTGAACGAGGAATGATAGCGGGTGCGAGGGTTGTGCGGATCTACGATGAAAGGGGGACGTTCCTGTCCTACGGGGTAGCGAGTATGCTGCGTCTTGCCCCGTCGCTGGATCATCCTATGTGCACCGTCGCAATGAAGTGATTGTGTCACTTTGGCATTACAGACAGTGGGCGGCTTGGGGCTCTCAACCTGCCGCTCGAAATCGTCCGCCGGGACGTTAGCAACGCGGATGGCTGTGACCGCTTGCCGTTTGGACATGACCGCCCGCTCGGCGGCGTCCTTCGTGTCGCAACTTTAGTATCGCTGACGGTGCTATTGTTTTGGTTTGCTCCGTGCGCCGGCTCAATCTGCTTCAGAAGCTCGCCCGCCCGGCGGATGGCCCGATCCCTGATGCGGACGGCCATCTTCATAAGCTCGTTGTCCTGGGACTGACAGGGTCCAATAAACCCTTGCCCACATGGTGATATCGGGACAATTTTCGCCCGTTCTTTCTATCTGATCCAGCCTGAGGGAAGTGGAATGCCTGCCGGTACCGTCAAATGGTTCGATGCCCAAAAAGGCTGCGGTTTCATCAAGCCTGACGATGGCGGCCCTGATGTTTTCGTCCACATCGGCGAAGTTGAGCTTCCCGGCTATAGCGAATTGCGGGACGGGCAGCCCATCAGCTACGAACTGATCACCGACCGCAAGACCGGCAAAGCGAAGGCGGGCAACATCAAAGTGCTGTAGCTCCCTTCAGCGTCGGCGCCAATGCCGAGCACGGATGGCGCAGGCCATGATGAAGGCGGCGCGGGACGTCGGCTCCAATCCGCAGTTAACCGCGCATTTGAATGCCGGACAAATTAGCGTCGAAGCTGTCGGCGTCTTTTTTACCTCCACGACCACCGCCGACGTCCGCGACCAAGTCGAGGTCCTGCTGGTCGACGGCCAGAAGGTCACGGTAGCCGACATCAAGCGCATGAAGGCGGAGGCCAAGGGCGCGGGGTCGACAACCTGACCAAGCGCAACGCCAAGTTGTCGAAGGCCAAGAAAAAGGCTACCGATGAACTCGACGCCATCCGCGCCAAGGCAGAAGCGAAAGCAGCCAAGCAGACATATGCCGAGGTCGCAGCCGAGATCGACGCCAGGGACGCCCGCATCCGCGAATTGACGGAGGCGAACGTCAAGGCCAATACCGAGGCGCGCGACCTCCGCACGCAACTTGCCGGCAAGGCGAAGGACAAGGCCGACAAGGCGCGCGCCGCCATCAAGGGCCTTAGGGAGCGCAACGCCAAGCTTGCCGAGAAGGCCAAAGGCAAACCGGTCGCCATTGATCTTAGGCCATTCGCGCGGAAGCCGAACGGGTGGCGCTGGCGAACGTCGATCTACTCCTCGACCCTCGTCTTGCGCATCGCAATCAGCCACTCGATGGCCGCCTTGCGGCTCGCAAACGGCCTCCCTTCACCCGTGCTGTGATCAGGCCAATAGAGCGGACGGACAACCCAACGCTCGAATGGAGAGTTGCTTATGATGCATGCCACGCGCCCGATGTAGGCGTCGTCGATTTCGACCTCAAACATGTTCCCCCGGTGGCATGGCAAGGCGGCCCGACCACCGCAGTCCACGGCAGCGGCCGGGCCCGCTGGTCGGAGACGTTTCGAAGGGCCGGCCAGCTCAGGAATGATAAGTTTTTGCACTCTTCAGGTGTGAGCCTTTCAAGGATGTCCTTCATTGCGGCCGTCAGCTCATCCAGCGAACGAGCGCCGGCATGGCGCAGCCAATGCTTGAGCTTGGCGAAGAACTGTTCGATCGGGTTCAGATCCGGGGAATATTGGGGCAGGAAGAGTAATTTTGCTCCAATGGAACGGATGAGGTCACGGACGGCTTTGCCCTTGTGTGAGCCGGGATCCATGACAACGATATCGCCCGGCTTCAAGGTCGCAATCAACTCGGCTTCGACGTAGGCGTGGAAACTCTCGCCGTTGATCGGGCCCTTCAAGACCCAGGGCGCTTCGACCCGATCATGACGCAGGGCTGCAATGAAAGTCTGGGTCTGCCAGTGGCCATGCGGGACATCGGCCTCGATCCTCTTGCCTCGCTCGCCCCAGCCGCGAAGAGGAGCCATGTTCGTCTTCGTCCAGGTCTCGTCAATGAAGACGAGGCGTCTGGGATCAATCAGGGGCGTGTATTTGGCCCATTGCTGACGGCGTCGGGCAACATCGGGACGGCTTCGCTCACTGGCAACCAGCGTCCTTTCTTAAAAGACTAATGCTGCTCGTGCAGAAAATTCCAGACGGTGTGACGATCGGCCTTTACCCCGCACTCAGCCAGTTCCTGGATCAATTTGGCGATCGTGAAGGCACTGCCATCCCGGCAACGTGAAACCAGCCAATCATGATGTTCTCCGCTGATCCTGCGCGCCTTGTAGCCGCCCATCTTCGCTGGAGCTGCGCTGCCGGTCTCCCGCTCCCGCCGAAGCCATCGGATCGCTGTTGTCGCCCCAATCTTGAAGCGATCAGCGGCCTGATGGCGCGAGAGCCCTTCTTCCTTGACCGCTGCTACAACACGCTCGCGAAGGTCCATCGAATAGGGACTTGTCATGCGCTGCGCCCTCCAACCCGCAGATAGCTTGAATCACTTCTCTGCTGATTTGAGAACGATCACCAGTCGGAGAAATTACACTCCGCTCTAGCCGGATGGCGACTTCGGCTTCCTCAGCGTTCAGGAGTAGCCGCTCTGCCACTTTCGCAATATCTTGGTACCATCCCAGCGCTATCCCGTCTGAATAGCCATAGGCGCACAGACAGACGCGTCGGACAATGATGCGGGCCGATGGCACTGATAACCCGAGGGGGCTTCCTGCTTCTCTAAGAGACGCACTCACCAGGTGGGAACGGAAGATTCCGGCATTCCTCTGACGCATTGGAGCGACAAGCGGCCGGCACCTCCAGAAGCCTCTCATCCCCTCCCTCTCAGACACAAGAATGTATCCGGCACATTGCGGGCTCCATAAAGCTGCACGCCACCGCGCCAGTCTTCGTGGATATCGACGGCGTCCCATTTAATGCCGAGGTCAACGACGGGCGCCAGCGGCAGGCAAGCTGTCCCAGCTCTCGCCGTTGGTCACGACAAGGATGTCTTCCATTTGCTTATTCGCAAAACCGCCCCTTCGGTCGGGATGGAAGCCCTTAGCGCCAGTCTTTGTGCGCAGGCAAGAGCAGAAAGGCGGGGTGACAACTAGCCCGCCTACTTGTGCGGCTTAGCCGTTTTGACGCGCAGCACATAGCAGCCGGTTGTGTCGACATCGGCCGGAGAAACCTCTTCAGCCGTTTCTAGGAGAGGCTCGCCGCCTATCTTTTGAATAGCCGGCCTGGTCCGCTTGAAGGGCGCAAGTATGGGAATGCGTCTGTTCGGATCCATCGTGAGGTAGTTATAAACCACAACCACGCCTGCCCCCTCTGCCGACTTGGAAGAAAGGTGTTGGAGTTTAGCCCTAAACTCCCGCACGGATCAATGAAAAGGCGACGCCGCTGCCACCAGCGGCACGGGCTTACACCCTTCAGGCTTAAATGGGTTGTCGTTAAGTTGTTGCAGAATTCGAACAATATGTCGTAACGTCAATATCCATATTTACCCACGACCTCAGGTCAAAACCGGATTTTGGGGGATATATGCGGATCGCCACGAGCCTGTTTGGACTCATTGTGGGAGTGACAATTTTCACATCTCCAGCGGGAGCTGAGAATCTTTCTCTTCGCATAGCCCGCGCCGACACAATGATCGACCCGAATACGGAGCGCCCCGCTGTTGGCGTGATGTTAACCGGGGAGAGCGCCCAAGCGTTTGCGCGCTTTACGCAAGCCAATGTTGGCCGCCAGATCCGTGTCATCGCGAATGGGAAGGTAATAGCCTCGCCTGTCATCCAAACCCCGATTGTCGGCGGCAAGCTTCAATTCTCTGGCTCGCTCGGAACGAAAGAAGCTAGCGATTTGGCAAACTCTCTCTCAGCGGATGGCGGAACCGTTGAAGTTGAACCCGTAGAGAAAAAGCCATAACTGCCATCAAGGCAGGTCAGGTGCTGGCAATTCCGACAGAGACAATGCCAATCGGTAAAGAGTGTCGGCCCATTCACTAGGGTCAAAATCCAATCATGGTATTGAAAATTAAGGCGTAAATTGATTCAAGGTATCTTTGCTGAAGCATACCTTGAGACGTCGCGTTCATTGTTCTGGTTGTCGGATGAGGCATGGAAGGTGACCGAACTCCATCTGCCGAAGAACCAGCCAGGCGCGCGTCGGGTCGATGACCGGCGAGTGATTTCCGGCATCATTCATATGCTCAAATGCGGCGGCCGCTGGGCGGATTGCCCTGCCGAATACGGACCGACGACAACGGTCTACAATCGCTGGAACAGGTGGAGCCGCCGGGGCTTGTGGACACGCATCCTGGCCGCGCTGACTGAGGAAGGCTGGATCGCACAGACCGGCCAGATCGACAGTAGCTACATCAAGGCCCACCGTTCTGCTGGAGGAGGAAAAGGGGCGCGCGAGCCAATGCCATTGGCCTCTCGCGCGGCGGCCGGCCGTTGCCTGAGTTTTCCGCCGCTGTATCCGCCATCGGCGAAGACATGGCGCAACCAGGGATGGCGATGACGGATGTCGTTCAGCGCGGCAACGGCCCCATCGCGATCGCGAATGTTGGCACCATGAACCACAAGCCCGACCAGATGGCCAAGCGTATCGGTGACGATGTGGCGCTTGCGGCCTTGGACTTTCTTGCCAGCATCGAAGCCCCGGATGCCGCCGCTTTGTGTGGTCTTACGTGCTCGACTACATCGAAATGTTCTACAACCCGAAACGCAAACACGTCAGGAACGGGATGCTGTCGCCCGTCGAGTTCGAGAAGCAGCAGAAAATCTAACCCGAGGGTGTCTACAAAACTCGGGGCTATTCACCTTGTGGCCGCGGTCGGGCGGCCGGAGGCTTTCGACCGATCGCGTGATCTTTCGGCCTGGCTCGGCATCGTTCCCAGACAGTTCACCACCGGCGGCAAACCCACGCTGCTCGGGATCAGCAAGCGCGGCAACACTTATCTTCGCAAGCAGTTGATCCATGGGGCACGCGCGGCTTTACCCCATCGGCCGAGCGCGACACGCCGCTCGGCCGATGGGGTAAGCAGCTCATGAGCAGAGCTCATCACAATGTCGCCGTCGTCGCCTTCGCCAACAAGCTGGCTCGGATCGCCTGGGCCCTTTTGCGACGGGGAAAGCGCTTCGACGCCGACGGTGCATCCATGCCGGCGTAGTCATCGGTCGACTTGGCTCGAAAGAGCCGATCGACCAAGCAAGTTTGCGAGAGGGTGAAAGACGAGATGGCCTGACAGTCGAACGGCGCGCGGGAATCCTGGTTCAAAAAACGGCGGTCGACGCCGAGAGTTTTATGAGGACCTGGGCGCGCGTATCTCCATCTTGGCAGGGAGAAGCATCTCCGAGGCCGGATACGTTGAAGCAGACTGATCAAGGCGATCTCAACAAACCCCTTACAGACGGGGCGGGCCATACGTTTTTGAACGTCCAGCCATGGCCACGAAGCCAGGCGCTCAGGGCACTGCGGCTGATCCCTACCGATTGCTCGGTGTCCAGCCGCTGCACCATCTCGTTGAGCGTGATGTCCTTGCATTCTTCGATCAACCCGACGATGAAGGCTTCATGCACATCAAGGCTGGAGGAGCGGTTCCGGCCGGGTCGCCGAGGCGCCAACTCGCCCACCTTCGCTCGCGCTATCCAGCGGATCGCACTCGAAACGCCTACGCCGAACCGCGCAGCAGCCTGGCGCGCCGACATGCCTTCCCCCGAAGCCTTCAGACCCGGGACCGCAGATCCCCGCTCAGTGCTCTTCCCATCGTCAACCTCTCCCGTAAGGTAGAGGTTGAATCAGCTCACAAGCCACCTGTCACATCACAATCGATTCATCGATCGCAGAACACGCTCTAGGAAGTAAAAGGAGCCGCCCGGATCGAAGTCACCGGACGGCCCTAGTCTTGGGAGGAAACGCCCAAGGAGGGCAACAGGACCAGCGGATTCCGCCAATGCTGCAACGCACAACTTAAGGCGGCATCAATGACCCCGCAAGCCCAAGAGATAACCAGCTGCTGACGAATTGCTGCACAATTGAGGATTGATAGTCCTGACCAGTGGGTATGCCGCGCTGATCTCACAACATTCCAGGCGCACGCATCGTGCCGGAACTCAGCAGGCGCACATATCTCTGCAAAGATGCCGGAACCATTCTCGTCTGAAACGCTATTCCTGTCCGAGGGAGATTGCAGCTGCAGTTCTGGAGGCTTGGTTCCTAGTGGGAGGGAGTAGGACAGGTATTGCCACCAAAACGCGTCGAAGCTGCGGCAGATTAGCAGTGGGGATTTACGCGGTGGTCGTAATTGCGAGCCGCCACTGCACCAAAGCGGCAGCCCGGAACAGCTTCAGAGTTTTGCGTAGGATGAGGTGACGCTCGACGTTGCATGTGTTGTGGGCTGCGGCATTGACACGACACGACCAAAAACGAAATCTTTTCCAATCGTTACTACGACCTAGTAGGCATTATGTATATTGAGAAGCCGAATGGGAGTCATGAAAAGTATTTTGATGTCGAACCAAATAGACCAGTGCTCGATGTAATAGAGATCAAGCTCAATGCGTTTCTCGATTTTTTTCCCTGAGTCGATCTCGCCGCGCCAGCCATTGATCTGGGCCCACCCCGTTATGCCGGGCTTGACCCGATGCCGGGCAAAATAATGCTCCACCACCTTGCTGTATTGGATGTCGCGGGTGCGGGCGGCAATGGCATGTGGGCGCGGGCCGACGAGAGAAAGGCGGCCTGTCAGCACGTTGAAGAGTTGCGGCAACTCGTCGATGGAGGATTTGCGGATGAACTGCCCCACACGTGTGACGCGAGGATCGTCTCGAACAACGGCGTTGAGGGCGGACGGATCGCACATATCGGTGTACATTGAGCGAAACTTCCAGACTTCTATGATCTCGTTGTTGAATCCGTGCCGCTTTTGCTTGAATAGGATCGGTCCACGGCTCTCTAATTTTATCGCCACAGCGGTAGTGAGCATCAACGGTGACAGTACAATCACACCAATCACGCCAAAAATCATATCGAAGACGTGTTTGGTTACATAATCCCACTGCTTGATTGGGGAATCCAGAAGGTCGACCATCGCAATAGAGCCGATATAAGAGCAGGCACGTGGGCGGAACGGCAAATGGGGGCCGTGCATGGCGAGCTTGATCTCGATCGGCAGCACCCAGACTTTCTCCAGAATGGCTGCAATCCGTTCTTGTTCCGACAGCGGCAACGCGAGGATAAGGACTTCGATACGACTGATCCTTGCAAATTCCAGAAATCCGTCCATGTCGCGGATCCGGCAATGACCGCCCGTGCCGGTAGAAATGTAGTTCGCCTCGGCATCATCGAAGATGCCGCAAAGTTCGACCTGGTGTCCTGGTTGCTGCGCGATCAGGGTCATGAGTCGCTCAGCTGCAACCCGATTGCCTATGACGATCGTGCGGCGGCTCATTCTGCCTTGTTTGGTCAAATTGGCGACCAGGAATCCGACAAAGGCGCGCAATCCGATGAAGAGCCCAAGCCCAAAAAAATACCAAGCGATCAACTCGAGCGCTGACCGCGTTAACGGGATTGTCAGCAAATAGGCAACCAGGGACATGCAGACAAAAGCGCCGGTCCACGCAATAACCTGACGGTCAGGCTTCGCGAACGGATTTCGTATCGTCTCCATGCGGTATCTTGTCATGAAGTTGAGGCAACGCATGCCGACGAAACCAGCAATGACACTCTTAAAATAAAGACCGATTAGATCGTTTAGGTTGTGCCCTGTAGGGAAAAAAGACAAGAAGAATATGGCTGTCGATATGACTAGAAAATCTACAATTTTAAAATAAGTCGATATATTTTGTTCGGTATATTTCCTGAGCTTGGAAACAGACGGTATGTTGGAGTTCAGGCCCTTAACTGGTTCGCCAGCACGTATTCTAGGCGATTGAATTTCAGCGACGACGTAGCTGTCCTCCGAAGCAAATTTATGTGCGTTCTCTCTGCTTGGCATGCGAGCACCCGACCGTGATCCTAACTGGTGGCAGCATCCGAGCAAGCCCCGGGGCCAAGCTAGGCTTGACAATTGCGCACAACCTAGAGGCTGGTTCTTTATCGTTTTTCAGCAGGAAGCAAGGCTTACTAGGTTAATATAATCCTTTTTTAGAGCGCGCACATGAAGTCGATACCGCAATTAATCAATTTTAGTACAAAAGAAGGAACCAGGTAATATCTTGCGTAAAATGCATATAGCGACATAACCATATTTTGTGATTTAAACGACGAGCATAATGGCGATAAATACCATATACTCGTTCGCATAATCTTTGACGCATTGAGTGGCAGACTTTAACCAATAGCGGTGTCATGCTGGGATTTGGATGAGGCGCGTGCCGCCGCCATGCCGCCCTTCATCCGACCCGATGCAACTGCACTGGGCTTGCATGATTTCGACGAGGCTATCCAACATTGATGGGTTGCGGGCTGTTGCAGCGCTGGCGGTGTTCGTCCAGCATGCGGGCGGCGATGTGCTGCGCGCAAGTTCTGCGGCAATGGCGCTGCACCCCATTTTCGAGGCC
>NZ_JBFREW010000023.1:0-94976 GCF_052114505.1 Labrys sp. KB_33_2 | reverse complement strand
ATCGCGAAGCGTGTCGGGCCGATCCATGGAAAGCTTGTCGCAAGCCCGGATTATATCGAGGTGCACGGGTCACCCGGGACTCCGGGCGAACTCGCCGCCCATCAGGCCCTCATGCAGGGAACGGAAGCCTGGCAGTTCATGGATGGTGATGAGATCCTCACGGTTCAGCCGCAGGGCAGGTTCAAGGCCGACAGTGCCACGGCGCTTGCCGCGGCGGCGGCGGCAGGTCTCGGTATCGCCTGGCTCCCCGACTGCATCACACATGAATATGTGGCCTCCGGCGCACTGGTCCCGATCATGACACGCTATCCGGTACCTCCGGGGGGCGCCTATGTCGTCCGCCCGCCCGGTCAGCATCCCACGCGGAAAGTGCGGGTGCTCACGGAGATGCTGATTGAGTATTTCAAACGCAACACGGATCTTTGGGGCCTTGACGGCTAGGGCGCGAACGGTTCGGCCAATCGCCTCTATCGTAATATGCCGAGGGAAATCGCGGTTTCGGCCATTGTGATGCGCTGCGGCGTAAGACCTGGTAGCGGATCCCCGCAACAAATTTGGTCATAAATCGCTAACCGTCCCGGTCTGATCAACCCGGGCGGTCCTTATATTTGAATACTACTGGTACGTGTTTGCCCGCCGAAACTGCGATCTGGCCAGATCAGTCGCCAAATTCTACTGCCAGGCGATTCTGGGGCGCGACTGTGCGAGGGCGTGATGCTCGTCATGGTGGCAGGATCGTTGTGTATTTGACCTCCTTTAGAGCGAAGTGAGACGAAGAGGTCGCAACCGAGCTGTGGGCGAGGATTCCGTCCAGGAGCAGGCGCTCGTAGTTCTTGATATCCTTGACCGCCAGCCTCAGCACATAATCCCAGTCTCCCGTCATCGCATAGCATTCCAATACCTCTTCGTAGCTTCCGACGAAAAGCTCGAAACTTTTGCGGGCCGCCGGATCCTGGGATTTCATCCGGATCTGGCAAAAGACGGTCTGTCCCCGCCCGATAGATTCGGGGCTTACAAGGCGCACTGTCGGCCCCAGAACCCCAATTTCCTCAAGCTTCTTGATCCTGCGCCAGCATGATGCAGGGGAGCTTCCGATCTGCTCGGCCAAAACGACGTGGCTTATGTTCGCCTCGCGTTGCAGGGCGTAAATAATGCGTCTGTCAAGCGCATCGAGCTCGGCGGCTGTCATTCACTTTCTCCGCGTTATCGAAACATTCATACCAAGTTTCATTAAAATCCGGTCGAGAATGAAACGTATTTCCTGAGTTGTCGAGATACGATTGCTTTCCCAGGCGTTCTGGTTTGGAACCAGGGGAGAAATAGATGGCGCAAGCGCAGCTCAGCAGCTCATTGCCAGTCCTGCCCGCCCCCGAGATTGACTGGCGTCGTGTCGTCTATCTGCTGCATCTGTCGAGGACACTCGACAGTCTGGAGGAGACCCAACTGGTCCCGAGCAAAGAGGTGCTCTATCAGTTCTCCGCACGCGGACATGACATGGCCCAAATACTCCTCGGGCTGCAATTGTCCGATCGACACGACGCGGCTTGCGGTTACTACCGATCTCGTCCCCTGCTGCTTACACTGGGTGTCGATCCTGCGGATGCGCTAGGATCCGCCATGGGGCGGTCGGGTGGCTACTCCGACGGTCGCGACATCGGAGTCGTCTTCAACTATCCCAATCCGACAGGAGCCTCCGCGCTGCCGATGTGCGGCGGCGTCGGTACACAGTACACGCCGACGGCGGGATGGGCGCAAGCCATCCGCTATTACAGCGAGACCTTGCACAGGCCTGAATACGAACGTTCGATCGCCGTGGTTCTCGGAGGTGACGGGTCGGTTGCCTCCAACGGCTTCTGGGCAGCGCTTACGATTGCCACGACGGAAGGTCTGCCGATGTTGTTCTACGTGGAGGACAACGGATATGGCATATCGGTTCCCTCGACGTTCCAGACGCCCGGGGGGGACATCGCGGCGAACCTGTCCTCCTGGCAGGGGTTGGCAATCTTTTCAGGCGACGGCACGGATCCGGCCGAGGCCGCACGTTTGTCCCACCAGGCCATAGCCCATGTGCGCGAGACCCGGACCCCGGCGATGCTGCATCTGACGGTGCCTCGCCTCCAAGGCCACAGCTTTCAGGACACCCAAACGTACAAGTCGGAGGAAATCGTGGCAGCGGAATGGAGGCGCGATCCATTGCCGCGGCTGAAGGAATATCTCGTGCCTGCCATCATGAGCGAAGAGGAATGGAAGACCGTGTCCGCTGATGCCGAAAACGCCGTTGAAGCGGCGCTGGAGGTGGCGGAAGCGCGCCCGTCTACGAAGCCCGAGACCGTAATGCGAAACGTCTTCTACGAGGGCGAAATGCAGGCGATGGGAGGCCAGCATCGTGCCGGCTATAGAGTGCCCCCAAGTACCGACAGACCAGCCAACAAGGGGCAGCGCATCAACATGGTCACGGCCATCCGGCGCACCCTCGAGCACGAACTGACGATCAATGAGCGTGTGGTCCTGTTCGGCGAGGATATCGGCACAAAGGGCGGCGTTCATGCCGCAACGCTTGGTCTGCAGGAAAAATTCGGCACTGGCCGTGTCTTCGACACCTCGCTCTCGGAGGAAGGCATAATCGGCCGGGCCGTGGGCATGGCGCTTGCCGGATTATTACCCGTACCGGAGATCCAGTTCCGCAAATATGCAGAGCCGGCAACCGAACAGATCAACGATTGCGGTACGATTCGCTGGCGTACCAACAACCGCTTCGCCGCTCCTATGGTGGTACGCATGCCGGGCGGCTTCTTCAAATGCGGCGATCCCTGGCATAGCCAGACAAACGAGGTGGCCTTCGTCCACCAGCCCGGCTGGAAGGTGGCCGTGCCCTCCAACGCGCGCGATGCCGTTGGATTGTTGCGTGCCGCGTTGCGGGGCAACGATCCTGTCATCTTCTTCGAGCATCGGGAAATGTTGGATCATAGCTGGGCGCGCCGGCCCTATCCCGGAGATGATTTTGTCCTGCCCTTTGGCAAGGCAGATTTCGTCCGGAGCGGCAAAGACATCACGATCGTCACCTGGGGCGCCATGGTCAATCGTTGTCAGGAGGCTACCGAGGGCATCTCCGCAGACGTGATCGATCTGCGCACTCTAATGCCTTGGGATTGTCAGTCGGTGCTGGATTCCGTGCGACGCACGGGGCGCTGCCTGATCGTTCATGAGGACTTGTCCACCGGCGGTTTCGGCGCCGAGATAGCGGCCGTCGTCGCGGACGAGACTTTCATGGATCTGGATGCACCTGTCTCGCGTCTTACCATGCCCGACATCCCGAGCCCTCATAATCTCGAACTGCTCGAATGGGCGGTTCCGTCGGTAGCGCGCATCCGCGAGCGCATCACCGAGCTTTTGGAGTTCTGATCATGGCCGAGGTCATCGACATCTGCGTTCCTCCGGAACACGAAGGCACAAAGGCCATCGTTGCCAACTGGTTGAAAAAAAGCGGCGACGAGATCGCGATCGACGAACCGCTGGTAGAATTGGAGACAGACAAGGTCACGCAGGAAATTCCTTCGCCTGTCGCCGGCGTGCTGTCGGAAATCGTACTCGATACGGGCGAGATAGCCATTCCGGGAGCGGTGCTGGCCCGGGTAACTATCGGAGAGGCGTCCTCCCCATCCGCCGAGCCCCGTCCAACCCAAACGGCTGTCCCGGCTGCAGCGGGGGACGGGGCAATCCGCTATTCGCCGGCAGTGCGTCGCGCGGCTGAGCAATATGGCATCGACCCGGCGAATATCCCCGGAACGGGCAAGGGCGGGCGCGTCACACGCGCCGATATGGAGACCGCCGTCGCGGAGCGAGGGCTCACGGCAGACAGGAGAGCGGCCGAGCCACAACAGACCATTATTGCACCGATAGTTTCCCAGCCGCGACCGGCGAGCGCGAAAGCGTCCACACCGGCAGGGTCCCGTAGAGTTCCACATTCGCCGATGCGGCTTGCCATTGCTCAGCATATGGCGAGCTCGGTTGCGGCCGCGCCTCATGTGACGGCTGTGTTCGAGGCTGATTTCAGCGCCATCATTCGCCACCGCGACCATCACAAGCGGCGGTTCGCCGAAGACGGCATCAATCTGTCCTATACCGCCTATATCGCAGCCGCTTGCGTCCCCGCCATGCGCGCGGTGCCGGAGGTCAACAGCCATTGGCACGACGATGCGCTCGAAATCTTCGGTGATGTGAATATTGGTATTGGCACGGCACTGGGTGACAAGGGGCTGGTCGTGCCGGTGATCCATCAAGTTCAGGATCTGGCCCTGGAGGGCATTGCCCGCGGGCTCCAGGACCTGACCCTCCGTGCCCGTGACGGCAAATTGTCCCCGGCCGATATGCGCGGCGGAACATTCACCATCTCGAACCATGGTGTCTCTGGCTCCCTGGTGGCGACACCCGTCATAATCAATCAGCCACAGTCGGCCATCCTAGGCGTCGGCGCGCTGCAAAAGCGTGCCGTAGTACGCGAGATCGACGGCAGCGATGCGCTGGTGATCCGGCCGATGGCCTACGTGTCGCTGACCATCGATCATCGTTCGCTTGACGGGCACCAGACGAACGCATGGCTGAGTCATTTCGTAAAAACGCTGCAGGAGTGGCCGCTGTGATCACGGTCTTGGCTACGACGTTCTCGTGATCGGCGGCGGTCCGGAAGGATATGTCTGCATGATCCGGGCAGCGCAGTTCGACCCGGGAGCTGCCTGTGTTGAGCTTCGCGCCACCCATGGGGACACTTGCCTCAACGAAGGAAGCCACCAGAGTAGCCGCCACTCGCCGACTGCCATCTTCCGATATCGGGTGGCATTTTCCGAATGAGTGCGACTTGATCGACTTCATTGCGGCCCGAAATCGGTGACCCGGCGACAGACGTTTTCACAGAAAGTGTCGCATCTGCGCTCCGCCATGCGTTCTTCGATGTTGCGATGGTTCGAGCTGAGCCACTGAAACAGCCAAACGGTATGTCGAGCAAAAGCGGGCGGGAGATGGTGACGTCGCATGGGATATGGACATCATCCCGGCCTTACAGCGACCACCCCTGAGATGACGGTCCTGATTGACTCGATCAGGAAAAGGTGTAATTACATAACCGGCCGGTCGGTAAATTATTTAAGATACCCCGGGCCACGGAGGATCGATGCCTGACGCTTTCATCTGCGATGCCGTTCGTACGCCGTTTGGCCGATATGGCGGAGCGCTGGCGGGTGTGCGCGCCGACGACCTGGCCGCGATTCCGCTGACTGCGTTGATGCAGCGCAATGATGGTGTGGATTGGTCCGCTGTCGACGACGTTATCCTGGGCTGCGCCAATCAGGCGGGCGAGGACAATCGCAATGTTGCGCGCATGGCAGCGCTTCTTTCCGGCATGCCCGTCGATGTTCCAGGCACAACCGTCAACCGGCTTTGTGGCTCAGGGCTCGATGCAGTGGGACTGGCCGCACGCTCCATCCGGGCCGGGGACTGCAGTCTGATGATTGCTGGCGGTGTCGAAAGCATGTCGCGCGCGCCCTTCGTCATGCCGAAAGCGGATACGGCCTTTTCGCGTGCCAACGCGGTCTACGACACCACGATCGGCTGGCGTTTTATCAATCCGAACATGAAGAAGGTGCATGGCGTCGATTCCATGCCTGAGACCGCCGACAACGTTGCCGCGGATTTCGGCGTATCGCGTGCGGACCAGGACATGTTCGCGCTCCGCAGCCAGCAGCGCTGGGCCGCGGCGCAGATCGCGGGTCGGTTTGCCGACGAGCTTGTTCCGGTTCGCCTGCCGCAGAAGAAGGGGGACCCGATCGCGGTCGAGCGCGACGAACACCCACGCCCCGATGGGACAATCGAGCAGCTCGCCAAGCTGAGAGGCGTCAACGGTCCCGATCTTTCGGTAACGGCCGGTAACGCTTCGGGCGTCAATGATGGTGCCGCGGCGCTGATCATCGCCAGTGAAGCGGCCGCCAAGGCAAATGGCCTGACGCCGCGTGCCCGCGTCGTTGCGATGGCTGCCGCCGGTGTGCCTCCCCGTATCATGGGCATCGGTCCGGTACCAGCCGTGCGCAAGGCGCTCGCAACGGCTGGCCTGACGCTCGGACAGATCGACCTGGTCGAGCTCAACGAAGCATTTGCCGCCCAGTCATTGGCCGTGCTGCGCGAACTCGGTTTGCCAGATGATGCCCCTCATGTGAACCCGAATGGCGGCGCCATCGCCATCGGCCATCCGCTGGGCGCCAGTGGTGCCCGGTTGGCAACCACGGCGTCTTGGCAGTTGCAGCGCACCGGCGGACGTTATGCGCTGTGCACGATGTGTGTTGGTGTCGGCCAGGGCATTGCATTGATCCTCGAGCGCGTCTGACGCGCGGATCGTAGAAAGGGAGACGACGCGATGTACGCACAGATGGTCAAGACCGATGCCGCGCGAGTCCTCGCCCTCGACGAGATGGATCCGGTCGAGCGTGCCTTTCAGGAGCGCATCAATGCCGGCCAGAAGATCGAGCCGAAGGAGTGGATGCCGGAGGGTTACCGCAAGACGCTCGTGCGCCAGATCAGCCAGCACGCCCATTCGGAGATCGTCGGCCAGTTGCCGGAGGGAAATTGGATTACCCGCGCGCCGACACTGGAGCGCAAGGCGATCCTGCTCGCCAAGGTACAGGATGAAGCCGGCCACGGGCTCTATCTCTACTGCGCCGCCGAGACCCTCGGCGTCAGCCGCGACGAGATGTATGAGCAACTGCATTCCGGCAAGGCCAAATACTCCTCGATCTTCAACTACCCGACACTGACCTGGGCCGATATTGGCGCCGTCGGCTGGCTCGTGGACGGCGCGGCGATCATGAACCAGGTGCCGCTGCAGCGCTGCTCCTACGGGCCCTACGCGCGCGCCATGGTCCGCATCTGCAAGGAAGAGAGCTTCCACCAGCGCCAAGGCTTCGACATCCTTGCGGTATTGTGCAAGGGCACGCCGGAGCAGAAGGCGATGGCGCAGGATGCGCTGAACCGTTGGTGGTGGCCATCGTTGATGATGTTTGGTCCTTCCGACACGGATTCGGTGCATTCGGCGCAGTCGATGGCCTGGAACATCAAGCAGGATTCCAATGACGAACTGCGCCAGAAATTCGTCGACCAGACCTTGCCGCAGGCCAGGTTCCTCGGCCTGACCATCCCCGATCCCAAGCTCGTATGGAACGAGGAGAAGGGTGGCTACGATTTCGGCGAGCCGGACTGGAACGAATTCTTTGAAATCATCGCCGGCAACGGCCCGTGCAACCGGGAGCGCCTGGAGGCGCGCCGTAAGGCCTGGGACGACGGCGCCTGGTTCCGCGACGGATTGACGGCCCATGCAGGCAAGCAGGCGCAACGCCGGCAGGCCGCCAAGATCGCGGCGGAATGATCACCAATGACGTCGGCAACTCGTCAATAGGAGTGACCCAAATGTCCAAAGAATGGCCTTTGTGGGAAGTCTTCATCCGCGGTCAGCACGGTCTGAACCACCGGCACGTCGGAAGCCTTCACGCGCCCGACGCCGAAATGGCGATCCACAATGCGCGCGACGTCTATACCCGCCGCAACGAGGGCATCAGCATCTGGGTGGTGCGTTCCTCCGACGTCGTCGCCAGCGCGCCCTCCGAGAAAGGTCCGCTATTCGATCCCGCCAATTCGAAAGTCTATCGGCACCCGACCTTCTTCGACGTGCCGGATGAAGTGGGGCATATGTGATGGCGCACGTTTCCTCCGGCTTGCCGGTGCTGGCCGAGTTTGCGCTCAGGATGGGCGACACCTGCCTGATCCTCGGACACCGCAATTCCGAATGGTGCGGTCATTCGCCCGCGCTCGAGGAAGATATCGCGCTGGCCAACACGGCGCTCGATCTGATCGGCCAGACGCAGCTCTGGCTGGGCTTGGCCGCAGAGGCCGAAGGCAAGGGCCGCACGCCCGATACTCTGGCCTATCTGCGCGACGCGTCGGCCTACCGCAACCTGCTGCTGGTCGAGCAGCCGAACGGCGATTTCGGCCGCACCATCATGCGGCAATATCTGTTCGATGCCTGGCACTTGCCGATGCTGAAGGCGCTGATGACGTCGAGCGACAGGCGGGTCGCCGAGATCGCCGAAAAGGCCTCCAAGGAAGCCACCTATCATCTCGACCGCAGCGCCGACCTGGTGGTGCGTCTGGGGGATGGCACCGAAGAAAGCCATGCGCGCATGCAGTCCGCGCTCGATGTCCTGTGGCCCTATGCCGGCGAGATGTTCCTGAGTGACGAGGTTGACGAAGAGCTGGCATCGAGCGGCGTCGCACCGGCGCCGGAATCGCTGCGCGCGGCCTGGGATCAGCATGTGGGCCGCACGCTCGCCGACGCGACGCTGAAGGCGCCAGAGAAGTCATACGCCCAGAAGGGTGGCAAGCGCGGCGTGCACTCCGAGCATCTGGGCTACATCCTGGCTGAAATGCAGTTCCTGCAGCGCGCCTATCCCGGCGCGAATTGGTGAGGTGCGGCGATGCCTGAACCACACCCCATGCCGGTCGTGCCCGCGGCCCGTTACGACGCGGCGTCCGGAACGGGCGAACCGGTTCACCCGTCCGAGGCGCGTGTCTGGTCGTGGCTTTCCGAAATTCCCGACCCCGAGATCCCGGTGATCTCGCTGACCGATCTCGGCATCATCCGCCAGGTGGCCTGGGCTGGCGACACACTGGAAGTGACCGTGACGCCAACCTATTCCGGCTGCCCGGCGACCAGTGTCATCAATTTCGAGATCGACCGCCATCTGCGCGCGAGAGGTATCGCCAAGCTCCGGCTCAAGCGCCAGCTTTCGCCAGCCTGGACGACGGCCTGGATCAGCACCGAAGGCCGAGACAAGCTGTCGGCCTACGGCATTGCGCCGCCCGTCGAGGGAACAGCGGCGTGTGCAGGATCCCTGCAGCCTCGCGAGGTCTCGTGCCCACGCTGTGGCTCCACACGGACGGAACGTATCAGCCAATTCGGCTCGACGCCGTGCAAGGCGCATTTCCGCTGCACCGAATGTCTCGAACCCTTCGACTATTTCAAGAGCATTTGAGGGACCGATGGCCCGCTTCCTGTCACTCAAAGTCGCCGACGTCCGCCGCGAGACACGTGATGCGGTGGTGGTCACACTCGTACCTCCCGAAGAGCATCGGGCGGCGTTCGATTTCACCCAAGGCCAATATCTGACCTTTCGCCGCTCTTTCGACGGTGAGGAACTGCGCCGCTCCTACTCCATCTGCGCTGGCAAGGACGAGGGTGTGCTCAAGGTCGGCATCAAGCGCGTCGACGGCGGCGCCTTCTCCACCTGGGCCAATGAGGGGCTGAAGCCCGGCGACACGCTGGAGGCGATGCCGCCGATGGGTGCCTTCCACGTGCCGCTGCAGCCCGAATGCGGGCGACATTATCTCGGCTTTGCCGGCGGGAGCGGCATCACGCCGGTGCTGTCGCTCATCAAGACGACGCTGGCGCGCGAACCCAGGTCTCGCTTCACACTGATCTATGGCAACCGCTCGATCAATTCGATCATGTTCCGAGAGGAACTCGAGGACATCAAAAGCATGCATCTCGGGCGGTTCAACGTGATCCATGTGCTGGAAAGCGAGTCGCAGGACATCGACCTCTTTTCCGGCCGCATCGACGCTGACAAATGTACCAGGCTATTCAAGAGCTGGATCGACATCGACAGCGTCGACATGACCTTCATCTGCGGACCCGAGCCGATGATGCTGACCATCGCCGCATCGCTGCGCGAGCACGGGCTGCGCGATGACCAGATCAAGTTCGAACTGTTCGCCTCGGCTCCGCGTCGGGCGGCGCCTACCGTCAAGGCCGCCGCCGATGGCGCCAGGGCGGAGACCTGCAAGGCCAAGATCACGCTCGACGGCTCGACCCGCGTGATCGAGATGCCGAAGAAGGGCCAGACCATTCTCGATGCGGCGCTGGGCGCCAATCTCGACGCACCCTATGCCTGCAAGGCAGGGGTCTGCTCGACGTGCCGGGCGATGGTGCTCGAGGGTGAGGTCGAAATGGAAACCAATCATGCTCTCGAAGACTACGAAGTGCGGCGCGGCTATGTGCTCACCTGTCAATGCTTCCCCCTTAGCGACAATGTGGTGGTGAGCTATGACCAATGAGCCAGCCGACGTCGCCGCCCCCATGCCGCTGGAGAGTTATCTGGCGCAGGGCGGCATGCTGACGACGCCTGAAAACGCGCCGCCGCGTTATCGTGGCGAGTTGCTCAGATTGATGGCGACCTTCGTCGACAGCGAACTGGCCGGGGCCGCGGGTTTCGCCGATGTCGTCAATCTAGGACCAGGCATCAAGGAGCGCATTGCCGCCTCGCGCATTGTGCTGGAGAAACTCGATCATGCCGAGCGCGTGCTGGAGATCATGGGCGAGTTCGGTGCCGACGTCTCGCGCTATGCCAACCACCATCCCTGGACCGAGCGCGTGGCGCGCGACAGGGATCTGGGGGCCGCGCGTCATGGTTCGGACATGCGGCTTGCCGTGTTGCACTATCCGCTGCAAGGCTGGACCGATGCGGTGGTGATGAACGTGCTGATGGGCCGCGCCGTGGTCATCCAGCTCGGTGAGTTTTCGAGACTGTCCTATCAGCCGCTGGCAGAGATCTTCCGCACCGTCGCGCCGCGAGAGCGCCGGCACATGGAACTTGGCGAGGAAGGCTTGCGCAAGATCCTGGAGGACCGATCCGCCAGACCGGCGGTCGAGGCCTCGATCGCCTATTGGAGACCGCGCGTCGCGGCGAGCTTCGGCAGCGGGACTTCCGCGCATTTCGAAACGCAGAAGAAATTTGGCTTGCGCCGCACGGGCAATCCCGACCTCGCCAGCGAGTGGGAGCGCCAGGTGAGCGTCCTGCTCCATGACATCGGATTGGCCTGAGCGCCCTCCGATCGACCTTTCGCATTCGCCCCCAAACCGAAGAGTAATTGCGATGAACGCACCCGTGATCACGAGCCGACAACTGGAGTCCTATGTTGCGGGGCAATGGGTGCGCGGCGCCGGCAAGGCGGTGGCGCTGCTCGACGCAGCGACCGGCAACGTGGTTGCCCATATCGATGCCAGCGGCCTCGACATGAAGGCCATGCTCGATCACGGCCGCCGCACCGGCGGGCCGGCCCTGCGCAAGATGAGCTTCCATGAACGGGCCCTGATGCTGAAGGCGCTCGGGCAGGCGCTGATGGAAACCAAGGAAGAATTCTACGCACTGTCGACCGCAACCGGCGCGACCCGTACCGATAGCTGGATCGACATCGAGGGCGGCATCGGCACGCTGCTATCCTACGCCTCCAAGGGCCGGCGCGAGCTGCCGAATGCGCGCACGCTCGTTGATGGGGAGGTGGAAGCCCTGTCGCGTGACAATAGCTTCTCCGGCCAGCACATCCTGACGCCGCTGGAAGGCGTGGCGATTCACATCAATGCCTTCAACTTCCCATGCTGGGGCATGCTCGAAAAGCTCGCACCGACCCTGCTCGCCGGCATGCCGGCGATCATCAAGCCAGCCAGCCAGACCGCCTATCTGACTGAACTGATGGTGCGCCGTATCATCGCCCTGAACATCCTGCCGGAAGGCGCGCTGCAACTGATCAGCGGCTCGGTTGGAGATCTCCTCGATCATGTCGACTGCCAGGACGTCGTGACGTTTACCGGCTCGGCAGCGACCGGCCGAAAGCTGAGATCGCATCCTTCGATCGTGGAAAATTCGGTACGCTTCACCATGGAGGCGGATTCTCTCAATGCCGCGATCCTCGGCCCTGATGCCGTGGCCGGCACCGAGGAATTCGACCTGTTCGTGAAGGAGGTCGCACGCGAAATGACGGTGAAAGCCGGCCAGAAATGCACGGCAATCCGCCGCGTGTTCGCGCCGCACCGCAGTGTCGAGGCACTGGTCAAGGCGCTGGGCGACAGGCTAGCGAAGACGGCCGTTGGTAATCCGGCCGAGGATACGGCCAGGATGGGCCCCCTCGCGAGCTTGGCACAGCGCGACGAGGTGCGCCAGCGCATCAAGGACCTGCAGCGCGATGCCGAGATCGTCATCGGCGATCCCGACCGGCCGACCATCATATCGGGTGACGCCGAGGCAGGCGCCTTCCTCAATCCGGTGCTGCTCTATTGTGACAAGCCGGCCTCGGCGCAGGCGGTTCACGATGTGGAAGCGTTCGGCCCCGTCAGCACGATCATGCCCTACGAGACCATCGAGGATGCGGCCGCGCTGGCCCGGCGCGGCAAGGGCAGCCTGGTTGCCTCGGTATTCACCAACGATCCCGTATTCGCGCGCGAGGCCGTACAGGCGCTGGGGCCGTGGCACGGCCGCCTGCTGATCGGCAATCGGGCCAGCGCCAAATCCTCGACGGGTCACGGTTCGCCATTGCCTGGGCTGGTGCATGGCGGACCCGGACGCGCCGGTGGCGGCGAGGAACTCGGCGGCATGCGTTCTGTGAAGCACTATATGCAGCGTACCGCCGTGCAGGCGGCCCCCTGGCTGCTTTCCGAAGTGACCGGCCGCTGGATGCAGGGCGCCAAGGTGAAGCAGGACAGTGTTCACCCGTTCCGCAAATCGCTGGCTGAACTGGAAATCGGCGACCAGGTGGTCACAGCTGCCCGTACCGTAACGTTGGAGGACATCGAGCATTTCGCCAGTTTCACCGGCGATACCTTCTATGCCCATATGGATGAGGCCGCTGCCAAGGCCAATCCCTTCTTCGACGGGCGCGTGGCACATGGTTATCTGATCGTGTCCTTCGCGGCGGGCCTTTTCGTCGATCCGGCGCCGGGACCGGTACTCGCCAATTATGGCGTCGACAGTCTGCGTTTCCTCAAGCCGGTCAATCCGGGGGACACGCTGCGGGTGACCTTGACCTGCAAGCAGATCAATCCTCGCCAGACCGAAGATTATGGCGAAGTGCGCTGGGATTGCATGGTATCGAACCAGGATGCAGAGGTGGTCGCCCAATATGATGTGCTGACCATGGTAGCCAAGACCCTGTGAGATCGAGTTCGAGCAGGCAGGTGTAATGCGCAGGGGCGAAGAGGCGGCTTCGAAATCGCTTCTCGCCTCGTCGATGCCTTAGCGGCCAAGCGACTCTGCGCCGTTCAGAAAGAGCGTGGTGACCATGTCGGCATAGCCGTCGCGGTTCAGCGCTCCACTCGGTTTGAACCAGGTATAGACCCAATTCAAAATACCGAAGAGGGACATGGTAACCGGCGTGACGCCCGCTTTGCTCTTCGCCAACGCCGGATTGATTTCGATCAGCACGTCCGAAAAGGCTTTCACGATACGGCGCTCCATCTGCTGGAGTTCCGCACGCTGCCTTTCGGGCAGCGATCCCGTCGCATTGAGAAGCACTTGATGAAAATCCGCAGCCGACCGGTAGTTCTCCAGGACGCTGCCGATCAGATTGCGAAGACGCTGGCGCGGCTCCAAGGCCGGATCGTCGGTCTTGCTGATCGAGGCCTCGAGTTCGACGAGATGGGTGCGACCGATGTCGAAGATCAGCAACTCCTTGCTCGGATAGTAATGGTAGAGCAACGCCTTGGAGACATTGTTTTCCTGGGCGATCTGCGCCATCGACGCTCGCTCCATGCCGAGCTTGGCGAAGACGGCAGCTGCGCTTTCAAGAATGCTGCGGCGCTTGTCGTCGAAATCGGCCGCCCTTGTTCGCGCCATGTCTCGTATCCTTCACCTGCAATCGCTGCCGACGTTCTATTCCGCCGAATCAATGTCGTCGATGTGCTCCTCCTCCTTCGTGAACATCGACCATGCTTTTGTCGGGCGATGCAAGTCTGGCTATCGGGCCAGCCCGCCGGTGCCGTTCAGTCGTTTCAAAGAATGAGCCAATCCAGCGGCCTTATTCCCTCGGCCTGTTGTCGATCACGCGTTTAGCCTTGCCTTCCGAACGCTGGAGGGAGTTTGGATCGCCAACCAGGATTTTCGTGCTGACGCCGACCACGCTCTTGATACGGTGTGCCAGATCCTTCGCCGCGGCCAGCCGGGCGTCGGAATTGGCTGCCTGCGGCATCGCTTCTACATGAATGACCATTTCGTCCATGCGGCCCTTGCGTGTCAGCTCGATCAGGAATTGCGGGGCCAACCCCGTACATTTCAGCAATTGCTCCTCGATCTGGGTCGGAAAGACATTGACGCCGCGCAGGATCATCATGTCGTCGCAGCGGCCGGTGATCTTCTCGATGCGGCGCATCGATCGAGCCGTGCCGGGCAGAAGCCGGGTCAGGTCACGCGTCCGATAGCGGATGATCGGCAGCGCTTCCTTGGTGAGCGATGTAAAGACCAGTTCTCCGATCTCGCCATCCGGCAATACCTCGCCGGTTTCCGGGTCGATGATTTCCGGGTAGAAATGATCTTCCCAGACGTGCAGGCCATCCTTGGTTTCCACACATTCGCTGGCGACACCGGGGCCGACCACCTCTGAAAGACCGTAGATGTCGACGGCATGCATGTCGAAGTCCTGTTCGATCTCCTTACGCATGGCATTCGTCCATGGTTCCGCGCCGAAAATGCCGACAGCGAGCGAGGACGAGCGCGGGTCGAGGCCCTGGCGCCGAAACTCCTCGAGAATCGACAACATATAGGATGGCGTCACCATGATGATCCGTGGCTTGAAGTCCTGGATCAAGGTGACCTGGCGTTCGGTCATGCCGCCGGAAATCGGCACGACGGTGCAGCCCAGTCTCTCGGCGCCATAATGCGCGCCGAGGCCGCCGGTGAACAGGCCGTAGCCATAGGCGACATGGCAGATATCGCCGGCCCGTCCGCCGCCCGCGCGGATCGATCGCGCCACGCAGGTGGCCCACATCTCGATGTCATTTGCGGTGTAGCCGACAATCGTTGGTTTTCCGGTCGTACCGGAGGAGCCATGAATGCGTGCCAGTCTCTCGCGTGGGACCGCGAACATGCCGAAAGGATAGGTGTCGCGCAGATCCTTCTTGACCGTGAAGGGAAACTTCGACAGATCCGCCAGCGTTTTCAGATCGTCGGGATGAACGCCAGCCGCGGCGAAGGTGGCTTTGTAGTGAGGCGAATTCCGGTAGGCATGGTCGAGCGTCGACTTCAGGCGTCTGAGCTGAAGGGCGGTTATCTCGTCACGCGAGGCGGTCTCGATGGCGTCAAGATCGCCGGGACGAGGGGCCAGGTCTTCCATTTGTCGTTTCCTCCGAGATTGTCGACCGCAGGCCTATTCCTGCCCTGGCAACAGGGTGCCCTTGATGGTGCGCGAATGGCCGCGAAATTCGGCGATATGGTCGCCGTTTTGGTTGGTGATGTTGATGTCGTAGATGCCACTGCGTCCCCGGCGCGAAACCTCGCGCGCCGTTGCCGTCAAGCAATCTCCGGCAAAGGCGGGCGCAATGTAGGTAATCGAACAGTGTTGAGCGACGGTGCGCTGATCGTAGCTGTTGCAGGCAAAGGCAAAGGTGGAGTCGGCCAGCGCAAAAATATAGCCGCCGTGGCAGGTTCGGTGGCCATTCGTCATTTCAGGACGAACCGTCATCGACAGCACCGCCATGCCCGGTGCCACGCGTTCCATCGCAATGCCGAGGTGACGGGTCGCGGCGTCTTCTTCCCACATGGCATCGGCACAGGCTTTGGCGAGTTCCTGTGCCGTCGAAACATCCGCTGTTGTCATTGTCCTTGGAACTCCGGCTTGCGTTTTTCCAAGAATGCGGCAACGCCTTCGGCATAGTCGGTGCTATGCCCGGCCTCACGCTGGAGGTCGCGTTCCAGTTCCAATTGTTGGTGCAGCGAATTGGTTGCCGCCGCCTGAATTGCGCGCTTGGTCATGCCCAGGCCTTTCGTCGGCCCTGCTGCCAGCCTGCTTGCGAGGGCGACCGCCTCGTCGAACAATGCGTCGTCATCGCACACCCTCCAGATCAGGCCCCAACTCGCTGCCGTTTGCGCGTCCAGCGGTTCGGCTGTCAGCGCCAGTGCCTTGGCGCGAGCCTCTCCGAGCAGGCGTGGCAGGCTCCACGTTCCGCCCGAGTCCGGGATGAGACCAATCTTCGCAAAGGCCTGGATGAACCGCGCCGAACGCGCGGCTAGCGTAATGTCGCAAGCGAAGGCGATATTTGCGCCCGCACCGGCTGCCACGCCATTGACGGCGCAGATCACCGGCTTCTCAAGGCTGCGAATGAGACGGACCAATGGGTTGTAGTAGACCTCGATGGTTTGTCCGAGATCAGGAGGCGCGCCGCCTTTGCGTGGATCGCGGTCGCCGAGATCCTGCCCGGCGCAGAAGCCACGGCCGGCACCGGTGAGCAGCACGGCGCGAACCGAGGCATCCTCATGGGCCCGCTCGAAGCCGGCGCGCAGCGCCCGATGCATCTCCTCATTGAAGGCGTTGAGCTTGTCCGGCCGGTTGAGCGTCAGACGCAGGACGCCATCGCCAAACGCCACCAGGACGGTGTCCGATGCAACCATGTTTCCTCCAGTTCCACCGTAACGAGCGGCGGTTCACAAAACTCTTGCATATACCGACCGGCCGGTCAATTATAAAGCTGCGTCTCGGGAGGACAATGTGATGAACGCCTGGTTTGACCGCTGCCGACCTATGCGCGGCAGGGCCTTGGACGCGGAGCAGGATCGCGGCGGTCCCGAAATTTCGAAGGGCAGGGGCCTTCGCGGTCCGGATAGAGGCGGTGGTCCGCCGGTCCGTAACAGCGGATCGAACACCGTTGTCCGCGCTCTTGCAAAAGTGCACGACCGCAGACAACGACCGTACCATGCTTGGTTGCCCGATGGATCAGTCGGTAGGCAGATCGTCGATGTGCGAATTCGTTATACTCACCTTGGATCCAGCCGATGACCGTATCCATCACGCGCGATGGCGAGATTGCCATCGTCACAGTCGACAATCCTCCAGTGAATGCTCTCTCTCAGAGGCTGCGCCAGGATCTATGGCAGGCCGCCGAAGCGCTGGACGCCGACGGTGCGGTGCGGGCGGTTGTTCTGATCTGTGCGGGGCGCACCTTCATTGCCGGTGCGGACGTCGGCGAATTCGGCAAGCCTCCGCTTCCGCCACATCTCCCGGACCTCGTTGCGCGGATCGAAGCCGCATCCAAGCCTTGGGTCGCGGCGATTCACGGCAGTGCACTCGGAGGAGGGCTGGAGGTCGCGCTCGGCTGCCGCTTTCGGGTAGCTTCCGCTCCCGCGAGCCTGGGATTGCCCGAGGTGCGGCTCGGCATCGTGCCGGGCGCCGGCGGCACAGTCCGCCTTCCGCGTGTGATTGATCCGGCGTTCGCTGTCGATATGGTCACGACCGGAACCCCGGTCGCTGCGCCGAAGGCATGCCAGCAGGGCCTGGTCGATGCGATCATCGACGGAGATCTCGAAAGCGGCGCCGTCGACTTTGCCCGAACAGCAGTACAGCAATCCTTGCCGCTCCCACTTCGCGAGCGAGCTGTGCGGGCCGTCGACGAGGACTTCTGGGAAACGGCGGCAGGAGCCGTCGGTGCTCGCGCTAAACGGGAAGATGCACCGCTTCGCGCACTCGCCTGCGTGAGGAGGGCCACGGAGGTGGATTTCGACCGGGCAATGGCGTTCGAACGGGAGACCTTTCTCGAACTTCGCGGTTCGACACAGGCCGCTGCGCTCAGACATGTCTTCTTCGCCGAGCGAGCGGCCCCGCGTCCTCCACAACTGAACGGCATTTCGCCCCGTACGATCCGCTCCGTGGCCGTTATCGGGGGCGGGACGATGGGGGCAGGTATTGCAGCCGCGTTTCGCGATGCCGGTCATCCCGTCACGCTGGTCGAACGTGACAATCAGGCGGTCGAACGCGGCCTTGCCAATCTTCGCGCGATCTTCGACAGCTCGGCCAAACGTGGCCGGATCACCCCGGAAACTGCGGCTGAAAGGCTTGCTGGGGTGACGGGCACGACGGGCTATGCCGCTCTTGCCGATGTCGACCTCGTCGTGGAGGCCGTGTTCGAAGATCTCGACGTCAAGCGCAGGGTCTTCATCGAACTCGCGCGCGTCTGCCGCGCGGATGCCGTGCTTGCAACCAACACCTCCTATCTCGATCCCGAAAGAATAGCAGACGGCATTGCCGGGCCGGAGCGGTTCCTCGGGCTGCACTTCTTCAGCCCGGCCCATGTCATGAAGCTGCTGGAGATCGTGCCGACGAATGCGACGGCGCCTGCTGTGTTGGCCACCGGCTTTGCCCTGGCACGCGTGCTGGGCAAGATCCCCGTGCGGGCCGGCATCTGCGACGGTTTCATCGGCAACAGGATCTTGAAAGTCATGCGCGCCCAAGCCGAGCGGCTTCTCCTGTCCGGCGCGACGCCCCAGATGGTGGATGCCGCCATGCGTGTCTTCGGGCTGCCCATGGGCCCCTTCGAGGCGCAGGATCTTGGCGGCCTGGACATCGCTGCCTTTCAGCGCCGCGCGGCTCGCGCCAGGGGGGAGGCCCCCTTCGCACCCATCGCAGACAGGCTTTGTGCCATGGAGCGGTTTGGCCAGAAGACGGGCGGCGGCTGGTATGATTATGCCGAGGGTACGCGCACGCCTCAGCCGTCGAGAACGGTTGACGATGTCGTCGCAGAGGAGGCCAAGGGTTGGCGCCAGCAACGATGGAGTGATGGCGAAGTGGCCGACTGCATCGTCTTGCCGATGGTGAATGAGGCGGCAAAGATCCTGGAGGAAGGGATCGCGCTCAGAGCTTCGGACATCGATCTGGTCGAGATCCATGGCTACGGCTTTCCACGGTGGCGGGGCGGCCCGATGCACTATGCCGAACGTCGTGGCCTGTCCGATGTTGATGCGGCTCTCGACCGCCTGGCGGCGGCAGGTCTTGCAGAGCCACCATGCGGCCTTCTCAGGCGTGCGGTCGTTGTCGGCAATTGGGCTGGGGCGATGGAAGAGCGAAGCTGAAAAACAAGAACAGAGCATTCCACAAATACTAAAGCGTTTTCCAGAAAGTTTCTGGACTTTTAGATGAAGAAAACGCGCCAAAACAAAGAGATAGAGAGAAAGTGCGATTAGAAGAAATCGCACTTTGCTCTAGGGAGGGAACGATGCAGCCGTTGATGACCCCGACCCACAGGCCAATGGCGGTGGAACTCTTGCAGGCCGAAATCCGGAAAACCTGCGGCGCCTTCGATCTGGAACCGATGACGCGTGCCGGCTTGGTGGCCGGGGATGTCGCCACGCGCCGCGTCGGTTTCTTCGATACGGCGATCGTCGCGCTCGATGCACGCCATGTCCAACGCGGGGCACGCGCGATTCGGCAGGACCCGGGCGAGCATCTGTTCCTGCTGATCCAGGACGAGGGCCATTGCCGCGTCGAACAGGGCGAACGATCGACAGATCTCGCAATCGGTGACATGTTCCTTGTCGATTCCGTCAAGCCATCGTCCTTCGTCTATGACGGTGCACGGTCGAACCAGATTTCCATTCACATGCCGCGCGAGGAGATGCTGCATCGGTTTGGCCAGGCCTGCACGGGTGGCGTCGCCATCAGCCGGAATGATCCCCTGTGGCTGGCCATGCGGGCGGTGATCGCCAAGCTGTTGGAAGAGCCATCCGTCGCGCAGCAACTCAGCGAGGCCTTCCTGTGCCTGCTGGGCGCCTACCTCAGGGGGAGCAAAAGGAACGGCGATGTCCGATCGGCGGAAACCCTTCTGTCGCGGGCGTTGACGATGATCGACCGGCATTGCGCCGATCCCGACTTCGGTGCCAGTGAACTGGCGCGACGGTTGAACGTATCGGAACGCATGCTGCAACGCCATTTCCAACCGCTCGGCGAAACGCCGCGCCACCGGCTTCTCAATCGGCGGCTGGATCTCGCCAAGACGCGGCTGGCAACGCCCCGGGACGCGCAGCTGAGCGGCATCGCCGCCATTGCCTATGATGTCGGCTTCAACGACCTATCCTACTTCTACCGGGAGTTCCGGAAGAAATATGGTGTGACGCCGGGAGCAGTCGCACGTTGCCATTGACGGGTTTGTCCAATCGCCGCGACGGCACCGCCCAAGCTTGAAGCACCCGCTTTCCCTTACCTTCTCCGTCAAACAAGTCCCGGCTCCGGGGCTCCGCGGGGAGGAATGAAATGACCGTCCAGACTGCGACGATCCATGGCAAGCCGATCGGCTACGAGCACAGCTTCAGTGTGCTCAATCCCGCGACGGGAACGGAGGCCGGCCGGGCGCCGAACATGGGGCCGGCCGAGCTCGACGCTGCCATAGCGGCAGCCAAGGCGGCCTTTCCGGCCTGGTCGGCCAGGAGCGATCAGGAACTGCAGGCTGCCTGTGCCGCCGTGACCGCGCAGATCGAGGCCCATGCCGAGGAACTCGCGCATATCCTCACGCTCGAGCAGGGTAAACCCCTGAACGGCCTCGGCTCACGCTGGGAACTGGGCGGCACCGTCGCCTGGGCCGGATACACGACGGGGCTTTCGCTATCGCCGAAAATCCTGCAGGATAATAGTGACGGGCGCGTCGAACTACACCGCAAGCCGCTCGGTGTCGTCGGTTCGATCACGCCCTGGAATTTCCCGGTGATGATTGCGATCTGGCATGTCATGCCGGCGCTACGCACCGGCAACACCGTCGTCATCAAGCCCTCGCCCCTGACGCCGCTCGCCACGCTTCGCCTGGTCGAGATCATGAACGAAGTACTGCCACCTGGCGTGCTCAATGTCGTCACGGGTGACGACCGCGCGTTCAACATCGGCGCGGCCATGTCCGCGCATCCCGATATCCGCAAGATCGTCTTTACCGGCTCCTGCGCGACCGGCCAGAAGGTCATGCGCGCGGCTGCCGAGACGATGAAGCGTTTGACGCTTGAACTGGGCGGCAACGATGCCGGCATCGTGCTGTCGGACGCCGATCCGCAGGCGATCGCCGAAGGATTGTTCTGGGGCGCGTTCATCAATAACGGCCAGACCTGCGCTGCGATGAAGCGCCTCTATGTGCATGAATCCATCCACGACGCTGTCTGCGAGGCGCTTGTCGCCTATGCGCGTAACATTCCGGTTGGCAACGGCATGGACGAGGGCAGCGTGCTCGGTCCCGTGCAGAACCGCATGCAGTTCGAGAAGCTCTCGCGCCTGGTCAAGGACGCCAGGGAGCGTGGCCGGGTGCTGCTGGGCGGCGAGCCCGGCGAGGGGCTCTTCTTTCCGCCGACGATCGTGGCGGGCCTGCGCAACGGTGACCCGCTGGTCGATGAGGAGCAGTTCGGGCCCGCGCTTCCTATCATCAAATACAGGACCGTGGACGAAGCCGTGGACCTTGCCAATGACAGTGCCAACGGCCTCGGCGGCTCGGTTTGGTCATCCGACATCGCGGCGGCCAAGGCGGTGGCGAGCCGCATGCAATGCGGCTCCGTCTGGATCAACAAGCACGGCGCCATTCAACCGAACGCGCCGTTCGGTGGCGTCAAGGCTTCAGGCTTGGGCGTCGAATTCGCCGAGGAGGGACTGCAGGAATACACCGATATCCAGGTGGTATTCGCGTAGGCAGCAAGAATGTCGAGACAGGGAGGATGCAATGAACCTAAAACAATATCTGGCCTCCGCCAGCGTGATCATGGCGCTCAGCGCCTCTGCCGCAGTGGCTCATCCGCTGGATGGACTGACCGCGGAAGAATATCAGAAGATCAACAAGATCCTGCGCGAAGGCAAGGTTGTCGACGACAACACTCTCTTTCCCCTGATCGAGCTCAAGGAGCCTGCAAAGGAAAAGGTGCTCTCCTGGGAGGAGGGGGACCAGCTCGATCGCGAGGCCAATGTGCAGTTGACCAGTCCGCAAGGCTTCAAGGAAGCCGTGGTCAACATCACCAGGGGAACGGTCGAAAGCGCGACGCCGATCAAGGGGCAGCCGATGGTGCTGTTCACCGAGTTCATGGGCGCTCTCCAGGGCGCCCTGGCCAATCCGGATATGATCGCCGGCCTGAAAAAGCGCGGCTTGGCGCCGGAACAGGCGTTCTGCCTGCCGTTGACGGCAGGCAATTTCTTCACCGAGGAGTATCGAGACTCCCGTCTGATGAAGGTGCCGTGCTATCGGGTTCCGGAAGGCTCCAACTACTACGCCAAGCCGATCGAAGGTCTTTTCGCCGTCTATGATGTCGGCAAGAAGAAGGTGCTTCGTGTCATCGATACGGGCGTGCTCGAGCGCCCCAAGGACAATTGGGGCTATACCGAGAAGGAGGTGGCCGCGCGCGAGCCGCTCCGTCCGGAAATGAGCCCGGCAACCCTCTCGCAGCCGGGCGGGCCCAACTACAAGATCACCGGCAGCCATCTCGAATGGGACATGTGGCGCTTCAACTTCCGGGTCGACAAGCGGCCGGGCCTGGTGGTGTCCAACCTCGATGTGAGGGACGGGGACCAATGGCGTTCCGTCATCTATCAGTCGCACCTGTCGGAAGTGTTCGTGCCTTACATGGATCCGACGGAAGGCTGGTACTGGCGCACCTATATGGACAGCGGCGAGTATGGGTTTGGCTTGTTCCTCAGCCCATTGCGGGCGGGCGTCGATTGCCCGAGCCATGCGACCTTCCTGCCGGCAACCATTGCCGACGACAAGGGCAATCCGCTGACCATACCCAACGCCATCTGCATATTCGAACGCAGCATCGGCGACCCGGCATGGCGCCATTTCGAAGTCTTCGCCCAGAGCCCGGAAAAACCGCTTCCCGCGGAAGGCCGGCCGGTCACCGAACTGGTAGTGCGCACAGCCTCGGAGGTTGGAAATTACGACTATCTGATCGACTATCGTCTGCAACAGGACGGCCAGATCAGGATCATGATCGGAGCGACCGGCCTCGACGCCGTGAAGGGCGTGGCATCGACCTCGATGAAAGATCCGACGGCGGCCAGCGACACCGCCCATGGCACGCTGATCGCGCCGAACCTGGTGGCCGCAAACCATGACCATTATTTCAACTTCCGGATCGACTTCGACATCGACCAGTCGATCAATCATTTCGGCACGATGGACATCGTTCCCGCAAAGCTCGACCCGAAGAGCCCGCGCCGATCGATGTGGACAGTCCAGCACACCATGCCGAAAACGGAGTTGGAGGCGCGCTACCAGCTTTCGGCACTGAAACCACGCTACTTCATGATCTCTGATCCCTCTCGCAAAGGCTATCTCGGCCAGGAGCCGGGATGGATGATCCACCATGGTGATGTCGCCTACGGCCCGTTCGATTTCGCCAACGATCCGCCGATGAAGCGCAACGCCTATATCGAGTATTCGGTCTGGAACACGGTCTATGACCCCGAACAGCAATATGCCGGCGGCAAGTTTGCCATGCAGAGCGACGGCGCCGATACGCTGCCTCAATGGGTCAAGGCCAACAAACCTCTGATGGCCAAGGATATCGTGACCTGGTTCACCGCCGGTTTCCATCACATCCCGCGCATGGAGGACTGGCCCGTGATGTCGACCGAATGGAAGACCATCCATATCGAGCCGCATAATTTCTTCGCCCACAATCCGGCGCTGACGATCCGCGCGCCGAAGTAAGATGGACGGCACGCCGATGGCTCGCCTGGAAAAGGGTGGGCCATCGGGACTTTAAAGCTTCATCAGCCACTTCGCGCCAGTTCGCACAGTGAGGTCACGACGCCAAGCCCCCGAAATGAATTCCGGCCTGCAGGTCCCAAATCGGGTAGACCCGAGATGTACTGCTTGGCGTCAAGGCAGTCGCCTGATGGCGATGAATTGTGGGTATGCTGGTCTCCCAGTCAAAGGCCAAAGCGCGTTCAGGTTTGAATGCTTGTTTGCCCTAACCCCTTGTTTCGAAGCGTATTTGCGACTCTTGGTGCTTCCGTCTCATCGTAAAACGCTCTAGCCGCACAGCGTGTTGATGGCGGCGGCCGTTTCAACCGTGCCAGTGCGAGCAGCGAATGACGCTGCAGAAATTGCCGCGGTGGAAATGGGGCTCCTTGTCGGCGATGACGTCGGCCTTGACGTTGCCGAAAGTAGTCTGCGGCTTGTGCTTGATGCCGTCGTAGAAGGCCTGGATGATGTCTTCCTTGAATGTCGGCGTACGCGGAAAGGCGCTGACGACGGCCTCACGCTCGGCATCGGAATAGTGACTGTAGGTGAGCCCAAGCACGTCCATCTCGACGCCGGCTGTCACGAGGCCGACGACGGGGTGCATATGCTGCGGCACGCCCGGCGTGGTGTGGAGCGCGATCGCGGTCCAGACGGTGTAGGCCTCCTCTTCGGAAAGACCGTGGCTTCTCAGGAAGTCGCGCGCGGCATGGGCGCCATCGACCTCGAAACGCTCGTTCTTGCTGCTATGGCCGGGCATGAGGCCGAGATCATGAAACATTGCGCTAGCATAGAGAAGCTCACCATCAAATTTGAGCCCCTTCTGGATGCCCGCCAGCGCACCGAAATGATAGACGCGACTGGAATGATTGAAGAGAAGTTCTGTCTCACTATCGCGAATAAACTCGGTGATTGCCCGCGCCAACGTGCTGTCGGGGATCTTCGCTTCTTTCGGTATGAGTGGCATTGCCTGCTCCTGTATTTTCTACTCGCAGGCAGGCTAGAACTGGGATAGTTTGTCTGCAATCGATGTAATGTATCAAAAGCAGACAAATTCAGATCGAAGCGGACGTGAATGCAGGTCATGGCGAAAACGATCGTGATGGTGGCACTGCCGGGCGTGCAGCTTCTCGACGTCTCCGGTCCCCTGGACGTCTTCGCCGAGGCGAATGCCCAGGCCGGCCGTGAGATCTATCGCCTGCTCATTGCGGCGAGCGAACCGGGGCCGATCCGCGCCTCCTCCGGGGCGCGGCTGATGCCGGATCGCATCATCGACGGCGATACTGAGGAAGCGATCGACACGCTTCTCGTGGCCGGGTGCCCGAATGCAGCCGAGATGCCGGCGGATCGCGTCGTCGTCGACTGGCTACGCCGGAGGGCACCAATGGCCCGACGATTCGGATCGGTATGCAGTGGTGCCTTTTTCCTGGCGGCGGCGGGTTTGCTCGACGGCCGGCGCGTGACCACGCATTGGGCTGTGGCCGAGCAACTGGCAAGGCAGTTTCCGGGCGTCACGGTGGACGAGGACGCCATACAGGTCAGTGATGGAGCGCTACGCACCGCCGCGGGCGTGACGGCCGGCCTCGACCTCGCCCTTTCCCTGGTCGAGGAGGATCTCGGCCACGAGATTGCCATGCGCGTGGCAAGCCAGCTGGTGATGTTCTTCAAGCGCCCGGGCGGGCAGATGCAGTTCAGCCGCAAGGGCGAAGCCGTGCCGGCAGGGCGGGCTGCGCTTCAGGAGCTGCAGCGTTGGGTCGCAGCCAATCCCGGACACGGCCATAGTGTTGCGAGCCTTGCAAAGCGCATGGATCTCAGCCCGCGCCACTTTGCTCGCCTGTTTCGCAGCGAAGTCGGCATCACACCGGCAACATGGGTCGAGGAGGTACGGGTGCATGCGGCGCGGCGGCTGCTCGAACAGGGGCACGAAGCCCCCAAACAGGTCGCAGTACATTGCGGGTTCGCCGATGCCAACACGTTGCGACGCGCCTTCACGCGCCATGTCGGCGTAACGCCGGCGGAATATCGCAAGCGCTTCGCCCTCATCGCAGCCTGAACGGTGTCGGCCGGCTCGCCGAGCGTTGGGACATGCTTCAGGAGGAAGCGACCAAGGTCAATCCGTCAGCGGGCTGCCGACGTTAGGCAACGCCTTTCCCGCATGACCGCATTGAATTCTTTAGCTTCAATCGAGGAACTGGATTCATGAAATTCGCGGGCTTTGTGCCCATGGCGTGCTCGAGTTCGTGCCCCGTTGGGTGCGTACCGACCTGATGAACAGCCGCGAGGCAGAAGTGGCTATGCCCCTCGATGCCTTCGTTGCCGAGACGATGGCGGTTCTCGCCATCAACGCCCAGTCTAGAACTTATATAAAACATTGTTATTGCAAGAGAATTCCGAGAATGGCAAAGGGAGGCATGCTCCCTCAAGCTGGCCGATGTCGTGACTCAAGCTCCGTGCCTCTTCCCTTCGTCATCCCTCGTCCGTATCTGCGTGGATCTTGATGAGGAAATGTCTCCGCAAGCCTCGCCGCATGACCTGATGGCAAGTCGGCACCCTGGTCTCGGGAGAAACCAATAAGTGGGTCTGGACATCCGCACATTGTTTCAGCGCTACGCCAAGGAGATTTCCAACACGCTGCGGCGTAAGGGGGCCACGGCTGAAAATGCCGCCGATTTGACGCAGGAAGCGTTTCTCAGGCTACTTTCGGTTGGATCGCACACCGATGTGGATCATGCCAATCCCCGGGCCTTGCTTCATAGCATTGCACGCAATCTGCGCATTGATCAGCAGCGCCGCGACCGGCTGATGCTGAAGGACGACCTCGCAGACCAGGACTTCGCAGCGATCTCGGATGGCAAGCCGTCGCCGGAGACGATCGTCATCGACCGCCAGAACCTTGCGATCGTGGCAGCCGCGCTGGCGGAATTGCCGGATCGCACGCGCCGGGCTTTCCAAATGCACCGCCTGGGCGAGAAGACGATCAGCCAAATCGCAGGAGAACTCGACCTGTCGACAACCAGGACCTGGACGCTGATCCGTGAAGCCTATCTTCATGTTCGAGCTCGGCTGCGCGAGAAGGCCTAGAGCATCGCGTCAACGAGCGGGCGCCGATTTTCGGCAAAAACGATGCGACGACAATAACCTACAGCGTCGGGCCTCAACCCGAAATCGGGGCCGACGCCGTAGGTGCGGTGAAAGGCGTCAGCCAATCCGGCATTATGTGAAGCCTTGTCCGTGTTGGGAAAATCGTTTCCGCTCATCCGTTCTATTGATGTAGTCAGGAGTGGCTGGCTGGCGCCCGATCGTCAGCCCAAGGACCATCAATGAACGAAACTTCCCCCCAGGAAGATCGGCTGTTCGAGGAAGCAGCCGATCTCATGATCCGCCTCCAGAATGATCCGGCCAATCCGGTGTCCCGGGAGATGGTGAGGCGCTGGCGCGCCAGAGGCCCGGCCTATGAGAAGGCATGGCTCGAGGTTTCGGAAATATACGGCATCGCCGGTCGGGTCCTTGCCCCCGGTTATCAAGCTGAACCGCGCTTCCCGAGGGGTTTGACGCGTCGTAGTCTTTTGGCTGGAGGAATGATCGGGGCAGGGGCCCTGGCTGGCGGATATCTCGCTTTACCGGGCCTGATCCTTCGTGCCCAGGCGGACCATCTGACCGGCACGGCGGAAATCCGTCGCATCACGCTTCCTGACGGTGGCGCGGCAACGCTCGGTCCCGATAGCGCTATCGCTCTGCATTACGACAGTAGCCAAAGAACCGTCACCTTGTTGGCAGGCATGGCATTTTTTGAAGTTGCCAAGGATCCCTCACGCCCCTTCCGAGCCGCGGCCTCCGAGATGGTCGCCACCGCGCGCGGCACGGCTTTCGACCTCGGCAATGACGCCGGGCTCATTTCGGTTTCGGTGGAACACGGATTGGTCGAGATAGACCTTCCCGGCCCAAGTCTGGTCGATGGTAACCGGCTGGCACCCGGCCAATGGGCCACTTTCGACGAGCGCACGCGCCTTGCCACGCGGGGCAGCCGGGATATCCGGCAGATTGGCACCTGGCGCAGCGGCCAGATCCTGGTCGAGAACGAGCCGATCCGGGCGGTCGTGGCAAGGATCGCGCGCTGGCAACCGGGACGTGTCTTGATTGCCGATGCCGGTTTTGGCGCCAACCGCATCAGCGGGGTCTTCGATCCCAGCAATCCCCTGCGCGCCCTGGAAGCGGTAGTGCACCCGCTGGGAGGCCGGGTGCGTTCGATCGGCCCTTACCTCACCGTGATATCGCGCGCTTAAAAAAGCTTCGCAGAGGGGAGAAATTTCGCGCCCTCCATTCGTCTTCACTCAAGGGGCCCGCTCGCGATCCGATCGTCGAGTGGAGCTGGGCCCCGGTGTCGACGAGGAGGGTTATCGATGGTATTGGCTCGGTGCTTGCGTGGGAGCCTATCCGGCCGGGTGTTGTGGGTTGCCCTGACAGCTTCGAGCGCCATTGCCCACACACTGCTCCCAAGCCCGGCAAGCGCACAGGTCGCGCGGGTTCAATTCATCATCCCAAAGGGACCGCTCAGCCAGGCCCTGGCGGCGTTCGGACGTCAAAGCGGCCTGCAGATCACCTATCTGCCCGCGATCGCGCGAGACAAGTCATCGCCCGGTATCGCCAGCTCGGTCACGCCGCAGCAGGCGCTTTCGCGTTTGCTGCGTGGAACGGGCCTGTCCTACACTTTTACGAATTCGAGCACGGTCGCGATCACGGCGCCCATTGTCCGGGACGGAACGGCCAGCATCTCCGGCGCCATCGAGCTCGATCCGGTCGTGGTCCAGGGCAATGGCGACGGCAGCACCGGTTACGTTGCCACGCGTAGCGCGACTGGCACGAAGACCAACACGCCCCTGATCGAGACCCCGCAATCGGTGACGGTGCTCACCCGCAAGGAGCTGAACGATCGCAATGTGCAATCCTTGACGCAGGCCGTCGCCTACACGCCCGGCGTGCGTACGGAGTCCGCGGGTTTCGACTCCCGTTTCGACTCCTTCTCCATCCGCGGTTTCGACGTCACCTATAACGGTATCTATCGCGATGGGCTGCGCCTTCCCGGTGCCAACATGGCGGTCTTCAAGGTCGATCCCTACAATGTCGAGAACATTGCGGTGCTGCGCGGTCCGAGTTCGGCCTTGTACGGACTGGGATCGCCCGGCGGGCTGGTCGACATCACTTCCAAGCTTCCTGTCGATACGCGCTTTGGTGAAGTGACGCTGGAGGGTGGCAACAGGGACCACATTCAGGGCAATGTCGACCTTGGCGGTCCGCTCGACGCCGATGGAACGCTGCTCTATCGCCTGACCGGAACCCTCAGGGACGGGAAGGCCGCCAACGTCCTCGGCGGCGGCGATGACAAGCTGGCCGGCCTGGCGCCGGCCTTCACCTGGCGCCCGAACGACCAGACGACGCTGACCTTGCTCGGCGAATATCTCGAGGCCAAGACGCCGGCCGCCTTCCCCTATTACGGGTGGGCCGGTTCACCCTCGAACCAGTATTCGCAAAGCGATCCTGACTACAACAGCCTCGAGCAGACCCAATATCGCATTGGGTACCAGTTCGAACACAAGTTCGACGATACCTTCACTTTCAGGCAGAAGCTTCGCTACGGCAGCGTCGACACCGAGGTTCGCTATACCGGCGTCGGCAGTGTCGATACAGAGACGATGATCGCCAAACGCTCGCTGGGCTATGTCCATGACGTTATGGACTCATTCGCCGTCGATAACCAGCTTCAGGCTGATTTTTCCACTGGGCCCGTCGAGCATAAGCTGCTGGCTGGCCTGGATTATTCCTACCTGACACTCAACAGCCGCATCGGCTTTGGCGATGGGCCGGACCAGAATCTTGCGACCGGCGCTTCGCTTGGGCCGTTCATTGATCCAGCCTTCGACACCATCACGAGGCAGAAGCAGAACCAGCTCGGTCTCTATGTGCAGGAACAGGCCAAATACGACAAATGGATCCTGACACTGACCGGGCGGCAGGACTGGGTTGAAACCCGGACCCATATCCAAACCCGCGAGCCGGTGAGCAACACCCGGCAGAGCGAGTCCGACAGTGCCTTCACCGGGCGCGTGGGCCTGACCTATCTGTTCGACAATGGCCTTGCTCCCTACGTCAGCTATTCCACCTCCTTCAATCCCAACCTTGGTTCAGCCAACGGAATCGGATTCAAGCCCACGACCGGCAGGCAGATCGAGGGTGGTATCAAATATGCTCCCACCTGGTTCGACGGCATGGTCACTGCCTCCATCTTCGACATCACGCAGGATGGCGGCATCGTCTCCATCAACAATGTTTCGTCGCAGCGAGGCAAGATCCGCGGACGCGGCTTCGAGCTTGAGGCCGTGGCCAATCTCGGTGCCGGCTTCAGCCTGCGCGGTGCCTATACCTTCCTGGATCTGAAGACGATCACCGGGGAGGTTGGAACCATCGGCAAGGTGCCGACCGCGACGCCGCGCAACAGTTTCTCGACCTGGGTCGATTATCAGGCGCCTGGCGACATTGCCCTGGCAGGTTTCGGTGCCGGCCTCGGCTTGCGTTACCTCGGAGAAAGCTATGGCGACGCCACGAACTCCTTCAAGAACGAAGCGGTTGCGCTGGTGGATGCCAAACTCAGCTATGATCTCGGGCAGATCAAGCAGGGGTTGAAAGGCTGGGATGTGCAAGCCAATGCCCGTAACCTGTTCGACAAGAAATACACCACCTGCGAGGCCGGGTTCTGCTACCAGGGCGCGCGTCGGGTCATGACCGCCAGCCTGCGCTATCGCTGGTGACGTCTTGCAGTTCGGCAAACCTTCATGTCTCTCGCGCAGCCGCCGGGGCTTCATGACCGGAGGGCTGGCCGCGCTCGCGTATGGGCTTGGTGTTGCATCGGCAGCGCCGTCGGCCTTGCAAATGGCTGCGTATCCCGCGCGTATTGCCTCGCTCGACGATGGCTTGACCGAAACCCTGCTCGGTCTGGGCGTGACACCGGTCGCCATGCCGCAGGTCGAAGCCTGGAACGACTGGGTGGTCGAACCGCGCCTGCCGCCGGGCATCGTCGATCTGGGAACCGACCGAGAGCCCAATCTCGAACTCCTGACGCAGCTTGCGCCGGATCTGATCATCACCACGCCCTATCTGGCCGCAATCGAGCCTGTGATGGCACGCCTTGCACCGACGCAGACCTTCTCCATCTACGCCCCCCCAGGGGGACGTCCCTATGAACTGAGCGTCAGGGAAACGCTTCGGCTTGGCGCGTTGCTCGGGCGCGATGGCCCGGCACAGGCTTTGGTCGCAAAGAGTGCGGCGACGATGGCGCAGCTGCGCGACCTACTTCGTCGGGCCGCTGACAGGCCCTTGCTGGTTGTCAATTTCCTCGATGAGGGGCATCTGCGCATTTACGGCAAACGCAGTCTGTTCCAGGATGTGATCGAGCGATGCGGTCTTGCCAATGGCTGGACTGGCTCGACCAATTACTGGGGCTTTTCGACGATCGGCCTGGAAGATCTGGTCATAAATCCGGAAAGCCGGCTGCTCTACCTGGAACCGGTCGCCCCCGATATTCTACAAAGCCTCGAAAGCAACCCGGTGTGGAATAGCCTGCCGTTCGTTCGCGCGGGGCGCATCCATCGTCTGCCTGCCGTGTCGGCCTTCGGTATGCTGCCTTCCGCGATGCGCTTTGGTGCCTTGCTGGGCGCTCATCTTGCAGCTGCCGAAAATGCCAATGGTTGAGGACGCGCGCCGAGGGGGCCCCGCAGCTCTCACCATGATCCTGCTTGTAGCAGCGGGAGCCTTGAGCTGGTCGCATGCCGCCGGGCGCCTGCCCTTCGGAATTTGGCTTGAGGCCCTGTGGAGGGGGGACACCGCCGACACGGCCCAGATGCTGTTCGCCTACAGCTTCCTGCCGCGCCTCGTCGTTAGTCTCCTGTGCGGAGCCTCGCTGGGGCTGGCCGGCGCGCTGTGCCAGCTTTCATTGCGCAACCCTATAGCCTCTCCGACCACGCTGGGCATTGAGGCGGGAGCGAGCCTTGCCCTGAGCGTGGCGATGCTATGGGCACCATGGCTGTTTGCCTTCGGGCGGGTTTGGCCGGCTCTGGCAGGCGGATCGCTGGCAGCCACGGCCGTCCTGGCCTTGTCTTGGCGACAGGGCCTCGCCCCGATCTCAGTCGTTCTCGCGGGACTTGTCACAGGCCTCTTCTGCGCGGCTCTTACGGCCATGCTGACCCTCTTCAAGACCGAGTATCTAGCCGGGCTCTTCATCTGGGGCAGTGGTTCGCTCAGCCAACAGGGCTGGACGGTGGCGGCCAAACTCGCGCCTGTCCTCGTGGCGGCCGCACTGACCGCTGTTTTGCTGGTACGGCCCTTGACGCTGTTGACGGTTGACGACGCCAAAGCACGAAGTCTCGGTCTTTCCGTTGCTACCGCAAGGCTGTGTGCGCTGGCGCTCGCCGTCGGGCTCAGCGTCAATGTCGTCAGTGCGGTCGGCGTCATCGGCTTCGTCAGCCTCGCAGCTCCCGTGCTGGCCCGCTCCCTGGGAGCGCGGCGTGCGGGCCACCAACTGGTCTGGTCGACGACAATGGGCGCCGGCCTTCTGTGGCTCGTGGACCAAGGCGTTCAGACGGCAGACGCGCTATCCGGCCTCAGCCTCCCGACAGGCGCTGTAACGGCCCTGCTCGGCGCGCCTCTCCTCATCGTCTTGCTCGTGCGGCAAAGGAGTGTCCCGCTGGTGCCTCCACCTCCCTTCGTGGAGAAAGCGCCCCTTGCTCCCGCAATCAGTAACCGTCTCATCGGGTTGATGATCCTCTTGGTCATCGTCCTCGTGCTGTCCACCACGGTCGGAAGGGATGGCGGAGGGTGGCATCTGAGCCTCGGCCATGAGTTCGATAGGTTGGTGCCCTTGCGGCTGCCTCGCGCGATTGCGGCTCTGGCAGCAGGCACGATGCTGGGCCTGGCCGGATGTCTCCTTCAGCGGCTGACGGGAAATCCCATGGCCGGTCCGGAAGTTTTGGGTGTCAGCGCAGGAGCAGCCTTCGGCCTTGCCGTTGCGTTGTTTTCCCTGTCCACGGTCGGGCAAGGCGCACAAATGCTTGCAGCATCGATCGGCGCTTTCATCGCACTGGCAGCCATCCTGGCTCTCGACCGCAAGGCAAGCCCTGATAGAGCGTTGATTGTCGGAATAGCGTTTGGCGCCATGTTTGACGCCATGATCAACGTATTGATGGCCGGCGGGGATCCGCGTGCGATGCTGCTGTTAAACTGGATGATGGGCTCGACCTATTCGGTGGATGCCACGGCAGCTCTTGTGAGCATCGGTGCGGCATCAGTGCTCTTTGGCGGATTGTTGCTGACCGTGCGCATGCTGACCATCCTGCCGCTCGGCAGGGGCATGTCGCTGGCTCTCGGCCTCAATCCTACGCACAGCCATGTCCTCACCCTGGGCTTGAGCGCCCTCCTTGCCGCCATGGCGACTTTGATCGTAGGGCCGCTGAGTTTCGTGGGCTTGATGGCACCGCATCTGGCGCGTCGCCTCGGCATGCGTCAGGCCCTGGCGGAACTGGCAGGGGCAGCCATCATAGGAGGGCTGGTCATGGTCGCAGCCGACTGGTTCGGCCGCACCATTGCCTTCCCGCGGCAGATTCCGGCTGGATTGGCGGCATCCTTGATCGGAGGCCCATCCTTGATTTGGCTCTTATCACGCAGGTCACCATCATGAGCACACCAGCCCCTATCGCCGACACGATCTATTTCGATCTGACCCCAGCATCGAAGATGCCGCCCTATCGCATTTTCCTGCGCATTCCCAAGGAAGCACCGCCGCCACAGGGGTGGCCCGTCCTCTATTTCCTCGATGCCAACGCCATCGTTGGAACGATGGTCGACATCGTACGTGTCCAGGCGGCCTATCCACTTGGCACCGGTATCATGCCGGGTGTTCTGGTCGGTATCGGCTATCCCACGCCGGAAGCCTATGACAGCGTCCGCCGATCCTGGGACATGGGTCCTCCACCCGGCATGACCTATCCGCCTCACACACAGGATGGCCCCGAGGTGCGCACCGGGGGAGCCGACCAGTTCCTGGCGTTCATCGAGGACGAACTCAAGCCCGTGATCGCATCCCTAGTCCCCATCGACGGAAAGAAGCAGGCCATATTCGGCCATTCCTTCGGTGGTCTGTTCGTGCTGCATGCTTTATTTCGCAAGCCCGAAGCCTTCTCGGCCCGGATCGCTGCGAGCCCCGCGATCTGGTGGGAAGGGGCTGGTATCGTGGACGAGGCCGAACACTTCGTGGCGCGAACGCAGGCAAAACCCTCGGGACGGCTGCTGGTGATGGCCGGCGAGTACGAACAGCGGCTGGCTCCTTTTCAAGTCGGGGCGATTGACGCGGCCGACCGCGTCCGAGGCTATGAAGACAGCCGGATCGTCGACAATGCCCGGGCCATGGTGCACCGCCTGGCCGGCGTGCCGGGCCTTGTGGCATCCTTTCAATTGCAGGACGGCGAAAACCACATGTCGGTGCTGCCGGGCGCCATCAATCAGGCGGTCCGCTTCGCGTTCGGTTCATCGTGATATCTGTATCAAATAGGTTTCTTGGGTAAGTTGGCTTTGAGGCCGACGCTTTGCGTAAAATCTCATTGGCCTGACGAAGCTCACGATTCTCCCGTTCAAGAAGCTTTATCTTCTCTACGACGTCACTCGGCTGACCAGTTCGCTTGCCGCACGACCTCGGTCTTCTTTGCCCATCCGTGCAGCGTCTTCGGCAAGCAACCTATCTTGGCTGCGATCGATGAAACAGCTGCCGATCGCGACGAGAGATCAGCCTTGTGATCCAAAACCGTTCGAATGGCCCACTCGCGGACTTCAGGTCAAAACTTGTTCGTCGTCTTGCCCATATTGGCTCCAATCTCTCTGTGTCGAAGCCTCCGGCAAACCCGGTGCGGTTCACGGGAGGCTGCATCGGTTCAAGCACGGCTTTGCCTTCGAAGTCCTCGGGCATGGCTTCTCCTTTGCAAAGGTTTAGCCTTCGCATGAATTGGCTCGGCAATATCGGTTGGAATTGCGGGGTATGCGGCCCGGCCTTTCGGATCAGTCGAAAAGCTTGGCCGCTGTTCGCGCAACGATTTCGCCCTGATGGCGGGCGCCCTGGAGTTCGATTTCGGAGGGCTGGCGCGAGCCATCACTGCCAGCAACCGTGGTTGCGCCATAAGGAGCGCCGCCGACGATCTCCTTGAGAGTCATCTGGCCCGCATGGCTGTAAGGCAGGCCAACGATGATCATGCCAAAATGTAGCAGGTTGGTGATGATCGAGAACAGGGTGGTTTCGTTTCCGCCATGCTGGGTTGCCGACGATGTGAAGGCCGCGCCCACCTTGCCGGTCAGGGCACCGCGTGCCCACAGCCCGCCGGCCTGGTCGAGAAAAGCCGCCATCTGGCTGGACATCCGGCCAAAGCGCGTGCCTGTGCCGACCACGATCGCGTCATAATGTTCGAGGTCCGCGATGCTGGCGACCGGCGCCGCCTGGTCGAGCTTGAAATGAGCGTTCCTTGCAATGTCCTCAGGAACGGTTTCCGGCACACGCTTGATGTCGACGGTAGCGCCGGCGGCGCGAGCACCGTCTGCCATGGCATTGGCCATGCTCTCGATATGCCCGTAGGACGAGTAATAAAGCACGAGGACCTTGGCCATGATGGGATCTTCCTTCCGGTGAGGGGGCTTTCTGCTGGCTCGTTGAGATATCTGTGCCGTTTTCGTAGCTCGGCGCAGTCCTTGATGCTATCCCCTGGTTGAGCTGGTGTCCCCTGCGAAGTCGATCCTTTCGCCCCATGACGGAGCGAAATTCTACTGGATCGGCAGGCCAGACGTCGATTTCTACAATAAGCTGTTGATATGATTGCGAATTACAGAGATTCGCTGCGATTTTGACTCTCAACGAAGAAGGCCTCAGGCTGCATTGCAAGCGGTTGCGTTTTAGTTTGAATAATTCCAGAAAGAGGCTCTATAGTACCATTCCATTCCTGAAATTTTCCCAATGTAGGGCGGGGATGGTGAGGACCGATGGCCTACCTACGGATCGTGATAATACGGGGCGATCATCGCAGCGAGGGGGTTTCGATGCGTCAATTCTGGAAAGACAATGGCTGCGTCGCTCTACCGTTCCTTCGCACCAGCATAGCTCGGGCGGGTTGCTCCTCCAGCCAGGAGCGGCACCATGAGCACACTTAACGTCACTCTGATCGTCATTCACACCTTGATCAGCATCGCCGCGATTCTTGCCGGCGTGCCCGCCGTGATGGACCTTTTCCGCTCGCGTGCGAACTCGGGCTCGACATGGTTCTTTTTGATCACCGCCATCCTCACCAGTGCCACCGGCTTCATCCTGCCGCTGGCCGGCCTGACGCCGGCCGTGATCGTCGCTATCATCGCGCTGGTCATCCTGGCTGCCGTACTCATTGCCAGGACCCGCCTCCTTGCCGCCGCCTTCTGGCGCTGGATCTATGCCGGCGGCATGGTTGCCAGCCTCTACCTTCTGGTCTTCGTCGCCATCGCCCAGGCCTTTGGTAAGGTTGGTGTGCTGCACGAGGCCGCACCGACGGCTTCAGAGCCGCCCTTTACGATCACGCAGGGCCTGACATTGCTGTTCTTCGTAGTGCTGGGCCTTGCGGCGGCGGTGAAGTTCCGTCCGGCGGTTGCAGGAAGATACGCGGCGGCTTGATCCCGCCGACGCAGGGCAGTGTTCGGTAGCCTGATCCCTGGTGCGGGGTCGACATTCGCAACGATCGCAAATCCGGCATGCAACTGGGCGGTCGTCAGGCCGTCAGGGCTCGCCGAAGAGGGCGGCAGGTTGGGCCGGCACCCTGGATTTCCTGTCGGAGCAAGGCCAGAACGACAAAGCGACGTGGGATCAAACAGGGAGCATTCCGGCGGGTCCAAAGGACCGTGACCCGCCTGTCCGACACGTCCTACGATCCCTTTGCAAATATCCTGGTGAACGCAATCTTCTTGAAACGCTCCAGCGGCTCTTCGCTCTGTTCCACTTTCATGCGGAGAATGGCCCCCTCCCAGGACGTCAGCAGGAAATCCGCCAGATCCTGGGGAGAGAATCGATCTTCGATCTCCCCCGCTTTTTGCCCTTCCGCGATGCATTCTTCGAAGGGGCGGAGCCATTCGCGGTAGATGGCGACAAGCCGCTCGCGAAGCGGCTCGCTGACCTGAGAGACCTCGATGCTGAAGTCGCCGATGAGGCACCCACGCAAATAGCCATCGGCGGCCAGCCGGTCGGTAATGATGTCGAGATAGCGCAGCAACCGGCCGCGCGGGGAAAGCGAGTGGTCGCCCAAGGCCTCTTCGACGATTGCCTGGGTCTGCATGAAGTAATGGTCGAGGACTTCCTGGGCGAACGCCTCTTTCGATCCGAAATGGTTGGTGAAGGAGCCTTGCGGCACGCCTCCTTCCGCGACGACGTCGCGTATTCCGGTCGCATGGTAGCCCTTGCGGAACATTATCCGCATTCCGGCTGCGATGAATTCGTTCTTGTTCGATGGCTTCGGCATGCATTGACAATACGCACGATCGTATTATAAGTCAAACCTACAATACGCTCGTGCGTATATAAGGGAGGCGATTGTCATGTCCGCAAATATCGAAACATCCAGTCTGGCGGTACTCGGCTCGCACATGGCCTATCGCCATGCGGGCTCGAAGAGTGCCCCCGTCACGCTGTTCCTGCATGGAAACCCAACGTCTTCCTACATTTGGCGCCACATTATCGGAACAGTGGCGTCGCGTTCCCACTGCGTGGCCCCGGATCTGATCGGGTTCGGAGAGTCAGGAAAACCCGAAATCGATTATCGCTTCGTCGACCACGTGCGCTATCTTGAAGCGTTCATCGACGGGCTCGGCATATCCTCGGCCTATCTCGTCGCGCAAGACTGGGGGACGGCGTTTGCCTTCGAACTTGCGGCGCGGCGGCCCGGTTTCGTCCGCGGCCTTGCTTTCATGGAATTCATTCGTCCGATGGCGAGTTGGGACGACTTTCATCAGGTCGAGGCGGCCAGGGCGCTGTTCCAGAAGTTTCGAACGGCGGGGATCGGCGAGAAACTGATTCTGGACGACAATGTATTCATCGAACATGTCCTGCCCGGTTCCATCAAGCGCGAGCTGAGCGTCGACGAAATGGACGCCTATCGGGCGCCATTTCCAACCCCGCAATCGCGTCGTCCGATTTGGCGGCTGCCGAACGAATTGCCGATTGCAGGCGAGCCGAGCGACGTCTGGACCTTGCTCGAACGGGCTCATGTCGCTTTGCGCAGGAGTTCCTATCCTAAGATCCTGTTCGTTGGTGAGCCGGGAGCACTCGTCTCTCCAGAATTCGCCGAAGGCTTTGCGAGGCAGCTCCACAATTGCGAGGTCGTACACCTGGGCAGCGGTGCGCATTTTCTTCAGGAGGATCATCCCAGTGAGATCGCTTCAGGCGTGTGCCGCCTGATCGAACTGCATGAGAACGGGTTTGCTGTGTCGCCTGCGATCGATACATGCTTATGAAGGCTTCCCGGGAAGCAACGCCGATCCCGGGGGCCACCATGGAGCGCATGTGCCGCAATTCTTCGGCGCGATCTCGATGGGCCATTTCTTGCCGCGAGCGGCTGAGACGGTCCCGTACAGCTTGTTGCGCGAGAGCCGGAGGCCAGTCTCTTCCGGGTCCGTGCCCTCGCGCCGGTGTCGTTCCCGGCAAGCCCGGGAATGGGCAATCCATGTCAGCCTTCGCGATAATAGTAGCTGTAGCCGTTCAAGGCCGGTGCGCCGCCGAGATGGGCGTAAAGCACGCGTGAGCCCTCGGGGAAGAAGCCCTTGCGCGTCAGATCGATCAGCCCTTGCATCGATTTGCCCTCGTAAACCGGGTCCGTCATCATCGCCTCGGTGCGGGCGGCGAGCCGGATCGCCTCGTTGGTTTCAGCCGACGGGACGCCATAGGCCGGATAGGCATAGTCCGGGTTGATGATGATTTCGTGCTCGCCGATCTTGCGGCCGAGCCCGACCAACGCCGCGGTGTTGTCGACGATGGTGCGTACCTGTGCCCGCGTTTGCTCGAGAGTACCCGAAGCATCGATGCCGATCACGCGATCGGCGCGCCCCTGTGCGGCAAAACCGACGATCATGCCGCCCTGGGTCGAGCCGGTGACGACGCAAACCACGACATAGTCGAACGTGAAGCCAAGCTCCGCCTCCTGTTTTGCGACCTCCTCGGCAAAGCCGACATAGCCGAGGGCGCCGAACTTGTGAACCGAGGCGCCGGCCGGGATCGGATAAGGCTTGCCTCCGGCCGCCTCGACGGATTGGATCGCATCCTGCCAGCTCTTGCGGATGCCGATATCGAAGCCGTCCTCGACGAGCCGGCAGTCAGCGCCCATCAGCCGTGTCATCAGGATGTTGCCGACCCGGTCGTAGACGGCGTCGTAGTGCGGCACCCATTTTTCCTGGATGACCACGCATTTCATGCCGATCTTGGCGGCGGTCGCCGCCACCATGCGCGTGTGGTTGGACTGAACGCCGCCGATCGACACCAGCGTGTCCGCTCCCGAGGCGATGGCATCCGGCACGATATATTCGAGCTTCCTGAGCTTGTTGCCACCCATGGCAAGGCCGGAGTTGCAGTCATCGCGCTTGGCATAGATCTGAACCTTGCCGCCAAGGGCTTGGGTGAGACGCGGCAGGTGCTCGATCGGCGTCGGGCCGAAGGTCAGCGGATAGCGCTCGAATTTTTCAAGAAGGGACATCGGACTGGCTCCATGAGACAGGAACCGAGCCTAGTCGAAAAGTCATGGAGGGTGCTTTCGAATTTCACCTTCATATTTTATAAAAATCTCGATCGAACGTATATTTAAATACGATTTGTTCCTAACAATAGGGTATAAATGAAAGAACCTTCCATTTCCGATCTCGATCGCATCGATATCAACATATTGCGCGCCCTCCATGCCGATGGCCGGCTGAGCAATGCCGAGCTTGCCGCACGCGTGAATGTCAGCCCGGCCACCTGCCACAGGCGCACGCAACGCCTGTTCGACGAGGGCTTCATCACCGGTGTTCGTGCCGAGATCGCTCCCGTCTCCGTCGGTCTCGGTGCCCTCGTGATGGTCGGTGTGGTGCTCGACCGTTCGACACCCGAAAGCTTTGCTGCCTTCGAGGGAGCGGTACTCAAGCTCAAGGAGGTCTTGGACTGCAATCTCGTGGCGGGCGATTTCGACTACCTGCTGAAAATCCGCGTCTGCGACATGGCGGATTTCAACAAGTTGCATGGGCAGAAACTGATCGCATTGCCAGGCGTGAGGCAGACGCGCACCTTCTTCGTCATGAGGGAGGTCAAGGACAATGCGCGCCTGCCGTTCTGACGGAAGGATGCCCTTATTGGCGAAAGACCTGACCCGTCCTGTTGGTCTCTCGAGCATCGTACCGAAAGGGGGATGCCCATTTTTTCGAAGACAGGCGTTGCAAATATAGGAACCGCGCGGCGTGTTCGATCTCGGTTCAGCAGTCGCGCTTATGACCGTTGCGGGCTTGTTCGCGCATATGGCTTTTTGCTGATGCCCTGCGAAGGCGGGAACGGGAATGCAGGCCTTCCGATCCGCGGCAGGCCTGCAACGGTTCGGCACAGTCTTTTCCGCCGTCAGCAATCCGTTCTTCCCGCTCAATCAACTGGCTGCTGGAAGAGGCAAGTCAATTGCGGCTATAGAAGGAGGCGGGGCTCGCGCAATCGATCGACTGCAGGAAATGCCGAACTTGCTCACCCGCCTGTGCCTGCTTGCATTGATCCTGCTTCAATTCGGTATCGTCGAGAGAGTCAGGGCGGCCTCGCCCGAGGCTGGCTTTTGCCGCCAGATCCCGGCGGGCCGCGACAGCAGTGACAGGCGCGTGGCGCTGGTCGTGGGCAATGCGGCCTATCTGCATGGATTGCCGGTGCTTGCAAACCCTGCCAACGATGCCGCCGCAGTCGCCGGGACATTGAGCAGGCTTGGATTCGAGGTCTTCCTCATCACGGATGCCTCGGGCCGGCAATTGCAGGCCTGCCTGACGCGCGCCAGCGCGCGGATGTCGCACGCCGCCATCGGCCTGTTCTATTATTCGGGCCATGGCATCCAGGTCGATGATGAGAACTACCTCGTTGCTCTCAATGCGCACGCAGGAAACCTCAAGACGGGCTTTGTGCCCGTGCAGCCGATCGTCGATGAGATCCAGCGCCGGTCCGCCGCGACACTCGTATTCCTCGACGCCTGCCGGAACAATCCGCTGGCGCGCCATGGCCGTGAGGGCCTGTCGGTGTCGACCGGCCGCGGCATCCAGGTCGTGGCCAGCAGAGTCCCTGTCGCCAAATCCGCTTCGCCGCAGACCCATGGCCTGATGGTGGCCTATTCGACCTCGCCCAACTCGGTCGCCGTGGACGGCGATGGCGACCTCAGCCCCTTCACAGATGCTTTCATTCACAAGGTCCTCTCACCCGGCTACTCGATCCAGCGGGTGATGAGCGAGGTGACGAACGCCGTCGGCGAGCAGACGACATGGGCTCAAACACCCTGGATGAAATCCTCGCTCACCAGCGAGCTCAAGCTCGATGGTGAACAGACTTTGCAAGAGGCCCAGGCGGTCTCGCAAAATTGGGCGAACCTGTCGCTGAAGCTGTTGTGGACCCACGAGGGCCGGCAAGCCGCGCTGGCTGCCGCCTTGAAGGGGTTGCCGGCCGATCCGAGCGAGGCGACGCTCAAAGCGTTTCCGGATGCCTATCTCGCCGTCTTCTCCGCCATGCATGCCAGCATGTCGAAATTGCCCGTGAACGGCTTGCCCCTTGGCGATATCCACGGTGATCAGGTCGCGGTGTTTCGCTTGCTCGAGAATGGTGCTTCCAGCCTTGAGCTTTGGTCTCGATCACGCCAGGTTCTGTTGCGCCCGGTGACGGAATACCCCGCAAACGAGGCCCATGGCGCCAGATTCAGCCCCGACGGCACCCTCTTGTTGAGCTATGGCAACGGCACCGTCGCGGGATGGGACGTGGCCACTGGCGTCAAGCGCTTCGAGACCGTGATCGCTCATGAGGCTGTCGGTGGCCTGCTCGGCCCGCGCACATGGATCTTCGACATCGGCTTCAGTCCGGATGGGCGTTTCTTTTATGCAACTGCAACGGACAAGAAAATTCTCCAGATCCTCGACGCCCGCACGGGGAGTGTCGTCGAGGCCTTCGACAGCACCAGTTTTGCCCCCGTCCCGGATGCGACCCAGGCCCCGACGGTAAGATATATAGACGAAGACAGGCTACTCCTGCTGCTGTCGTCGGGCCAGCAACCCGAACGGCCCGTGATTGCGACCTATGATCTGAAGCAGCATCGGCTGACGCTGATCGACCATGTTCCCGCAAGGTCCGTGACACATTTCGGTTATGACCCGGCAGGGCGTTACGTCGCCCTTACGGTCATGCCCGATAATGGCTTCAGCGGTCAGGCCGATTTCATGGTCTGGGATCTTCGTTCCAAGAAGAGGGTCTTGTCAGCCAAGGGCCTGATCATGGACGTCTCCTTCGATCCGACGGGGCGTTTCGTGCTCGCGAGCGCTGGAACGTCGTCGACGGTGTACGATCTTTACAGCGGCAAGGAGACCAGTCTGGCGGCGATACCATCCGGATTTCGGGCCATGCCCGGCTATATTGCCTCGTCGACGGGACTGTCGCCTGTGGCGATGCCAACAGGTCCCTGGTTCTCCTGGGATCTGCCCAACGGGCGGGCGCTCGTCGATTTGGCCTTTTCGATGCTGCCCCCGGAACAGCAGGCGAGCGTGGCCCAGGATCGGGTCTCATACATCGGAAATGACTAGAGTGTTTTTTCGATTTGGCGGAATTGCCAAGAATCGCAAAGACGCGTCGAATCAAAGAGTTAGAGAAAAATAGCGTTTCCGTCTAAACACGTTTTGCTGCATCGTACCGAAAAGCGGATACCGGATGTAGAACGAGGTCGTCGTTCAGAAAAAGGGCATCGGCCCAGGAAAGCGTCCGATCGGGACCCAATGGGTCACCAGGCCTTGTCGGGGCCGCCAATGGTGCAACAAGAAGGCCGGTGGCTCGACATAGGAGGCAGGTGGGGCGCCCTCTGTCAGGCGGAGCGCGATGGAAGTTGCGGTGCTCGGTGCGGTCAGGAGCGTGGTCCCTGCGAACCGTGCTTGCATGAAACGATGAATATGTCCGCAGAGGACGCGCTCGACATTGCCATGGCGGAGCAATAGCTCGGCAAGGCGCTCTCCACGAAGGCATTTATAGGCATCGATGATATCGATGCCGCTATCGATCGGTGGCTGATGCATCAGGATGGCGGTCGGCCGATCCGGGTGTTCCGTCAACGCTTTCTCGAGCCAGAGGAGGGCTGCATCATCGATTTCTCCGTAATGCTGGCCGGGAACGGTGACGTCGAAGCCGATCACACGGACCGGCCATCGCCCACCTGTATCGAAATGGAGAGGGCCAGCCGCCACCAGGTGGCCTGTTTCGCTGAAACAGGCCCTGAACGCCGCCCGCTCGTCGTGGTTGCCTGGAATCGCATAGACGGGCTGGCGCAATCTGGATAGCGCGTGCCGGACGGTCTCATATTCTGCTTCGGCCCCTTCATCGACCAGATCGCCACCGATGATGACAATGTCTGGCTCCGGCCTGAACGCTTTGAGCGTTTCAATCGCCAGATCGAACATCGCATTGGAGTCCACAAGTCCCTGATAGAGATGGCCTTTTTCTCGCAAGTGGGGATCGGATAAATGGGCGATCAGCACTCTGTTGCCTCATCACGTTTCTTAGCCGGTCATCAAAAGAGACTTCGGCCCCCGGAACAAGCCCGAACTATGCCCAGTCTTCACCCTCGCCAGGCAAATAATGGGCAGGGCACTAGGGGCGCCGCGGCCGACAATCTATCGGCGCATGACCATTCCACTGTCGTGACGTCCCGGACGGCAGCCCGTTGGCTCGCAAAAGGTCAGGTCCCTCTCACGCCGTCGGGCGTTCGACGTCCTCGTCGGATTGCATGATGAAGATCAGCACGAGGAGAATGGTGACATAGAATCTGAAGGCGGGATTCTGGCCATTCCAGGTTGACGATTGCCACATGGCAAACCACTCCCCGCCGATCACCATGAAGCCGAAGAACCAGACGAGAAAACCGATCGTGGACGCCATGACGGCATAGTTCTTGGCAGCATGGAAGCTTCTTGCCGGCGCGTGACGGGCTTTCCAGAGCGAAGCGGTCGCAGCTAAGTATAAAATACAGGTAATTCCTTCACCGGCTATGATCAGAATATAGGAAGAATTCCATAAAACCGGAGTGCTGATCGACCTGTACATCAAGCTGTTGCCTGGGAACGTGCTGTCCATCGACAGGACGTGCTTTACGAATTCGTAGTTCGAGCCATAGTCGGTAATATTGCCAAACGTAACGAGAAAGGCGAAAGCGGCAAGGCAGAGGCACATGACGATCTTGGCGTAGCGCGTGGACATATGCTGTACTTCCTCGGTTGAGACGGATGGGCCCTCGATTTGAATGATTCTCCAGCCAACAGGCCTCGGGGTGGCAGCGTCGTTCTCACGGCCAGTGCGAAGGCCTTCGATGCGCCGCGAGCCATGGACCCGATGAGACCGGCAGCAGCGCATACGCATAAGCCTTTGTCGCCCGCCAAAATGGCATAGTGGCCTCGGGTCTCCGTCGAAAACCTCAGACATCCGGGCACCTCACATGGCGGCATTGCGCCTGCGATCTGGATTGCGAAGTCGTTGAACACAGGTCAGGGCCAAGGCTCGCGAGGCGTCGATCACCAACATGCCCTCCGGCACCATGTCCTCTGCCGCGATGGGAAGTTCCGTGCAGGCGAGAATGGCTGCCTCCAGTCCATCTTCCCGGCAGCGCTCGAAGGCCGCCGCGCAGGCGAGTTTTGCCTGTTTGAGGTTGCCCAATTTCACCTGCCGGATCGCATCATCGACGGCGTCCTGGAAAGCCGGCCCGATGGGGTTGCGGCAAGCGATGCCCGCCTCTTGCAGGCGTTGCTGGTAGAACCCCGAATGCAGGGTACCTCGGGTTGCCATGACGGCCGCCTTGTTCCCCCTGTACTGGCGATGCAACGCGTCGATTGCCGCGTCGGCGATGTGAATGATCTCGGCCTTGGAGCCTTCGGACAGGGCGTCGTACCAGTGATGGGCGGTATTGCAGGCGATGGCGATGATTTCGACATCGAGGCTGTTGAGCATCTCGACCGCTTCGATCAGCCAGGGCAGCGGCTTGTCATTGCCCTCGCGGACCGCCCCTGAACGGTCCGGTATCTGTGGCACGCTCAAGATTGCCATGGAGATATGGTCGGCATCGTTCTCAGCAGGAACCGCGTCGATCGTCTTGCGATAGAAGTCCGCGGTGGCAAGAGGGCCGAGACCGCCAACGACACCGAGACGGGGTCGCAGGAGCCGGCCGGTCATGCTGCAGCTTCTGCTTTGGGTAGGTTGAGCGCGTACTCCTCGCTATCATCGACCGGATGCTGGGCCAGGTCCTTGGGCGCGATCGCGGCCGTCGCCGCGGCGATCGTCGATACGATCGTCAGCGTCCGCATGGTGTCGGTCAGCGCGTCGATGGTGAGAAACAGCACGAAGGGGGCTTCGAAGGGCAGGTTCAGATGGGCGCACAGGATGGCCATCTGCGATAGCGTTACCGCACCGCTCATTCCGGCAGTGGTCAGGCCGACCAGGATCGAAGCACCGGCGATGTAGACGTAATCGCTCGTGTTGAGCGAACGCCCATAGAGCTGGGCGATGAACAACGAACCGCAGACGAACAGCATGATGGGCCCGGCGCGCAACATGGTGACATGAAGCGGCACCAGCATTTCCACCACGATGCGGTTGAAGCGCAGGCGCTCGCCGACAAGGCTGATGATCCAGGGGATGCTCGCCGTGCTGGAACGGGTCGCGATGGCGATCATGAACAGGGGCTGATGGGCCTTGAAGGTCGCCCACAGGCTCTCGCCGCTGCGAAACCAGACCACGAGCAGCGACAGCATCATGATGATGCCCGTTGCAATGGCGAAGGTGGCGATGAAGCCGACCATCAGCATCAGCGGCTCGACACCGGTCAACGCGGTCTGGCTGGCGATGATCACGAAGGAGGCGAGGGGCAGCAGGACGTTGAACCAGCCCGTCATGATCAGGCAGGCCCGGTAGATCGTCTCGAGTGCGTTGGCGAAGCTGACGGAGGTGGCTGCGGGGACGCGGCCGATGCCGATGCCGAACAATATGCAGAAGACAAGCACCTGCATGGTATTGCCCACCGACAGCGAATTGAAGATGTTGCTGGGTATCAATTCCAGCAGGCCGGAGAAAACGCCTTCGTTCGAGGGCGTTTTGCTGGGCGGCGCCAGCGTCATCTGCAGGTCCGTGCCGATGGTCCCTCTGCTGTTGAGCACGGTGCCGAGCTCGATGCGTTCCTGCACGTCGGTAATCACGCCCGGCTTCAGCAGCAATGTCACCATGCCCGTGATCGCGACCGTTGCCACGGATATTACGACGATCGCCAATACAACCCTGGAAAGATAGGCGGCAGTTTGCGGATCCCGGGTCATCGACTTGATCGCGAAGACCGTCGCCGACACGATCAAGGGCAAGACGACCATCTTCAACAGATTGAGATAGGCGTCGCTGATCGGGGCGAGGGACTTGGCGAAATCCGGCAGATACGCGCCGCAGAGGGCACCGAGGATCACCGATGCGATGACCGTCCAGGGCGATTGCGAGATGCGCCGCAGGCCGACATTCCAGGTCGACGGTTTATGTTCGCTCGAAACGGACACGGAACTCATGACGTCAGGCCTTGTGCAGGTAGCGGTCCACCAGTTCGTCGGCCGTCATGGGCTTGTCGCGGCCGGACAGCTCGAGGAACAGATTGATGAATTCCAGGAGATAGGGGGAACCTCGGCGCACGCCGATCGCGATCGTGTCAGTGAGATCGGTCAAGGTAACGGATCGCGCCACAATGCTGAGCGACGGGTCCTCGTGCAGCAGCCGCTTGATTTCCAGATCGTCGCGGTAGGCCGCGTCGACGCGGCCGTCTCGCACTGCCGCGACCAGTTCCTGCCAGGCCAGGAAAGTGCGCACCTTCGCCTTGGTGAAATTGGCTCGCGCGTAATATTCGAACGATGATCCGGCGATTACGCCCAACTCGCCATCGAAGGAGCGCACGACTTCCTCCGGCTGCCGCCCATTCGAGAGGACCGCGAAGCGGACCCGATTGATGATCAGGGCATGGCTCAGTCGGGCATAGGGGTGGGAATAACTGATGTTTCGTGCCCGATTGAGGGTGCGGCTCAGCTTGGCGACGACGATGTCGGCGCGGCCCCGCTGGATAAGCGCAACCGCGCCATCGAAAGTGGAAGGACTCCGGTCGAGGACCAGCTGCACGCCGAGGGCGTCAGCAAGTTGCTGGCTGGTGTCGGCATCGATGCCCTGCGACCTGTCGTTGCTTCCTCCGAAGAATGGCAAGGATTGGAAACCCGGCATGGCAACGACGAGGGACTTGCGTGCCAGAATTTCGTCGATGTCTCCGGCCAACGGCGTTGTTACGGGAGGCATGTCGGGTTGCTCGGGTTGCGTTGCTGCGGCAACCGGCGATACGGCGAGAATGGGTGCTGCCAGAAATAGAACACGCCTGCTGATCATGATGCTGTGCAATCCCGAAAAGAAAAAAGACTCACATCCAATCTTAATAAGCAACGAAATCCAGGAATTCCTCGCATAACAGTGCGTCGCCTTCTCAAGCTACACTACATTCCCACCCCGATATTGAGTCCACAAACGGCGCGCGCCATATGGCTTGAGCAAAAGATTGCTTTCGGCTCAGTCGAATACATGTTGAGAGAGAATTGTCTGCCCAATCTTCCGGACGTTGACGTCATCCTTTCAATACGAAATTCTCAAGCCCCGCATAACACTGTAACTGAATAAATCATGCAGAATTATACCCAGACTAGCTGCGGATGACCTTAGATGGTGTTCTGATTTTTACAAGGTACCGCAACGACAAAAGTTTCCTCAGGAAAGAGCTAGCCGCATCTTCTTATGCTTTCTGCCGGCGCTTCATGCCCTAGGGTTATATTCTGTTCATACCATACGAAATAAAAATAGATTTGATTTCATAAAAATTGAATCAAAATATATATTAAATTGTTTATATATTATTTACTAAACGGACAAGTTCAATTTTAGATGATGTTGGTAGTTACGATTTAATTTTTACTTCGAGAAACAAGATTATTTTTCGCAGAGACGAAGAAAAAACCAAATCTCCGATCCGGCGGACCTGAGTCACCCTCTAAATGGTGGCTGTCTTGGCTCGACGGGTGCCATAGGTACCCCCGGGCAAAAGATACCGGCTTTGTCGCAAATTGTGCAACGCAGCAAACCGGGTACATCCTTCGACAATCTGCCCCCTTGATCGGCACACTTTCAAGACAGGCCTCAATCAATCTGGCCCCCGATAAAGGCGCTCCGGCAGCAGGCGGAACGTCGGCAGCACGCATGGCGCGGAGCACGGACTTGAAGAATATCAAGGCAATCACAGGGCTGGCCGGCCTGACGATCCTGGTGGGCATGAGCGCCGCCGGATGGAGCCTCTATCAGGCACGGGCGGCCGTGACGCCGGCATCCATCCGTCCCGCACCCGCGGTCGTCGTCTCCCAACCCCTGCAAATGCGTGTCGCCGACACACAGGAATTCGCCGGCCGCTTCCAGGCCAGTGCGATGGTCGAGATCAGGGCACGGGTGCCAGGCTATCTGGATGCCATCAATTTCGAAGACGGACAATTGGTCGAAAAAGGCCGGGTACTCTTCGTCATCGACCAGCGCACCTATCAGGCCTCGCTCGACATGGCCAACGCCCAGCTGAAGAGCGCCAGGGCGCAGGCGGAGCTGGCCGGCCAGGAACTGGACCGGGCCCGTCAACTGGTCGGCACGGCTGCCGTCTCGCGCTCAACGCTCGACCAGCGCCTGCAACAAAAGGCAGCGGCCGACGCGGCGATCGAGACGGCACGGGCCACCCTGCGCCGGGCTGAACTGGATCTCGAATTCGCAACCATTCGGGCCCCCATTGCCGGACGGGTCTCCAACCGACGGCTGGATGTCGGCAGTCTCGTCTCCGATAGCGGCACGGTTCTCACCACTATCGTGGCGCTCGATCCGATCGACTTCATCTTCGACATGAGCGAACGGGACTTCCTGCGCCATGAGCGTGTCATGAAGGCAGGAGCCATGCCGTCCATGCGCGACAAGGGCGTTACCGTCCAGGCCCGGCCGGATGGCGAGGCAGCCTGGGCCCATGGTGGCGTCATCAGTTTCGTCGACAACCGATTGGAGCCGGGCGCCGGAACCATCCGCGCCCGCGCCACGCTTCCCAATCCGAGCCTTTCCATCACACCCGGCCAATTCGGCCGGGTTCGCATGGCTGCTTCCGGGGACTATGCGGCGTTGCTGATCCCGGAGACCGCCATCCTCACCGACCAGGCAACTCGCATCGTGCTCAAGCTGGGAGCCGACAACACGCTGCTGGCCACCACCGTCGGGCTGGGTCTCAGCCGCCCGGATGGGTTGCGGGTGGTGACCAGCGGGCTCGGCCCCGACGATCGTATCGTCGTCAACGGCCTGCTGCGGGCTCGGCCTGGCCAGAAGGTCGCGCCCCAACCGGGCAACATCGCCGTGCAGACGGCCGGCCTCGCGGAGTAGACGGATGCGCATCGCCCATCTCTCGATCGATCGGCCGATCCTGGCGACGGTCATGTCCGTCCTCGTCGTGATCATCGGCGTGGCCGCCTATTTTACCCTCCCCTTGGCCCAATATCCGGAGATCGCCCCGCCGACGGTCGTAGTCCAGGCCCAATATCCCGGCGCTTCGGCCGAAACGGTGGGCGATACGGTCGCCGTGCCGCTCGAGCAAGAGATCAACGGTGTCGAGAACATGCTCTATATGTCCTCGCAGGCGACCGGTGACGGCCAGCTCACTCTCACCGTGACCTTCCAGCTTGGTACCGATCTCAACGAAGCCCAGGTGCTGGTGCAGAACCGCGTGGCCGTGGCGGAGCCTCGCCTGCCGGAGGAGGTCCGCCGCCTCGGCGTGACCGTGCGCAAGACCTCGCCGGATCTGCTGATGGTTGTGCAGCTCTTCTCCCCGGACGGCTCGCGCGATCCCTTGTATATGGCCAACTATGCCACGCTGCGTATCCGCGATGCATTGTTGCGCCTTGACGGCGTCGGCGATGTCCGCCTCGCCGCGTCCCGCGATTACGCCATGGTCGTGTGGCTCGATCCGGACAAGGTCTCGGCGCACAATCTTTCGGCAGGCGAGGTGGTAGCGGCCCTTCGGGCACAGAATGTCCAGGTCTCGGCAGGGGTGATGAACCTGTCACCGGTGCCGCGCCAGGGGGCTTTCGAACTGAATGTGGAAACGCTCGGGCGATTGACCGACAAGGAGCAATTCGAAAACGTCGTCGTGCGCACCGATGCCGAGGGACGCGTCATCCGCATACGGGATGTCGCCCGCGTCGAGCTGACGGCACAGAGTTTCCGCGGCACGGCCTATCTCAACGGCCAACCGGCCCAGCCGATCCAGATATTCCAGCAACCCGGATCCAACGCCATCGAGACGGCCGAGCGCGTGACGGCGACCATGAAGCGTCTCGGCGCGGAGATGCCCGGCGGCCTGAGCTACGCCATTCCCTTCAATCCCACCGAATTCGTCGCGGAGTCGGTTCGCGAAGTCTACAAGACGATTTTCGAGGCCATCGGCCTGGTCGTCCTGGTGGTGCTCCTCTTCCTGCAAACCTGGCGCGCCGCCATCATTCCCATCCTCGCGATCCCGATATCCCTGGTCGGCACCTTTGCTGTCATGGCGGCGCTGGGCTATTCCCTCAACAATATCTCCCTGCTGGGCCTGGTGCTCGCGATCGGCATCGTGGTCGATGACGCCATCGTCGTGGTCGAGAATGTCGAGCGCCATCTTGCCGCCGGGCATTCGGCGCGAGAGGCCGCCCACCGCTCCATGGACGAGATCGGTGGCGCGCTAATCGCCATCACGCTGGTCTTGTGTGCCGTCTTCGTGCCCGCCGCCATGATGTCGGGTATTTCGGGTCAATTCTTCCGGCAGTTCGCCGTCGTCGTGGCGGCGGCCACCGCCATTTCCGCCTTCGTTTCGCTGACGCTGAGCCCGGCCCTGTGCGCGCTCTTGCTGAAGCCGCATACGGCCGAAGACCAGACGCACCGCCGCTTCCTGCCGATGCGCCTGCTCCACGGCTTCTTCGGCCTGTTCAACCGCGGCTTCGATCGCCTCTCCATTGCCTATGGCAGCATGACCCGGCGGCTCCTGCGTGTCAGTGTTCTCGTCCTCGTCGCCTATGCCGGCCTCGTCGGTTTCTCCGGCTGGCAATTTGCGCGCGCCCCAACCGGCTTCATCCCGGTGATGGACCAGGGCTACATCATCAATGCGGTGCAACTGCCACCGGGTGCGGCCCTGAGCCGGACAGATGCGGTGATGAAGGAGGTCTCGCGCCGGCTCCTTGCCACGGAGGGCGTCGCAAATGTCGTGGCCATCGCCGGGCTGGACGGTGCCACCTTCACCAATGCATCCAGCAGCGGCATCGCCTTCACCATCCTGAAGCCCTATGCGGAGCGCGAGCGCCAGGGACTGACCACCGATCGGATCATCGGCTCGCTGCAAGCGCGCTTCGCCGATCTCTATGAAGCACGCATCATCCCGATCAAGCCTCCTTCCGTGCGTGGGATGGGCAATGCCGGCGGCTTCAAGCTGATGGTGCAGGATCGCAATGGCCAGTCGCCCCAGGCGCTGGAGGCAGCAGCGCAGCAGGTGCTGGCCGCCGCATCGCAGGCGCCCGGGATTGCCAACGCCTTCTCGCCGTTCAACACGGCTACCCCACGGGTCTATGCCGATGTCGATCGCATCAAGGCGCAGATGCTGGGGGTGTCCGCCGGAAGCATCTTCGAAGCGCTCGAGGTCTATCTGGGTTCGGCCTATGTCAACGATTTCAACATGCTCGGCCGAACCTTCCAGGTGCGGGCCCAGGCCGATGGGCGCTACCGCACGGATCTTACCTCGATCGGCAATTTCAAGATGCGCGGCGATGGCGGTGCCATGGTCCCGTTGAGCGCCGTTGCGACCTTCCAGGAGAAGTCTGGGCCCTATCGCATTCCGCGCTTCAACCAGTACCCGGCGGCGGAGATACAGGGCGCCGCGGCGGTGGGGACGTCGACCGGCACGGCGCTCGACCGAATGGAACAGATCGCGCGCGACAACCTGCCCGAAGGCTTCGGCTTTGAATGGACCGAGGTGGCTCTCCAGGAGCGGCTTGCCGGTAATACCGGCCTTCTGATCTTCGGTGCTTCCGTCGTCTTCGTTTTTCTGTTGCTGGCGGCCCAATATGAAAGCTGGACGCTACCGCTCGCCGTCTTGCTGATCGTGCCCGTGTGCCTGCTGTCGGCCGTGAGCGGCTTGCTGATCTTCGCGATGGACGTGAACATCCTGGCCCAGATCGGCTTTGTCATCCTGATCGGCCTGGCGGCCAAGAATGCCATCCTCATCGTCGAGTTCGCCCGCCAGGCCGAAGCGGAGGGGCTCGACCGTGTCGAGGCGGTGGTCCAGGGTGCCCGCATACGTCTGCGGCCGATCCTGATGACCTCGCTCGCCTTCATTCTCGGCGTGCTGCCGCTGTTCCTGGCGACGGGTGCCGGTGCCGAGATGCGGCAGTCACTGGGCACGGCCGTCTTCTTCGGCATGATCGGCGTGACCGCCTTCGGCCTTGTCTGCACGCCGGTCTTCTATGTGCTGTGCCGGATGCTCGAAGGAGGAAGCCGCCGAAAACCTGTCACGACCGCGATCGAGGTTTCCTAGCCGAGAAGTCGATGTCTCCTCGAGGGCGAGGAAATTCTCGCCATCGAGTCCGGGGGCCGCGCGAGCGGCGAGATCTGCAGAATTCTGGCAGGCGCAGGAAAAGTGTCACAAGCTATGGCGCGATATCGGCCGGATACAATTCGATACAGTTCAAGTCGATTTGCCATCGCGGCCGGTCTACCCAGCCCGCTACGACGCCATTACAATGGAGAGTGGAACAGGAAGCGATGGATGCGGTACGAAGAACCTGCCTTGTCCCGGTCGCCTTAGGTCGGAGTGTCATGCATGGAATCGGTGCCCCATATTGCGGTGGTCGACGATCATCGTGACATCCGTGACCTCGTCGGCAAATATCTCACACAGCATGGCTATCGCGTCAGCGTGGCCGAGAACGCGGCGGCGTTGCGGCGTCTGCTGGAACGCAATGCGCCCGATCTCATCATCCTCGACGTGATGATGCCGGGCGAGGACGGATTGAGCGTCTGCCGTCATCTGCGCAGCACCACGGTGGTGCCGATCATTTTCCTCACGGCCATGGTCGATGACACCGACAGGATCATCGGCCTCGAAATGGGGGCTGATGACTATCTCACCAAGCCGTTCAATCCGCGCGAATTGCTGGCGCGGATCAAGGCGGTGCTGCGCCGGGTCAACAGCCTGCCGCCCCAGCGCGGTGCGTTGAAGGCCAAGACCCTGCGTTTCGATCGCTGGCAGCTCAATGTCGGCCGGCGCGAGCTTGCTGGATCGGACGGTGTCGCCATCCCCCTGAGCACGGCCGAGTTCCGGCTGCTGACGGCCTTCCTCGACCATGCCGGCCTGGTGCTGAGCCGTGATCAATTGCTCGATCTCACGGTCGGCCGGGCGGCCGACACCTTCGACCGCAGCATCGACAACCAGGTCAGCCGGCTGCGCAAGAAGATCGAGTTCGATCCGAAAAATCCCATGCTCATCAAGACTCATTGGGGCGGCGGCTACAGTTTTACCGCGGAGGTCGAACAGGCATGATGACCTTGTGGCGGCGCAGCCTGGCTGCCCAGATCATCACATTCATGCTGCTGGCCCTGGCGGTCTCGCAGGGCATCGGCTTTCTCGTCTCTTGGGATGAGCGCGGCCAGGCCATGCGGGCGGCGGCCAAGGGGGAGTTCTTCAGCCGGGCGGCTTCGCTCGCTTTGTCGCTGAATGCGACGCCGGACGCGGTCCATGGCGACATTCTTGCCGTTAGCGGCACGATCTATTCGCGCTTCTGGTTGTCAGACCAGGAGCCTGTCGATGCGACGGCCTGGGCCAAGGACGCCTGGGTGCGCCTTCACCAGCCACTCCCTCCTGCCAAAATGCCCGTCCATCCCAAATCGAACCGCGGCCCGGTGATCGCGGCCGTGCCGGACACGCCAGCCGGTGCTGCTTTTGCCAGCGAACCGGCCCGCTGGATGGAGATCGCACCCCAGTCCTGGCTGCTGGCCCGCCCGGCGAAGTTTCAATATCTCGACACCGCGATCGGCATGGGGCTGGCCGTCGAGCTCGATCGGGGGATGTGGCTCAACGCCGCCTATGCCAAGAACTATCACAACACCTTCTGGACCTCGCAATCGGCTCTCTCCCTCGGCATCACCGCCCTGGTGCTGTCAGTCATCGCCATATTGGTGGCGCGGGGCATTGCCCGGCCGATGCGACGCCTAGCGAGCGCAGCGGAACTGCTGGGGCGAGGCGAGGCCGTGCCGCCTTTGCCGGAGTCGGGCCCCGACGACATCCGGCAGACTGCCGAGGCCTTCAACCGCATGCAGGCCCGGCTGCAGCGCTTCGTCGAAGACCGCACCCGCATGCTCGCGGCCATCGGGCACGATCTGCGCACGCCGCTGACCTCGTTGCGCCTTCGAGCCGAATTTGTTTCGGACCCGGAGATCCAGGAAAAGATGCTCAAGACCATTGCCGAGATCCAGACCATGACGGAATCGGCACTGGCTTTTGCGCGCGAGCAGGCAACCGCCGAGACCACCCGCACCGTCGATCTCTCCGCCTTGGTGGAAAGCCTGTGTGACGATCTGGTCGAGATCGGCCAGAACGTTGCCTTTCTCGACGGCCCGAAGATCAGCTATCGTTGTCGCCCCGACGCCTTGCGGCGTGCCATCCGCAATCTGGTCGAGAACGCCGTGCGCTATGGCGAGCGTGCTCGGGTAACACTGGCGCGCTCGGCGGAGAGCATCGACATCGTCGTCGAAGATGATGGGCCAGGCATCCCGGAGAATGCGGGCGAACAGGTGTTCGCTCCCTTCTTCCGCCTCGAGCATTCGCGCAATCGTGAAACGGGCGGGGTCGGCCTCGGCTTGTCGATTGCCCGGGCTATCGCCCGCCACCATGGCGGTGATATCCGGCTCTTCAACCAGACCAAGGGATTGCGGGCAGTGATCGGTCTGCCGCTCGTCACTGCCCGCCGGGCCCGAGCGTGACTGCGCGCAGGCGTCAATGCCGTCGCGCTACGGTGCGTCTTCCGGTCGATACTACCATCACCCTAGCATGGACCCATGTCGTGGCTTTCAGAGCATGGGACGGTATGCCAACCTCTTCAATCGGCACGATAAGCGTGCGCCGTAGCTGCTGTGGCGTCTGGTGATTTGAGGGGAGCGCTTCAAATCGCAAGGGCGCAGGGCAGCTTGGCCGATTTGATGGACGACAGGTATATTTGGCGCGGTGTTGTCGCCGTCGGCGATGAGCCGGTGATTGTAGCGACTGAAATAGGACCGGTCGGGTCTTTTGCATGCGGATCCGGCGAGACGAGCAGGTTCAAGACGATGATCATGGGAATCGAGGCGATGACCAGGATATCGAAAAGCGTGCCGCCGGCGCGGCGATAGGCGATGGCAGCAGGGCCATCCAGTTGCTCATAGGCCGGGTCGCCGACAAAAGGCACCTCATCGTCGACGATCTTTGATCGCGTGGAAAAATCTGCAAAGGATGTCACGGTCCAGCCTCCAGTTGCATGGCATGACCGTAAGCACCGTTTGTCGCGTGACTTCGCCGGCTGGCCGGAGATTTGTCGAAAAGCTTGCGCCGGCGCTCCCTGTGACATTTGGATACCGTTGGGACCGCCCCTACGGATACTCGATCGGGCAGGTGCCATTCGCGATGTCATCAACACTTCCAGTGTATGGCCGTCACGATCCCGTCGCTGCTAACGGCCCGGCATTGCCTGGCTCGGAGCTCGTCTCCGACGAGGCTCATTCTCCGAATGCCGCAAAAGCCAGGACACTTGCGCTCGCTCTGGTTTTAACAGGGCCCTGCGACACTTTCTTACAAAACAACCGGCTTCCCGACAAACTTGTGAGGCAGTTGCCAGCTATTATCACAACAATGGCGATAGGGAATGTGCAGTTCGTTCGGTGATGGTTGATTAAAGGATCGGGCCGACGATTTTCTACGATCTGTCGATAAGGATGACTACCATCGGTATTCCAGAGTTATCTTCCAATCTGCTCTTCACAGCCGCACAAAATATTTATGGCAAGAGCGATACCAAATTTGCGAGGCAAAAATGAGTGATCAGATACTCACCGTCATTCTCCCGGCTGCAAAATATATCTATCCTGTTTCTGTAATCTCTTTCCTCTCGATCCAGATTTTAATCACCTATCGCTATTATACGGATTGATTCAGGCATTATTTCCATCTTCTGGTAGATTTGAGCAGAAGAGGTTTCTCGGCCCGTATCGATGATACGGGCCGAGCGCGTTCCTAGGACGCGGTCCCTCGGAAATGGCGAATAGTTCCGTTGTCGACCACGAAGGATACGGCGCTCAGGTCGCGCAAATTGCCGTGTTCGTCGAACGTTATCGCGCCATAGGGCGTGTTCCAGCTGCAGGCTCGAATGGCCTCCCCAAGCTCGGCTCCGTTCAGCTCGGGAAAAAGAGCTGTTGCCTGCAGGGCGACCGTCAAGGCTATGACCGAAGTTGGGAGATATCCCTGGGCCGGCGCATCGTCACTCTCGCCCAGCAGGGCGGAGAGGATCTGGGTCGAGATGCGGCATCCCTCGGCCGCTCCGGATGCTCGTTGGACGAAACTGGGCGTATAGCAATCATCGCCAACGGATATCGTGCAACCGAGTTTCCGTTTTCTTGTTTCTCTCGCCACGTCGGCGCAGAATTCGTGAATTCCTGCAATATAGAGCGTAGAAACCCCTGAAGGTAACGCTGCAAGGCCGGCGTCGCCGGTGATTTCGATCAAAGCGGGCGCGTGACCTTTCGCTTCGAGCCGTTGCCGCAGTTCCGATGCTAGCGCCTGGCTATAGGTCTGGCGCTGAAAGCAGATTGCGGAGCTCTCCCCGGGGGGAGCGATCGCCACCATCGACTGCGCTGTCTGGCCGTCCGTGCCGAAAGCCCGCAATACCCCGGGCCAACCCTGGGGATTGAGGCGCGGGTGGCTGGTGGCCGGGGCAATGAAAGCCATGTTCCGTGCTGCGTAGACGGGAACGGCGGCGACGGCCGCGGCCGCGCTGAGATGGCCGACGACGATGGGAACGCCGCTATCGGCCATGCGTTGGGCGGCCCGCGCCGCCGCCTTTGGCTCGCGTTCGTCGTTCTCCCAGATGTAGGACGCCTCGACGCCGAGCCAGGCCTTGGCCACCACGAAGGCATCGAGCAGTTCTTGCGTGTGAGCACCGCCGTCATTGGCGGCCAGTCCGATGCGCAGATGCTTGTTCAAGAACAAAGTCCTCCGTGGCAGGAGATCGGGCGTCATGCGCCATCGAAGAGGCGGCGGCCGAGATGGGCATCCACGGTGCCGCCACCGTCGTCATCCGCTCACGCAGCACCCGCAAGCAGCTCGGTTCTGGGCTCGCTCAAGGCCGTGCAGCGCGCAATGATCTCGATCCCTTCTTCCAGGAGGGCTTCGGGCGTCGTCAGGGGCGGCAGCAATTTGAGCGTGTTGCCATGCGGCCCGCAGGTCTCGACGATGAGGCCTTGCTCGAAACAGGCCCTGGACACGGCGTCGGCGCGGCCTTCTGCGGAAAAGCGCAGGCCGAGCATCATGCCTCGGCCCATCACGGTCACGCCGCGATGGCGCGAGGCGATTTCATTGAGCCCCGAACGCACGATGACGGCATTGGCGCGGACCTCGTCGATGAAATCGTCGGTGAGCCAGTAATGACGGATGGCGGCTGCCGCGGTCACGAAGGACAGGTTCGAACCGCGGAAAGTGCCATTGTGTTCGCCGGGTGCCCATTGATCGTGCTCGCTGCGTATCAGCAGCAACGACATCGGCAATCCAAAACCGCTGATCGACTTGGAGACGCAGATGAGGTCCGGCTTGATGCCGCTGGCCTCGAAGGCGAAGAAGTCGCCGGTACGCCCGCAGCCGGTCTGGATTTCGTCGACGATCAGCAGCGATCCCAGCCGGCTGGCGAGGGCGGCCAATCGCTGCAGCCAGCTCGGCGAGGCGGATTCGAGACCTCCCTCGCCTTGGACCACCTCGACGACGAAGGCTGCCGGAGCCTCCCATCCCGAATTGGGATCATCGAGAAATTTCTCGAGGATGGCGATCGTATCGACCTTCTGGCCGAAATAGCCTTCGAACGGCGCCCTGAGGACATTGTTCAGGGGCTGGCCTGCGGCCCGGCGCTTGCCGTTCTCGGCACTGGCGGCCAGGGCACCCAGCGACACGCCGTGGAAGCCACGGGTGAAGGCGACGATCTGGGCCCGGCCGGTGACTTTGCGGGCGAGCTTGAAGGCGGCCTCGACGGCGTTGGTGCCGGTGGGACCGACGAATTGAACGCGATAGTCCGCCAGGTTTCGCGGCGTCAGGACATGATCGAAAAAGGCCTCCATGAACTCGGCCTTGGCGGTGGTGTAGAGGTCAAGCGATTGGCAGATACCATTCTCATTGAGATGGTTGATCAGGGCCTCGCGCAGATATGGATTGTTGTGTCCATAATTGAGCGAGCCGGCCCCCGCCAGGAAATCAAGATATCGTCGGCCCTGGGAGTCGAAGACATGGCTTCCTTCCGCCCGCTTGAAGAGCGCGGGGAAATGGCGGCAATAGGTGCGAACCTGCGACTCGTGTCGCTCGATGACTTCAATGGACATTTCAATCTCCCTGAAGAACAGTTTGTCGAGCGCGCTGGAACAAGCGCGTTCATGGCGGGATGCTTGTTTGCTCCAACGCCTAGTTTCCAAGCCAATCCGATGGATTGGCTAGAGCGCCCCTTGCGACTGGCGGCTGCCTCAAGCCGCAAGATGCCTTAGGCGGCACTCATCTGCTTTTTCTCCTCGCTGCGCTGATCGATCGGGTGCGGCAGGCTGGCCTGCAGGTGCGATCGAATGCCCTCGAAGATCCTGTCCGCCTTGTAGGCGATCAGGCTGAAGGACTGCGTATCGGCAATGCCATGCGTATGCTCGCAATGGCCGTTCATCCAGATGGGCACACTCACCCGGTCGGAGGTCTTGAGCCTGTAGTCGGGCGTGATGGCGAGCAGGCCGTCATATTCGCGCTCGACCTCGCTCTCGATGCCCGAAAGCAGGCGATCGGGCGCGGTATCGCGATATCCGGTGGCGAGGATGACGAAATCCGCCTCGATCGGGGCAGCATGGTCTTCCGTCATGATGTCGCGTAGTCGAAGGCTGATGCGCCCGCCGATTTCCTGGACGGTATCGATCTCGTGCCGGTCTATGATCGTGGCGTTCGACAGGCCCATCAGGCGCCGTTCGTAGAGGAAGTTCCATTCCTGCGCCGAGCATTCGGCGTCGACGCCCGAGAAATTGGTCGCCCAGGATTTTTCGAAGATCCGGCGCCGGGCGGCCGGCGTTGCCGCCGAAAAGCGAACGGCCTCAGGCGGCATGTAGATCTGGTTCGAGAACTGGGACATGTCATATTGCCGGAACGGCAGTCCCCGATGAAGCGACGTGACATGGATGCGGTCCGACTCATGTCGCGTCAACAGATCATGCATGATTTCCGCGGCGCTGAGGCCGGAGCCGACAATGGCGACGTGCAGGGGTTTGCCGGCCGAGGCATGAATGCGCTCGTCGAGTTCCTTGCGATAATAGAGATAGTTGCCGGCGTGACGGGCGAGATGGTGGGGAACCGCCTCGAACTGTTCGGGCAGGAAGGGTTCCATGCCGCAAGCCAGCATCACCTGGCGGGCGCGATAACGCCCCTTGCCGGAGGTGACTGTCAGGGTGCGTCGCTCGCCGTCCGAAGCGGGGCCGATCGATTCCACGGCTTCGCCATAGCGCACATACTGGCCGAGCTGGCCGGCGGCCCAGCCGACATAGTCGGACCATTCGATCCGGCTTACGGCTCCGCTCCAGGCGCCGTGCTCGAACAGCCTGCCCTGGGCCTTGAGATAGCGCGCGAAGGTGAAAGCGCTGCCAGGGTCCCTCGGCGTTGCCAGATCCCGATAATGGTTGTGGTTGATGTTGGTCCCCGGCAGGAGGAGGCCGCCCTGCCAGGCCGTGCTCGATTGCTTTTCCAGAAAGACGACCCTGTTGCGCATGTCGGGGGGCAACGAGCCGGCGCGGACATTGTCCTCGATGGCGGCGGCCACGGCAATCGCCGCTGGGCCGAAGCCGATGCAGACCAGTTCGTGAGTATTGTCGATGGAACCTGTCATCTTGGCATTCTCCATACTGGATACAGGTTGTGCGACATGGTTGGCGGATCGTGGTCCGAACCATCTCGAACAGGGGCAGGCTTGTCTCATTGGGAAGCCGCGCTAGAGAAAAATGACTTGTCTTCGAAACATCATTTTTCTCTAACTCTTTGTTTTAACGCGTTTTCTTAATTGGAACGTCTATCGACTTTCCTGAAAAACGCTCTAAGCACGCATGGCGGTCGCCAGCTTCGGAGGGGGGCGTATCGGCGCCCGTCTGTCGAGACGCTGGGCGGCGGATATTGCAATGTCCCGTGCCCGGATCGAAAGAAGCGAGAAGGAGCCCGCATCGCCGAAGCCGTGGGAACTCTCGCACAGGCCGTTGAGATAGACCGGCGGCGCATCCGACCCCACCAAGCTGTAGTCCCTCGCAACTGCGAGGCCCTGGACAGGGTGGAACTCATAGTCGCCGCAAAGGTCGCTCAGGAGAGGATGGATCAGCTCCCGCTGGCCGCCGCTTCCCAAGTCGAGGAACCCGGTGGCGAGGACCACTGCGTCCGCCGCCAGTTCACGCACTGCCTGCGCATAGCGATCCTGGATTGTGAGCCTGGTTTTGCTGCCATCCGAGATGCAACGCCGGATATCGGCGTTGTTGATGATGTTGAGATGGTTCGGCCTTCCCTCCAGATGCGATTCATAGCGCCGGAGATAGAGCTGATTGATCACATCGGCATCGGCAGCCGAGTAGTTGGTCGATCTCAGTTCCCGGGACAGCGCCATCCGCCCGTCCCAGGAGGCGGCATGGAAGTAATCCGTAAACTGCGGAAAGTAGATCTCGCCGGTGAAGGGGCTGGTATCCTTGAGCCTGTAGCCATAACCACGCATCAGGCCGTAGATCTCGGCTTGCGGAAAGCGGCCATCGAGATCGAGCATGATCTCGACGGCACTCTGGCTGGCGCCGACGACGACGATCTTCTCCGGCTGGGACAACTGCGTGATCCTGGGCAGATAGTCCGACAGGTGGAAGATCTTCTCGCCCAGGAGGCCGGCGAAAGCCTCCGGGATGTTGGCACTGCGCCCCGGTCCTACGACGACAGCGCGAGCCAGATAGCGGCTGCCGTCAACGCAATCGACCTGGAGCAGTCGGTCCGCACCGGAGCCGTGAACCACCTGTAGACTGCTCGCGGTCCGATCATAGGAAACCAGATGCGAGAAGTGCCCGGACACCCATTCGACATAATGCGCAAATTCACGGCGTAGCGGATAGGCGCTGCCGAGATTGAGATAGTCGAAGAAACGCCCCGACTGATGCAGGTAATTCACGAAGCCGTAGCGGCTCCTGGGATTGACGGGGGTGATCAGGTCTCGCAGCGGGTTATGCTGGATGTCGCTGCCGCGAAGCAGCATGGTGGGCTGCCAGGCAAATGCGGGCCGGGCCTCGATGAAGTGGAGGGACCCGGAAAAGCCGGCGTCGTCGAGGGCAACGGCGAGGGCGAGATTGGCCGGGCCGAAGCCAATGCCGATGATGTCGATGACGGGAGGCTTCACGATGCTCTCCTCAGGGCGGGTTCCCGGTCGAACCAGGCGGCAGCGAGCGCCTGGCCATAGGTCGCAGCCTCGATCTGACACTCCTGGCCAGCCAGGCTGGCTGGCCAGGCGTCGGTGGCACCTTTCGCGAAAGCCTGGCTGAGGCGATCGCTGAAGGCGGGCATCAAGGGGCGGGTTATGAGCGGCAGGACCAGTTGGAAAAGCGCCGCCAGGTAGCGAACTTCCTCGATCGCCTCGGCCCTGGCGAGGCGGGGCGAAAGGGCATGCCGGCTGCCGGCAGCAATGCGCACCAGCAGTTGGCTCAGATGCTCGGCAATACGCTGGGGGCTGAAGGTTTCGATTTCGTGGAAACGGGCGAAGCGAGCAAGCACGCCGCCAAGACGCCCCGCGGTCCGCTCGTCGATACGCCAGCGCTGGCCCGATAACCCGAGTGCCGCGGCCGCCTCGAGGATGCCGCTGGCCGCTTCCTTATAAGGCCGGGACAGGCGAACCTCGACCAGTTCGTCCATGGCGCCTTGCGTGAAGTTCATCTTCTGATATTCGGGATTTGCCAGGGCAAGATAGAACCGGACGGCGTTGACGTCCCGTTCGCGCAGAAGATCGCGTCCCCAGATCAGGTGTCCCTTCGATGTCGAGAACTTGAAGTTCTCGAGTTCGAAGAATTCATTGGTGAGAATGGTGTCGACGATCCTGCAATCACCATGGGCCCAGGCCAGGGCCGGATGCACGAAGGTGAAGAAGAAGCTGTTGTCATAGCCGAGGAACTCGACGAGCTCGGCCTGCCGGCCAAGGCTCCAAAGGCCGGTCCTTCCACCGTCGCCGGTCGACTTTTCGCCGTCCGCGATCCGCGTGGAATTGATCAGGCCTGGCAGCATTTCCGCCCAGACATTCAGGACCTGGCCTTCGAGGCCGGCGAAGGGGGCGGGGATGCCCCAGTCGGACGGATAGGTGAGAGGGTAGTCCGGTAGCGGCTTGGACAGCATCTCGAAGGCAAATTCGACGACATGGGGTCGCCAGATGCCGCGCTTGCTTTCGTAGAAGGCCGTGAACTGGCTGCGGAAACGTTCGAGCTCCAGGACGGCGATCTCGACCTCGCGATAGTCGATGTCGCCGGCCGAGCGGCTGGAGGAAACCAGTTCGAGAGTGCGCGTATCGTTGGGATGGCCGCAAGCCTCGCAGATAGCACCCGCTGTCGGCGACCAGCAGACCGGACAATGGCCGGAAACAAAGGATTCGAACAGATAGCGATCCTCTGACACCGAATAGGGGAAACGCCATGGTTTGCGCACGGCGTGACCATTGGCCTCCACCTTTGCGAGGAAGGATTGGACGAAGGCAACGTGGTCATCGTCCACCATGTTGAACGCATCCATGCGGATGTCGGCGGCTTCCAGCGTCTGGCGCATTTCGCCATGGCAGGTGGTGGCCATGCGATCGGGATTCTTGCCCAGGCGTTCGGCCGTGGTCACGACATAGCTCTGGTTGCGATCGGCCGAGCAGACATAGCGGACTTGATTGCCGCGCATACGCTGATAGCGCGAGAAGATGTCGGCGCCGAGATAGGGCCCCGAAAGATGCCCGACGTGAAAGTCACCGTTCGGTGTGGGGGGCGTGGCCGTTACGATAAAGGTGCGGGACATCGGGTCAGGCTCCCTTCGCATCTGCTTCCGGAGCGCCCCACCAGACGCAGAGAAATGCAAGCTCCTCGTCCCGGGAGGTATTGTCGACGAAGTGCCGTGAGAAGCGGGGCAGATAGACGACGTCACCGCTGGCTACAGGGCTGGTTTCGCCGTCCACCGTTATCGTGCCGCTTCCCGAAATGAAGATGAATGTTTCTTCTTCATCGTGATCATGTGGAATCGATTGCTGACCCGGCATGACCTTCATGACGGCTCCACCCCAGGGCGGCACCGTCACGCCCTTCCAGGGATAGAGCCGGCGAAAGGCGCCGCCATATTCGTCAGTCCAACCGTCAGCTCGTTCCGTCCTGATATGCATGGTGCCCACCTCTGTTTGGGACGGTGGCTGGCGCCACCAGTTAGGTGTGGAGCACGGGCAGGAACATCCATATCGCTACGCCGATCAAGCAGACCGAGAAGAAGATGTTGACACCTCGACCCGACGTTCCTCCGCTAAACAGGCGTGCGATGGCGGCTCCAGCCAGAGTCCACACGGCAAAGGCAATCAGATTGTTGACAGTAAATATTGTGGCTATGCTAAAAACGTGACCTACTTTGTCGTCATAATTTCCCATGAATTGAGTAAATATGAGGCCTATTATTAAGTAAGCCTTTGGATTTAGAAGAAGTATTACGGCTCCATCCAGAAAGCTTGCGCGCCCCTCCGTCGTCGCGTCCAGTTCGCTTTGAGGGGTGGCGAAAGCTGCCTGAGCAAACTTGATGCCCAGCCACAACACATAGAGTGCTCCGGCTATATTCAGGATTTTTGCCACATGGGGCTCCGACAGGAGGGTCAGCCCCACCCCGAGCCCGATCAGCAACGTCACGATGAATGTGGCGACGTGATAGCCCACAAGGGCCGGCACTGCTGCCCGAAAGCCGCCGGTGGCTCCGAGCGTTGCGAAGAAGGTGTTGCCCGGTCCTGGGCTGTAGGCGAGTGGAAACAGAAAAATGACGAACGCGACCAGTGCCTCTCCGTTCATGGCAAATACCCTCCGGATGACGGTCATAGACGATTTAGATACCTAAGGGGTGATATCCACTATTTCTGGGGGAGCGTCCATTTACATCATCGGGACAAGATAGAGATTAGGTGTGCTCTCGCAGATTTGTGGAGGACAAATTGACCTCATTTTCTGCCACGACCACATCAAATTCTCCGAGAGAAGTCGTAATCCTGATCACAGAGAACGCGATTACACTTGATGCCGCTGGCCCGATACAGGCTTTTCACGAAGTTGGTTTGAGGTACAAGGATAGGGCATATCAAATTACTGTCGCTTCACCATATGGTGGAGTAATTCCGCTCGATAGCGGTATAAAGTTGGATTCAAATTGTATATTTGATTTAAGTGCGGAAAAAATAGATACACTTTTGGTTATTAGTTCATATAAATTTTTGAATTACACGGGTGAAGCTGCGCTGATAGGATGGTTGAAAGAAACAAAGACGAGGATTAGACGTATCGGATCCTTGTCTATGGGTACATTTCTATTGGCTGAGGCCGGCCTTTTAGATGGTGCCGACGTCGTGATGCACTGGCGATGGCATGCGTCGATGACAAAGCGTTTCTCTTCCATGACGGTATTATCGAACTGTCTATATGCGCGGCGCGGCAATGTCTGGACCTCCGCCGGCATGACGTCGGGGATCGACATGGCTCTGGCAATGATCGAGGAGGATCATGGCAGGGCTCTTGCCCTGGACGTGGCCCGAACCCTGCTGGTCTTCATGCACCGGCCGGGAGGCCAGGCGCAAATCAGCATTCCGCTGGCCGCACAGAGCCGAGACATCGGCAGCCGCTTCGGCGCCCTTCATGAATGGGTCATGACAAATCTATCGCGCCGGCTTGATATCGAGGTGCTCGCCGACTGGATGGGCATGAGTCCGAGGACATTTGCCCGTCAATATAAGGAGGCCGTTGGAGACACCCCCGCCAAGACGATCCGCCGCATGCGCATCGAGGTGGCAAGGAGCCTGTTGGAAAAGACGAGCAACAGCATCTCCTCCATTGCCGTTCAATGTGGGTTCTCGGACGTGGAGAACATGCGGCGGGCTTTCCTGAAGGACGTTCAGGTCGGGCCGGCCGAATACAGGGAGCAGCTCGTAGTCCCAACGCGGGCGGACTGACTGTGTGGCGTCAACACCAATGAGACAAAAAACCGGAATGGAAAGCTACCTGCCGAGGCGGTGATCAAGGATATCCGCCGGGCCGTGCGCAAGCCCTATGGGGGAGGGGAGAAGGTTCGCATCGGGCTTCGGGCTGGAGGGCTTGAATGCCTCCCGGTCTGCCTCACTGTCATCATGGCGATCCGGTCGGATTGGCCTGGCCGCCAGATGCACGCGGAAATGCGCAACAAGGCGAATGTTGAGTCGGCCTCGCGATATTTGCGGCAGCAAGCGCCGGCTATTATCGGGCAACAAGAGCCTCTTTCACCCAAATAGGAGACGCCGACCGATGGCGAATGCCCAGACGTTGAAGGCACAGCGCGACAAGACTCTCGAACTGACGCGTTCCGGGCCGCCGGCGCGTACTTCCAATCCCTTCTTCGGCGTCGGGCCGATCACTGACGGCACGCTGGACGAGGTCGATGCGCGCCTCCTGCGCTTCGAATTCGACAACTGGCTCGAGAGGAACTATCGCAAGCTCGATGACCACGGCGCGGATCTGGGTCCCTTCACCACCGCCGAAGTCGGACGGAGCATGCATCGGGGCTATCCCGCCGACAAATTCCTCACTGACATGATGCGGGAGATTCATCGTTATTTCGAGTTTCCCAAGGCCAACAAGATGGCTGTCGGGCTCGGCGGCGGCCATAGTGGTTTCACGGTCTGTGCCCTTCATCTGGTAACCGCCAACGATCCCAGCCAGCATGTCTATGTCGACACGCTCCGACCGGAATCGGAAGCCGCCAAAGGAGGCGGCTTTTTCCGGCAGTCCTGGGGGGCGCAGCTCATCGAGATGCACCGCCATGCCCGCAATGGCGATGAAAGCCGCATTTATTTCGCCGAGCAGGAAGGCGCCATTCCCAGTGCCGATGCCCTGGAGAAGATGGGCGCCAAGCTCTTCATCGGCGTCGGTCATGAGACCACGGGCGCCACGACCTATACTGCCCAGGACATCGCCAACCTGATCGAATGGCTCAACCGCAATCCGGCCGAACACCATGCCGTGCTCGACGCCACCTCCATGCTCGGGGCCATGCCCTGGGGCGAGGAAGCGGTGAAGAACGTCATCGATAAATGCTGCATGTTCATGCCGTTCCAGAAGGCGATCGGCGGTATTTCCGGCTATTTTGTCGTCTCGTTCACGCCGCAGGCGCTGGACCTCGTCGAGAAGAACCAGAAGTCGCCATCCTGGGCGATCCCGCGCCAACTCAAGATCGTGGCGCCTGTCGATCCCAAGCGCCCGCTCACCGGCGAGCGGACCGTCAATGTCGGGCCGATCTACGATCCGGCGCAGGACAAGATGCTGGGCGGCGTAATCAACACCTATTCCACCCTTGCCTTCGCCGAGACCACCTTCGGCCTGCTGCGTTCAGAAAAGCGCCTCGGGTCGGTGCAGGATCTCTATAAGCGCTCGGTGCGCAACCGCGCCGCCGTGAATGATTGGGTGGCCAAACACCCCCTGTTCGAACTCGGCGTCGCCGAGCCCGAGCGGCGCGGCGCGGCGGTGACGCTGCTGCGCATCAAGGATGCCGACATCACCGACCCCGCCATCCACGCCCGCATCATCGCGCGCTCCAAGCAGGTTCTGGCCTATGAAGGCATCACCCATCCCAATGGTGAGCATGAGCGCGGCCTCGACGTCGCCCGCTATGTCAACGCCTTCCCGGGCACGCCTGGCGATTACCGTGCCTGGATCGGCGGCATCAGGCCGCCGGAGGACATCGACGCCCTGCTCGACAATCTCGAATACGCCTATCTGCGCGCCAAGATCTTGGTGCTGGAGGAGGAACTCGCCAAGCTCGGCGAGACCTTCCCGGTGAGCGCCGGCGCCGGCGCCGGCGGCGAGCGCGTGCGTCGCGACGATTCAAATCGCGCCTACAAGGTATTGGTGGCCGATCTCGTCGGCATGCGCTTCAACGGTAAGGGGGAACCCGATCACCAGGAAGTCCGCCGCCACATCGAAGCCAAGGGCGGTGTCTTTCATCTCGGACCGATCCTAGACGAGGGGGCGCTGGAGAAAGGACGCATCCACTTCTTCTACCAGCCCGACCTCAGCACCGAGGCGGAGATCCTGCCGCAGACCGACAAGGGCCAGTATGACGCCGTGATTGCCGCGGCGACGTTCCTGCCCAAGGGTTCAGTCTTCCCGCTTGGCGGCGTGCGCATCGGCGCCGGCACCGGCAATATGGGATCGGCCTCCTGGGGTGGCGGCAGCGGCATCGGCGGCGAAGCGCCCCTGATGAACACGCCGAGCTTCAACAGCCGTGCGACGGCCCAGATGGCTTTCAAGGCGCTGCTCAAGGTTGCGCCCGACCTGAAGGTCGACGAATTGCACCGGCGCGTCGTTGCCGGCGAATTCGATACCGGCAAGCATCTGCGCGACTTCCCGACCGAAAAACTCGAAGGCCGCCGTGTTGCGGTCATCGGCTATGGCAATATCGGCCGCGAGCTCGCCAAGCTCGCCAGCGCCTTCGGCATGCGGGTCGCCATCCACGCCCGTGCGCGCCACAAGGAGTGGATCGAGTCGGAAGGCTTCGAATACGCTCCGACCGCCGAGGCGGCGGCCGAGGGGGCCCATGTTCTCACCGTGCATACGGGCCTCGGCCCGCTCGATGCCGAGAGCGGGCGCTTCGCCAACCAGTCGCTGGTCGGCTTTGATATTCTCGATCGCCTTGCCGACGGCGCTGTGCTCATCAACTACGACCGCGGTGAGGTCATTGATGCCGAGGCCCTCGACGCGGCGCTGGAAAAGGGCAAGGTTTCCTATGCCTGTATCGACGCCGATCTTTTCCGCGACGCGGTTGATGGTACGCTGTCCGGCCCGATGGTGCCCTATCGCAAGCTGGAAAGGCGCCACCCCGGCAAGCTTGAGCTCCTGCCGCATGCTGCCGCCGACACCGACCATCCTTCGCGGGTCGAGGGCGCCAGGCAGGCGATCGATCAGATCTTCGACGTCATTCATTATGGCGTCGTCACCAATCTGAAAGGTGATCTGCCACCGGGCTACAGCAATGCCGGTGCTCGGACAGTGCCTGGCATTGGCGCGGTGAGTGCGGGCGACATTGCGCGAGCTGTCGGCGATGAGGAGGTGCTTGCCCAGACCAGGGCAGCCTCCGAGGCGCTTGCCGCTATCTGGGGAGCTCTTTGTGCGACGACAGACCCGCAACGGCGTGCGGCGCTGATCGAACGCTACGGCGCATCGCTCGTGCAGCACACCAACCGCTATGCCGCACTTGTGGATAGGCTGGGGCTCAAAGGCCCTTATGCGGGCACATGATGGAAGGGTGAGCCCAGCCTCAGCTCAGCCTTACGCAGTACAAAGAGAAAAGGAGCAGGAATTTCTGCTCCTTCACCCACTAATCGCTGGTGTCGAGCGCAGTCGGTTGTCTTGGAGGCGCCCAGCCTTCCCACAGTACAATCACGTTCAGGCAGGTTCATTCGGCGTTTCAATCGTCCAAATCGTGGTCCAGGCGCCGAGAGTTGCGCCTTTCCAGTGACCCTCGATCCAGATGGGTTGCCCTTTGATGGCCTCCTGCATCCGTTTGGGCATGTCGCCGAGATTAAGAACGACGCGGAGCATCGTTTCGTTCGTGCTCTGCCAAAGAACATCGACGATCCCATTCTCCCCGACGCGGTAGCGTCCGGCCTGCGGGAGGGTCGGTATGAGTGGCACGATCCTCGCGGCGCGAACCGACAAGATCCGCCGGTACCAGCCAAGCATGTCGGCATGCGGGGTAACCTTGCGTTCCGGCCAAAGCAATTTGGCGGAACGGAAGGTCTGCTCGCTGACCGGATCGGGAATCGTTTCGCGCACCTGCGGGTCGGCGTATTCGGGAAATCGCGAGAATTCGTCGCGCCGTCCCTTGCGCACGGCGTCGGCCAGTTCGCCCTCGACATCGCAGAAGAAGGTAAACGGCGTGGACGCGGCCCACTCCTCGCCCTGGAACAGCATGGGGATCTGCGGTGCCAGGAGATAGGCTGCCGCAGCAGCCTTGACGGCCCCGAGCGGATGATGGTGATGGATGCGACCGCCAAAGGCGCGATTGCCGATCTGATCGTGATTCTGCAGGAAAGAGACGAAAGCGTCCGGCGGCAAATGGGCCGATGGCTGCCCACGGCTGCTGCCGCGATAGGCCATCGTCTCGCCCTGGAAGGCAAAGCCCTGCGCCAATGCGCGGCCCAGCAGTTCGGGCCGGCGGGCATAGTCCGCATAATAGCCTGCATCCTCGCCGGTCACGGCCACATGCAAGCCGTGATGGACATCATCGTTCCACTGCGCGGTGAAAGCGGGTGTTCCGCCTCTTGGCCGATCGAGCCATTCGGCGCTGTTCTCTTCGTTTTCCAACACGAGATGAACAGGCCGATTGCCTATGGCGGAGCCGACCGCGGCACGAATTTCGGCAAGGAGGTGGAATGCCCCAGCATCGCGTATTTCGTGCACGGCATCGAAACGCAATCCGTCCAGGTGGAACTCCTCCAGCCAATAGAGCACGTTCTCGATGGTGAAGGCCCGGATCTCTGTAGATCCTTCGTCATCATAATTGATGGCCGGCCCCCACGGCGTCCGGTGGCGCTCGGTAAAGATGGGAGCATAGAGCGGCAGATAGTTACCCTCGGCGCCGTAGTGATTGTAGACGACGTCGAGCAGCACAGAGAGGCCGAGGCCATGGGCCTCATCGATGAAGGCCTTCAGTTGCTCCGGCCGGCCATAGGCCGCATCCGGCGCGAAGGGAAGGACGCCGTCATAGCCCCAGTTGCGTCGCCCCGGGAAATCGGCCACCGGCATGAGCTGGATGGCGGTCACCCCCAGTTCCTTGAGATAGCCCAACCGTTTGGCGGCGCTGGAAAAAGTGCCTTCCGGCGTGAAGGTGCCGATATGAAGTTCATAAAGCACCGTTTCATGCCAGGCACGTCCCCGCCAACCCGAATTGCGCCAGCGATAGGCCGCGGGGTCGATCAGTTCGCTCGGGCCATGAATGTCCTCGGGTTGGAAGCGGCTCGCCGGATCCGGCACCATCACGCCGTCCTCCAGCACAAAGCGATATCGGGCACCAAAGTCGGCGGCCACCGACAGGCTATGCCAGCCGCCGTGGCTTTGCATCGAATAGGCTCTCTGCTCCAATTGCAGGCCGACCCGGCGTTGCTTTGGTGCCCAGAGGCGAAACAACACCCTGCCGTTGCGCAGGACAGGGCCGAAGCGTGGTTCGTAGCGGTTCGACGGCATGGTCATGGCTGCGATTGCCGAACTGCCGGTGGCGTCTGCGCTACCAGTACGGCGGCGGGCAACTCTGCCAGGAGCATCGCAAGGTCGATGCCTTCCTTTCCAGGTGTGATCTGGCGTCCGGAGAGTATTTCGCCATAGACGGGGTAATGATGGGCGAGGGGTAGAAAGCCATCGATGGGACCGCGGCATGGGAACCGGGCTGCCACGACGACGAAGGCACAATCGCCATGCTGCCGCGAGAAGGCAATGAAGCGATCGTTTGCCATCGCGATGGGCCGATAGTCACCTTGTGTGAACAAGGCTTCATGTCGGCGGCGCAGGTCAAGCAGGTTGGCGGTGGTCGCCAATTTGGCACTGCCGTCGAGAAGATCGTCCCGTGCGATCGGCCCGATGTCCTTCAGGCGCCTGGTGAGCCAGTCCCAGTCGACGGGACGGCGATTATCAGGATCGACCATGCTGAGATCGAAGGCTTCGGCACCCTGGTAGATATCGGGCACGCCGGGCACGGTGAACTTCAATACGGTTTGCACGAAACTATTGGAGGCACCGAGCTCGATGACGCGCTTTTCGAAGGCGATGAAGTCGGCAAGAAAATCCTGGTTTGCGAAAGCGGCGGCAATGTAGTCGTGCAGGGCCTTTTCATAGGCTTCGTCAGGTGCGGCCCAATTCGTGTGAACCTTGGCCTCGCGCACCGATTTCAGCATGGCAGCTTGGATGCGCTCCTGGAAACGTTCGAGCTGGCTCATGTCTTCAGGGAGCAGGCCTGTAGGCCAGGCGCCGCCGAGCAATTGGAAGAACAGGAAGATGTCGTTGCCATCAGGCTCGGCCTCGCCGCCGCCGAGCATGGCACGCCAACGGGTACTGGCTTCGGCGAAATCCGAGGCAATTTCACTGAGAACGGCAAGGCGAGCCCGGCAGTCCTCGCCGCGCTTGGTATCATGCGTCGAAGTCGCGAGCATGGCGCCCGGGCGGCGAGCGAGATTGGCGGCATGGAAGGCGTTGACGCTGGCGCCGAGATGATCGGGATGGCCCCCGACTTCGTTGGCGGCAATGAACCGGTTATAGCGATAGAAGGCGGTGTCCTCGACACCCTTGGCCATGATCGGCCCGGTATATTGCTGGAACCGCATGGCAAAACGCATCACGTCCTGCCGGCTGAAACCGCTTCCGGGCCTTGCAACCGCCTGGGTGCTGAGCAGCGAGAACAGGAAGTCGAATACCGAGCGGTCTATGCCAGCCCCGGAGCGCCGTGCATGGGTGAAGGCACTTTCGAGTTCCTGCAGGTCGGCAGGGCTGGCGCCGTCCATGTCGACATAGGTCCGATAGACCCGAAACCCGGCGACGATTTCTCTGAGCGCACGCTGCAGGACATTGCGGGTGAAATCGGCGGTGCGTGGATTGGAGCGAGCGATGCGGGCTGCCTCGCGCGCAAGCCCGCCGAGTTCGCCGGCCATCTCGTCTTCCATGATGGCCAGCTTGCACTCGCGGCTGATGGCTTTGAAGCTGCGCCTCTCACCGCCGAAGCGGTGATAGAGTTCGTCGAGCCGCGCCTGGCCGTTCGGGTCGACCAATAGATTGGTGAGAAGGTTGGCGAATTCGTAGCCGGTGGTGCCGTCGGCATGCCAATCTTCGCGCAGTTCCTCGCCCGCTCCGAGGATCTTCTCGACCACCAGATAGATTGGCCGCGGCGCTTTTTCGCGCAGGCGCCGGCAGTAGGTCTTGGGATCCAGCAACCCGTCGATGTGGTCGATGCGCAGCCCATCGAGCACGCCCTTGGCGATCAACTCGAAGACCAGACGATGGGTGTGGTCGAACAATTCCTCATGCTCGATGCGCAGTCCGGCAAGATCGCTGATATTGAAGAAGCGGCGATAATTGATGTCGTCGGCCGCCACCCGGAAATAGGCCACGCGCCAATGCTGGTCGGCAATCAGTCGGTCGAGTGGCCGCCAGCTCTCCAGCTCTCCGGCGATGCCGGCGAAATGCCGCAGACGCTCGGCCACGGCCTCCGCCACTTTGGAATCTCCCGCAACCAGGCCGGCAAGATCGGCCTTGAGTTGCGCGGCCCTGCGCAGTTCATGCGGATGGAACCCTTCGAGATGGGAGAAGGCATCGCTCAGTTTATCGAGCTCGGCATGATCGCTCCCAAGGATGCGGCCATAATGTCCCGGATGGATGGGAAGCTTGTGGGCGCCATGAGCCCAAACGGCGATCTCCCCGGCGGCGGCATCCAAGCGTAGCTCCAGCCCGCCACCGGCAAGCACTGCGCCGTACTGGTCGCCGAGGACGGGGATCAGCACCTTGCCCTTGAGATGCGAAGGCTCCGGCTGCCAGTCGATGTCGAACCAGCCGGCGTAGGCCGAGCCCTGCCCCCATTCGAGCACATCGAGCCAGTACGGATTGTCGGCGCCGTTCACACCCATATGGTTCGGGACGAAATCGAGGATGAGACCCAGCCCTTGGGCGCGTAGCACCTGCGTCATGTGGTCGAAATCTTCTTTCGAACCGAGTTCGGGATTGAGGGTGGAATGGTCGACGATATCATAGCCATGGCTGCTGCCCGGCCTCGCTTTCAAGAAAGGGGAGGCATAGACGTGGCTCACTCCCAATTGGGCGAGATAGGGGGCTATTGCTTCGACCGCCGCGAAATTGAAGCGGGAATTCAACTGTAAACGGTAGGTCGCCCGCGGTGGCGGACAATCAGTTTTTGACATGGAACATTCCCGATCGAGTCGTTTTGTCGAACCAGCGACGACGCCGAAAGTTTCGCGCGGCTTAGGATCGCCCATGCCGGCGGTGAGGTGAAGCCCTGTCTCACCCCACGCGAAATCAAGAAGCCGTCATCGAGCAATGGTGCCGCGACGAACTGGCTATGGTCACTGCCGGATCTTTCGAGCCGTTCGTGGGTTGGAGGATTGGAGGGAGTAGGGGCGATGACCTCAATGTTCGATTACGATCCCGAAGAGACCGTCAGTTTCGAAGGCCATGATATCAGCTTGAAGGAGGCCGTGATGCGGTATCGGCAGGCCAAGGCCCATCCAGACCCGCTCACGGATTTTTCGGCAATTCGGGATCCCGGCAAAATACCTCAGATCTTCGAAGCCGAACACTTCGACGCGCTAGCCGCGCGTGCTGAATTTGAGAGTGGAGACTGAGCGCGACGCAGCGGTAGCCATGCAGGCTCGTCACATCGCTTGAAGATTGTTCATGGCGCCCGGAAGGATCGCACCCATGGTCTCCGAAATTCCCGACCCCCTTACGGTGGGAAGTCTCGTCACGTTCTCTGCCGCCCCCGGCCATAGCCAACCGGATTTTTATGAAGGCGCTCCGATCACCCTTGTGCCGGGGGTAGGAGAACCGCTGATCGGCCGTGTTCTCGCTCATACTTCCGACGACGTGGTGGTTGCCATCGCCAACACTCAGTTGGTGCTGACACCCGTTGCGGCGACTTTGGATGAGAATGAAGGTCTCGATTACAAAGGGGCATGGGCCGTTCGATCGATAATGCCCCTGGCCTGAGACTTGCGGCTCCTGCAGCAATCATGCTGCAAGATGAAAGCCGGTTCGGCCCTTGAGCTCGGAGCCAAAGACGGACTTGATCGATTGAGCGAGAGGATCGCTCGTTGAAATAGTCCCTGGCAATTTTCTCGCCTGCATTCGGAACACGATTTCAGGTGCTTGGGTGAAATCGGGTCGAGACGGAACCTATCTGCGGGTTTTGCTGTTCTCTCCCCGCGACAGTACCACGGCGTGCTTCGCGCTTCAGCAATGGGATGTTGCTGACGAGGCGGCCCGGCCAGCGTTCCCTGCCAGAGAAAGCTATGCCGGGCCGCCGCACGAATTGCGGAACAAAGGACCTGGAAACATGTTTGGTGGGCGCGAAACGATCCACCCGAAAGCATTCGGCGTTTCGTTCGGCTGATGGTGAGATCGGTCGAGGCGGCCCGGCCAATGTTGATCACAGCGACCTCGGCGGCCGGGCCGCTCAGGACACCGTCCTAGGTTTTTATCCAGGCGACGTCACTCTTTGGCGAGGAATGTATCGGGCCTTGCATTGCCGGTCATCCTCAATGTGCCGGGCGGTTCCGCAAAAGCCGCCTGCAGCCTTCTGAAAATGGCGTTGAGCACGACAGATTGTCTCCAGCGCACCAAGCTGCCGTCAAAGGACATGCATCCGGTCAACTCCACCCTTCCTCCTCTTGGCAGACCGTGGGTGAGGCTCCAGGAAAGGTCTATCATCGGCCTGTGCAGGGTAGTCGACCTTCGGTGGCACGAGCGGTGTTTCGTCCGGTGGCGTCTTCTCGACGCCGGACCCCTTCTTCCGGGCCCCGCGGAATGGGCCGTCGAATGGTTTTCGGCGCTTCGAAGCGGGCATCCCAATCTCCTTCACGGCATCACGCGCATGTCGGCTTCCTTGCAGGCCGCGACGAAAGCCGTTCTGGCATTATCGGGTTCGTCCATGCCTGCCATGACATCGAGGCAAACGCGCCGAGCGTCGATGAGCCGCGGTCCCCTTATTGTGGGCCAGTCGTTCAGCAGAAAATGCGATGCCTCTTCGGTCGAGACGAGAATGCGGTATTGGCCGGCATCGATCTCAAATTGGACCGGTCGACTCCAAGGCAGGGTGTCCATAATATTCCTCTCGCCCATCGGCCCGGAAACAGGCTGATGGTTACGATATATTGCATGAAGTTACAGCATGCCGGCTTGCCGCCGACGCTCCACATCAGCTGTGTTGAGCTTTTCGAGAAGATCTCCAGCCTCGTCTACCTCGAAACCTATCACTTCGAAGTCGTCGATTACTGCCGCCAAGCCCGTGAAGATATCGAACACGGTCCACTTGCCGTCGTCTTCCTTACGAAGATTATAGCGTCGTACCATAGGCGGCACCCTAGCACGAAAGTAGGTCGTGTCCGAACTTATTTGGCTGGCGCTGGCAAAAGCGCCTTCAGGTCACACCTGTTTTGGATCAACCAGAGGGGGCATCTCGGGCGGGTTCGGGACGTCCGGCGCGATCGGTGTATTCCCTGGTGGCGGTGGCACAATCGGTATCTCGTTCGGGGGCGGCGGATTTGGCTCCGGCATGGGCGGCGGGCTCTCCGTCGGGGATGGGGTGGCTGGCTTCGGCTCCTTCGGATCAGGCATTGTGCTCTCCTTCAGTGCATGACTTGCATGCCGGATTCGTCACAGGCTTCGATAAATGCCTTCCGGGCGAGATCGGCCGGGATTGATCCGGCCAGGGCATCGAGACAGGCTCGCCTGGCAAGGAGATGCTTGTCTCCGGCTTCGGTCGGCCAATGGTTCTGCAGGAAGTCGGAAGCTTCTTCGCTCGACGCAATGATCCGAAACTGTCCGACAGTGGTCTCGAACCTCACAGGGCTACTCCAGATACCGATGTTCATGGCGCACCTCCTTGAACCAAACATCGGCGGGGCGATCTGGTTCCTGCAGGTGCGGACTCGGTTTCTGTTCGCTCGTCATCCGGCGACATGCATTTCAAGTTCAATACAGGCCTCAATGAACACGGCTCGGGCAACATCGACGGATTCTGCTCCTTCAAGAGCATCCAGGAAGCCCTGACGTCCCGCCGCCGGTTTCCCGTCGGAGTCGATGGGCCAGTGTTTCAGCAGGAAGATGACGGCTTCGTCTGTCGAGCCGACAATGCGGTAGTCTCCGATATAGGTCTGGAGTTCGACCGGGCGCTGCCAAGCGCGGTTGTACATTTCAATCCTCCGCCTACCTGAACTGCAGCGGGGGCATTTCGTTCCGACGGGCGGGCTTCGTCATGTGAGGATCACCCCAGCTTCCTCCGCGGCGAGCAGGAAGGCCGCCCTGGCGTCTTCGGGATCGCGCTTGCCCTCGATCGCTTCAAGGCAGACGCGCTTGGCGAAGTCATAGCGCTCGCCACTGTCAGCGGGCCAATTGTTGAGCAGGTAGTCCGCGGCCGCATCGGCATCGCCGATGGTAATGCCGTCGATATCGATCGGTCGGGTGAACATTGTCGGTGCCATCTGTTACCTCCTTGGGAGAAACACCAGGAGGGGATGATGGTTCCGGCGAGGGGCGAATGAGCAAACTCACCGATGTCTCGGAAGCCGTCACCCCGTAAACGATGGATGGGCGTTGCCAAATCGCCCGATTTCACCCCAAGCGTCTCTGGTTTGGCACCCGTTCGGCAGCGACGGCAACCAGATGATGTCTGCCATTCTCTTTAAGGTAGGTCTTCGCTTCTGTGAGGCATTTATAAGCCACGATGTTGGAGGAGATATAAAAATCCAGATTCTGGCTCATGGGATCATTGTGTTTGAGTACTTTGGATACTAAATAATAGACCTCTATCGTGATGTGGTTTATTACTTTTACGTCATGGTGAGCGGGCCTTTAAAAAAAGCCACATTTTCCCTCTATAGATACAACGTTGGTTAAGGTCAGCTTGGATCCGGTGTCGTTTGAGACGCCGAAGTTTTCAAACATCACGACGGGTTTGACTGCGGCCTTTGCCGTATGCCGTTTCGTGTGACCTGCACCCAGCAATTTTTACACAAGTGACGCACGACGACGTGTTGCTGCGTCAGAGGAACTCATGAAAAACACTGTCAACCAGCCCTCCAAAGTGGGGGAGCAATCCCGCGTCGTCACGACCACGGTTCCGGTAACGCGTTCGGCACACGGCTCGATCTGGCAACCCGAACCATGCGGCCTCAGCCGTGAGGAACTGCGCAAGATCATTGCCGACCAACTCGGCTGATCCCACTCGCCAGAACAATATGAAAGAGCCATCGATGATGGCTCGGCACACAGATGAAAACAAGTAAACAGCAAATAAATCATAAATCCTTAGCTGAACCGCGACGCTCAGAACCGAAGACGGCCGGCAAAAGCTCGAACAAGCTCCAAACAGCGCATGGCCGCTATGAGCGTTATCTGACACTGGCTCAGGCCGAGGCTATGGCCGGCGATGCTATCGCCGCCGAAAACTACTACCAGCATGCAGAGCACTATCTTAGACTGATGCACGAGCTCGCGCAGTAGTATGGAGTTCGTCAATCTTGCGGTTGTGACAGGAAGCCTGGGCTAAGGGAGCCGGGGGGCTCGCGAGCTTCAGCCTACGTGTCGGCATTGCGCATCGCACTGGCCACCAGGCGATAGCGGGCCTGGATGACGCGATAGTCGCGATACCAGTTCACGAGATCGCTCCAGGGATCGTTGATCTTGGCGAGCCCGGAGACGAAGGCGACGACGGTCCCGATCTCCGTCCGGCCCTGGACGACGAGGTAGCCGCCAATACCCAGAATGATTGCCGTTCCCAGGGAGTTGAGCCAGTTCATCGCGAAGTTGAGCACGAATTTGAGCCTGAAGATGCTCATGTTCAGGCGGAATACCTGGTCCACGCGCCTGGATTGGGAATGATTGGTCGTTTCGTCGCGCTCGGCCGTGTCGACCAGCATCACGCTGATTTTGCGTAACACCCAGATGCGCGCTCCCACCCGCCGGTTTATAGCGCCCTGCATCAGCGGCACCAGGAAACATTGCGGCAGAAAGACGAGGATGCCGACGAGCGCCATCAGCGGCTGGAGATAGATGAGGTAGCCAAACACCGACAACAAGATGCCGATCTGGAGGATCGGGTCGGATAGGCTCGCGCCGACGAAGCCACCGATCGGATCGACTTCGGCCACGACCATGGCGATTTCGACGCCTCCGGCCTTGCCTGAGGGCAGCACCGAGTCAGGGCGTTGCGCAACATGCGAGATCTCGTTGCGGAGCCACCGCACCGCCGACTCGCCGATCCAATTGCGATAGAGATTGAGGCCTATCTTGATCAGGCCCTGCAGAAACGTCAGTGCAGCAAAGATGATCGCCAGCATCAGCACGCCGTAGAGATCGCCGCCCTTCACGGCAGAATTGACCAGGCGCCGCTGGATCTCGAGCGGCACGGTATCCGCGATAAAAAGCAAAACGGCGCATAGGGCGATCCAGATCTGATGTCGGCCCGACACCCAAATGATGAACCCGACCAAGGTCGCGGGCATTTGGGCATGCGAGGAGGTATGCGGGCTCTCATGCGGACCCGCCTGCGCCGTCGCTCGCCTGTAAATCAATGCCAAGAAACGTCGAAGCAATGCACTGCGACCCAAAATGTTGCGCCTTTCAACGTCAGCAGGACGCGAGCTGTTCCAAGACAAGGCGGAGACAAGGCGGCGGCGTCGAAGCATGACCATGATCGCCAGCAAGGGCTGGCGGCCTGCCGGCACGAAGCCAAGGGTGCCTCGCGATCGAGGCCTTTCGATTTTGGCCAGGCGGGAATGCACAGCGCGCCGTCGAAGAGGGCCGCGCGCATCGAGATCCGGAACTGCGGGCAGCTCCGGATCGCTGCATCAGTAATAGGCCGTGCACACGCGGTTGCCATAGTCGTCATAGCCGACCCGGGCGCATCCGCGCTCGCCACTGGGTGGCGTCGTCGCGGCGCCCACGGCGGCACCTCCCACGGCACCGATGGCGCCACCAATCAGCGCACCGCGTCCAGGATGACGGTTGGAGACGGCAGCACCCACCGCAGCGCCACCAACACCGCCGATGACCGCTCCGCCAGCGGCGCGATCGCCCGGATTGTCGCTCGCGCAGGCTGTGACGGACAAAGCGATGCCGGCCGCCGCGAGAATTCTAAGCAAATCAGCCATGATCAATATCCCCGGTTGCAACAATGCAAGAACCTCGCACGGGGGTGATCGTTCCACTTTCGAATTTGCGAGGTCGACGCGTCCAGGACGTAAACGACGTGGCTACCGAGGTATGCAGGCAAGTCGGAGCCGTCTTCCGGGAGCCGGAGAACTCAATCTATCCGATATGCACGGATGTCCCATCCCATGGAAGCAAGTGCGGTTTCCTTCACGGGGGAACAAAAGTCCGCTCATGAGGTTCGATAGCGCCATGTCAAGGAGGTGCTATCATGCTCCACTGGATCCTCATTTTACTGATCGTCGCGGCGGCGGCGAGCCTGCTGGGAATGCCTGCGCTTGCGGGAGCGGCCGCGACGGGAGCCCGGGTCTTGATCGGGATCGCGTTGATCCTGTTTCTGCTCGTGCTCCTGGGTGTCCTCACCGTTGCCTAGGCTTGCCCGCGTGTCGATGCAGGGCGGAAAACCTTGCCGCAAACAGGCAGGAACCGAGCCGGTCGATGAGGCTTGTGGCCCCATATGCGATCGCCGGATGTATCCATCGCGCCATCGACGATGTTGGCGACATGGTGGTTATCGCCCGGCGTGGAGCGATCGCAGGCCAAATAGGGTTGCCCACGACAGGCGCTGCTTGCGCAGCAGCATGATGGCATCGATCACCACGACGATCACGAGGACGAGCCCGATCACCGAGCTTTGCCATTCGGAGGGCACCTCGAAGAGATTGAAGGCATTCGTCATCAGGCTGATGAAGCCGACGCCCAGCATGGCGCCGATCAACGAGCCCTTGCCGCCCGCAATGCTGCCGCCGCCCACGAGGCACGCGATGATAATGTTCATCTCCAGCCCGATGCCGAGATAGCGGTTCGCCATGCCGATGCGGGCGGTGACCAGCACGCCGGCCAGCGACGCCATGAAGCCGGAGAAGACAAAGGCGCCAATGCGCAGACGCGTGGTGTTGATGCCGATCATGCCGGCCGCTTCGGGATTGCCGCCGAGGAAATAGAGCCTGCGCCCGAGCACGGTACGGCGCAAGATGAACTCGCCCGTGATCACCAGTGCCAAAGCGAAGATGAACATGCCGTAGATCCCGAAAACCTGGCCGTTGCCGAGCAAGGCGAAGGCCGCTGGAAATTCGGTGAAACCGCCGAGGCCGGTGCCGATCAGCACGACCTCGACCAGCCCGCGAACCATGTACATCATGCCGAGCGTGGCGATGAGGTGGTTGATCTTGAAAACCGCGACCAGAACGCCGTTGGCAAGGCCGATCAGAGCGCCGACCGCGAGGCCGCAGACAATGGCCCCAGCCATGCCGTAACCTGCCGACAGCGCATAGGCCGTGACGATGCCGGACAGGCCCATGACCGCCCCGACCGACAGATCGAACAGGCCGGTGATGAACAGCACCATCATGCCGATGGCGATGATCATGTTCGGTGCCATGCTGGTCTGCAGGGAGTCGAGATTGTTGGCGTTGAGGAAGGCCGGTGTGCCCAGCACCAGCAGCAGCACGAGCGCGGTGACCACGGCCAGCGTGATCGCCTCCTGCTCCAGTCGCCAGCGCTTCAGGAAGGGCATCGTCTTGGGGGGGGTGGAACGGGCAGCCATGACTGTCTCCCTCAGACGCGATGACGATTGAGGAGCGTGTCGACCGCGACGGTGGCGATCAGCAAGGCTCCCACAACGAATTGCTGGAAGACGGGTTCGATGTCGTACATCGCCATGCCGTTCATGATCACGGCGAGCAGGAAGAGGCCGAGCACCGATGCGGCGGCATTGCCGCGTCCGCCATAGAGGCTGGCGCCACCAAGCACCGCGGCGGTGATCATGCTGAATTCGAGCCCGACGCCCATGTTGGAATCGGCATGGGTGATGCGTGAGGCTGTGTAGATGCCCGCAATGCCGGCCATCAGGCTCGACACCGCGAAGGCAAGCATCTTGATACGGCCCGTGCGTATGCCGTAGATCGCTGCCGATTGCAGATTTTCGCCGATATAGCACATCTGCCGGAACAGCACGCTGCGCCATTGGAAGAGCAGGGCGGCGACGACCAGGACGGCCATGGCGATGATGGTGAGGTTGATGCCGAGAAACGCCTGACGGGCCAGGCTGCGAAATTCGCGCGGGAAGATGTTGCCGCGCAGCGTCGTGGTCATCACGCCGACGATGCCGCGCACGATCAGCATGGTGCCGATGGTCAGCATCAGCGAATTGATGCGAAAGCGCACGACCAGGAAGCCGTTGACCAGGCCGACAATGACGGCGGCGCCGAGGGCCAGCGCAATGGCAAGCGGCAACGGGGCGCCCTGCAGCAGGAGATAGCCCGACAGGACGCCGGAAAGGGCGTAGACAGCCCCGACGGAAAGATCGATCTCGCGCAGCACCATGACATAGGTGAAGGCGAGCACGACCAGCGCTTCGATCGAGACGGCGAAGGCCAGCGAATAAAGATTGCTCGCCGTCAGGAAGTTCTCGCGCGTGATGGCCAGAAAGGCGCAGAGCGCAACGGTGATCACCAGGAAGGGTATCGTTCCCAGACGGGTGCGGCGCCGGGCAGGGGCCGCGGGTGCGGCGGCGGCAAGCGGGGCTGTCTCTTGCTGGCTCATCCCGATCCTCACTTGTTCCCGGCAGCCAGGGCCATGACCTGCTCTTCCGTCATCGCCGCGCCTGTGAGCCAGCCCGCAACCTTGCGGGCGCGCATTACCAGGATGCGGTCGGCGAGAAGCAGGATCTCCGGTAGCTCGGACGAGAACACCAGCAGGCTGCGCCCCTCGTCGGCCAGGCCGGTCAGCGCGCGATACACGTCCACTTTGGCGCCGACATCGACGCCGCGGGTGGGCTCGTTGACGATCATGATCGCGGGGTCGCAGGAAAGGCAGGCGCTCAGCATCACCTTCTGCTGATTGCCACCGGAAAGTTCCCGCGGCGGCACATTGGTGCCGGCGACCCGGATGGCGAAGCGCTTGATTGCTTCGGCGGCTTGCGCCACCAGGCCCTTCTCACTGAGAAAGCCGAAGCGCGCGAAGCGGTGGAGCACCGGCGCCGAAACATTGTCGGCAACGCTGCGCTGCATGAAGAGCCCCGCATCCTTGCGGTTGGCGTTGAGATAGGACACGCCTGCCGCCATCATGCGGCGCGGCTCGGGCGAGGCAATCGCCTTGCCCGAAATTTCCATCCGCCCGCCTTCGAGCGGATCGAGGCCGAAGAGGGAGCGAGAAAGCTCGGCCGTACCGGAGCCTTCAAGACCGTAGACGCCGACGATCTCGCCGCGGCGCAGCGACAGCGAGACGTCCTCGAAACCGTCCTGCCGTATTGCGCCCTCGACCTTGAAGACGACCGGCTCCTGGCTCGCCTTGGCCGGGCGGTCGCGGTGATGGACTTCCGCCAGCTTGCGCCCCACCATGCGGCTGACGAGGTCGCTTTCCTGCAGCCCCTGGTTGACGAGCGTCTCCACCACCATGCCGTCACGCAGGACAGTGATGCGGTCCGAGATGCGCATGACGTCGCCGAGGCGGTGGGAGACGAACAGGATCGTCTGCCCCTTGGCCCGGAGCCTGGCGAGGAGGTTCAGGAGGATGCCTGAATCATGTGCATTGAGGCCGGAGGTCGGCTCGTCGAGGATGACGATCTTGCGCTCGACGTTCACGGCCCTCAGGATCTCGATGATCTGGCGCTGGCTGGGGGTGAGTTCCAGCACGCGGGTGCGCGGGTCGATGTCGAGTTCGAACATCGCCAGGAGTTCAGCCGTGCGCCGGTTCATCTCCGTGACGTCCACGAGCCCGCCGCACAGCGGCGGACTGTCGACGAAGACATTCTCGGCCACCGTCATGTTCTCGAAGACGGCGAGTTCCTGGTGCACCATGGCAATGCCGTATCTGGCGGCATTCGAGGGCAGGAATTCGGTGACGGTCTCGCCATCGATCACCACCGTGCCGGTACTGGGGGTGACGTCCCCCTTGATGATCTTAAGCGTGGTGCTCTTGCCGGCCCCGTTTTCGCCAAGCAGGGTGTGGATCTCGCCGCGTCGCACGGAAAAGCTGATGCCGCCGAGCGCCTTCACCGCACCGAACGACTTGGTGACATCCTTCAGCGAGAGGACGATGTCCGCCATGGCTGGTATTCCTGACTTGATGATCCGAAGCGGTCTTCGCGAAGAAGCGGGCGGGCGAAGGGCAGGGAGCTTTCGCCTGGTGGAGCGGGTTCCGTGGATGATGGAACGGGAACCCGCCAGACGTTGCCCTATTTGAACTTCGGCATGTTGGCAGCCAGGAAGTATTGGATGTTGTCCTTATCGATCACCTGCGTTCCCATGTAGATGTATTGCGGGAAGGGGATGACGCCGGCTGCCTTGTTGTCGCTGGAGATCGGCACGGTGGCGAGGCCGACCTTCTCGTCGTTGTAGGCTTCGAGCAATTGGATCGCCATGTAGGCCTGCAACGCCGTCTTGTTGACGATCGTGGCATCGATGTCGCCGCTCTGAACGCATTCAAGGACGGGCGCCTCGCGGTCATGCACGATGACGGTGAGCGGCTTGATGTCCTTGTCGAGCTCTTCGGCTGCCAGGCAGATGCCGGTTCCGGACGAGGAATCGAGCCCGATGACGGCTGTCATGTCCTTATAGGTGTTGAACATGGTCTTGGCGGCGTCGATTGCCGTCTCGGTGGTCGCCTTGTCGTCGACCCGGCCGAGTAGCTCCCATTGCGAATTGGCCTTGAGGTAGTCCATCAGGCCCTTGAACTTGGCGTCCGTGTTGGAGGCGCCCCAATTGCCGGAAACCACCAGCTTGCCTGTCTTGCCGGACCGCTTGATCAACTCCTTGGCGGTGTCGACGCCTGCTTCGTAATTGTCGAGGCCAACGAAGGTCAGCGCGCCGCTGTCGGGCGTTACGGCCTCGATCACCACCACCGGGATGCCCTGGCTCATGGCGCGCTTGATCGCCGGGACGGCGCCGGGCTCCCACAGCGTGGTTACGATGCCGTCCGGTTTCTTGGCGATGGCCTGCTCCACAGCTTCCGCATGGGCCACAGGATCCCAGCTCTGCGGACCGAGCGTGACGATGTTCACGCCGAATTTCTTGGCGGCATAGTCCATGCCAAGTAGAGAATCGAGAAGATAGGGGTGACCCTGTAATTGGGAGGCGTAGTAGTACGTCCTCTTATGCTCCTGAGCCGCGCTCTGGCCACTGAAAGTGGCGGCCGACAAGGCAAAGGCTGCCGCAGCCAGGCAGGAATATAGTCTTTTCACGAGCTTTCTCCCTCATAATTTCTTGCCGCTTCCCACTTCGTGGGGAAGTTCGATGGGCTGAAACGCTAGCATCCGCGGACCTGGGTGTCTAGAAGGAAATTTCCTTGCAAGATACAAAGAAAGAAAGTTACTTTCAGAGGCGAGGGCTCCGAATGATGCTAAGCAGAGCGCCCGACGAACGGTTTTGGGAGTGACCTGTGCAGGGACCGCAAACGGAGATTACGCGACGCATCAACGCTCTGCGTGGCGGGCTCAATCCAACCCTGAGGCGCATCGCCGATTTCGTGCTCGACAGGACGGCCGATGCCAAGGCCATGAGCATCAAGGAGTTGGCTGAAGAAGCCGGCGTCTCCCAGTCCTCCGTCAGCCGTTTCGTGCGCCTGGTCGGCGCCGACTCCTATCAAGAGTTCCGCATCATGCTGGCCGAAGGGCTGACGCGCAAAGCGGCCCGGGGCAGGGCGGCCGAGCACGAGGTTTATGAAGGCATTGCGCCAGGGGACGATGCTGCGGCGATCATCGCCAAGGTGTCCCGTCGCCAGGCCGAGATTATCACCGGCGCCACGATGACGCTGGATCCCACCGAATTGTGGAAGGCGGCGCTCCTGGTTTCAGAGCACCACACCATCGTGTTCTTCGCGGTCGGATCCTCGCTCCTTGCCGCCGAAAATGGCGTCATGCGTTTCCTGCGCATCGGCAAGGCCTGCATCTTCAACCGCGATGCCAATATCCAGATGTTCTCGGTGGCGGGCCTGGCTGGGCGCGCCGTCGCCATCGGCATCAGCGACAGCGGCCGCACCAAAAGTACGGTCGAGGCGCTACGCGAGGCGAAGGCTTTGGGCATGCCCACCATCGCCATCACATCCGCCGGCGGCTCGCCCCTCGCCAGGCATGCGGACGCCGTGCTGACCCTGCCAGGCGCCGCACCCGAACCGACGGGCGGCGAAGGCATGTATGAATCGATGGTCTCCAAGATGGCTCAGCTCACCGCCATGGATGCGCTCTATGCGCTGGTGGCCCTCCAGGATCACGACAAGGCCTTGGAGCGCCTCGATTACACCGATGGCGTCATCGCCAGAAGCCGATTGAAATAAGCGAGTATCCCATGCGCCGTACTGCCCTTTCCCAGAATGCCGTGCTCTCCGGCCTGCCAGCCCTCAACCGGAGCTGGCCCTTTGCCGGTGGCGCCATCCGCGATATCGGCATGGGCGGGCGCTATGTCGATGAACCGCAGGCACCGGCCGGGCCGGACGAGGTGGTCGCCCGCATCGACGCCGTCTGCATCTGCTCTTCGGACATCAAGATCATCCGCATGGGCAAGGCCCATCCCCTGTTTGCCGATCGCGACCTTGCCGACAGCCCTGCCGTGCTCGGGCACGAGATGGCTCTGACGATCGTCGACGCCGGGGCCAATTGGCGCGATCGGTTCCGGCCCGGCGACCGGCTCGGCCTGCAGCCGGCCATCATGGTCGAGGGCAGGCGCCGCACCGTCGGCATGGATCTTCCGGGTGCCTTCGCCGAATTTATCCGCCTCGACGCGCGCGTACTGGCAGGCGAGGGGCCTTATGTCTTTCCGGTGCCCGCCGATATCAGCGCCGCGACCATCGCCATGCTGGAGCCCTATGCCTGTGTGGAAGCGGCCTATCGCCCCAATTGCCGCACAGGCCTGAAACCGGGCGGCCGCCTATTGGTGGTGGAGACCGTGCCGGGGACGCGCTTCGATCTGCCGGCGCCGGATGGCGAGATTGTCCTGGTCGGAGCCGGCGGGGCCGCGCATGCCTGGGTGGGCGGCGCGGCGACGGTGGTGTGCCATGCCAGCCTGGAGGCCTTCGCGGCCTCGGAGGCCGGGCAGGCGAGCTATGACGATATCATCCTCGCAGGCCCGATCGATGCGGAGGCGACGGCCCGGCTGGCGGGCTGCCTTGCCAAGGGCGGCCTGATGGTCCTGGTCGGAGCAGGGTTGGGGCGCGAGAGCGTCATCCTCGATGCCGCACGCATTCATTATCACGAACTCTCCTTTCTCGGCGCGCCCGGCCCCTCGCTATCCGAAGCCTTTGTGCCCGCTCGCACGCGCTTCGAACTGCGCGCAGGCGGTACTGCCCTGGTGCTGGGGGCGGGCGGCGCCATGGGCCGCATCCACACCCATCGTGCCTTGGAGCTGAAGGATGGGCCGGCGACGATCATCGCCACCTCGCGCAAGGGCGCTCGCCTCAAGGCGTTGGAGGATGACTTCGCACCGCTTGCCCGCCAGCATGGCAAGACGCTGGTGGTGATCGAGGACGGCGAGGTTGAGGCCTGCGTCGCCCGGCTGGCGCCTGAAGGCTGTGACGATGTGGTGGTGGTTGCGCCGGAGGTCGCGGTGATCGAGCGGGGCGCAAGGCTGATGCGGCCCGACGGCATGCTCGTGCTGTTCGCCGGCATGCCCTTCGGCCAGCCTTGCGCCTTGCCACTCGGTCTGGTCTCCAGCGTCAATGCGCGCATCACCGGTTCCACCGGGTGCACGGTCGCCGACCAGCTTGCCGTTCTCGATCGCGTGGTCGAAGGCTCGCTCGAACTCTCGGGCAATCTGGAAGCAGTGGCGGGGCTTGGCGCCCTGCCGGATGCACTCGAAGCGGTCAATGCGGGCAAGGTCTCGGGCAAGATCGCCATCTATCCCGCCCTGCTCGACCTGCCGGTGACGCCGGTGAGTGACCTGCGTCAGGAGGGTCAGCCGGTCCGCTGGTCACTGGGGGATGAACGGCGCCTTCTCAACGGCGCTGCGTCCCACGCTTTGCGCGGTTGATCGGACGCGACCATACGCCGGCCCGTAACGGGCTAGAGATACGAAACATGGCGGGCCGAACCTGCCCGCGCCAAATCAGGGAGAGACGCCATGGCAAAGGCCGTGATCGGCATCGATATCGGCACGACCGGCACCAAGACCGGCATCTATGACGAAACAGGGAAGCTGTTGGGCTCGGCTTTCGAGGAATCGGTGCTGATCTATCCCAGGCCCGGCTGGGTCGAGCAACGGCCCGACGATATCGAAGGCTCGGTCCATCGCACCATTCGCGCGGCGATGGAAACGGGCGGCGTGAACCCTTCGGATGTCGTGGCGATCGCCCTCGACGGCCAGATGGGAGGCGTCTGCACGATCGATGCCGACTGGAATGCCCCCACGCACTACGATTCCTGGCTCGATAATCGCTGTGCCGGCTATCTGCCTCGGTTGAAGGAGCGCGGCATGGAGATCCTGCGGGCCTCCGGCTGCGCGCCATCCTATAATCACGGGCCCAAGATCCTTTACTGGAAACATGAATTTCCCGAGATCTGGTCGCGCGTCCGCGCCTTCGTCCAGCCGGCAGCCTATGTTGCCGGTCGCCTGGCAGGGCTCAAGGGCGATGACGCCTTCATCGACCGGACCTATCTCAACTTCTCGGCCTTTGCCGATACGGCCAATTGTCGTTGGAACGAAGGCCTGCTTGCCGATTTCGGTCTCGATACCACCAAGCTCCCGCGCATCGTCGAACCTTGGGACGTTGTCGGCAGGCTGACGCACGCGGCCGCAGAGGCGACCGGTCTCCGACAGGGAACGCCAATTGCCGCGGGTTGCGGCGACCAGGCAGCCAATGTCCTGGGAGGCGGTATTGTCGAGCCCGGCATGATCTATGACGCTGCCGGCACGGCTTCGGTCTTCTCGATCGTGCTCGACACCTTCGCCACCGATACCACCTATCAGGCCCTGATGACCTGCCCGCATGTGGTGCCGGGCCTCTACTACGCCATGGCCTATGTCGCCGGCGGCGGTCTCAACCTGCGCTGGTTCCGCGATGCGATCTGTCATGCCGAGAAGGCCGGTTGGGAAAACGATGGACGCAATCCCTATGACGAGCTTGGGCGCCTCGCCGAAGCCGCACCGCCCGGCGCGGACAAGCTGATCTTCCTGCCGCATCTGGGCGGGCGCAACACGCCCAACAATACCGACATGCGCGGTGCCTTCATCGGCCTGACCTGGCGCCACGAGAAATCCCACATGGTCCGGGCCGTCATGGAGGCCATCGGCTATGAATATCTTCTCTATCTGCGCTCGGTGAAGACGCTCGCGCCCGATCTCGTGCCGACCCGCATCACCGGCATCGGTGGCGGGGCCCGCAGCCAGACCTTCCGCCAGATCAAGGCCGACATATTGGGGCTCAGCTATGGCAGGCTCGACCGTGACGAGTTCGGCACGCTCGGTAGCGCCATCGTCGCCGGCAAGGCGGTGGGCCTGTTCGACGACATCGCGGCGACGGCGCGTGGCTTCGTGAAGACAGTGGGCGAGCCCATCCGCGCCGACAGCGCGAACACGGCCTTCTATCGCGATTATGCCGCCTATTATGCGGACATGCTGGAGGAATCCGCAGGCTTTTTTGCAAAGCTCTCAGCCCTGGGCCAGCCTGCTCCGGCGTGAAACAAAGTCGGAATGTCGGATCGGCTGCTGGGTAATATCAGCCTTCAATCGACATTACGGCAGGCTGTAGGCGATCAGATAATCCCCCATCGTGGTGCCGAACGAACCATGGCCGCCGGCCATGGTGACGACATATTGCTTGCCGCCGATCTCATAGCTCATCGGCGTGGACTGTCCGCCGGCGGGCAAATGATCCTCCCACAGCTGGTTGCCGGTGGTCACGTCATAGGCGCGGATGAAATTGTCCATCGTATAGGTCATGAAGGCCACGCCGCCGGCCGTGACGATGGGACCGCCAAGGCCCGGCATGCCGATCTTCAAGGGCAGGGGGATCGGCGATACGTCCCGAATGGTGCCATTGCGGTGCATCCAGATGATCTTGTTGGTCTTCAGGTCGATACCGGCGATGAAGCCCCAGGAGGGTTGCTTGCAGGGAAAGCCGACCGGTGACAGCAGCGGATTGATGGTCACGCCGAAGGGAACCCCAAACTGGGGCTGCACGCCCTGCTCGGTACCTGAAGGCAGGCTGGCATCGGGGGTTGCCGGGTTGTTCGGCCCCCGCGGGATCAGCTTGGATACGAAAGGCAGGTAGATCGGGTTGGCGATCGCGACCTGGCGCACCGGATCGACGGCGATGCCGCCCCATTCGAAGACACCGAGATTGCCCGGGAAAACCAGCGTTCCCTGCTGCGAAGGCGGCGTGAAGGTTCCTTCATAGCGCAGGCGCTTGAACATGATCCGGCAGGCAAGCTGGTCGAACATGGTGGCACCCCACATGTCCGCATCGGTCAGCTTCTGTTCGGGGCGGAAGGTCAGTGCGGAGAAGGGCTGCGTCGGCGATACCCGGTCACCCGGCGCCGCACCCTGCGGTACGGGCCGCTCCTCAACCGGCACGATCGGCTTGCCGTCACGCCTGTCGAGTACGAAGATATTGCCCGTCTTGGTTGGGACATAGAGGGCCGGCACCACGCTGCCATCAGGCCTGGCGAGGTCGACGATGCTCGGCTGGGAGGGGACGTCCATGTCCCACAAATCGTGATGGACGGTCTGGTAGGACCAGGCGAGCTTGCCCGTATCGGCGTTGAGGGCGACGATGGACGAAGCGTAGCGCTCGCTCGCCGGCGTGCGGTTGCCGCCCCAGATATCGGGGGTCTGCACGCCGGTCGGGATATAGACCAGGTTCAGCTTGGGGTCGTAGGACGACACGATCCAGGAATTGGGAGAGGCGTCGATGAATTTATGCGTCGCCGACGGCATCTGGTTGGGATCGTCATTGCCTGCGTCGAAAGCCCAGACCAGCTTGCCGGTATGGACGTCGAAGCCCCGGAACACGCCTGAGGGCACGGTGGCCGAATAATTGTCGATCACCGAACCGGTAACCATCACGATCTTGTCGGTCACCACGGGCGGGGAGGTCACGTAATAGAAGCCGCGCTGGGTGACGCCCATGCCTTCCATCAGGTCGATCGAGCCGTTCTTGCCGAATTGTGCGCAGGGCGCGCCCGTCTGGGCGTCGACCGCGAACAGCCTTCCGTCATTGGTCGGCAGGAAGATGCGTGTCGGACATTCCGCCGGTGGCGGAGTGCCGTCGGAAGTGCGGGCGTCGGCCTTGGTCTCGAGATAGGAGACGCCGCGGCAGGTCATGTGCTGATAGGTCTTGTCGTAGGCGATCTTGGGATCGAACTTCCATTTCTGCTTGCCCGTGGTTGCATCGAGCGCAAACAGGATCTGATGGGGCGAACACAGATAGAGCGTGTCCTTGATCTTGATCGGCGTGACCTGGTTGGTCAGTTCGCCTGGATCGTTCGGGCCCTTGAGATCGCCGGTGCGAAAGGTCCACGCCACTTTCAGCTGCGAGACGTTTTGCGGTGTGATCTGGGTGAGTGGCGAATAACGGTTGCCGAACTGGGTCCGGCCATAGGCCGGCCAGTCGCCGTCGGGCAGGCTTGCGGCATCGGCGGCGACGGGGGCTGGCGAAGCGGCCGGCGGCAGGTTGCCTGCAAAGCTCTGGGGATCCTGCGTGAGCGAATAGCCGAGAACGCCGGCACAGGCCAGAAGCGCGACGATGAGGGGCGCGCGGGCCGCCAGGCTCACCCTGTCTGTTGCGGGTGAGCGTAAGGGGCGCGAGACGAAGGGCAGGAGCAGCCACAGGCCAAGCGGCGCGAAAATATCGCCCCTTGGCGCCAGCAGCCAGAAATCGAAGCCGGATTCCCACACCGCCCAGATGAGCGTGCCCAGCAAGAGAAGGGCATAGACGACGAGGGCCGAAGAGTGCCGCCTGGCGAGCAGGAAGGCTGTCACCAGCATCAACAGCCCGGCGACGACATAATAGGGGGACCCACCCAGGATCAGCAGCCAGATCCCTCCGCCGCCGAGGGCCAGGCCGATTATCGCAAAAACAATCCAAGTAATTGTAAGCAGAAGGCCACGACTCTGGTGCATTGCGCTATCCAGTACGGTGAAAGATGCCGTATCCCCTCAGGGCAGGACTAGCATGGCCCGAGCGGAAGTGGCAACTGCCCGCGGCGGGATCGGTTGCCTCAGAGCCGCTCGCTTGTATGGCGTAGCGCGACCGCCTCGCATATTCGGTTCTGGCGTAGTGGCTGCTTTGGAAGCTCGAAAATACGTCGGAGACCGGACGGGCCGCTATCGACAGTCATCCGGTTCTGATGACGGTCACGCGCCGATTCTTGGCGAAAGTCACGCGACCGGAGGAAGAGCGAAAAGCGCGTTGGAGACGCAGAACATCTCGCCTTCGGTGACGATATAATCGTTGTAGGACGCAATGAAGCGGTAGCCATGCGGCCGCAGGAGCGAATCGATGGAGATCAGATCGCCCCCCACCGCATTCTCCTTGGGCTGCAGGTCGTTGAATTCCACATAGATGAATTTGATGGCCCGCCGTTCCAGCATGGCTCGGCCGCCTTGGAGAACCGTGTGGTCGAAACCTTCGGTGTCGAGCTTGAGGATATCGACCGTACCAAAGCCATTGTGCTCGCAATAGGCGTCGAGAGTCGTCGATCGCACGCTGATCCGCTTGGCGTCTTGCGGGTAGCGCAGCGCATATTGCGCGCGGTCGCTGAGACTGTTGATCTTCGAAGAGGGGTATTCGAACATGTCGACGGTGCCGGTCTGCACTCCCAGCGCGGTATTGACGCCGGTAAACCGGTCCTGCCTGCCGAGCCGCTGCATCAGGATGCCGAACGTGTCCGGATGCGGTTCGAGGCTGACGATTTTCGCGTCGGGGAATTTGCGGAGGGCGAGGACCGCCGTCTCGCCATCATTGGCCCCGACATCGAAGACGGTGGCAATGGGATAGCGCCAAGCCTCGGCAAGATGCTGGATGTCGGCCCAGGGGTCGTGACCGAATTTGGCTCCGGCCCTGATCAGGAGCAGCCCGTGCCGGGCCAGCACCCGCTTCACCAGCCTGGAGATCTGTGCGCGAAGAACGCCCATCGCCGTATTGTACTCCAGGCTCGTCTGTTTTGGCCGTTGTTGAACGAGGATGATCGACGAGGGGCTTATTAAGTCATTTCGCCCGGCATGACAGCCCCGTTTGAGCCATTGCAAGAGGTGTTCAGGCGAGCAAAAGGGGAGGGCGGCGCCGACAAGCGACCAGGCAAGGTTCGCCACGGGATTTGACGACTCCGCAAAAATCGATAGTTTTCTTGGTCATGAAGGTCTTGAATCACGGCTTCACGCTCACGAGACGGACAGGAATGCGCCTGTGAGGAGCGTCTTGGTGACAGGCGGTGCCGGCTTTCTCGGCTCGCATCTATGCGAGCGCCTGCTGAAGGAAAACAAAGAAGTTATTTGTGTCGATAACTTCTTCACCGGCTCACGTCGCAACGTGGATCAACTTCTCGGCAAGGCTTCTTTCAAGCTGTTGCAACACGACATTACGACACCCCTCCATGTCGAAACCGACGAGATCTACAATCTGGCCTGCCCGGCTTCGCCGAAGCATTATCAGTTCGATCCGGTCCAGACGACCAAGACGAATGTGCTGGGCGCCATCAATGTGCTGGACCTGGCGCGGCGCCTGAAGATCAAGGTTCTGCAGGCCTCCACCTCCGAAGTCTATGGCGATCCGCACATCCATCCTCAAGCGGAAGATTATTGGGGGAACGTCAATCCGATCGGGGCGCGTTCCTGCTATGACGAGGGCAAGCGCTGCGCCGAGACCTTGTTCTTCGATTATATTCGACAATACGACGTCCCGGCCAAGGTCGTAAGGATCTTCAACACCTATGGTCCGCGCATGCAGCCCGATGACGGGCGGGTGGTGTCGAACTTCATCGTCCAGGCCCTGTGCAACCAGGATATCAGCATCTATGGCGATGGCGGGCAGACGCGATCGTTCTGCTATGTCGACGACCTGATCGAAGCGCTCATTCGCATGATGGCGACGCCGGCCGATATTCACGGACCGGTCAATATCGGCAATCCCGTGGAGATGACCGTCCGGGAACTCGCCGAACTCATCATCGAACTGACGGGTTCGGCGTCCCGGCTCAACTTTCGGCCTTTGCCGGCGGACGATCCGCGCCAGCGCCAGCCCGATATTGCCAAGGCGCGCGCGCTTCTGGACTGGGCTCCTTCTGTCGGCCTTCGCGAGGGCCTGGCCAGGACGATCGCCTATTTCGAGGATCTGCTGAGATCGGACGAACACAGGGTGCTACGTAGCCTCAGCCCCGCCCAATGAGGTCTTGAGATCGTCTCCTGGGACGGGCCGCGATCTCAATGCGATTGTTGATTGGCCGGGCTTGGTTTAACCTATCACCCAACCTGACGTGGGGACTGGCGCCGGGAGAGTGGCATGAAATTTCTGCTCAAGGCATGGGGGCCGTTGCTTCTGGCGTTCGCCCTGATTGTTTCGCCAATCCTGCTTGCACAGGCCCGAGCCCAGCTCATTACGAATGGCGGCTTCGAGACGACGACGGGGTGGACATACGCTGGAGGGTCCACGAGAACGCAAGAGGGTGGAATACTTCCTACCAACCCACCCGCGCATAGCGGGAGTTTCTATGGCACGATTGCCACCGGCGGCGGAACGATTTCGCAATCCATCAATATTCCTACCGCTGGTACTTATCAATTGAGCTTCTATCTGGCGCCGCAATTGTCTCTTTCTCTTGGGACTTTGAATTTCAGTGTCCAGATAGGGGGGGCGACTTACAATTTAACCTATGGCATTACGGTCATTGGTTTGGGCGGCTATAATCTTTATACACTTACCGTCAGTTTGCCGGCTGGTGTAACAAATCTGATCTTCACGAACTTGCCGGGCTTGTTGACATCGCCTTTGCGTCTGGACGACGTATCCCTGGTGCAGATCCCTGGTCCCGTACCGGGTACGAGCACGATTTCCTATTTGGTGGTAGCCCTCCTGGCCCTGATGCTGGGACGCAGGCAAATGAGAGACGGGGTGAGGTGGCTCAAGGGCCTGTTATCGACGCGCAGCTCGTAATCCTCGTCACGACTGCGTCGAGAGGTTAGCCGTAAGAAGGTTCAATTGACCTTCAATACGCGTCGCGGTTCCCGTTCAACCAACAAGAGTCGGGTTGTGGATTGTCGTTCCGATGCGTAATCTCATTCCGATAGCCGCGCTCCATTTCGGCGCCTTGCGTTAGGGCAACCCATATGCCTCCTCTGCCCATCGAGGTTTCACTGGTCATTTTCGTGATCCTGGTGGGTATCGGCATCGCCGGATTCTTTGCCTCCTCGCGGCCCTACAATATCTTTGCCGAAAGCTGGCGACAGGCATTCGTGACTATTATACGCCAGCCGGGGCTGTTCTTTGCCGCCTGGTTGATTTTCGCCATTCAGGAGTTGGTGCCACCGGTATCTTTCCTGGTGGCATGGCCTTCGGGGCTGGTTCAGATCGGGCTGCTCGTCGCTTTTCATGCCATGACGACCTATCTGCTCGCCC
>NZ_JBFREW010000022.1:0-108033 GCF_052114505.1 Labrys sp. KB_33_2 | reverse complement strand
GTTCTCAACAAAGCTGACAATCCGATCGCGAAGATCCTGAGAATAGCTCCTGCCCATGATCCACCTCCAATAACGGTGAATCACAAATTGCCCTCCAAGGGAATCGCCGATTCCAGTTTCAGATCCGACGCTCTAACTCTTTGTTTTGACGCGTTTTCCCAATCGAAAAGTCGATCAACTTTTCAAAAAAAACGCTCCAGCCCCGGCAACGAAACTTTACACGACAGACCGAGGCCGGAAGCATCGGGGACCGATACTGCATTCTCCATCTGGAGGAGTGCCATGTCGTTTCGTGCCAATGCCGTTTCGGTCTTTCTGCAGGGAGCATTGACGAGCGCCGCCGCCCTCCTGGCGGTGAGTGCGATGCTCGCCGTGCTCATCATCGCCCTCCACGAAGGGGTGGTGCATATCCTGTAGCGAACGGCGCTGTCAGCCAGCGATGCCGGGTGCCGGCTGCGGCGGGCTTGTGGTCCGCTCGTGCCATGGCAGGGCATCGGGGGCGCGTTCGAGCCCCAAACGCCAGCGACATTGGCCACCTCAGGAACCGGTGTCGCGCAGATTGTGCACCAGCCGCGGCCTGGAGATCGCCTCGGACGGGAGCGCCGGTGCGGGCGGGCGATGACGGGCATCCACCAGGGCCTGGAAGTGCGACAGCAGCTTGCGATAGAGGCCCTCGCCGGCGGCGGCATCCTCCAGGCCGAGATCGATATTGGGATTGTCGTTGATCTCGATGACCACGACCCCCGATTTGGTCTGCTTGAGGTCCACGCCATAGAGGCCGTTGCCGATCAGCCTTGCTGCCCGCACTGCCGGTTCGATCACCTCGCTAGGCACCTCCCCGACCGGCACGGCCTGGGTGCGGCCTTCGGTATAGGCCCCGGCTTCGCCATGCTGGATGATCTGCCAGTGGCCGGAGGACATGAAATATTTGGCAGCGAAAATCACCTCGCCTGCGAGGATGCCGATGCGCCAGTCGAAGGGCGTGTAGACATAGTCCTGCACCAGGATGAGATCGGACTGCTTGAACATCGCGGCGGCAATTTCCTGAAATTGCTGCCAATTCTCGGCCTTCTTCACGCTGAGGCTGAAGGCGCCGTCAGGCACTTTCAGCACCGCGGGATAGGTCAACTGCGTCTCGAAGCTCGTCAGCGTGCGGCGAGTGAGGAAGAGCGTACGGGGCGTCGCGATACCGTTGCCGCCGAGAAGTTCGGACAGGAAGGCTTTGTTGGTGCAGCGCAGGATCGAGCCGGGATCGTCGATCACCGGCATGCCCTCGCTGGCTGCCTTGCGGGCGAAACGGAAGGTATGGTGCGCGATTGCCGTGGTCTCGCGGATGAACAGCGCGTCGAACTGGGTGAGGCGCGGATAGTCCTTCTTCTCGATCAGCTCCACGGCGATATCCATGTCCTGGCCGATGCGCACCATGGCCTGCAGAGTCTTCAGCTTGGAAGGCGGCAGGGGATCCTTGGGATCGTGCAGGATTGCCAGGTCCATGCGCGGGCCGCTGGTCGAGGGGGCATGGCGCCAGGGACGCCGGCAGAAGCGGGCAAGGCCATCGAGAAACAGGCTGTCGCGGGCCGGGTCGACGTCGCGCGGGTCGAGCGGACGCAGGGCGGCGACCTTCCAGCCGCTGCCGCCTTCCAGGCGCTCGAGGTCGATCGCCAACAGGGGACACCGGAACAGCTCGAAGCTGCGGCTGGCAAACTCGGGCAGACCGCGATCCTCGATGCCGCGATCATCGACCTGGCCGAAAAAGACCTGGATCCGCATCGCCTCCACCGCTCGGGGTACGGAGGCAAGAGCGCCGAGGCAGCGCTCCAGGCCGGCAAGCTTCTGGGTCTGCACCGCCTTGACCTGAAGATCGGTAATCGCCTCCATGCTTGGCGTCACCCGTTCGCCGCGCGCCTCGGCGAGCAGGGACACGTAGTAGCCGATGCTGAGATAGGCATAGCTGCGGCATAGATTGATGATCCGGCGCGGCCGCTGCAGCAGGCTCGGTCCTTCCGCGATGAATTCCTGTGCGGTGATCACCCGGATGCCGGGTACGGACCAGCGAAAATCACTGGATTTTTCAACGATGATCAGTTGAGCGGGCATTGGCTGCTTTCAAGAAAGGGAAGGAAGGCGCTCGGCGTTGCGGTCGTGCTTGCGCGTCTCTCCGCCGGCGATTTCGCAGCAGGCCGAAAGATGCATCCGAACAATGGTTTATGACTCCGCGCGTATCTATTGCAGCGCGCTTTGCCTCAGGCAGTCGTGGTCGATCAGGCGCTGGAAGCGAATGGCCTCGGCCCCGTCTTCGTAATAGTTCGCCACGCGCTTGAAGGGCCGAAAGCCGAGGCGGCTGAACAGGGCCTGGGCGGGGAGATTGTCGCTGCGCGTTTCCAGCCGCAGCAGATGAGCGCCGGTCCCGGCACTGCTGGCCATTGCCTGCTGGAGGAGCGCCTGTGCGATACCTTGCCGCCGGGCGCGTGGTGCCACGGCAAGGGAATAAAGCCGCGCGACGGCCGTGCGGCGGTTGGTGAGAATGACGCTGCAGCCTGTGAGGCCGGTGGCATCGTCGCTGACGATGACGAGGGCCGAAGGGCTGGTCAGCAGATGGCGCCAATCGCGGCGGCTGATACGATCGCCGGCGAAGGCCGCGTTTTCGAGGTCGATCAGGGCAGGAAGATCCGCTGAACTCGCCTCGCGCAGATAGGGTACGGTCATGTGCGACAGACAGATTGATATCGACAATGAACGCGAGGGTAGGGCGTTGCCGGCGCCTCAACAAATCAGGATTGCATAAGGAAACGAGTGTGCGCCCTGTTGCAGGATGCCTGCCATCATCCTGGAAACAGACGTTTTTTTGGCGCTCGACGTCTTTGATTTACGGCGTCAGGCCTGGGTCAATTCGGTGTCTTTCGGCAGGAAGGAGCAGGGGGAAGAGGGGGAGGCGGATGACGCTCGCCCTCATTTTCCGTCGTGGCCCTCGGGAAACTCGATGGGTCCGCCCGCCTTTTCCCAGGACGAGAAACCATCCTTGAGATGTGCCGCCTCGAAACCCATGTCCTGAAGCGTCGCCACCGTCAGGGCCGAGCGCCATCCGGAGGCGCAGTGGAAGACGAACTTCCTGTCCTGGCCGAAGACGTCCTTGAAATAGGGGCTTTCGGGGTCGACCCAGAACTCAACCATGCCACGGGGAGCGTGGAAGCTGCCGGGAATATAGCCTGATCGCTGCCTTTCCCGGGGATCGCGGATGTCGACGATGACCACGCCGGGATCGCCGACCATGGCGATGGCATCCCTGGTCTCGATTTCCTCGATGCGGGCGCGAGCGGCCGCGACCACCTGAGCCGACGATATTTTTAGCTTTCTCATGGCATTCCCATCCTTTGGTGACGATTTTTGAGATGATGAATCTGCCTGGGGAGCCATGACGTTCAAGGTGGTGGATTGCCGCGAGGCCGCGATCAGCGCTGTCCTCAGCGCCAATTGCTTTCCCGCTCCGAACTCGGGGCGGATTCGGGCGGCACCACCACCATCGGATTCTCGCCTGGAGCGTAATTGTCCACCAGCGCGTAGCCCTCCGCGATGATCGCCTCGACGTTCTGCCGGGTCATCGTGACGTCAAAGGGCAGATGCGCCGCAAAGGGATCCCAGTCCGAACATACCGTACCGACTTCGCGCATCGCCTGGCGCGGCACCTGCAGGGAAAACCGCACCAGCCCCTCGAAGGCGGTGATCGAATTGATGAAGAGACCGCCCGGCATGCGGCCGAGCGTTTCGAAGCGGGCGGCCAAAGCCTCGCGTGCCGATGAGGGCGATAGCCGCAGCAGGAAACCTCCGGCGTCATCCCCTGGCCATGTGCCGCCACGGCGCCGCGGAAACCCTGGATACGTCGATCGGTGGCGTGTTCCCCGGCGATGCCGCCGAGAAAAAGCAGATCGGATGGCGCCGTCCGGCGTTTGCGCAGCCTGGCGATCAGCCCCTCGGTGAGGGCATAGGTGTCGCCGTAATTGTCAGTGACCACCGAGGGCGCATCGCTGCCGGGCAGATCGAGATTGACGCAAGGGATACCCGGCGGCGCGGCATCGCCATACTGGACAGGCTGCTCGATCTCTTCCGGCTGATTTCGCCGGCTCGGCGCAAATCGCTGGTCGACGACTGGGTCAAGGCCCTGGCCATCAAGGTCTCCAATCCCGACAATGCGGTGTCGATCTTGTCCGGCGGCAACCAGCAGCGCGTCGTGCTGGCGAAATGGCTGGCCACCAAGTCCAAGCTCCTGATCCTGGATTCACCCACGGTCGGTGTCGATGTCGGCGCCCGCGCCGGTATCTTCGCCATCATCCGCAAGCCGATCATCTCGGGCGGCTTCAAGGGCGGTATGGCCGTGGAGAGCCTCATCCATATGCCGCCGCAGCTCGCCTCCGCCCTGTCGGTGTGGCGCCCCGTCGCCAACAGCCGCGAGGAAATCCTGGCCGAGGGCCTGCCCTTCCTGCGCAACAAGGCCAGGCAGTACGGCCTGATCTAGGCCCGTATGCTGGATTGCCCGACAATGCGTCCTCCGATCTCCGCCGGTCGGAGGATGCTTTTGTTTGTCCGGCAGCGTTTGGCCGTGTCCGATCGGCAATGCCGTGCCGACAGGTCTGCGAGCTGGATGGATGGGCGCAATGTCCGCGTAATACCCGCGAGCGATAGGGAGACATCGAAGGTTTCGGGTGATTCGCACCCTTTGCCGAAGGTGTCATCGTGGAAGACAGGCCATGTGTCCCTATCCCACCGCCGCCGAAGTGTCGTTCGGCCTTCGCGGACTGTATCTATATTCCCCACCCCTCGAATGTCTGGGCGACCGTCGGTTCAACTCACCGGCGAGGACTCGTCTCGGTCAGGTCTGACCGAAGGCCGGTGCGTCATGTCGGATCCGATCAGACTGAATTTCGATCGCATGCCTCGCCCCAACGGGCTGGCTGCAGCCATGGCGACAGCCGGCGTGGATGCTACCGCGCTTGCCCGCCGTGCCGGTGTGACTGCGGGCGATATCGATGCCTGGGCTCGCGGACAGCGCGACCTACGACCGGCCATGGCCACGCGGCTCTCGGCTCATCTCCATACCACGGCCGCCGATCTGCTGATCGGGCTCGGCTGTGGCGAGCCGGCGCGGCCAACGGGCTTGCCGTCATGCGACGAGATCAGCGCCGGAGCCGCCAAGCCAGTCTGGCTGGAGCGTCTCGCAGGCCGCGGCAATCTGGCCGAAACTGTGCTGATGCTGTCTGCCGCTGCGCTCATGGGAATTGTCGGCTGCCTGGCCGTTCTGGATTAGCCAGCTTTCACCCAACGGCCTCTTCAGATGTCGAAGGTGACATAGATGAAGCCGAGCAATGCCAGCATGACGAAGAGCATGGCCGCAATGGTCAAGGTCCCACACCTTCCTGCGTGAATGACCACACCATAGCGGCGGGGTGTTTCCCTAGTTTTTCCGCTTTGTGAAGGGCTGCGCCTCTATGTCCACGGTTCTCCAGGGAACTGTCGGCCGATATGCGCGCTCCTATACCCCCAAAAGAGATAGGCGCGGTGGCGAGGCCTTTCGCGCAATCGATCCTGCACGGAGGGTCCATGTGGAAGTTCACGGAGCTCGCGGATTGGTGGAGCCAGCAGCAGAAGGAATCCGAAGCGATCCTGGACAAATGGGTCGAGGATTCCAACTATAGCCAGGGTGCGATGATCGTGGGAGCCGGCACCAAGGCCTTGATGACTTTCGGTGCCGGGTTCGTCGATGTGCTGCGGCTTGGCGATGGTCTTGCCAAGGGCACCGCGGCCGGCGCCGGGCAGGATGGCTTGCGGCTCATCGCGATCCTGCCAATCGGCAAGGCGGCGCAGATGGTCCGCTCCGTCAAGGGCGCCATCATGGCCAGGCTCATCGTCGACATCAATCCGAATGCCGGCATCTGCGCCTGGGTCGCATCGGCCAAGGCTCTCACGCAAATCGGCGCGAAGGTCGATGGCAAGCTCTTCGTCACGGTGGAAGACCTTGCCAAGGCCGCCGGCCTCGACATCGGCGCGCTCGGCGGGCTTTCCATGCAAGGAATGGAGAAGATTCTGACGCAACTCGGCGCGCGCTGCGGTGCCATCCGTCTCGTCAAGGTGGAGCAGGACGTCGCGCGCATGGTGGGCCATGATGGCAGCGTCGTGATGGTCATCGTGGAATTCGAGCGCTTTGGCTCGACGAACTATCATGCCTTTTATGCGTATCGCACGGCGATCGGGCAGTTGCGCTACATGGATAGGTCTGTGCAGGCGGCCACTACAAAAATCTACCAGGGCATCGCCGAGATCGCCAAGGTCTACGGTACTCCGGCGATGAAGCCGATCCAGGCCATGAAGATCGAGAACATGTTCGTGAAGACAGTGGCGCATGAGTTGCCGCGCCTGGTCCTGCCGGTGCTTGGGGTCGTCGCCAGCGAAGACAGGCGCTAATAGCCCGTCTGGAAATGCTGACGCATACGAGCCTTGAACAGTTGACGGATCCTCAGGCCGCCGCGCGGAGCAGGGGCAGCTCGATACGCACATGTGCGCCCTTCCAGGGACCGTTGACGATTGCGATGCTGCCGCCATGCAACTGCGCGATCTGGCGGGCGAGGTTCAATCCAAGCCCGGCGCCGCGCGAAAGCGGGTGCAGGCGATAGAACGGCTCGAACACGTTCTTGTGCTCCTCGGCGGGGATGCCGGGCCCTTCGTCGCGCACCTCCAGGCCACCAACTTCGTCGAGCGCCACCGTGATGGTGCCGTGACCGCCGCTATGCTCGATGGCGTTGCGGATGATGTTGGCGAGAGCCTGTTCGACCTGCAGGACGTTGGCTTCGACCTCGACCTTGCCGTGCGGCGGTTCGAAGGCAAGGTCGTAGCCGGCCTCGATGGCGAGCGGCGCAAAATCGGCGGCGACGCGGCCCGCGAGTTCGGCAAGGTCGACCACCTCGCGATGGTTGGCGGGACGATCGAGCAATTGATGATCGAGCAATTGCTGGGCCAGATGCGAGAGGCGCTCGATATCCTGTCTCAGCCGCAGGCTCTGCGGTTCCTCCTTCAGCAATTCGGCCCGCGTGCGCAGAATGGCGATCGGCGTGCGTAACTCATGGGCTGCGTCTGTGAGGAAACGGTTGTGCCGGTCGAAGCCCTGGGCAAGGCGGGCCAGTGCCTGGTTGAAGGCGTGCACCAGCGGCACGATCTCCTGGGGGACGTTCTCCACCGGCAATTGCATGGCGCGCGTGCTGACATCGATGCGTGCGGCCTGGCTGGCCGTGCCGACCAGACCGGTTAGGGAGCGGCGTACCACGGCCGGCGTCGTCACCAATGTAGTGACGCCCATCACGACGATGATCGGCACCAGGAAGATGGCAAGGCCCACGATGATGCCGGGGATGACCCGTGCCCAATTGGCGCTGCCGTCCGGGTTGCGGGCCATGTCGACCTGGGCGGAAATGTTGATGATGAAGCCGTCGGCTTCGGACCGCGAGTGCAGGGTGGAGGTGACGATCTGCACCGGGCCGGCCTTGGTATCGATCTTCTGCACATAGGCTTCCGGGCGCATTTCCTGCCCGTCGTTCTTGCCGGCGAAACCGATATTGGCGTGATCGACCGCCCGCAGCAGGTCGCCGAGATCACGGTCATAGTCGGGAGGAACCGAACCCACGCGCAGGCTTTGTCCCGCCTGGTCGCGGACGATGTACCAGACATAGGGATATTCGGTGCGGAAGTCGGCCAGTTCCTTGGTATCGTTGACGATGAGCTTGCCGTCCTTGTCGCGCTCGATCGCTCCGGTAATGGCGGCAACTGCCGCCTCGTTGTCGACCATGAGCTGCGGATTGGCGACCGACAGCGCGATGATGAACAGCACGATGAAGGAGACAAGCATCGCCGCTTGCAGCAGGATCAGCCGCCGCACCAGGATCCATTGCAGGGAACGGGCCCGCCCCTGCTTCACGAGGCGGCCCGAAGCAGATAGCCGAGATTGCGGATGGCGCGGATCTCGATGCCGGCCGCAAGGTCGTCCAGCTTGCGGCGCAGGCGCGAAATATGGGCGTCGAGCGCATTCGAGCCGATTTCATCGTCAAGGGCATAGACCGCCTCTTCCAGCGTGCCGCGCATGACGGTGCGCCCTGGCCGCCGGATCAGAGTCTCCAGGACGAGGCGTTCGCGCCGCGGTAGGTCGAGGGGCTGGTCGTCGATCAACGCCTCACGATGGCGGAAATCATAGGTGAGGCGGCCGACCACCGCCTGGTCCGCCCGCAGCGTATAGGGGCGGCGGTGCAGGGCACGCAGGCGGGCGACCAGTTCCTCGGTGGCGAAGGGCTTGCCCATATAGTCGTCGGCGCCGGCATCGAGCCCCGCGACGCGGTCCTGCAGGCTGCTCATGGCGGTGAGCGCGATGACCGGAGCCTCCACATGCAGGGCGCGCAGGCGCGGAATCAAGGTGAGGCCCTCGCCATCGGGCAGGCGACGGTCGAGCACGATCGCGTCATAGGCGCCGTAGCGAGCCATCGCCTCGGCGTCCGCCAGGTTCGAGGCGTGGTCGACCACGACGTCCTGGCGTTCCAATGCCGTCTTGAGCACGGAAGCCATTTCCGGTTCGTCCTCGATCAGCAGGATACGCATGGGACCCTTTGTCCGTCTTCGGTTCGGGCCGGTCTCAACAGGGAGGCCGGACTACTCGCATTCCAGGCTTGGCTTGCGGAAATTGGTGATGAGCCAGCGCTCGCCTGCGGCGCGGGCATAGAAGGTATAGAAGCATTCCTGCCGCTCGACATAGCCGGGCGTTTCCGTGGTCTCGACATCGCTACCGCGCCGGGTCCGGCGGACTTCGCTCCTGGCGGTACCCGGCACCACGTTGGTGGAAACCTTGCGCCACTGATAGGCGCGCTGGCCAGGTCCGAGATCCAGTATGCTGGTTGGCGGTCCATAGTCCAGCATGACCGTCTCAACCGGGCCGCCGACATAGTTCTTCATGACGGCGGAAGCGCAACCCGTAAGCAGCAGAACGCCTGCAGCGAGCACGACAGGGAAGGCGCGACGAAAAGACATTGGTGATTCCAGACTATATTTGGCTCTAGAAGCCGAAGATTGCGTCGACATTACGAGGAGCCGACCGGATCCGACTTGTGGCCGGATCCGGTCGGGGACCCCAACAGCGATCACTAGAATCGGTAGTTGAGGCCCGCTTTCAAAGCGTGGCTGCCAATGTCGTCCTTGCCATGCCCGAAGGACGAACGTGTCTTCAGGCCTGGGGTGCGGACATAATTGTATTCGACCTTGAAGGAGACGGTGTCGGAGAAGGCCTGCTCGACACCGGCGCCCATCAGATAGCCGGTCTTCCAGCCGTCCCTGACACGCGCGCCGTCGGTGCCTTCGAATTTGGTGAAGGCGAAGCCGGCCGTGCCGTAGAGCAAAGTGCGATCGAGAGCGATACCGGCCCGGCCCTTCAACGCCGCACGCCATTTCTCCTTGATCTTGCCGCCCCGCACGTGGCGTTCGGCACCGCCGAGATTGGAGCCTTCGATCTCGGCGCCGATGACGGCGGGTCCAAGGCGCATGTCGTAACCTGCCTGCACGCCCAACTGGAGGCTGTTGCCCTTGGCGAAGGGGTTGGCCGACTTGGCCGATGCCGCGCCGACGTGCACGCCGACATAGGAGCCACTAAAGGACGTAGGCGGGGGCGGCGCGTAACGGGAGGAAGTATCATAATAATCTTCGGCCCAGGCAGGACCGCAGCCGGCCGCCGCAAAGGCCAGCAAGCCTGCCGCGAGGGGGGTGAGCAATTGCGTACGCACGTGTCTACTCCACTGCACGCGCTTGCGGCTGCGGGGCAATTGCCCGTGCGGACCGATGCGCGGATTGTCGGGTTTGGAGCCATGTCTCCGATGAGGGAGCGGCTCCTTTCGGGCTGTCTTTCGTCGGCGATGACGGCCTGCCGAGATCGATGCATTCTGCGATGCACCGGCATTGGCAAAAATCGCAGGGGCTCTCTAGCCAATCCATCAGATTGGCTTGGAAACAAAGAGCTAGAACATGCAGGTGTTCATGCCTGAATGCGTTTTGCTCCCGAGAAGGAAAAGGCCAACGGAGGTTTGCCTCCTGACCTGCATCGATTCGATCGCCTGAAAGACATGAATCATCATAGGGGCGAACATTGCGCCCACATTGCGCTATTAATATCTTTCAGATATTTATGTATTTTTTTAAATGAGACTATTGGTATTTACGAATGTTTCATAAATCCACTTCTTTGGCATATGTAAACTAAAGGTTATTTTGTGCTTTCCTGCGAGTTGTAAGTGAATGCCTTTGCGCCCAATGCGGTCGGCATGAGGCTGATAAGCCGGATCATGCGGGACGCGATGTGCCAATATCGCCAGGTTCGCCGGAGCCGGGTCGAGTGCGAAGAGCAGCCGGTCGAACCAGGGAAAATCGTTGGTGTCGCCAAAAGGGGAAACCAACATCGTGCCCGCTCGTCATGCGGCGACGAAAAAAGCATCAGGGGCTGTAGGGCGTAGGTGCCCTGGCCAGGACGGCGAATGGCGTCGCCGTCTACAGCCCCTGATGGAAGTCGGGGTCCACGAGCCCCTTGCATAGGTCAGATGCAGTGACACGGCCGTGAAACTCATGGTTTACCTTTGGGTGATCATTGTCATGTCCGCTTCGACGCGATGGGGCTTGCCCCGGCTTTTGTGGCGGGCGCATGATCGGCCAAACAGATTCTTTGGAGGAATGCGTGTTTCTCGGCATCGATATGGGTACCTCGTCGATCAAGGCGCTACTTGTGGATGGCGAGCAGCGTGTGGTCGCCAGCCATGACGTTGCGCTGACGGTACAGCGGCCTCATCCCGGCTTCTCGGAACAGGCGCCCCAGGCCTGGGTAGAGGCGGTGATATCAGCTGTCGATGCCCTGAAGACAACCCATCCCAAGGAGGTTGCCGCGGTTGAGGGCGTCGGTCTGTCGGGCCAGATGCATGGCGCCGTGCTGCTCGGGGCCGATCATCAGCCGCTCCGGCCGGCGATCTTGTGGAATGACGGCCGCTCGCAGGCCGAATGTGCGGAATTGGAAGCCAAATGGCCCGATCTGCGTGCTGTGACGGGCAACAAGGCGATGCCGGGTTTCACAGCGCCCAAATTGCTGTGGGTCGCCCGGCATGAGCCAGCAATCTTCGCTGCGACACGCCTCGTGCTGCTGCCCAAGGCTTATATGCGCCTGGCTCTGACCGGCGAGGCCATCGAGGAAATGTCGGATGCGGCCGGCTCGCTCTGGCTCGATGTTAACAGGCGGGACTGGTCGGATGCGGCGCTCGCCGCCACGGGCCTGTCGCGCGAGGCGATGCCGCGCCTGGTCGAGGGCTCCGAACCTGCAGGTCGCCTTAAGGCCGATCTTGCGGCGCGCTGGGGCATGGCCAAGGCCCCCCTGTTCGCCGGCGGCGCAGGGGACAATGCCGCCGGTGCGGTGGGGCTCGGTGCCATCAGGCCTGGCTCGGCCTTTCTCTCGCTCGGCACCTCGGGGGTGCTGTGGGCGACGACCGACCGCTTCCTGCCCAATCCCGCCCATGCCGTGCATGCTTTTTGCCATGCCGTGCCGAAGACATGGCACCAGATGGGCGTGATTCTATCGGCCGCCTCGAGCCTCGCCTGGATCGCCGGCGTGCTGCAGACCAAGGAGAGTGCCTTGCTGGCCCCGCTCGGCGACAAGCCGGCGGCACCGTCGCCGGTGCAGTTCCTGCCTTATCTTTCCGGCGAACGCACGCCGCATGACGATGCCGCCATCCGCGGCGCCTTCACCGGCCTCGCCCATGAGAATGGACGCGATGCCATGGTGCAGGCCGTGCTGGAAGGTGTCGCCTTTGCCTTCGCCGATTGCCGCGATGCCCTGGCGGCGGCGGGAACCGTAATTGCCGGTGCCGACGTGATCGGGGGCGGTTCGCGTTCACGCTTCTGGCTCGAAATCCTCGCCAATGTCCTTGGCTTTCCGGTCCATCGCCTGGCGGATGGTGAAACCGGCGGGGCTTTCGGTGCGGCGCGGCTGGCACGGCTGGCCGTCACCGGCGAAGACCCGCTGGCGATCTGCACACCGCCGCACCGCGTCGAGACCATCGCTCCGGATCCAACTCTCGCCGCCGCCTATGCCGAAGCCTTGGTGCGCTGGCGCGCGCTCTATCCGGCGCTGCGATCGGCGACCGGCTGAAGTGCTTTGCCGCAGGGCGAGCGCAATTTTGCCGCCTTGTGCCGTAAGCTGGTTTGGAATGGGCGCTCAATTCCGCGGCGCCGTTGGGATGGCAATTCCGTTGATGCGCACTCTGCTGCTGGCGTTCGTTCTGGTGGGCTTTTGCTTCGCTCCCGCTGCGGCGCAAAATTCTTCGTCTCCATCGCCTCCGCAGCCGGCATTGCCTGCCCCCCCGCCGCCACTGCCCAGGGCCAAGGCCCTGCCGAGCGCAGCCGACATCAAGCTCGCCGCGACCATCGTCTTTTTCTACGTGCGCAACGATCTTGCGACGGTGCCCGATGTCTTCGCCGCTCTGAAGAATTCGGAAGCGATCGCGGGCACGGGCTTGTCACGCGCGACGCTGGCCGGCTTTTTCTCGATGCTGTTTCTGCAGAACCGCGCGCGCGTGGAAGGCTGGATCGGGGCTGGCGCCGACTATCCGGCCGACAGCAAGTCGATTCTCATCTTCGCCCTGTGGCAATCGGGCAATACCGACCTGATCGCTTCTCTTTTCCATGAGGAACCCGGCTTTCTCAGGGACAAGCCCGGTAATCTCTACACTCTGGCGCCGAGCCGGCCGGTGGAGATGGATCTCAAATGGGGTGCCTTTTTCGCGACGGGCAATCCCGGCTTCCTCGCAACTTTGGTCGATGCGCTCGATCCGCGCAGGCCATTAAGTGGCAGCAACGAACTCGACAAGTCGATCCGCATCAATGCGGTGCAAGGCCTTGCCTATAATGTGCGCCAGCACGAGGTGCTGGAACGCTATCTGGTGCAGCGGGCCGGAGAGGCCTCGGGCTCCTACAAGCAAGCCCTGGATACCTTGTTGGCCAGCAGAAGCGCAGGCTTCAGGCCGGCCCCGGACCGCGACGGTGATTTTTCGGGTACCATCGCCATGCTCAAACTGCCGGATAAGCCTGCGCCCGGTGGCAGCGCCCCCGAGGCAACGGCCCTGAGCGGGGAGATGCCGCAGGCACGGCGGGGCGACACTATCGGCGTGACCATGCTGTTTTCGGGCATGGGTCTCCAGAAGGATCTCTCCGCCGATGTCAGCTATGACATCAAGGTGACAGGGCCCGATGGCTCGGTCGATCCCCGTTCGGCGCAGCAAGGTGTGACGGCGCTCAAGGACAAGGTCGGCGGCCGATTCAACCTGGTCGACAGCCGCTCGACTCTTTCCATTCATTTCGAAACGGACGATAAGCCGGGCCCCTATCGCATCGATGTCCTGCTCAAGGACAATGTCGGGGGGCGCAAGGTCGCGCTGACGCGCTCGATCGAGTTGCTCGACAAGTAAGGCAAACTCGGTCGGGGGGCTATTTTGGTAGTGTCCGGAGAGGCGGGCCCGAAGGCCCGTCGCCCGACAGAGCATTCTGCTCCGGATTTCAGTTCAAACCGAGCGTGCCGCGCAGCTTGGAAAGATCTTCCGCGAGTGTCGTGATCGGACCCTGGAGGGCCGTACGATCCTCGGGCGTCAGCTTGTCGTAGGTCTCGTAGCCATCCTTGGTCTTGTACTTGGCGAGGATCTTCTCGACGGTTTCGAAATTTGCGTGGATCTTCTGCGACAGGTCCTTGTCGGCCTTCACCGTGAGCGGGTGGAGCAACTCGACGATCTTCCGGGCGCCGTCGACATTGGCCTTGAAGTCCCACAGATCGGTGTGGCTGTAGCGATCTTCTTCACCTGTGATCTTGGTGGCACCGACTTCCTCGATCAGTGCCGCAGCGCCACCCACCATCTTCTCGGGCGGGATGGTGAGGCCGGCAATGCGCTTTTGCAGGTCCACGACATCGGCATTCAGCTTGTCGGCGAAGGAGGCGAGGCCATCGGTGCTCTTCTTTTCGAACAGGCCGTATTCAAGGCGATGGAAGCCGGTGAAGCCGTCGTCGGCTTCCTTCTTCTCATGGTCGTCGGCGCGGGAATCGATGCTGCCGTCGAGATCGGAAAAGAGTTCGGCGACCGGCTCGATCAGTTCGTAATGGACGCGGGTCGGTGCGTAGAGGGCCTGGGCCTTCTTCAGATCGCCGGCCTTGACCGCAGCCGTGAACTTGGCGGTATCCTCCACCAGCTTCTTGACGCCCCTGGAGATGAAGACCTTGTAGTCGGCCACGGGCTGAACCAGGTCCAGCGGGGAGACGGCCGGCGTGTTTGCGCTGGCGGTCGTGGCAAGGCCGATAACCGCAGCGCCCAACAGCATGCGCCATTTGAGATGTGCCATGTTTTTTCTCTCTCTCTTCAGTTCAAGGTTGAAGGATCGGTTCAGGCCGTCTCCGCCAGCAGGGACTGGCCGAGAAATGCTGTCTTGTCGGGAATGCCGGGCAGGATGAAGAAATAGCCGCCGCCGACCGGCTTGATGTATTCCTCCAGCGGCTCGCCGTTCAGGCGTTGCTGGACGGTGGCGAAACCGGCTTCCAGATCGGATTGGAAGCAGATGAAGAGCAGCCCCATGTCGAGCTGGCCCGATTTGGTGATGCCGTTGGAATAGTTGAAGGGGCGGCGCAGGATCAGGTTCTTGCGCGAATCCGGCGTGCGTGGATTGGCCAGGCGAATATGGGCGTCCAGCGGTGTGCGCTTGCCTTCCGGGTCGTCATGATAGGTAGGGATGTCGGCTTCGACCTTCATGCCGAGAGGAGCGCCATTCGGCTTGTGCCGGCCCATGATGGCTTCCTGCTCGCCGAGCGGGGTGCGGTCCCAGCGCTCGACGAAATTGCGGATGATGCGCACCACGCCATAGCTGCCGCCTTTCGCCCACGCAGGCTCGGGGGCACCTTGCTGGATCCAGACGAGGCGGTTCATCTCGGCCTCGTCCTTGTGGTCCGGATTGGCCGTGCCGTCCTTGAAGCCGAGCAGATTGCGCGGTGCCGACTGGGTTTCGCCGGCGGCACGCGGCGGCGGCACGAAGCCTTCCTGCTTCCAGCGCATCATCAGAAGATCGGGCGTGTTCTTTACGATGTCGCGTACGGCATGCAGATTGCTGTCGGCGGTGTTGGAGCAGATCTGGAGCATCAGATCGCCGTGGCACAGGTCGGCCGACAGTGCGTCGTTGGAAAATTGCGGCATCTTGATCAGCTGCCGCGGCTTCTTGTCGGCGAGCCCGAAACGCTGGTCGAACAGCGAGGCACCTACGCCCACAGTGATGGTGAGATTGTCCGGGGAGACCACAGGCCCCATCAGCCCGGAATCGGGGGGAGGAAACTTGGGATCGATTACCGGCGGCGTGCCACCCTGGGTCAGGAAGGCGATGCGATCGGTGAGGACGCGGAACAGGCGTTCGAGATCGGTGCGCGTGGTGGCGAGGATGTTGAAGGCAACCACCAGTCCCATTGGCGGTCGGTCGGTGGTGACGCCGGCCTGATGGGTCCCGAGATAGCTCACGCGGTCGCTGAGGTGGCCGGTTGAACCGGCTTCCTCGGCGGCCGCCTGCTTGCCCGGCAGGGTGGCGAGCAGAGCGCCGCCTCCGGCTGCGCCGAGGCCCAGCAGCATGGAGCGCCGGCCGGGGGAGCGTGGGGCATCAGTATCGGATTGGGGCGGATAGGGGGTCTTGTCGGTCATTGTTCCCATCCCTTCAGTCGAGGCCCAGCGTGCCGCGTAGCGTCGACAGGCTTTCGGCCAGCGTCGTCACCGGCTTTTGCAGGGCCACACGATCGTCCTGGCTCAAAGCGTCATAGGATTTGAAGCCGCCATCGGGCGTGCGGTATTTGGCGAGGATGGCATTCACGGCCGCGAAATTGTCGTCGATGCTCTTCTGGCGTGCCGCGTCGGCCTTGGTGGTCAGGGGGGCGAGCAGTTCGACGATCTTGCGGGCGCCATCGATATTGGCCTGGAAATCCCACAGATCCGTGCGGCTGTAGCGATCTTCTTCGCCGGAGATCTTGTTTGAAGCGACTTCCTCGATGAGCACGGCAGCGCCACCCACCATCTTGGAAGGCGGGATGACCAGAGTCGAAATCCGGTTCTGCAGCTCGGTGACATCGGCCTGCAATTTGTCGGCGAAGGGGGCGAGCCCCTCGGTGCTGCCCTGCTTGAACAGGCCGTATTCGAGGCGGTGGAAGCCGGTGAAAGCCGGGTCGGCCTCCAGCTTCTCGAAAAGATCGGCGCGCGCATCGATCGACTTGTCGAGGTCGGAAAACAGCTCGGCCACCGGCTCGATGCGCTCATAGGATTGGCGTGTCGGCGCATAGAGCTCGCGGGCCTTGGCGAGGTCACCAGCCTTGATGGCGTCGGTGAAGGCCTTGGTCGCGTCGACCAGGTCGTCGACCTCCAAGGTGACATAGACCTTGTATTCGGCAAGCGGGCCGATCAGCTGCGTCAGGCTCGGCTTGACTTCCTTGGGGACATTGGCGAGAGCCGTTACCTTGAGCTTGCCTCGGGGGTTGGTCAGTAGACCGCAGGCGATCTCATAGTCGCCCGGTTCGAGCCTGGTGGTCAGCTTTTGGGTGAAGCCGGGGGCGATGTTTTCGCGTTCCTCCACCACCATCACGCCTTGCAGGATCTCCCATTCCATCACCCGGTTGCTCTTGTTGGTGATAGCGAAAATGGTGCGCCCTTCGGGGACCGTCAGTTCGTTGGGTTCACAGGCCGTTGCGGTGACGGCGATGGCGACGGTGTCGCCGGCCTTGGGCCCATCGGCGCCAGGCTGCCTGGCGACCAGGAAATAGGTGCCGACGCCCACCGCCACGATGAGGGCGAGCATGCCGGCCCCGACAGCCGGATAATTGATGCGCGGGGCTGTCACGATCGTGCGGCCTTCGAATTGGATGGGGAGGGGGAGGTCGGCGCCATCAGGAAGAGAAACAGCGCCGGAATGAGATAGAGGAGATAGGCGATCACTTCGCCATGGGTCGGCGTGTCGTGATAGCCGAACAAGCCGCCGAGCACCGTGCCGAGCGCACTGTCGCCGGGCAGGATACCGGAGATGTCGAAGGCGATGCCCTGAAGATGGTTCCACAGGCCGGCTTCGTGCAGCGAGCGCACTGCGGTTGCCATCAGGCCGGCCGCCACGAAGATGATCAGGATGCTGGTCCAGCGGAAGAACAGGCGCAGATTGAGGCGCGCACCGCCATAATAGAGCGCCACGCCGAAGACAGCTGCGCAGGCAAGGCCGAGTGCGGCGCCGACCGGCGCCCCATAACCGACATTCTGCTCGAAGGTTGCCAGCAGGAAGAAGGCGGACTCCAGCCCTTCACGTGCGACCGCCAGGAAGACCATGCCGACCAGCGCGAGGCCCTGATGGTCTGATGAGGCCAGGGCGGCATCGACGGAGTGCTGCAACTCGGCCTTGATGCTGCGCGAGGCTCGCACCATCCAGAATACCATGGCGGTCAACAGGCAGACCGCGATCAGGCCGACCACGGCTTCGAACAGTTCCTGGGTGCGCTGGGGAAATTCGGCGCTGGCGGCGTGAAGCGCGACGAAGACCGAAAACGACAGGCCGACGGCCAGGATGATGCCGCACCACACCGCCGGCATCCAGGCGCTCCGCCCGGTGACACGCAGATAGCTCGCAACGATGCCGACGATCAGCGCTGCCTCGATGCCCTCCCGGAGCATGATGAGAAATGGTACGAGCATGGTGTCGTTCCTGCGCGCCCCCACAGCCGATGCAAGATTAACAATCGGCAAGCTATTACACGCGATCAATTCTGATGAACAAGGGGCTGTGACGCAGAAAGCCGTTACGGATCAAAGATAAGAGCAATTCTAAATTAGAGTTCATAGTAATTCTAAATTGTGCAACTCCTTATCTATTTTTAGAGATATTCTAAAGCGGCTAAATAATCCTGTCTTATCTGGGGTCTGCTTCAAGACGGGTGGCGGACTGGCGCGGTGAGAGGCGCTTCGAGGTGGCCGATCTCCCTGCGTGCGCGGGAGATCGCCCCGTCCGCCGCGAGCAGGCTGATCGAGCGCGCCGGGTGGCGTTTAGCGCGAATCCTTTTCGTCCGGGTGCCTGAAGGATTACCCGCGCCTTTGTGAAATGGCACTCCGAAATACGGTGACGACCCGGGCCGCAAAGCTGCGGGTGGCGATGACCGCCGCCCAGACCGGGGTGCGTTTCAGCCAGTCGAGCAGTGTCCGGCGGATCCAGTCGATCAGATTCATGAGCCAGGCGAACCAGCCTATGGTCATCAGCTTGAGTTTGCCGGCGGCATAGATGCGCTCGATCAGAAGGAAGCTGGCGAGATAGGCGACGGCCAGGATGAGAAGGCCGCGGAACAGCCGGCCTTCCCCCAAAAGCAGCAGGCCGTAGATCTTCAGCGGTTCTGCCACGGCGATGGGTACGGCCAGCAGAATGAGGATGACGAAACGCGGCAGGCCGGCGACCGCGCGCTCCCCAATTTCGACGAGGCGCAGCGCGGCGAAACGACGGATCAGCGGTCCGTAGACCGGCCGGGCCAGTTCGTCGATGATCACCAGGACTGCAAGGAGAACCTGCAGCGGCAGGAGGACGAGGCGCTTGAGCGTCATGGGCGGTGAGGGATCCTCGAATTGAGGCGGCTTTCGGAAAGTCGCATCCGCTGAATGTGAGAAGCTGCCGCGCTGTTGGCAACGCCCATTCCGCGATAATCCCGTGTGGTGTTTTACCTTTCAGGTGGCCGATGGGGGGCGAGGACATCGCCTTGGTGGCATTTCCCCTGTTTTTGCCTTATTGCGCGGGTGTAAAGAGCGAGCCCGACAGGGCGGTGTTCGGTTCGGGAGAGACGATGGAAGCGCGCGAACGTATCGGCCTGGCGGCTCTTGGAACGATCGGGCTGGTGTTGTCGGTAGGCGGTTTTGTGCTGCACAGCCCGGCTCCGCAGTCGGCCGTTGCGGAAGCTGCTATGGCGGGCGGGGAGGCGACGAATCCGCAGCCTACGCCTGTGGCAAGCCCGGCGGGCCAGGTTCCCGCGCCCGTCCCCGCGGCTCAACCCACTCCCTATGCCGATTGCCTGCGCAAGGGGATCGAGGTGAAGCTCGGCAAGATCCGCCTGCGCGTTCCCGGCCCACCGGCCTTGACGCTGGTGACAGGAGAAGGCGCGGGCGAGGAGGTCAATTTCGCCACCAAGGCCGGACTGGAAAAGGCCTGTTCGCAGCCCGAGGTGACCGCCAAGGCCTTCGTGCTCACGCTGGAAGCGATGGACAAGCCCTTCGGCATGGCAGCAAGCTGGAGGGCCGCGTTCTGCAAGGGGAGTGGGAACGGGGCTTCGTCCTTCCTGTGCGGCGGCGAGGCACGCGAAGGCGGGGCACCGCGTTCGCTCGTTACCGTTGCGCTCTACGAACCCGCCACTTTCCAGGCCGAGAGCATGTTCCAGGCGAAGGCTCCGGATCTCGACAATTTCAAGGCCTGGAAGGAGCGGCTTACCAAGGCGGGCACGCCGCCTCCCGCACAGCCGGATGGCGATTATGACATCTATCCAGGAGGGATCTGGCTCGAGCGCGATGCCAAATCGGCCGCGCCCTTCCTGGTTTCCTGCGACGTCGACGGCTTGCCCGTCACTGGCCAGCATTATTGCATCGGCACGCTCGGCCTCGCAGATGGCCTGCGGGCACGGCTGGAGTTTCGGACCATGACGCCGGAGATTGGTCGCGAGGCCGCGGCAGCGGTGGCCAATTTCAAGGCATTGCTGGCTGCCTGGCAGGTTGCGGCGCCTCAATCGCCTTACGGGCCGCCTCAGCCGAGCAAATAATTCGACATAGGGAGCATCGACCTCAACGTATCCCCTGGCCCGAAGCAGGTGAGTTCATCGATCAAAGCGGGTTCGATGACGGGGGCGATATAGTGGTCGCGCGGAAGGGGCCGGTCATCGTGACGTTTCCTGCGAGGGAGCGGCTGCTTGATAGGCGTCCCAGACGCTCCAATAGCAGCGGTCTGCCTGTATGAGGGCTGCGGCGCCGGCTTTTTCCAACCCCATGCGAGCATCGTCCTTAAGGCGCGCGAGATAGAGAAGCCGACCTTCTCCACGCAATAGTGCCTCGAATTCCGTCAAAGCGTCGAGCGCCGTGCTGTCGAGGTCCGAGCTTTCTTCCAGGCTGAGGATGACGGTGTGCGCGCCCGGCTGGTCGGCGCAAAGCTTGCGGGCCTGCGCAAAACTGCTTTCGGCATTGAAAAAGAACAAAGGCTGGCTTGGTCGTAGAATAATCACGCGCGGGTCGCGGTGGCTGTCGGGATGGCGGGCGGCATCGACGAAGTCCCGCGAGGTGTCGAGTTGGCCTAGGGAGGCGACATGGGGTGAGCCGAGGCGGCGCAGGGTGGCGACGATGGAGAGAGCGATGGCAAACAACATGCCGTTCAGCACACCAAGGCCCATCACGGCGAGGGCCGCGGCGCATGCCACATATTGATCCCGATCGATGCGCCAGAGCCGCCACAGCGGCTTCGGATCGAGGGCGTGCAGCATGGCCGAGATCACCACGGCTGCGAGCACCGGTTCCGGCAGGCGGGAGACGAGCGGGCCGGCAAGGCCGATCAGCACGGCGATGCCGACTGCGGCGACCAAGCCCGAGAGCCGGCTGACCGCGCCGGCAGCCTCGTTGGCGGAGGACGCTGAGAAGCCCGCACCGACCGGCATGCCGCGAACGAGGCCTGAAACGAGATTGGCGGTACCCAAAGTGAAGAGTTCGCGATTGGCATCGACGCTCTGTCCGTGACGCAAGGCCAGGGACCGAACCGTTCCCCATGATTCCGCGAAAAGGATGAGGGCGAGGGGAACGGCGGTTTGTACCAGCCGCGACCATTCGCGGGCGGCGAGGTCGGGTATGGCCGGCGCCTGCAAGGCAATGTCGATCCGCCCGGCGATCTGGATGCCGTGGGCTGGGAAGTCGATGGCATAGGTAGCCGCGATACCTGCCACAAGGACGATGAAGGCACCTGGCAAGACCGGGTACCGTCTCACGATGAGCAGGGTGGCCAGGGAGATCAGGCCCGTGGCGAGCCCAAGCAGGTTCCATGCGCCGATCTGGCCGAAAATTCCCACCAGAAGGTGAAACGGGTCGCCGTTGGCCTTGATCCCGAGTATCGCGGGAATCTGCTTGAGGACGATGGTTACCGCCAGCCCGAAGGCGAAGCCGCGCAGCACTGGCCGCGACACGAAACCCGACAAGGATCCCAAACGGGCAAAGCTGGCGACGAGGAAGACGAGGCCGGCAACGATCACGGCTGTGAAGGCAATGGCTTCACGTTCTCCAGCGGCCGCTGCCGGAAAGCCGGCTACCACGGCGGCCAGGATGGCGGCCGAAGATGACGTCGGAGAGGTGATCGCAAAATTGCTGCGGCCGAGCAGGCCATAGACGATCAGGCCGACGAGGGCTGCGAAGATGGCGTGCTGGGGTGGTAGGCCGGCAATCGTCGCATAGGCGACGGCTTCCGGGACCAAGAGGCCGGCCACGGACAGTCCCGCCAGAATATCTGCGCGTGCAACCGCCAAAGCTCAATCCTTTGCCGGCAAAGTTGAGCGATCATCTATTGTGGCGATCGTGGCGGGATTGTGGCGAATGGAACTGCAATATTTGATGAGCCGTCTCTCACACGCAGGCTGTGAGCCCGCCATCGACATAGAGGATGTGGCCGTTGACGAAATTGGAGGCATTGCCGGCGAGGAAGATGGCGGCACCAGCCAATTCCTCGACTTTCCCCCAACGCCCGGCCGGCGTGCGCGCCTCGACCCAGGCCGAGAAGGCGGCGTCCTGCATCAGCGCCGTGTTGAGTTCGGTTTCGATATAACCCGGACCGATGCCGTTGACCTGGATGTTGTGACGGGCGAGCTCGGCGCACAGGGCTTTGGTCATCATGCGCACGGCGCCTTTGGCCGCGACATAGGGGACGATATTGGCACGGCCGAGTTCGCTCATCACCGAACAGATGTTGATGATCTTGCCCGAACGTCGCGCGATCATGCCGCGAGCCGCTGCTTGCGCCACGAGGAAGACCCCCTCGACATTGGTGGACTGCACGTCGCGGAAGACAGCGAGCGGAAAGTCCACGAAGGGAGCCCTGCGCTGGATGCCGGCATTGTTGACCAGGATGTCGAGGCGACCATGGTGGGCCTCGATGGCGGAGATGGCCGTCTCCACGCCGGCCTGGTCGGTGACGTCGAAGGCCGCGGTTTCCATCGTCAAGCCTTCTTCGGTGAGCAGGCGGGCGGCGGCATCGAGCTTGGCCTGGTCGCGACCGTTGAGAACCACGGTCGCGCCGGCGCCGGCCAGTCCGCGCGCGATGGCCAGGCCAATTCCCTGGCTGGAGCCGGTGACGAGCGCTACCCGTCCCGTCAGGTCGAAAATATCGGTGAGCATGGCGAGCCTCCGGCCATCAAGCTATCGCGCTGGCAGGGAGGCGGCCAGGGCTTTTCATCCGACCAATAAAAAAGGCTCCGGAGCTTGCCCCGGAGCCAGACTTGGCCGGATAAAACCGGCGAAGGCTTACTTCTTGATGGCCGTGATCAGTTCGTCATAGGCCTTGCAGAGCTCGTCGGTCGGCTTGCCGCCGGCAGCCTGGGCAGCCTGGGCCTTGGTCAGCAGTTCCTGCGCCTTCTGGGCCCAGGTCTGCGCATTGGCCTGAGCCTTGGCCGGATCCTTCATGGCGTTGGTCATGGCTTCCGTCAGGTCCTTGCCCTTCTGGGTCAGGGCTTCGACCGTGCAGCTCGAACTGCCGCCACCGCAGGAGGCGAGGGCAAGAGCGAGAGAGCCAAAAGCGGCGGCGAGCAACATTTTTCTCATGGGGCTTCCTTTCCTCACCGTGGAAGGTCGGTTTTGGACCGCCCAAAACTTCGTGGTGCTGCGGCGCAGGTGAGAAATGCGCCGGCGGCGAACCCCTAGCCGGCCATCCTCATGCATGGCGTGCGTTTACGCACATATCGCCCGAATCGAAAGCCGCCCAGTCCACACGCCATAAGCGAAGCGATGAGGAGTTTCAACACAATGAGGTTGCATTTGACCCTATACTGTTCGGTAATGTGACCGTTATTCACAATGAAACGGCTAAATTTCTCCGACATGACGCACATGTCCCTAGAGAGGCTTGCTGGGTTATTTGTTTGGATCCGAGAGCTAATATTGCAATGCAGCAAGAGACGGCCGTCGCGTGGTGAAACAGATTGTGTGCGACAAAAAAATAACAACATTGCAACCTATGTGGTTGTCTTGTCCTGCTAGAATGGCCGGGTGACAGGAAGCAGTCGGGAACTTGCCAGCAAGCTTCTCGTCTATTTGAAGAAACGTGCTTGTTCGAAAGTGGTAGAACAAAGTTGGTGTGCAAAAGCGCACGGGTGCTAAGGAATATTTGATATATTCGCGGTATAGGTAGTGTTGCCGAGTGCAGTGTTAGGGTTTCCTCACGTTACATGGCCAGAGTCGATAAATATCCTCTCAAATCGCCCGTCGAAGCCAAGGAGCTTCGTCAGGTCGGCGCGCTGCCCCTGCGATTCCAGCGCGGCAAGATCGAGGTTTGCCTGGTGACCACGCGCGAAACGCGGCGTTGGACCATCCCCAAGGGATGGCCGATGAAGGATCGCAAAGACTGCCGGGCCGCCGCCATCGAGGCCGAGGAGGAAGCCGGGCTGCTGGGCAAGGTCGGCAAGGAACCGGTCGGCGAATATCTGTATTGGAAGCGCCGCGACCTGCATTTCGATCTCGTCCGCGTCTTCGTCTATCGTCTCGACGTCACCGGCCATCTGCCGGTCTGGCGGGAGATGAATGAACGCGAGGTGCGCTGGTTCTCGCCCGGGGATGCTGCTCTCCTGGTTGAGGAGCCGGGTCTGTCCGCCTTGCTGGAACAGGTTGCCAGCCCTGCATGACAGCGCGCTGCGCGGTCGTCATCCCATTGTCACATGCATGATCTAGCCCCGTCATTTCAGGCGGCTATCCCGGGGGCGGGATATCGCCTGAACTTGAAGCTATGCGGGCTTCGGGCCTCGGGTGGGGTGGCCTGAAACGCTTGGCGGAGGCGGCATGGACACTATTCAGCAGCAACATCTGCCGGGCGTCAATTTCGTGCCGGCGGCGATCGCCGGCCTGATCTGGGCCTATCGCTTTCGGGAGGGCTATGAGCCCGAGGCGATCGATCCGCGCGACGTGCCTGCAGCCCTGGCGGCGGAGGACGGTTGGCTCTGGCTGCATTTCAGCCTGACGGACCGGCTCGCTCGGGATTGGCTGTCTTCCTTCGAAAGCCTTCCCGAAGAGGTGCGGGCTTTGTTCCTGGCCAAGGACGAGCCGCTCGGCCTGCACACGATCGATCATGTCATCTTCGGTGTCATCGCCGATTTCCATAGCGAGCTGGGTGGGGAGAGCGATCATCTCGGCCGGCTGCGCTTCGCCCTCAGCGAGAGGCTGGTGATCTCGGGGCGCAGGCATCCGCTGAGGTCGGTGGAGGAGATCCATCGTGCCGTGCAGAAGGGCCTCAACCTGCCGGCGGCCGGGCGGCTGATCGAAACCATCATCGATCGCTTCTGCGATTCGGTGGCGCGCCGCGTGGCCGGGATGGCCGACGAACTCGACACCGCCGAGGACCGCGTGGTCGAGGACATGGCCGCCACCGAGCGAGTGCGCCTGATCGAAGTCCGCCGCATGACCGTGCGTGTGCACCGCCAGCTTTCCTCGCTCGCTCACGTGTTGCGCGACTGGGAAGACGAGCCGGACGAGGCGAACAAGCCGGGCATGCATATTGCCGCCGAACGCCTGGCGGACCGGTTGCAATCGCTCGACCATGATATTCTCACTTTGCAGGAGCGGGCCAAGCTGCTGCAGGACGAAGTGGGTGCCCGGCTGGCCGAAGAGACTAACCGCTCGTTGCGTGCCCTCTCGATTCTGACGGCCCTGCTGCTGCCCGGCAGCCTGGTCGCCGGCATATTCGGCATGAACACCAAGGATCTGCCCTTCCTCGAGACCGAAGGGGGCTTCTGGTTCGCGATCGTCATCGGCGCGGGGGCGACGGCATTGTTCTATTGGATTCTCAGGCGGGTCGGCGCGGGGCTACGCATCTGAAGCATCACCGCTTGCCCTTGCGAAAATGCGGTCGAGTTCCCACAATAGCGCATCCGTCTTCGAGAATGAGTCTGCCTTGTCCAGAGTTGCGGTGATGCCCTGGCGCCTGAGCGCCAATTTCCTCCCGATCCTCGCCGTATTCGTGGTGACGGCCATCAGCCTGGCGACCGGGTGGTTCGATGCTTCCGTCACCGTGTTCGCCTTCATCGTTTCGGGATGGCTGGTGTCGCTGTGCCTGCACGAGGGGGCGCATGCCCTGGCGGCCTATTGGGGCGGAGACCGGTCGGTGATGGAGAAGGGTTATCTCAGCCTCAATCCCCTGGCCTATAGCGACCCGCTGATGAGCTTCGGCCTGCCGCTGCTCTTCCTGATACTGGGGGGCATCGGCTTGCCCGGCGGTTCGGTCTATATCAACCGCACCGTACTCAAGACCAGGCATTGGGACGCCTTCGTCGCCCTGGCCGGTCCCTTGGCCAATCTCGTCTGTCTCTTCCTGCTCGGCCTGCCTTTCATGCTCGGCCTGCCGGAAACCATGGGCACGGCGCCACTCTGGGCCGGCATCGCCTTCCTGGCTGCGCTGCAGGCCTCGGCCGCCGTCCTCAATCTCCTGCCGGTTCCGGGCTTCGACGGCTTTGCGGTTATCCGGCCCTATCTGCCCTATCACATTCAGGCCCAGGCCAATGCCATCGCACCCCTGGCGACGATCGGCTTCCTGTTCCTGGTGTTCTCCACCAATGTCGGCGGGATGATCTGGAAAGCCGTTTTCGCACTGACGGGCCTGTTCGACATCTATCCCGGCTATGTCGGGCTCGGATATCAGCTGTTCCGTTTCTGGCAGTAGCACCCGCTTCCAGGGCAGGGGAGCCTGCCTTATTACGGCGGCGCCCTTGCTCCTATGCGCCCGCTCGGCTACACACCGGCCCAATCCCCTTTCCACGAAAACTCAAGCAGGCAACGATGGCCGCGTATCAATTCGTCTACCACATGCAGGGTCTGAACAAGACCTATCCAGGCGGCAAGAAGGTGCTCGACAACGTTCACCTGTCCTTCTATCCGGACGCCAAGATCGGCGTGCTCGGCGTCAACGGCTCGGGTAAGTCGACCCTGCTGCGCATCATGGCCGGCATCGACAAGGACTTCACCGGCGATGGCTGGGTGGCTGAAGGCGCGCGCGTGGGCTATCTGCCGCAGGAGCCCCAGCTCGATCCCGCCAAGACCGTGCGTGAGAACGTCATGGACGGCGTTGCCGCGAAGAAAGCGATCCTCGACCGCTACAACGAACTCGCCATGAACTATTCGGACGAGACGGCGGATGAGATGAGCCGCCTGCAGGACGAGATCGACGCCAAGAACCTGTGGGACCTCGACAGCCAGGTCGACCAGGCCATGGACGCGCTGATCTGTCCGCCCGACGACGCCGCCGTCGACAATCTCTCGGGCGGTGAGCGCCGCCGCGTGGCACTCTGCCGCCTGCTGCTGGAACAGCCCGAGCTTCTGCTGCTGGACGAACCGACCAACCATCTCGACGCCGAGACGGTGGCTTGGCTCGAAGGCCATCTGCGCAGCTATCCGGGCGCAATCCTGATCGTTACCCATGACCGCTACTTCCTCGACAACGTCACGGGCTGGATCCTCGAACTCGATCGCGGCCGCGGCATTCCCTATGAGGGCAATTATTCGACCTGGTTGTCGCAAAAGCAGAAGCGCCTGGCTCAGGAATCGAGCGAGGAAGAGAGCCGCCAGAAGGTGCTCGCCGCCGAGCAGGAATGGATCGCCGCCAGCCCGAAGGCGCGCCAGGCCAAGTCCAAGGCCCGTATCAATGCCTATGAGGACCTGCTCGCCAAGGCGAACGAGAAGGGCCCCACCACCGCCCAGATCATGATCCAGACCGGCCCGCGTTTGGGCGGCAAGGTCATCGAGGTCGAGGGCGTCTCCAAAGCGTTCGGTGATCGTCTCCTCATCGACGATCTTTCTTTCTCGCTGCCGCCCGGTGGTATCGTCGGCGTTATCGGCCCCAACGGCGCCGGCAAGACCACCCTGTTCCGCATGCTGCTCGGCCTCGAAAAGCCGGACGCCGGCACCATCGCCTTCGGCGACACGGTGCAGCCCGGCTATGTCGACCAGTCGCGCGATGCGCTCGATCCGAACAAGACCGTCTGGCAGGAAATCTCCGGCGGGAATGAGATCCTCTATCTCGGCAAGCGCGAAGTGAACTCGCGCGGCTACACCTCCGCTTTCAATTTCAAGGGCGGCGACCAGCAAAAGAAGGTCGGCGTGCTCTCCGGCGGTGAGCGCAACCGCGTGCAGCTTGCCAAGATGCTGAAGGAAGGCTCCAACGTCCTCTTCCTCGACGAACCGACCAACGACCTCGACGTGGAAACGCTGCGGGCCCTGGAAGAGGCGCTGGAGAACTATGCCGGCTGCGCCGTGATCATCTCGCATGATCGCTTCTTCCTCGACCGCCTCGCCACCCACATTCTCGCCTTCGAGGGCGACAGCCATGTCGAGTGGTTCGAGGGCAATTTCGAGGCTTACGAGGAAGACAAGAAGCGCCGCCTCGGCATCGACTCGACCATTCCCAAGCGCATCCAGTACAAGAAGTTCTCGAGGTGAGTGTGCCAGCCAGCCGCGCCGCAGAACCGGCGCGGCTGGCGCGCACCATCGGCCTCGTCCTGATTGTATTTTTCGCGGCGCAGGGCATTTCCGTGGCAATCACTACCGAAAGGGCGTCGATGGGCGCCCTTTTCTTATGCGCCTATACTCATGTGGGGATCTCGCTCTATGACGGCTTGTTCCCGCGTTGGCGCAAGGTGAGCTGGATCTTGTTCATCGTGGCTTTCCTGTGCGCGCAGATACTGGCCCTTGCCGGCTATGGGGCGCCCTGGAACAAATCCGTGCTTCGACTGAGCTCGAACTATGAAATTCCCGAGAGCGGCACTCCCTTGTGGCGCAGTGAACTGATCCAGTTTCTCGACGTTCCCTGGGAGATGCCGGTACTCGTCGCAACTGTCACTGCGGCCGTTTTTCTCGTGCTTGACCTGATCTTGATGCTCACAGGTGACGACGGAGTTGTCGGCACGCACAAGCCTTCTCCCTCCAGAATCCGTTCGTCACAGGTCTGGCAAGCCGTTCTTGTGCTGGCATTCGTCGCCATCGTCGGCGTCATTACAAAGTCGAGCCGAGGCGGCGGACATATGGGCTCTTTGTTTGCCTATCCACCGATCTCGACCGGCAACCCCCATGTGCCGCAATGGTGGCTGCTGCCCTATTATTCCTTGCTGCACGTGGGTCCGGGCAGGGTAGGCGGGGGCATCGTCGCCATCTGTGCGACGCTCGTCCTTCTCGCCATACCATGGCTGAGCACGCACCGTTGCCGGCTCAAGCCCGTTCTGCTCTGGTTCGGGACCACCTGCGTCCTATCTGCCTTGTGCTGGATAGGGCTTGGGTGGCTAGGGGGGGCCAGACCCGATGATGCCACGCTCTGGCAGGGCCGCTTTCTGACCCTTTGCTATTTCGCCGTTTTCCTCGTCGCCCTCCCGATCTTAAGCAGATGGGCGCGACGGCTGCAGGATGATCGGACGGGTGAGGTGCTGAAAACCTTCGATTGATAGCGACGGCCGTTTTTGACTTCCAGGTCATTGCGAGCGCAGCGACGCAATGACGGTGCTTGATCAGTCAAGCTTCACTATCGTTCGGCCGTTCGACCTTTCGGGCTGGGGCCGTTCACGCCGCCAAGGGCGCGCGCACGGCCCAGCGCTCTTTCTGCTCGTCCTGGCCGATCAAGGCGAGGCCGTAGGCGATCGACTCGAACTGGTCGGTGGAGACCAGGCGCTCTTCGCCGAAGCGCTCGGCGAAGAGCTTGCGGATGGCCGGCACGAAGGAAGTGCCCCCCGTGAGGAAGACGCGCTCGATTTCCTCGGCCCGGGTGTTGGCGCGTTTGAGCCCTTCGTCCAGGCTGGCCTCGATGCGGGCGACGTCGGCGGCGATCCAGCGCTCGAAATCGCGGCGCTTCAGCGGAGCCGTAATCTCGATGTCGCCGCCGGCGAAGCGGAATTCGGTCTCGTCCTGGCTTGATAACGCGATTTTGGCCTTGGATACCGCGCTGTAGAGCGAGAAGCCCATGTCGAACTCGATGATCTCGATGAATTTTTCGAGCTTTTCCGGTTCGACCGCGACTTTGACCAGGTCCTGCAAGCCCTTGAGATCGCCATTGGTCTTCATCATGGCGAGCTGATGCCAGCGCGCGAGATTGGCGTAATAGTGATTGGGGATCGACAGCTCCTTGTCGAAGGAGCGGAAGCGCCCGCCCTTGCCCAGGCGCGGCGAGACGATGCGATCGACGATCGAATAGTCAAAGGCGTCCCCGGCAATGCCGACGCCGGAATGGCCGAGCGGCTCGGCCTTCAACTGGCCGGCGGCCTGCTCGAAGCGCATGACCGAAAAGTCGCTGGTGCCGCCGCCGAAATCGGCGACCAGCACGGTCGCATCGCGCTTGAGCTGGCGGGCATAGAAGAAGGCCGCGCCCACCGGTTCATAGACATAGGTGGGATTGACGACGCCGAGGCGCTCGAAGGCGGTCTGATAGCGCTGCATCGCCAGATCGTCATCGGGCTGGCGGCCGGCAAAGGTCACGGGACGGCCGATGACAAGGTTGGCCGCCGACAGGTCGAGCTTCCCGTCCCCATGCTTGACCAGCGTGTTAAGGAAGGTCGCCAGCAGATCCTCGAAACGATAGCGCTCGCGGAAGATACGGGTCTCCTGGAAGGTGGCGCTGGCGGCAAAGCTCTTGAAGGATTGGATGAAGCGCAGGGCGCTCGTCGCCTCCACGAATTGCTCGATGGCCCAGGGCCCGCCCTCGACGCGAATCGTGGACTTACCGGGGCGGCGTTCGTCCCAAAAGCACAGGGCCGTGACGAAATGGTTCAGGCCCTGGCCGCCATGCTCGAAGTTCAGCGCCTCGGTGCGACCGTCGGCATGGGCAAAGGCGACCACCGTGTTGCTGGTGCCGAAGTCGATGCCAATGGAGACAGGGGTGCTCTGTCCCGTTGCTGGGGATTGGGGCGGCATGAGGCCTCCTAAGGCTTTGCGATCTGTCGAGGTCGACAAGAATCGCAAGGACGCGTCGAACCTGAGAGGCAGAGCAGGAAAAGCGTGCAGGATTGAACGCACTTTGCTCTGGCGGTGGGGAAGAGGGCCGGGGGAAATAGCCCAGGAGGCGCGCCAAAGCTAGTGCCGATCCAAAATTTCCTGACTTTGATTTGTCAGACTTGTCAGCAGGCTTGCGCCCGCTACCATGCCGCCAATCATGCGGGAGGAAACGATGGAATTTGCCGGCGAGCGTATCGTGGTAACGGGAGCCACCAAGGGTATCGGGCGGGCTACAGCCAAGCTGCTGGCGGCCCGGGGTGCACAGATCATTGCCATCGGGCGCAGTCAGGACGAGCTCGAAAGCCTGTCCGCCGAGACGGGGGCGGAGATTCATGCCGTCGACCTCGCCGATCCCGAAGCGGTCCGCGCCGTGGCCCGTTCGATCCAGCCCGTCGACCGCCTGGTCAACAATGCCGGCACCACCACACTCGAGCCTTTCCTGGAAACCAGTGTGGAGGCCTTCCAGGAACTGATGTCGGTGAATGTGATCGCGGCCATGATCTTCGGCCAGGAATGCGCGCGCAGTATGATCGCCCGGGGCAAGAAGGGGGCGATCGTCAACGTATCCAGCATCTCCTCCTCGATCGGCTTTGCCGATCACGCGGCCTATTGCGCCAGCAAGGGCGCGCTCGACTCGCTGACCACCGTGATGGCAAACGAACTCGGACGCCAAGGCATCCGCGTCAATGCGATCTGCCCGACGGTGATCCTCACGCCCATGGCGGTGAAGGCCTGGAGCGACCCTGCCAAGGCCGCGCCCATGCTGCAGCGCATCCCGCTGGGACGCTTCTTCGAGCCGGAAGAAGTGGCGGAGACCATCGCCTTTCTTCTCAGCGACAAGGCCTCGATGGTGAACGGGGTCGCCATGCCCGTGGATGGCGGCTTCCTGATCACCTGAGGCGGTCAACCATGGTCCTCCGGCGCGGCCGGGGCATGGTGCCGAAAGGGGGATGCCTGTTTGCGGCATTCCCGATGCGACGACGAGGGCCTGCAACACCAAGTCCGATTCCGAAATCGGATGTGGTGCTGTAGACGCTTCGCTGGAGCGAATATTCAAGGATGTTTGTCATGGCCGATTGGAACCCCTCGCTTTATTTGCGTTTCGAGGATGAGCGCACGCGGCCGGCACGCGACCTGCTCGATCGCGTGCCCCTGGCGGCACCCACCCTTGCGGTCGATTTGGGGTGCGGCCCGGGCAACTCCACCGAACTCCTGGCCAAGCGCTGGCCCGCGGCCGAGGTGATCGGGATCGATACCTCCGAGGCCATGCTGTCGGAAGCGCGCAAGCGCCTGCCTTCGGCTCGCTTCGAACAGGGAGACGTGACGAGCTGGCAAGCAACAAAGCCGCCGGAACTGATCTTCGCCAATGCCGTGATGCAATGGATTCCCGGACATGCAGCTTTGCTGCCGCGCCTGCTGGCCCAAACCGCACCGGGCGGCGTGCTGGCCGTGCAGATGCCCGACAATCTGGCAGAGCCGTCCCACCGCCTGATGCGCGAGACGGCCGCGGACGGCCCCTGGGCGGCCAGGCTCGGCAATGCTTCTCGCATCCGCGAGCGCATCCTGCCCGCCGAGGACTATTATAATCTGTTCGCCGGTCAGGCCTCTTCAATCGATATTTGGCGCACCACCTATTATCACGTGCTCGACGATGCGCCGGCCATCGTGTCCTGGCTGCGGGCGACCGGTCTGCGCGCCTTTCTCGATCCGCTGGATCCCGAGCAGCAGCCTGCCTTTCTGGAAGACTATACGGCGCGCATCGCGAAGGCCTATCCGCCGCGGGCCGACGGCAAGGTGGTGCTGGCCTTTCCGCGCATCTTTATTGTCGTGCAACGCTGATCGCGCTTCTTTGCTCTCATTCCTTGTTTCGGCGCGTCCTTTGGGTTCCCGTCGAGGCCGCCCCATCGCAAAGCGCTCCAGGAGACCTCCATGAAGAATGTTCTTTGTTTCGGCGATTCCAACACGTTCGGCACGCCGCCTCTGGCGAGCCTGGACGAGGCCCGGCGCTACGACGGCAAAACGCGCTGGCCAGGGGTCATGCGCAAGATCCTCGGCCATGCCTGGCACGTGATCGAGGAAGGCCTGCCTGGACGTACCACCATCCGCGACGATCTCATCGAGGGAAGCCACAAGAATGGCCGGCGCTATCTCGCCGCCTGCCTGGAAAGCCATCATCCGCTCGATGTCATCGTATTGATGCTGGGCACCAACGATCTCAAGGCCCGTTTCGGCGCGCCGCCTGAAGACATCGCCGCCGGGGTCGACATTCTCGCCGGCATCATCGCCGGGGCGCCCAATCTCGACCGGCCGCCGGCCAAGCTGCTGATCGCCTGTCCGCCGCCCATCCGTCTCGTCGGTTGCCTCGGATCGCTGTTCGCCGGCGGGGTGGAAAAATCGCAGGCCCTGCCGCCTTTGTACGAGGCTGTCGCGCGCAAGCATGGTGCCGAGTTTCTCGATGTCGGCACGCTGATCGAGGTGAGCCCCATCGATGGCATCCATTACGAAGCCGAGGCACATCGCACGCTGGGACAGGTATTTGCCGAACGAGTCCAGGCGCTGGGAAGCTGATTGCTCACGGCAAATTCGCACGTGACAAAATCATTGGCCGTCGCTATATGCCTGCCATGACCTTTGCATCCGCCCCCACCTTTTATTGGTATTTTGGCTTTCGCAGGCCTCAGGCGGAGGTAGGGGTGCGCTCGATCTGAAGACAGCAACAGATCAGACCCAAACAACCGCCAGCCCGACTGGCGGTTTTTTTATGCCGCCGGCCGGGACCAACCAAAGCCCAAACCGAGACTGGAACCCAGGCCATGTTGAGCACCACCGACGATCTTCGTATCCGTGAAATCAAGGCGTTGACCACGCCGGCTGACGTGATGGGAGAACATCCCCGCACGCTGGAGGCAACCCGCACCGTCGCTCAATCGCGACAGGCCGTGCATGACATCCTGCGTGGCAGCGACGATCGTCTCGCCGTGGTGGTCGGCCCCTGTTCGATCCATGATCCGGTGGCCGCCCTCGATTACGCCGATCGCCTGATGAAGCTGCGCCAGCGCCTGGGTTCCTCGCTGGAAATCATCATGCGGGTCTATTTCGAGAAGCCGCGCACCACGGTGGGATGGAAAGGCCTGATCAACGATCCCGATCTCGATGGCAGCTTCCAGATCGACAAGGGGCTGCGCATCGCCCGCAAGGTGCTGCTCGACGTCAACAATCTCGGTCTGCCGGCAGCCTGCGAATTCCTCGACATGACCACGCCGCAATATATCGCCGACCTCGTCGCCTGGGGCGCCATCGGGGCGCGTACCACCGAGAGCCAGATCCATCGCGAATTGGCCTCGGGCCTGAGCTGCCCGGTCGGTTTCAAGAACGGTACGGACGGCAATGTGCGCATTGCGGTCGATGCAGTGAAATCGGCGTCCCAGCCTCATCACTTCATGGCGGTGACCAAGGATGGCCGCTCCGCCATTGCCTCGACCACCGGCAACGAGGATTGCCACATCATCCTGCGCGGCGGCAAGAGCACCAATTACGATGCGGCGAGCGTCGAGGCGGCCTGCAGCGACGTCGCCAAGTCGGGCCTCTCGCCGGTGGTGATGATCGATGCCAGCCATGCCAACAGCGCCAAGAAGCCGGAGAACCAGCCCCTGGTGCTGGCCGATATCGGCATGCAGCTCGCGGCAGGCGACAACCGCATCATCGGCGTGATGATCGAGAGCAATCTCGTCGCCGGCCGCCAGGACCAGGTGCCCGGCCAGCCGCTGACCTATGGCCAGAGCATCACCGATGGCTGCATCGATTGGGACACCACCGTCGTCGCCCTCGAGCGCCTGGCGCTGGCGGTTGAGCAGCGTCGCATCGCCAACCGCGAAGCGGTGAAGGTCGGGGCGTAAGCGGGGGCGGCTCTTCGGACTCGCCTGGAAACGTAAGCTTGCCGGAGAGGGTAGGCGGGTCTGAGGACCCGCCTACAATTGTCGCCGATTTGACGCGGCCTGCCCTGAACCGGCATGGTCGGGCCGGAACGGAGACGAGGACGTGAGCGAAACGCAGATTATCAAGAAGGCCATCTTCGCCGTCTGGTGGCGGATCGGCATTCCCGTGGCCCTGTTCGTCTTCGCTGTCGGCTGGGCGCTGAACTTCCTGTTCTATGTCGCGCCGATGTTGCAGGTTACAGGCTCGATTTCCCATTATGGTGCAATGCTGATCGCCGGCCTGCTGGGCGGTGACGTCTCGGGCTTTCTGGGAGATGGCGGTCTCATCGGCAATGTGGTGATCGGATTCCTCCGCGCCATTCTCGACAATCTCCCGATGCTGGTCATTCTGGTGCTGCTGACACGCTGGCAGATCCGGCGCCACTTGCCCCGTATCCTGCGTGACTGTGGGCTGGTGAGCGCCGGCGAGGGGGGATGAGGCAAGCCATCGAGCGGCGTTTTTGCGTCGCTGCCGATTCGGTGGCAGACCGAGATTCCCGCGCTGCCAGACGAGGTGAGACCATGCCGGATCTTTCGATCAACACTATCCCCGACATCGCTGTCAGCCCTGTGCTCAAGCGTGCGGGGCGGGTGGTCATGGTCGCCGCAGCCGGGGGAGAGGCTATCGGGGCGGAGAGGCTGGGCGAACTCGTGCTCACGCATGAGGGCATACCGGGAGACCGGCATGCCGGTTTCCTCAGGCCCGCCGATGTCAGGGTGCCCTGGTTCGAGCGCAACGCGCCGATCCAGAACGAACGCCAGGTCTCCATCGTCTCGATGGAGGACCTTGCGGTGATCGCCGACAATCTCGGCGTCGAGCGCGTGGAGCCGGAATGGCTTGGCGCCAACCTCGCCGTGGAAGGCGTGCCGGATTTCTCCTTCCTCCCTCGTGGTACCAGACTGTTCTTTCCCTCGGGCGCCGTGCTGGCGGTGACGGGGCAGAACGATCCCTGCCGCATCGCCGGGGCGGAAGTCGAACGGCATCTGAGCGGGCAGGAGGGGCTTGCGCTGCGTTTTGCCGCCGCGGCCAAGCGCCTGCGCGGCGTGGTCGCCACTGTCGACCGTCCCGGTTCGATCCGGGGTGGCGAAGAGTTCAAGCTGCGTGTCCCCGAGCAGTGGATCTGGCAGGGCTGAGCCGGAAATGGCAAGTGCTGCACTGGTACTTCAGGGCAATTCCGGCCCGGTCGGCGCAAAGCGCAGCAGCGTCACGCCCTGGGGCAGGCTTTCACTGCCGAGCGGTTTCAGCTTGAGCGACAGGCCCGGCTGAAAATAGGGCTTGCCGCCGCCCAGCACGAGGGGATGCTGATAGAGCCGGTATTCGTCGATGAGGCCAGATCGCGCCAGTTCGGCGGCGAGGGTGGGGCCGGCGACGCCGATCTCGCCGTCGCTCTCCGCCTTGAGCGAGCGCACCACCTCCATGGCGTCCGAACTCACCAGCGTCGCATTCGGCCCGACCTCCCGCAGCGTCGTCGAGAAAACGAGCTTAGGCGTCTCGCGCCAGGCGTAGGCAAAATCCATCTCGACCTCGCCGGAGTCCTGTTCGCGCTCGGGGTTGTCCCAATAGCGCATTACCTCATACATGCGCCGCCCATAGAGTGCGACCGACGTCTGCCGCATAAGCCGGTTGAAATGCCGGTGCAGCTCGGCCTGGGGGATGGGCAGGCCAAATTCCTGCTGTGGTGCGGTGACATAGCCATCCAGGGACATCAGCATGGCATAGACGATCGTGGCCATTGGCGCCTCCCTTGTTCTCCGGCCACTATGCCCAAACCAATTGCATAACGCAATCAGTTCGAAGGGGTAGGCGATGATTTCACCAGCTTATCCGCGCAGAAGTCGCCTGTTCACATGATGTCGTCGCTTGCGAAACAAAATTCTTGCGCATTTTGGGAAATGACATAAACATATCTTTATGTGAGAGACGGTGGCGTAGGATGACGAATCTAGCTCCTTTCGAAATGGTGTTGGGCACGCTGAAGGCGTCGGGTGAACCGACGCGCCTTCGCCTGCTGGCCATCCTGGCGGAAGGCGAGCTCAACGTGACCGATCTCACCGAGATCCTCGGGCAATCGCAGCCGCGCATCTCGCGCCACCTCAAGCTTCTAGTTGAAGCCGGCCTGGTGGAGCGCATCCGCGAGGGCGCCTGGGCCTTCTTCCGCCTGGCGGAAGGGACGATGAAATCCGAGATCTTCGCGCAAATCCTTGCCGGCCTTGATCGCAGCGACCGCATTCTTGCCCGCGACCGTTCTCGCCTCGTCGAAGTCAGGCGCAGCCGGGCGGCGGTGGCTGCCGATTATTTCCGCGCCCATGCCGGTGACTGGGATCGCATACGCGCCCTGCATGCCCCCGACGAGGCGGTCGAGGCAGCGTTGCGTGAGGTGGTCGGCAGCCAGCCTATCCAGGCTTTCCTCGACATCGGCACCGGCACCGGGCGCATGCTCGAACTGTTCGCGCCGCTGGCGGTCCGTGCTGTCGGCATCGACGCCAGCGCGGAAATGCTGGTGATCGCCAGGGCCAATCTCGAACGGAACGGCATCCGCAATGCCGTGGTGCGGCAGGGCGATCTCTTCGCGCTTTCGGTCGAGCCGGGCGCCTATGACCTCATCATCGTGCATCAGGTCCTGCATTACCTCGACGATGGCGCCAAGGCCCTGCGCGAGATCGGGCGGGCGCTGCGCCCGGGTGGCCGTCTGGTCATCGTCGATTTCGCCCCACACGAACTCGAATTCATGCGCGAGGATTTCGCGCATCGCCGTCTCGGTTTTGCCCGCGAGACGATCGAGCATTGGCTGGAAGCCGCGCATCTGCGGCCGGATGGCTGGCGCCTGGTGGAAGCGGGCGGGGGGCGCTCGAGCCTCACCGTATCGATTTGGACCGGGCGTGATCCGCGCCGGGTCTCGGACACTATCACTCTTGGTCAGGAGGTCGCGTGATGGCTGGTCACGCCTTGCCCTCACACGGCGGTATTCGGGTTTCCTTCGAGTTCTTCCCGCCGAAGAATTCGGAGATGGAAGCGGCCCTATGGGAGGCGATCGAACGCCTGGCGCCGCTCGATCCCCTGTTCGCTTCGGTGACCTATGGTGCCGGTGGTACCACCCGTGAACGCACGCATGGCACGGTGGCCCGCATGGTGCAGGAAACCGATATCCGCCCGGCTGCACATCTGACCTGTGTCGGCGCAACGCGCGAGGCCATCGACGAGGTGATCCGTGGCTATGCCGAAGCAGGCGTGCGCCACATCGTGGCGCTGCGCGGCGATCCGCCGGCAGGGGTGGGTGCCCGCTACGAACCCCATCCGGGTGGCTATGCCAACTCTGCCGATCTGGTGGCGGGTATCAAGGCGCAGGGCGATTTCGAGGTCTCCGTCTCGGCCTATCCCGAGAAGCACCCCGAAAGCCCGTCGCTCGCCTTCGACATCGACATCCTCAAGGCCAAGGTCGATGCCGGCGCCACGCGTGCCATCACCCAGTTCTTCTTCGACAACGAGCATTATCTGCGCTTTGTCGATCGGGTTCGCGAGGCGGGCATCGATATTCCGATCGTGCCGGGTATCGTGCCGGTGCAGAATTTCAACCAGGTCCGCAACTTCGCCGAGCGCTGCGGGACCGATGTGCCGCGACGCCTTGCCGACCGCTTCGAAGGCTTGGACAATGATGTTGCCACGCGTAAACTCGTGGCCGCCGCGGTCGCCGCCGAACAGGTTTTCGATCTCGTCGATCGCGGGGTCAGCGATTTCCACTTCTACACCATGAACAAGGCCGATCTGGTCTATGCCATCTGCCATCTGCTCGGCCTCAGGCCAAAGGTGGAGAAGGCGGCGGCTTAGCTGGAGCGCGGACTTCCAGTCCGCTTCTCTCGCTTCCTGAAATGGGATCCTCCCAGGAGTGGACGAGGATACCCGCGTTGCCGGCGCCAGTTTCCTACGCGCTAAGTATATTCATGCCGCACCAGCGCGAAACGGTGGCATCGACTGTTTCGCGGACAGGCAGGAGATGGGATGGTGCCGATCCTATGGTGCCGCTACGGGCGATGCCCGTCTCGACAAGATGGCGTCCCGCATCCTCCAGGAGATCGACACGCAGGATCGCTGTCTCATAGCGCTGCCAGCGGCGCTCGCCATCGACCATCAGGGGAGCGCCCTCTTGTATCAAGGTCTGGTGCGGCCAGGTCCGTCGCTCGGCCAGATGCAGGATTGTGCAGCTCTCGAAACTGACGCCGAGTAGAAGCACCCTGGCTTCGAGATCGTAAAGCCTTGCCAGCGGCGAGTTCTCGCCGAAGGGGTCTTCGAGCGGTTGGTCTTGAAGGATCGTCTCAGCCCGTGTGCCCCAGGCCGCCAAGGAACTGGTGGGATGGTTGCTGCGCAGCACACCGGGCCAGGTCCGGAACAATTCGGCGATCCTGCCCATGCCGCGCGCCGGTGTTCGCTTGGGGTCGAAGGCTGGCATCGATTGGCGCACGGGTTCATGCCATGCCTGCGGAATGGGCGGCGCGCCCCAGTGGACAGGATCGGTCAGGTCCGGCGACATCGCCGGCATGAGGAGCGTGCCCTCGGGGGTGATGACGTCGCAAAGCGCCTGGATCACCGCTGTTTCGGCGCCATTGACCCAGCCGAGCGCCTTGAGGGAGCTATGAACGAGCAATGTTCCGCCGGGCGTGACCCCGAGTAGCCGCAGGTCGCTAGCAAGGCTTTCCCTCGTTCGCGGCATGGTGCTTTGCTGGATGATGCTTGCCTCGGTCATGACTTCCTCAGGAACAGGGCGAAGGGCTCACCCCCGCAGCCGTGCCATCATATGGGCATCCGCGAACGCACCGGCCCGGAATGCGTAATTGCGCAGGAGCCCCTCCTGCTTGAAGCCGAACCGTTCGTAAAGGCGTATGGCCTGCAGATTGTCGGCAAAGACCGTCAGTTCGAGACGCTCGATCCTCAGCCAATGATCGGCCGCGTCGATGACTTCCCGCAGCAGCGCGGTGCCGATACCCTTGCCGAGATGGTCGTCATGAACGCCCATTCCAAGACCTGCGGCATGGGCCCGCCGGCCGCCGTAGCGCTCCAGGCCGGCATTTCCCACGATGGTGCTCTCGAGTACGGCGACGAGATTGAGGGCCTCCGGACCGAGCCCTTCCAGCCATCGCCGGGCCAGCTCCGGCCTCTGATAGGGCAGGCGAAGCGTGCCGGCCCTGTAGCCGGGAAGATTGGCGAGTGCGGTTATCGCATCGACATCCTCCAAACGCGTGGCACGTATCGACAATCCCGGCGGTGCAGGCCGTGAATCGAGGGGATGGGATGGGGGCGGGGGCATGGTCGCTCTCCTTTTCGCGAGGAGAGCTGGGCTTCCATGGACCCTGCTCGCCTCGCAGGGTTCATGGGTCGATCGTATCGCGCTTACGGCAATACTCTTCCCGCGCCCCGAGGGAGGTGCGTGGCAAGATGCATGCAGGTCATGCGCTTTATGTTCATGCGCCGACACTAGGCCATTGGCTCGAGAACGGCAAGATGACGAGAATGCACCTCGCAAAAGCACGATCCGCTCAACCCAGCGTGATCGTGGGATTGCTCCTGTCGGCATAGCCGATCGAGATGCTGGCGCCGCAATCGGCCGTGAGCCAACCGGCGAGATGGTTGGCGGCCTCCTCCAGTTCACCCCAGCCATTGGCCTGCACCGTCACCAGCGCCCGCCTTGTTTCCGGCGTGATGGCCGAGCGCATGTCCTGGCGCCAGTTCCATCGGCGGCACAGCACATGCCTGCTGTCGGCGAGCACGACCTCGCCATCCTTGGGCGGATCATTGGGATCCTCGCCTGCCTCCGCGCCCATATCCAGAAAGCTGTCGCCGGGGCGCGAGAAGCGGAAGGCGACGGGCGGGGCGATCTTGTCGAGATCGTCGGCGCCGATGCAGAAGCCGTGCTGCAGTGAGATCGTGTTGTAGATATCGACGAAATTGTTGATGGCGGGCAGTCTGTCGCCCGCCAGCACGCGCTTGATCAGTCGCTCGACCGAGGAACGATAGCTGGTCTTCTTGATGCCGAAGCCCTTATAGGCGCTGCGCCAGGCCGCGACGCCCGGAATGGCGGAAAGTTCCATACCTTCATGCTGGCTGCGGCAGGCTGCCTCCGAGGCGAGGATGGCCGCATCGAGATGGCCCGGTCGTCCCGTGGTGACGGCAAGATCTTCGGCCACGAGGACGGCCACACGGAAGTCGGGAAAGCGTTCGGTGAGTTCGGCAATGGTCAATTGCATTGGCGTCATTCGCTGGTCGGTTTGGCGTGGCGCCGGCATCGGACGGTGATGATGTCACAAAACGAATCATCATGCTTTTGATTGATCTTGCCACGAGGGATCGAACGGATAATGTGAATCCGCGCGGTTCGGCAAGCTTTTGTGCAAGCTGCGCTTTTCGGTTCTGCCGGGATGCATCCCGGCTGCTCAGACTGTGGTGAGGCCGTATGGAAACCGCCAACGCGCCGACTGCGAGCTATGGTATCGAACCCGGATTGCGTTTCGCCCTGCTGCTCGACGGGCGGGGCGGCTGCTGCCAGCTCGACATGGCGCAGGCCCGGGCCTGGAAGCCCGGTGACGGCGTGCTTTGGCTGCATCTGGAGCGCGATCATCCCGCCGCCGCCGACTGGGTCCATGGCAGAGGAGATTTCGATCCTGTCGTCGCAGATGCCCTCCTCGAAGAAGAGTCGCGGCCGCGTGTCGAGCCAATCGACGATGGTCTGCTGATCATTCTACGTGGCGTGTGCGCGACCGCGCCGGAGGAAGTCGAGGAAAAGCCCGCCGATATCGATCTGGTTCCGCTGCATCTGTGGGTCGATGGCGACCGCGTGATCTCGCTGCGCGACAAGGATCATTACATCACGGCTCTGCGTGATATCCGCAAGGCCCTGCACAAGGGCAAGGGGCCGAGCCATGCCGGCGATCTCCTGGCGATGATCGGCGACAAGCTGGTTCGCGACCTCGAGCCGGTGCTTGATGCCATGGACGAGGAGGTCGACGAACTCGACGATCTGATCTTCCAGGGCGATGCCGGCGAGGTGCGTGAGCGCCTGAAGCTACTCAGGCGGCGCGCGGTGCAACTGCGCCGCTATCTTGCCCCCCAGCGCGATGCGCTCAACCGCATGGAGCATGACGACGCTCCCTGGTTGGATGAACGCGACAAGCTGCGCTTGCGTGAGGTGATCGACAAGCTGATGCGATTCATCGAATATCTCGACGCGATCCGGGACCGGACCAGTATCCTGCATGACGATCTTTCCACCGTGATTGGCGAACGTATCGCGCACAATTCCAACCGCCTGGCTGCCCTTGCCGCGCTGCTGCTGCCGCCCAGTGTGGTAGCCGGCCTGTTCGGCATGAATGTCGGTGGTATTCCCGGCGTCGACAAGGGCTGGGCTTTCGCGACCATCGTGGCCTTCGTCACGATCACCTCGATCGTCACGCTATGGGTTCTCAAGCGGATCAACTGGTTGTAATACCGGTCCGCATCGAGACCGACTCTTCCCAGGCAGACCTGTCTGCCTGGGAAAGCGGCCGACAACGTGGATGGACCCTTCCATCTGCCGTATCGAAAAGACCGCCCTTGCAGCTTGATACATCCCTCGCCAACCTTGCCGTTGCCTCGCCCAATCATGGCGAGCGCCTCGACCCGGCGTCGCCACTTCTGCTCGTCCTGCATTATACCGGCATGCCCGACGGTGAACTGGCGCTGGCCCGGCTTTCCGATCCGGCTTCGCAGGTTTCCTGCCATTACCTCGTCGACGAGGGCGGACGGATCATCCAGATGGTGCCCGAGTCCCGCCGGGCCTGGCATGCCGGCCAGGCGAGCTGGGAGGGCGTGACCGATATCAACTCCCACTCCATCGGCATCGAGATCGTCAATCCCGGACACGAATGGGGTTATCGGGATTTTCCGGCTGTGCAGATGATGGCGGTCAAGGCTCTATGCCGCGATATTGTGAACCGCCACGGCATCAGGCCGCACCATGTGCTCGGGCATTCGGACATCGCGCCGCTGCGCAAGACCGATCCTGGTGAGCGTTTCGACTGGGCCGGGCTGGCGCAAGAGGGTATCGGCCTCCATGTGCGCCCCGCCGCCATTCAGGGCGGGCGTTTCTTCTCCGCCGGCGAGGCCGGCCAGCCCATCGAGGCGCTGCAAGCGATGTTCTCGCTCTATGGCTACGGCATCGCGGTGAACGGGGTCTATGATGCGCTCACCGAGGCCGTGGTGACGGCCTTCCAGCGCCATTTCCGCCAGGCCAGGGTGGACGGCGTCTGTGATGCCTCCACCATTGAAACCTTGCGCAGCCTCATCCTGGCCAAGCAGGCACTGGTGTGACTTTTCGCACAGCGCCCCGGCGCTGCCGGCGCTAAGGTCATTGGCGAATGGTTCTCCCATTTCCTCCCAAAGACACAACTCCCGGCGTCCAACCAATCGGTTGGCGCCGGTTTTTCTTTGTTGACGCCGCCGGCGCTTGGCGTCACACAGGCGCGGCTAGCTGGCTGGGCGGCCGCTGTTGCCAGGCTCAAACCTGGGAATGGAGGAAAGTCCGGGCTCCACGGAAATAGGGTGCCGGTTAATGGCCGGCGGGGGCGACCTCAGGGAAAGCGCCACAGAAAGTAAACCGCCTCGGCAGGCTTCTTTGAACTTGCCGGGGTAAGGGTGAAAGGGTGCGGTAAGAGCGCACCGCGCGGCCGGTAACGGCAGCGGCATGGCAAGCCCCACCCGGAGCAAGACCGAATAGGGACGACCGCGGCGGTCTTCGGACGCGCCGAGGCGCATTTCCGCGCCGTCGTCCGGGTTGGTTGCGTTGAGGTCACCGGTGACGGTGGCCCCAGATGAATGGTCGCCACGTCCGCGCGAGCGGGCCATACAGAACCCGGCTTACAGGCCAGCTAGCCTTGCCTTTCAGCGGATGAGCGGTGCGCGGACTTGCAGTCCGCTTTTCGACTTCAAACGCGATGTCTCCAAGAGCGGACATCGCGACATGCAAGCATGTCGCTGAGATCTCCGCGCTCCAATTCGTGCCTTTTCTAGAACCGCTGTTCCAGGCCAGTCGTTCTTGTTTTTGTCACCGAACGCCGCCACATTGCGCCCGAGTGAGTCTCTCGGCGGATATGATTCCGATTCAGGGAGGCGCGACAGTCAGTTGAAATCGTGGGGAATTCGGGAATGGGCCTCTGTGGCGATCCGGCGAACTCCCGCGGACTTCGAACCGGGTAACATCATGGGTATCGTCTGGACCATCCTCATCGGCTTCATCGTTGGCCTGCTTGCGCGTTTCCTCTCGCCGGGGCAGCACAATCCCAGCGGCTTCATCCTTACCACGATACTGGGCGTGGTCGGCGCGGCGCTGGCGACCTGGCTCGGGCAGCAGATCGGGTGGTACACGATCGGCGAAAAGGCGGGCTTCATCGGCGCTGTTGTCGGCGCAGTCATCGTGCTGCTGGTCTGGCGAGCCTTTGCTCGCAGTGCGTGAGAACACCATGGTGTCCCCAGAGCCTTCATGGCCGGGTCCTATCGACAGCTGACCCGACCGTTTCTGGTGCAGATGGATCAGGCCGCCTGATACCCTGACGTCTTTCGATATTGCGCTCGACATGCGGCAATAGAGCATGCCGTCCGGTGCAGGCGCGCCGGCTGTGGCAGTGCAGGAGAATGGACATGGACAAGGATCGTGTCGGAGGGGCCGCAAAGCAGGTCAAAGGCACTATCAAGGAGGCCGTCGGCAAGGTGACGGGCGATGCCAAGACCCAGGCCGAGGGCAAGGCGGAAAAGCTCGCGGGCAAGGTCCAGAGTGCCGTTGGCGGTGCCAAGGATGCGGCGCGCGACGCATTGAAGAAGTGACGAGAGCGGGGAGTGTCCAGGGGCGCTCCCCGCATTGAAGCGGTCATTTACCGGCGCCTGGAAGTGGAGCGCCGTTCCTTTCGCCTCACACCGTTCCGGACTATGGTTCCGTCCGTAAGAGATGGCATGCCGCGCCTCTCGCCGGCAGTGGGAATAGGTCATGGCGAACGAGGTTCCGGATGTGAGCATCCTGCGACGACAGGTGGATCGGCGTCAGCTCCAGGAGATCATTGCGGGGCTGGCCGAAGGCATCTTGTTGATAGACCCTGCGGAGGGGATCGTCTGGGCCAATGAAAGGGCCCTCGACCTGCATGATGCGGGAGAACTGGCGGAGTTGGGCAGGACGCCGGACGAATATCGGCGGAATTATATGCTGAAATACCGCAACAACCATTCGCTGGCTCCCGAGCAATACCCTCTGAATCGCCTGCTGGCCGGCGAAGTTTTCAAGGAACTGGTCGTCGAGGTCGTCAAAGCGGCGCCGCGCGGAAGGAAACAGGGGTGGCGCTGCATCCAACAGCTTCGAGGACTGGTTCTCGTCGATGCGGCCGGTAATCCTGAGTCCTACGTGCTGGTCATCGAGGATCTGACCGAGCGTTTCACCGCGGAGGAGCGCTTCGAGCGGACTTTCGCTGCCAATCCGGCGCCGGCCATCATCTGCCGGATATCGGATCTGCGCTATGTGAAGGTCAATCAGGGCTTCCTGGAAATGACCGGCTACAAGCGCGAGGAGGTTCTCGGCCGCTCGACCTACGAAATCGACGTGTTGGAGAATGCCGGAGTCCGGGAGAGTGCGATCACCTCCTTGCGCGAGGGGCGCACGATTCCACAGACCGAGGCAAGTTTACGCCTGGCCGATGGCGACTCGAAGCTGGTCATCGTCGCTGGCCAGCCGATCGAGATCGGTGAGGAGCCTTGCATGCTCTTCACCTTCATGGATATGGAGCCGCGCAGGCGGGCCGAACAGGCCTTGCGGCAGAGCGAAGAGCGTTTCGCCCGGGCCTTTCGCATGACTCCCGTGCCGACCATCGTGATGGCCCGCAAAGATTTCCACGTGCTGGATGTCAACGAGGCCTTCGCCGTGGTCATGGGCTACGCGCGTGAGGACGTGATCGACAAGCCCATCGCCCTGGTACCGATCTGGTCTTCGAGCGGGTCTAGGCGTCAACTCGAACGTGACATCGAGACCGATGGAGCTTTGCGCAACCGGGATTTGGAGCTGCGCAGCCGGCATGGGGAAGTCCTGGATTGCCTGGTCTCGGCCGAGACCGTCGGCATTCAGGGCCAGGACTGCGTCCTGATCGTCCTGCAGGACATTACCGAACGCAAGCGATCGGAAGTCGAGCTGATGTCCGCCATCGAAGCCGTGATGCAGGATACGTCCTGGTTCAGCCGTACGGTAATCGAGAAGCTGGCCAATCTGCGGGGCGGAGGGACGTCGAACGGGGCCTCCACGGAGCTGGCCGACCTGACCCCGCGGGAGTTGGAAGTACTCGGCCTGCTCTGCCAGGGGCTGACCGATGTCCAAATCGTCAAGGCGTTGAAGCTCACCCGCAATACGGTGCGCAACCACGTCGCCCGCATCTATGGCAAGGCCGGTGTGCACAGCCGGGCCGCCGCCGTGGTGTGGGCGCGCGAGCGCGGATTCACCGGCGCTTCGCAAAAAGCCCGGCCCACCCGTTCAAGCTGAAGCACCTGATGCATCCGCACTAGCAATGCTGACGTATCGGCTTCTATTGCTGCAGGTTTCCCGGCGCTAGCTTGCACCCCTCGGCATGCCGCCACCTCCCCAACGGGATGAGGATGCGGGCCGGTGCCGTTTATGGGAAAGCCAAGATGCATATCCGCTACGGTTTCGATATTGCGATGCAGTTCTCGCAACCGACCACGCTGATCACCGTTCTCGATGTTCACCCCTCACGGCGCGGCGACATCGTGCGCGAGCAGGATCTCTCCACCCTGTCGAACCATCCGACTCAGGCCCACATCGACGTTTTCGGCAATCTGTGCCGGCGCATTCATGTCGAAGATGGTTTCCTGCATCTGCGCTGCGACGGCGTCATCCGCGACAGCGGGGAGCCTGATAAGGCGGTCGAGAGGGCGAAAATCCTGCCCATCATGGCCCTGCCGAAGGAAACGCTGACCTATTTGCATGCCAGCCGTTATTGCGAAACCGATCTCCTGTCCGACTTCGCCTGGGAGCGTTTCGGAGACATAACCGATGGCTGGCAGCGCGTTCAGGCCGTCACGGACTTCGTCCATTCGCATTTGAGCTTTGGCTACGAGCACGCCAGCGCGACGCGTTCGGCCTTGCAGGCCTTCGAGCAGAAGGTTGGCGTGTGCCGGGATTTTGCCCATTTGGCGGTTGCGCTGTGCCGTTGCCTCAACATTCCGGCGCGCTACTGCAATGGTTATCTCGGTGACATCGGGGTGCCTCCCGATCCGGCCGCCATGGATTTCAATGCCTGGTTCCAGGCCTATCTCGGCGGGGAGTGGTATACCTTCGACCCGCGGCACAACCAGCGCCGGATTGGGCGGATCCTCATCGGCTTCGGCCGCGATGCCGCCGACGTCCCGATGATCAGTTCCTTCGGCCGTCACAGCCTGAGCAAGTTCGAGGTTGTGACGGAACGAGTTCCGGACGAACAGGCGGCTGCAACCACGGAGCGGCGGCTGTCACCGTAGCAGCGTCCGGAAAATCGTGATCTGTAAAACGTTTATGGTGCGACGTTCTTATCGAGAATCAGGATGTCGATATTGCGGTCCGGCGCGTAATTGTTGCGCTTGAGCTCGTAGCGGGTGCTGCTGACCTTTTTGGCGCCTTCTGCGCAGAAGGAGACCAGGTTGTCGGGAAAGGCCTTGTCGATCACCAGGCCGAACCGGCCGGCAGGGCCGGACCAGCGGCCATTGCCGACGAAGGTGTAGCCGAAATAGGTCTGCCGGGTTTTGGGCGTCTTCGCGGTCTCGCCTGCCTGTGGCTTGGCTGCCGTCAGGCGCTTGGTCAAGCCGTCGGCCGCACGCAGGAAGCCCTCATTGACGCAATATTTCTTTTGATATTGCGTCAACGACTCGCCGGTCAGGTTGGCGCGGTCGAAATAGAGGCCGGCCGCCGAACCGATGCTCGGCGTGTAGCTGTATTGCAGGATGATCTCCTTGCCGGCTGGTAAAACCTGCTGGCGAACGATCCTGGAGCGCAAGGTCCAGAGCGGGACCCAGTTTTCGCCAGCCTGCTCGATATAGCCCGGCGTACTCAGCTTGGTACGGTCCTCGTTGCTCAAGCGCTTGAGAGCCTCGGCGGTGGAGGCGACGGCGGGCAGCAATGGCACGTTCAGGCTCTTGAGCAGATCGGTGATTTCGCTCTCCTTGCCGCCGTCCGGCGTGAAGAAGGCATGTTGTTCCACGCTCGCCTCGACCGATTTGCCGGCCGCCTTGGCCTGGACATCGAGGAAGTTCGGCGAAGCCGGGTTGGGAATGGCTAAATCCAGGTCCGTTTCGCCGGTCACCTCCGGAAGGGGGAAGGCGACTGTCAGCGTCAGGTCCTGGCCGGCTTTGTTGAGGAAACGATAGGCAGCCCGGACCTGCTTGGCCGAGAGGAAGATGTCCTCCGCCTTCAATTCGAGCTGGTCCGCCGGCTCGATGACCAGCCCGCCGGCATCGAGATTGGCAAGACTCTCCTCGGCCGAAGCACCCGTCACGGGCATGGCGAGGGTCAAGGCTGCAGCGCAATAGAGCGCTTTGGCGGGTCGGGGCATTGGCTGCGAATCTCCACACCGTCGAAACGGTTCGGCGCCGATAGTGCCCGCCTTTGCGGCACTGCGAAAGAGGCAGGGAGCAATGGCAGGATCTCGAGTTCTTATCGAAGTGGTGACGTAACGGAATTTTCAAGGAGTGGAGCTGTCTCCACGAACCCTTCATTAACCTTTCATGGGCGTTAATGGGATAGGAGAAATCTGCCCGATTTGCGGGCCGCTTCCGCCTGTAATTCCTGCCTTTGAGAGTTCGATGTCCGCTTCCTCCGCTCCCGCCAACGATGCCGCCCGGCATGTGCCGGTGATGCTCGCCGAGGTGCTGAAGGCGCTCGAGCCGAAGGCGGGCGAGCGCTTCATCGACGGCACGTTCGGGGCAGGGGGCTATACGCGCGCAGTTCTGGCGGCCGCGCCCGATGTGCAGGTGCTCGCCGTCGATCGCGATCGCAACGCCATCACCGACGGCATGGCCCTGGTTTCCGAGATGCAGGGACGCCTCACTTTGGTCGAGGACCGTTTTTCCCATCTCGACAAGCTCGCGCCCATGCTGGGCGAGGGCGGCGTCGACGGGGTGGTGCTGGATATCGGGGTCTCCTCGATGCAGCTCGACGAGGCCGAGCGCGGCTTTTCCTTTCGCCGCGACGGGCCGCTCGACATGCGCATGTCGCGTGAAGGCTCGCATGCCGGGCCGACCGCCGCCGATCTCGTGGCCGAGCTTCCCGAGGAGGTGCTGGCCCGCATCTTCCAGGTGCTGGGCGAGGAGCGCCGCGCGCGTGCACTGGCGCGCGCCATCGTCACCGATCGGCAGAAGGAGCCGTTCCTCACCACCATGCAACTGGCGGATCTGTGCGGCCGGGTGATCCGCTCCAAGCCCGGCGACATTCATCCGGCGACGCGTGCCTTCCAGGCTCTGCGCATTGCCGTCAATGGCGAGCTCGACGAACTCGGCCGGGCCCTGCTGGCCGCCGAGCGGGCACTCAAGCCCGGCGGACGCCTGGTGGTGGTGACGTTCCATTCGCTCGAAGATCGTATCGTCAAGGCGTTCTTCACCGACCGCACCCGCAGCCAGGCCGGCGGTTCGCGCCATCAGCCCGTGGTGGCGGTACCGCCACCGACCTTCGTTCAGACCCATCGGGGAGCGCTGGCTGCGAGCGAGGCGGAAGCCGAGCTCAATCCCCGCGCCCGCTCCGCCAAGCTGCGCTTCGCCATCCGCAGCGAAGCCCCCGCTCGTGACACCGGCACCAGTTTCCTCGGATTGCCTGAGGTGAGTCTTCAATCCGGGAGAGGCCGTTGACCCGCATTCTCAATCTCATCCTGGTCGGTCTGCTGGTGGCTTCCGCCATCGGCGTCTACTCGATCAAATATGAATCGACCTTGCAGGCCGAGAAGGTCGCCAAGCTGCGCCGGGCCATCGAGACCGAACGTCGCGCCATCGAATCACTCAAAGCCGAATGGGCCTTCATGAGTCAGCCCGACCGTATCGGCGCCCTGGCCAAGCGCCATCTCGACCTCGTGCCGATGAAGGTCGTCCAATCCGTCGATGCCACCGATCTGCCCGAGAAGGCGCGCGAAGGCGATTTGATTGCCGAAAAACTCGAAGGACTCGGCCTGGCCGGGGCGCCGCAAGTGACAGGATCGACCCCATGAGTGAGGGGAACATGAGCGACGGGACCATCGTGGACAACCAGGCCAACGCATCAGCGCCCGAAGCCGGGACGAGCTCGGACGCCGCCAGCCCCGCCAAGACGCCGCGCCGGCGCCTTTCCAAGCTCGAAAAGAGCGGCGGGCGCATCGTGCTGATCGTGGTGGGCTTCGTCTGCATCTATATGGCGATCATGGCGCGGCTCACCCAGTTCGGCACCGCTCCCGACCAGCAATATGACGCACGTCGCTCGGCGGCCGACCAGTTGGCGGCGGCTCGCCCGGATATCCTCGACCGCAACGGCCGGATCCTGGCCACGGACGTGCAGGTGCCCTCGCTCTACGCCGAGCCGAAGAAGATCATCGACGTCGACGAGGCGACCGAGTTGCTGACCGCGCAGATGCCCGAGCTCGACGCACGTGAGCTCAGGACCAAGCTTGCCTCGGGCAAGGGCTTCATCTGGCTCAAGCGCGAGATCACGCCAGAACAGCGCAATCGCATTTATGCGCTCGGCCTGCCCGGCATAGGCTTCATCAACGAAAACAAACGCATCTACCCCAACGGGCCGACGGTGAGCCACGTCTTGGGCGCGGTGAACATCGACAACCAGGGCATAGCTGGCCTGGAGAAATACATCGACAACAAGCGCGGGCTCTCCGAGCTGCAGGCGCTCGGCTATGCCTCGACCTCCGACGCGATGAAGCCGGTGCAGACCTCGATCGATCTGCGCGCCCAGGCGGTGATGCGTGACGAGCTCATCGCCGGCATGGAGCATTTCAAGGCCAAGGCAGCGGGCGGCGTCATCATGGACGTGACCACCGGCGAGATGATCTCACTGGTGTCATTGCCGGACTTCGATCCCAACAATCCGGCCGATGCCCTCGATCCCAACAGGATCAACCGTATCAATGTCGGCACCTATGAAATGGGTTCGACCTTCAAGGCGCTGACCCTGGCCATGGCGCTCGAATCGGGCCGGTTCACCACCAATTCCATGCTGGATGCCCGGGCCGGCAGCGTCACCATCGGGCGTTGGACCATCCGCGACTACCATCCGCAGCGCCGCATGCTGAGCCTGCCGGAGGTGTTCACCTATTCGTCGAATATCGGCGTCATCCGCATGGCGCTCGGCCTGGGCGTGCCTGCCCACCAGGCCTTCCTGCGTCAGATGGGTCAGCTCGATCGCCTGGTGACGGAGCTGCCCGAAAATGCCGCGCCGATCCTGCCGCGTCGCTGGGGCACTCTGAACTCCGCCACCATTGCCTTCGGCCAAGGCATCACCGTTGCACCCCTGCAGGCCGTCATGGCGGTTGGCGCAATGATGAACGGCGGCCATCTGATGAAGCCGACCTTCATCAAGCGCGACGAGGACGAGGCTCTGGCCCTGTCCAAGCCGGTGCTCAAGCCCCACACCTCCGACGTGATGCGCTACATCATGCGCCTCAACGCCACCAATGGCTCGGCCAAGAAGGTCGACATTTTCGGCTATCAGGTTGGCGGCAAGACCGGCACGGCCGAAAAGCTGATCGGCGGGCGCTACAACAAGAACCTGAACTTCACCACCTTCATGGCGGTGTTTCCCTTCGACAAGCCGAAATATCTGATCACCGTTCTCTACGACGAGCCCAAGGGCCTGCCCGAGACCTATGGATATTCCACGGCTGCCTGGAACGCCGGCGTCACCACCGGCAAGATCCTGGAGCGCGTCGGCCCGCTCCTCGGCGTCAAACCCCGCTTCATGGAGGTTCCCAATCCGGTTCCGCCGCTCAACGCCCCGAGGGACCAGTTGAACCAGAGCATGGCCTGGCTGGCGGCCCGATAAGATCATCCAATGGGCGGGTCCGACGACCCGCCCATTGCAGTTTGCGGCAATGCATGGCCGGGATGCATCGATCGGCCATTGAAACTGCATTGCCATTGCTCTTAGGCACTCTAATAAAGCCGCCGATTCCGAATCGTCGAAAACCAGGACATTCATGACCAAACGCCTCGCCGACATCGTTTCCGAAGGCTCCCTGGCCGCCGATGCCCGTGCGCTCGAGGTCACGGGCGTCACCGCCGATTCCCGCGCCGTGAAGCCGGGTTTCGTCTTCGTCGCCATTCCCGGTACGAAGAGCGATGGCGCGGCCTATGTCCCGCAGGCCATTGCCGCCGGTGCGGTGGCTGTTGTCTCCGAAGCCCCGCTCGACGTGCCTGCGTCAGTCGCCCAGATCAAGGTCGGCAATGCCCGCAAGGCGCTGAGCGAGATCGCGGCGGCCTTCTATGACCGCCAACCGGCAACCATCATTGCCGTCACCGGTACCAGTGGCAAGACCTCGGTCGCCGCTTTCGTTCGCCAGATCTGGGCGATATCAGGGTATCAATCGGCGTCCATCGGCACCGTCGGCGTCGTGGCGCCCTGGGGCGAGACCTATGGATCCCTCACCACACCGGATCCGGTCGAGCTGCACCGTCTGATCGACGAACTGGCGGGCAGGGGCATCACCCATCTCGCCATGGAGGCTTCCTCGCACGGCCTCGACCAGTTCCGGCTTGATGGCGTGCGCCTGGCAGCCGGCGGCTTCACCAATCTGTCGCGCGATCATCTCGACTATCATGCGAGCTTCGAGGCCTATCTCGAGGCGAAGCTGCGGCTGTTCCGCGATCTCCTGCCCGATGGCGCCGGGGCGGTCGTGGCGGCCGACCATGCCGAGGCCGCCGCCGTATTGGCCGCGGCGCGCCGGAAGGGCCTGCATGTTCTCGGTGTCGGCGAGGCGGGTGACGGCATCCGCCTGAAATCGGTTGATATCGAAGGCTTCATCCAGCATCTGGAACTCGACTATCGGGGCCGGGCCTATCGGGTGCGGCTGCCGCTCGCGGGGCGCTTCCAGGTGGAGAATGCTCTCGTCGCCGCCGGCCTGTGCCTCCTGACCGGCGGGGAGCCGGATGCCGTCTTCGCTGCTCTCGAGCACCTTCAGGGTGCCAAGGGACGCCTCGACCTTGTCGGCACCGTCGAGGGGGCACCGGTGCTCGTCGACTATGCCCATAAGCCCGATGCGCTCGAAAAGGCGCTGGAGGCCTTGCGTCCCTTCGTGCAGGGCAAGCTGGTGGTGATCTTCGGCTGCGGCGGCGATCGCGATGCCGGCAAACGCCCGATCATGGGTGAGATCGCCACTCGGCTGGCCGACAAGGTCATCGTCACAGATGACAATCCCCGCAGCGAGGATCCCGCCACGATCCGCGCGGCGATCATGGCGGCAGCGCCAGGCGCGATCGAAATCGGTGACCGGCACCTGGCGATCGAGACAGCGATTGTGGAGCTGGGGCGCGGGGATGTGCTGCTGATCGCCGGCAAGGGACACGAACCAGGCCAGATCGTCGGCAAGACGGTGCTCCCCTTCTCCGATCACGATGTCGCCCGCGAGGCGATCGCCGCGAGGGCCGGGTGATGGCCATCCTTCGGAGCGCGGACATCCTGTCCGCTCTTGGAAACGCCGCGGTTAGCGAGCTAGGAAGAGCGGACAGGATGTCCGCGCTCCAGGAAGAATCAAGCCTTTCGCAGGCTGCTCTATTGTTTCGACGCATTTTTTCAAAAAATGCTCTGAGGTTGAAAGGATTTCCATGTTCTATCTGCTGAGCCGCTTCAGCGAACATTTCGAGCTCCTCAACCTGTTCCGCTACATCACCTTCCGGACCGGTGGGGCTATCTTCACGGCACTTTTGTTCGTGTTCTTCTTCGGGCCGTGGACGATCTCCTGGCTGCGCGTGAAGCAGGGCAAGGGCCAGCCGATCCGCGACGACGGCCCGCAATCGCATCTGTCCAAGCGCGGCACGCCGACCATGGGCGGGCTGATGATCCTGTCGGGGCTGGGCGTATCGACACTGCTGTGGGGCAACCTCGCCAATGTCTATGTCTGGGCCGTGTTGTTGGTAACGCTCGGCTTTGGCGCCATCGGCTTCTATGACGACTATCTCAAGGTGACCAAGCAAAGCCACAAGGGCTTTTCCGGCCGGGCGCGCCTGTCTCTGGAATTCCTGATCGCCGGCGTCGCCGTGATCCTGATGGCACAGGCGGGCGGGGCGCGCTTCCTCGGCTTCCTGTGGGGCAGCGGAGCGCCGATCTCGCAGGCGACCTCGGTCGCCTTTCCCTTCTTCAAGGAACTCTTGATCAACCTCTCCTATTTCTTTGTGGTCTTCGGCGCCTTCATCATCGTAGGCTTCGGCAATGCCGTGAATCTGACGGACGGCCTGGACGGGCTTGCCATCGTGCCGGTGATGGTGGCCGCCGGTACCTTCGGTGTCATCGCCTATCTCGTCGGCAACGCGAATTTCGCCAACTACCTGCAGCTTCACTTCGTACCTGGCACCGGCGAACTCGCGGTGATCTGCGGCGCGATGATCGGGGCGGGGCTCGGCTTCCTCTGGTTCAATGCGCCGCCGGCCCAGATCTTCATGGGCGATACCGGTTCGCTCGCGCTCGGCGGCATGCTGGGCTCGATCGCCGTGGCCACCAAGCATGAGATCGTCCTGCTGGTCGTGGGCGGCCTGTTCGTGGCTGAGACCCTGTCGGTGATCATCCAGGTGCTGTCGTTCCGTTATACCGGCAAGCGCGTGTTCAAGATGGCGCCGATCCATCACCATTTCGAACAGCTTGGCTGGAAGGAACCGCAGGTCGTGATCCGCTTCTGGATCATCGCGGTGGTGCTGGCTCTGCTCGGGCTTGCCACGCTCAAGCTCAGATAGGACGAAAGATCGTCATGATCCCGATCACTTCCTTCGGCGACCGTGCTGTTGCCGTGTTCGGCCTAGGCGGGTCCGGCCTGGTGACTGCCGAAGCTCTCGCCGCCGGTGGCGCCAGGCCCATCGTCTGGGACGATGGTGAAGCCGGACGCAAGGCCGCTGGCGACAAGGGGCTCGACGTCCGCGACCTCAATGAGATCGACTGGTCCTCCGTCGCCGCGCTGGTCCTGTCGCCCGGGGTACCGCTCACCCACCCCGAGCCGCATTGGTCGGTCAAGCTGGCCGCTTCACATGGGGTGGAGGTGATCGGCGATATCGAACTCTTCGTCCGCGAGCGCCGGGCGAGGGCGCCGGGCTCGCCCTTCATCGCCATCACCGGCACCAACGGCAAATCCACGACCACGGCACTGATCGCCCACCTTTTCGCCGCAGCCGGCCACGACGTACAGCTCGGCGGCAATATCGGCACGGCGATCCTGTCGCTGGATCCGCCGTCGCCCGACAAGGTGCATATCGTCGAGTGCTCCTCCTACCAGATCGATCTGGCACCGAGCATCGATCCCTCCGTCGCTATCCTGCTCAACGTCACTGAGGATCATCTCGACCGCCACGGCACGCTGGAACATTATGCCGCCGTGAAGGCGCGCCTCGTCGAAGGCGCCCGCACGCCAGTTGTCGGCGTCGACGATGTCTGGTGCGCTGCTGTTGCCGACGAGATCGAGCGCCAGGGCGGCAGGCCCATCCGCATCTCGGTGGAGCGGCCATTGAGCGACGGCGTCTACGCCGTTGGCGACAGGTTGTTTTCGGCCGAAGCGGGCAGGGCGGCCGAAGTCGCCAGCCTCGCCGGCATCGGCTCCCTGCGCGGCGCGCATAATGCCCAGAATGCCTGTGCTGCGCTGGCTGCTGCCCGGGCCGGCGGGTTGACACTGGATCAGATCCAGGCCGGCATGCGCAGCTTCCCGGGCCTCGCCCACCGCATGGAACAGGTCGGCCGGCTTGGGCCTGTGCTGTTCGTCAACGATTCCAAGGCCACCAATGCCGATGCCACGGCCAAGGCCCTGTCATCCTTCCCGACCCTGTATTGGATCGCCGGCGGCAAGCCCAAGACCGGCGGCATCGAGGCCCTGACCGAGTATTTTCCCAAGATCCGCAAAGCCTATCTGATCGGCGAGGCGACGGAGGAGTTCGCTGCGACACTGGAAGGGCGGGTGCCCTATGTGCGGGCGGAGACGATCGAGAAGGCGGTGCCTCTGGCGTCTGCCGACGCGGCGGCTTCCGGTCTCGAGGAGGCCGTGGTGCTGCTTTCCCCAGCCTGCGCTTCCTTCGACCAGTTCCGCAATTTCGAAGAACGGGGCAAGGCCTTCTCCCGGGCCGTGCTGTCCCTGCCGGGTATCGGAAAGGCCTGACGGCATCTCGATCAGCCGAAGCGGGCCACCAGAAAGTCGATGGCACTGCGCAGCATGGCCGTCGGCCGCCGGTCCGGGGCGTAGACGAGGTGCATCGGTGTGGGACGATAGGACCATAGCGGCAGCACGGGTTCGAGCCGGCCGGCGTCGATATCGTTCATCAACAACAGTTCGGGCTGCAAAACGATGCCTGCGCCATGGAGCGCCGCCACGCGCAGCGCCGATCCCTGATTGGTGGTGAAGCGGCCCCCGACATTTACCGTGCAGGTTTCGCCGTGCGGGCCGACGAGATGCCAGATGCCCTGCGTGCGCCAATAGGCATGGCCGAGGCAATCATGATCGCAGAGCTCACGCGGATGGTCTGGCCGCCCGTGCACATCCAGGTAACACGGCGCGGCCGCCAGGATTCGGCGATAGGACTTCAGCGGACGGGCCACCAGGTTTTCATCCGTGAGATCGCCGATATGAATGCCGAGATCGCAGCCCTCACCGATCAGGTCCGGGGTGCGGTTGTCGAGCATGAGATCGACGGTGACGTCGAGATTGCGCTGCAGATAGTCGATCAGGGCCGGCACCAGGCTTTCGCTGCCGAAACTCACCGGCGCGGCCAAGCGCAGACGCCCACGCGGACTGGCCTGCAATTCGGAGGCGCTCGCTTCGGCCAGGGCCACCTCGGCCAGTGCCGTCTTGCAGCGTTCGTAATAGAGCCTGCCGACTTCCGTGAGCTGGTGGCGGCGCGTGGTGCGGTGAAGCAGTCGGGCTCCCAGGCGCTGCTCGATCAGGCGGACATGCTTGGCGACCATGGTCGCCGATACCCGGCTGGTCTCCGCCGCGGCGGCGAAGCTGCCTTCTTCCACCACCCTGACGAACATGGCCATGCCGGCGAGCTTGTCCATGATTGCAATCCATATGGTTCTGAATGAAATGCTCAGATGGCTATTTATCAGCCACCGGGTTTGGAGAACATTGCGGGAGGCCCGCTATCGGACCTTTTCATGAGGAAGTGACCATGCCTATCCTGCGACTGGAAATGCATCCCGGACGTACACTCGAACAAAAGCGCGATTTCGTGCAGGCGGCGACCAAAGCTGTCGTCGAGACCCTGGTTTGTCCGCCGGAAGCCGTCGAGATCATCATCACCGAGGTCCCGAAGGATGCCTGGGCCGTTGCAGGAAAGCTGAAATCGGACAGTTGAGCGTGTCTTTCCGCGGCGGGCGATGGTCTTGCTGCGGAATGTGCGGGAGCCGGCAGGATCTGCTTGCCGGATCGAACCGGCTCCACGCGGCATCAGCCTCTTGTCGACGCGGTCGTAAAGGCCGCGAGTTCCCGTCCGAATCGTGCCGGCTCCTCATAGAAGGGGCTATGGCCGCTATCGGCGTAGACCGAGAGCCGGCTATCAGGATGAAGGGCCTTGATCCGTTCGGACATCGCCAGGCGCACCAGCCGGTCATGAATGCCATGCGTCAGCAGGATCGGGCCGGGATAGGCCTGAAACACCGGTTCGAGATCGGGGGTGGCGATCTTCACGAAGCCCTCGTTCACCGCCCGCCCGGTCATGCCGTTGACCACCAGCATGCGCTGCAGCTCGATGCCGGTGAGCGGCTTGTGAAAACAGGCGGCGAGAAAGTCGGCCGTCGCGGCGGTCCGTTCGCCGAGATCGTGTGAGATCGCCGTCTTGGCGAAGCTGACCGCGAGCGGAGTGAGCAGATCCGGCGACAGCTTGGTGACGGCATCGACCAGGTTGATCCCCGCGATCCGCGAGCTGCCATATTTACGCAGATAGGCACCGGCGACATGGCCCCCCAGCGACCAACCCACCAGGATGGGGCGGCGCAGCTTCGTGGCCGCGATCACCGCGGCAACGTCATCCGCCCAACGATCGGTATCGGAATAGGCGTCGGGCGAGGCTGGCTTGTCGGAATCGCCATGGCCGCGCAGATCGAAACGCACCAGCCGGAAGCCGTCCAGTGCCGGATCGGCAAACTGCTTGTCCCAGCTGAGCCGGCTCTGGCGCAGGCCATGGATGAACAGGATCTCGGGCGTTGCCGGATCTCCCTGTGCCTCGCCGGCGAGCAGCGTGCCATCGGCCGAAGGGACGATGAAGCTCTCACGCCCTGAGCCGGATCGGCCGGCCTTCGCGGCGGCATTCGGTTGTTTCTTGCCGGTCGCGCCCGATGCGGAACCTGTCAGTCCCGATTCGATGGCGAGAGCGGTGAGGGCGGCTGCAGCACCCAGGAAAAGGCGTTTCGAAGGGTCCATTGCTTTCTTCCATCTTGTTTATCGATCGCTATTCAACTTGCTTGACGCTGCCTGTCAAGATGTTGTTTAGTACTCGATATGGAACATGGTTCGAAATCACGTGGCGGGCGGCCCTGGAGCTTCGATCGGGAGCAGGCGGTCGAGACAGCCATGCGGCTGTTCTGGCGCCACGGCTATGAGGGCGTGTCGATCGGGGATCTCACCAAGGCGATCGGGATCGCACCACCCAGCCTCTACGCCGCCTTCGGCAGCAAGACCGGGCTTTATCAGGAGGCGCTCGCCCGCTATGAGGGCAGCATCGGCTTACTCGATTTCGCCGCCGTCGCGGAGGCGAGCGGCCTGCCACAGGCCGTGCGCCTGCTGCTGGAAGCGGCGGTCGGGGCCGTCATCCATCCCGACCGCGAGCGTGGCTGCATGATCTCCAGCGGGATGATCACCTGCCATCCTGACCATGCCACACTGGCCCGCGATCTCGCGGCACGGCGCGACGCCATCCGAGCCAAGATCGCTGAGGCGCTCCGGCCCTTCGCCGACGCCGGGACGATCCCGGGCTTGGCAAGACATCTGGCGGCCGTCATGCAGGGGATTTCGATCCAGGCGCGGGACGGTATCGGCCGGGCTGAGTTGCAGGGGATCGTCGAGGATGTGGTGGCGGGGCTCGACCGCAGGCAGCTCCGAGGCCAGGCGCGACAATAGAAGAGGGCCGAGGCGCAGATCGGTGCCGATCGCTCCGAGCGGCTGGGGGCGGCTGTTCAATCGGTGGTCCAGGGGCATTGCCGGCAAAAGCGCGGTAAAGCCTTCGCATTTAACCCTTCCTAAACCCTGTCGGGAGCACTGCTAGGGCGATCCTGCCTCAGCTGACGGACTCCCTGTTCATGGCCTCGCGTACCGAACGTTCAGCCTTCAATGCCTGGTGGTGGACCGTCGATCGGCTGATGCTGATGACGATCCTGGCCCTGATGCTGACCGGTATCGTGCTCCTGCTGGCGGCGAGCCCCGCCGTCGCCGAGCGCATCGGCATCTCCGACATGTTTCACTTCGTCAACCGCCAGGCGATGATGATCCCGGTGGCGCTGATGGTGATGATCGGGGTGTCCTTCCTGTCGCCGCAGTCGATCCGCCGGCTGGCGCTGGTGATGTTTTTGTTCGCCACAGCCTTGGTGGTGGCGACACTGCTGTTCGGCGCCGAGGTGAAGGGCTCCAGGCGCTGGATCGCAGGCATCCAGCCCTCCGAATTCCTCAAGCCGGCCTTCGTCGTACTGGCGGCCTGGCTGTTCTCCGAAAACGTTAAGCGGCCGGACGTTCCCGCCAATATCCTCGCCATGCTGCTGCTGGCCTGCTCGGCGGGACTGCTCATCCTGCAGCCCGACTTCGGTCAGACCATGCTGATCTCCATCGTCTGGGGCGCGCTGTTCTTCATGGCCGGGCTGCACTGGTTCTGGATGGTGGGGCTCGGCGGCATCGGTGTCGTCGGCATCGTGGCGGCCTATCAGTTCATCCCGCACGTGACCTCGCGTATCGATCGCTTCCTCAAGCCCGAGGGCACCGACACTTTCCAGGTCGACGTGGCGCGCGATGCCTTCCTTTCAGGCGGCTGGCTCGGCAAGGGGCCGGGCGAGGGCACCTACAAGCTGATCCTGCCGGATTCCCACACCGATTTCATCATGGCGGTAACCGGCGAGGAGTTCGGCCTTCTTTTCGTCATGGCAGTGGTGGCGATGTTCGCCCTCATCGTGCTGCGCGGCTTCTGGCATGCCTACAAGGTCGAAGATCCCTTCTGCCGCTTCGCCACCGCCGGCCTCACTCTGCTGTTCGGAATGCAGTCCTCGATCAATCTGATGGTCAATCTCCATATGATGCCCGCCAAGGGCATGACGCTGCCCTTCATCTCCTATGGCGGCTCCTCGCTGATCTCGGTGGCCTATGGCATGGGCATGGTGCTGGCTCTCACCCGCCGCCGTCCGCGCACCGACATGCTTGAAAGCGCCTTCAGCTTCCGCGACCGCAGGGCTCAGGCCGCAGCCGGCATCGGATTGTCATCGTGAGCGGCAAGATCGTCCTGCTCTGCGCCGGTGGTACCGGCGGCCATCTGTTTCCGGCCGAAGCGTTGGCGGGTGCGCTCGTGCCACTCGGTTTCCGCCCCCATCTTGCCACCGACGAACGGGTGGAACGCTATACCGGTACCTTCGCCTGGGAGGACATTCATGTCATCCCGTCCGAGACCGTGCGTTCGCGTTCGCCGCTCGCCATGGCCAATACGCTCTGGCAACTCGGCACCGGTACGCTGGCAGCCTGGCGCATGCTGGGCCGGCTGCGGCCGGCTGTCGTCTGCGGCTTTGGCGGTTATCCGACCCTGCCGCCGCTGACGGCCGCGGCCTGGCGCAAGATCCCGACCATGATCCATGAAGCCAATGCGGTGATGGGCCGGGCCAACCGCATGCTGGCGCCGAAGGTGACGCGCATCGCCACCGGCTTTGCCGATGTGGCGATGATGGACGATGTGCCGAAATCGAAGCTGGTCCATACCGGCAACCCGGTGCGGCCGGCTGTGATGGAAGCAGCCAAGGTTCCCTATCCCGACCTGGATGGGCCGATCAACCTGCTGGTCTTCGGCGGCAGCCAGGGCGCGGCGGTGATGTCGTCGATCGTGCCGCCGGCGATCGCGCGGCTGGACGAACAATTGCGCCGTCGGCTCAGGATCGTGCAGCAGGCGCGCCAGGAGGATCTTGCCGCCGTGCGCGGGACCTATGCGGGTCTCGGCGTCACCGCCGAGGTCAGCGACTTCTTTCGTGACCTGCCCGCCCGCATCGCGGGGGCCCATCTCGTGATCAGCCGCTCCGGCGCCTCGACCGTCGCCGAGCTCTCGGTCATCGGCCGTCCGTCGATCCTCGTGCCGCTGCCGGGAGCCCTCGATCAGGACCAGGCCGCCAATGCTCGTACGCTCGCCAATGTCAACGGTGCCCGGATGGTGATGCAACCGGACTTCACTGCCGAGACCCTGGCTGCCGATCTCACGGCACTCCTCGGCGATCCGGTGGGGCTGCAGGCAATGGCCGTCAATGCACGGGACGCCGGTATTCCTGACGCAGCCGGCCGCCTCGCCGACTGGGTGGTCAAGCTGGCGGCGATGTGACGGGAGGGCGGGTCCTCGGACCGGCTTTGCGAACCTGCAGGTGGTGGAGAAAGCCGGGGCTGAGGCGCTCCGGGCCTATTCGTTTCGCGGGCGCTGGCGGGCTTGTACACGACATGAGCCCCAGATCCTCCATAGTTTAAAATCGATCTACGGCATCTCATCCGGGACCGGACACCCACTTCAGGGTAATCGCTTCAAATTGTCGTTCGTCCGGGGCTTGAGAGTTTTCGGGAGTGCGGGCCTCTCGTTCCAGTCTTCATCACGCGATAACCCAAAGCGATTGCCCCCCGGGGTCGGAGGCGCTTGATATCCTTGCAATGCAAGCGCAAGTTGTATTCTCGCGGGGAACAATACCGCATTTGGCGAAGCGCCTGCGATTGGGGGGGCGATGAGCACCGATATTGGGCTAGCCGATATTTTCGTCATCCTGCTGATTACGATCGGACCGCTCAAGGCGGCCATCGTCTATGCCAAGCTCACGGGCAAGGCCGATGCGGCGTTCAAGCGCCAAGTGGCCTTCAAGACCGTGCTGGTGGCTGCAATCGTTTGCCTCGTTTTCGTCTTCGCGGGGCAATGGCTGCTCGGTGTCTTCCATATTACGCTTCCGGCGCTGAAGATCGCAGGCGGCCTGATCCTGCTGCTCTTTGCCCTCGACATGGTGATGGGAAGCGAGAAGAAGGCGGAAGATGGCGATGCTCTGCCCTCCGCCGACATCGCTGTATATCCGCTTGCCATTCCGATGATGGCGACGCCCCAGGGCCTGGTGGCGATCACCACCGTCGTCGCCACCAAGGACAGCATCGGCGAACTGATCACCGTTGCGGTGATGGTCCTCGTCATCATGGGCATCAATCTTGCCATCCTGCTCTCGGCTGACAAGCTGCTGAAGAAGGGCGGCGGCGGCGCCATGGTGGTTGTCGGCAAGGTCGTCGGCCTGTTGCTGGCGGCGCTTGCCGTCCAGTTGATGATCTCGAGCTTCCGCGATCTCGGTGTCATCGCTGCGGTAACCGGAGCCCATTGATGAACGAGGCCGCCCGTCCCGATGCGCCGGCTATCACCGATCCGGCGCCACCGCCGAGGAACCCGCTGCGGCGCACGGCGCTCGTGACGGTCCTGATCGTCATCGTTGTGTTCGCGCTTTCGGTGGCGATGGAGCGGTTGACCCCCATCTCCTCGCAGGCCGCGGTTCAGGCCTATGTGGTGCGGATGGCGTCAGAGGTCGGGGGCAGGGTGCTGGAAGTCGGCGTCGGCGACAATGCCCGCATCGCTGCCGGGCAGGTGTTGTTTCGTATCGATCCGAAGCCCTATGAGATCGCCGTCGCGGAGGCGCAGGCGGGTCTCGAACGCATCGGCCTGACAATCGGCGCTTCCACTCAGGAAGTGGAATCCGCCCAGGCCAAGCTGGTGAAGGTACAGGCCGATCGCGAGAATGTACGAGCCCAGGTGGAGCGAGCGAGGATCCTGGTGCAACGAGGCATCTATGCACGGGCCAAGCTTGACGAAGCCAATTCGGCCCTTGGCGTTTCGGAAGCGACCGTAACGGGCGCCGAAGCAGACCTCGCCAAAGCGCGCGAGCAGCTTGGGCCGCAAGGCAACGACAATCCGCAGTTCAAGGAAGCACTTGCCGTGCTTGAGCGCGCCCGGCTCAATCTGCTCCATACCACCGTCATTGCTCCGTCGGACGGCGTCGTCACCAATCTCCAGCTCGGCGTCGGCCAGGTGATCGGCACGGGTCAGGCGGCTTTGACCTTCATCGACGCGAACAGCATATGGGTCGCAGCCGCCTACAAGGAAAACAGTCTGGAATATATGGCGCCGGGCAATGACGCCGAGGTCGTGTTGGATTCTCTACCCGGCACCGTTTTCGCCATGCGTGTCGAGAGTATCGGCTGGGGCGTTTCCCAGGGCAGCATCGACCCCGCCACGGGGCTTCCGACCATCCGCAACCAGAGTGGCTGGGTGCGCGAGCCTCAGCGTTTCCCGGTGCGACTGGTGTTCAAGGATAGCCCGCCGCGCGGCATCCGCTACGGCTCGCAGGTCAGTGTCGTGGTCTACACCGGCGAAAACCCGGCGATGAACGCTGTCGGCCGATTCTGGATCCGCCTGGTCTCGGCGCTGACCTATGTCAGCTGAGGAGAATCCCGGGCTGTCGCGGGCAAAGCGTCAAGGCCTACGCATCGCTTTCGCGGTCGCCATCGGTTTCACGATGAGCACGGCGGAAGGCTCTCCCTTGCCTTTCCTCGCTCCGATGTTGGCGACGCAATTCCTGATCGGTGGCCTGAAGCCGCTCGGACTGCGGCAGGCCGTCGGCTTCGTCGTGCTGATTGCCGTCTGCGGCTTGGCCATGGTGTGGCTGACAGGCATTTTCGGTGACAAGCCGGCCGCGCTGCTGATCTCGCTCGGCCTGATCTACTTTTTCTGCTTCCTGCTGCTGGTACTGGGCATGGGGGGACAGGCGGCATTCCTGGTCTTGATTCTCGCGGTGATGGTGCCCCTGCTCGGTGTCCTGCAAAAGGACCTCGGCGAGGGCATCGTTGTCATCCTGCTGAAGGCCGCCGTGGCCGGCGTCGTCCTTACATGGCTCGCCCACGCCGCCTTTCCCGACACGGGCGGCAAGATACCCCCAACGCCGGTCTCTCCGCCATCGAGCCAGGCGACCATGCGGGCCTTGGCGAACGCGGCGATCCTGCTGGTCATGGTGACGGTCTGCCTCGTCAGCGACCGGTTTTCATCGGCGGTGGTCGTACCGATCACGGTGGCTTCGCTTCTCAATCAGCTCGACCTTGCTGCCAGCGGTCGCGCGGCCTTCGGGCTGGTTGCCGTCAATCTGCTCGGTGGCATCGTTGCCTCCGTCGCTTTTGCGCTGTTGGAATTGCGTCCGGAACTGCCCTTCCTGTTTCTGATCGTCCTCACGGTCGGCTTGCTGTTCGGCGGGAGGGCGGCTGCCGATCCCACATCCGGTAGGATCTATGCCGGCGCGCTGATCATCTTTCTCGTGCTGCTGGGACTGGGTGTGTCGCCGCTGCCCGGCAGTACGGTGGAAAGCTTTGCCACACGCATCGGCCAAGTGCTGTTTGCGATCGCCTGCACGCTTTGCCTGACGGCCTTGTCGTGGCCTGCATCTGTGCCCCGGCGATCGGGCGACATCGACGAGAATGGCGCGGACACGAGATGAGCGCCAGACGTGACGCCGGTCTCAGCGCCCTCCGCTACCTCTTTGCACGCGATATCGGCTCTTCCCACTTTGTCAGGCTTCGGGGGGCACCTCGATTGCCTTTCCCAGTCGCTCGAGTTCGAGCGAATAGCAGAACAAGGCGAAGAGAACGCTCATGACGATAAATCCCTTCACCAGAATCTGGCCGATGGGCGGGAGCGGATCGAGTTCAGGCACGTGCCTGAAGAAAATTACCGAGAAGAGCGCGCCGCCAATGAAAAAGCTGGCGCGGCTGGTAAATTGGAGGAGGTGGCCGACGACTGCACTGTGGAACGGTGTATAGATAGGAAAAAAACGATATCTCGCCCAATAGAAACATAGAAGGGCGAAGGTGTCACCGACAATAATCACCCCAATCCACGGTTGTAAATCCTGCTCCTTACCCATGTTGGCAATCAAATTTCGAAATATCGGAAAAATTATCCAGAATAAGAAAGAGGCGAGAGCCGTTTCGATTGCCACGAACAGAATATAGAAAATGGAATTTCGGGACAATGGCTGCATATGCGCCCCCCTTGCTGCCGGACGATACCGAAGCGCCTCCTGATTTTACCTATGTAATCGAACGGATGCCGTGCAGGACAGTCTAATCGACCGAATATCCGGGACAGGCCAAAGCGGTGGCAATGGGTCTCCCTGATCCAGCTCCGATGAAGATTTGCCTCCTAGCCTCCGCACCCCTATACGAAGCCAAATCCCATCTTTTCGAGAGATCTCATGAAGCTGCCCCGTGAAATTGGCCCCATCCACTTTGTCGGCATCGGCGGCATCGGTATGTCCGGCATCGCCGAAGTGCTGGTCAATCTGGGCTACACGGTGCAGGGCTCGGACGCGGCCGACAATTACAACGTCAAGCGCCTGAAGGATAAGGGCGTGAAGACCTTCATCGGCCACGCCGCCGAGAATATCGGCGAGGCCGAGGTGGTCGTGGTCTCGACCGCAATCAAGCGCGACAATCCCGAACTTGCCGCCGCGCGCGAAAAGCGCCTGCCGGTGGTGCGGCGTGCCGAAATGCTGGCCGAACTGATGCGGCTGAAGACCTGTGTGTCGGTTGCCGGCACGCATGGCAAAACCACCACGACTTCGCTGGTGGCGACGCTCCTTGATGCTGGCGGTTTCGATCCCACCGTGATCAATGGCGGCATCATCAACGCCTACGGCACCAATGCGCGGCTGGGCTCGAGCGATTGGATGGTGGTGGAAGCCGACGAAAGCGACGGCACCTTCCTCAAGCTGCCGACCGACGTCGCCATCGTCACCAATATCGATCCCGAGCATCTCGATCATTTCAAGACCTTCGAGGCCATCAAGGATGCCTTCCGGGCCTTCGTCGAGAACATTCCCTTCTATGGCTTTGCCGTGATGTGCCTCGACCATCCGGTGGTGCAGGAGCTGGTCGGCACCATCGAGGATCGCCGCGTCGTCACCTATGGCGAGAACCCGCAGGCCGATGTGCGCCTGCTGGATCTCGATCTTTCGGGTGGACGTTCGCGTTTCCGGGTCGTCATTCGCGACCGCAAGACCGGCGCGGTAGTGGAGCTACCCGATCTCGGCCTGCCCATGCCGGGCGGGCACAATGCCCTCAATGCCACGGCTGCCATCGCTGTCGCCCACAATCTCGGCATGGATGCCGAGGCGATCCGCAAGGGCCTGGAAGGTTTCGGCGGCGTGAAGCGGCGTTTCACCCGCACCGGGGAGTGGAACGGCGTTACGGTGTTCGACGATTACGGCCACCACCCCGTGGAAATCTCGGCCGTGCTCAAGGCGGCGCGGGCCTCGACCACCGGCCAGGTGATCGCGGTGGTGCAGCCGCATCGCTACAGCCGCCTGGCGAGCCTGTTCAACGAGTTCTCGGCCTGTTTCAACGATGCCGATATGGTCGTGGTCGCCGATGTCTATGCGGCCGGCGAGGCGCCGATCCCGGGGGCAGACAAGGAAGGCCTCGTTGCCGGCATCCGCGCTCGGGGTCACCGCCATGTCGTCGGGCTCGATCGCCCCGGCTCGCTCGCCGGCCTGGTCGCGTCGGTGGCCAAGCCCGGTGACTATGTCGTGTGTCTGGGGGCCGGCAACATCACCCAATGGGCCTATGCGCTGCCTGGCGAACTGGCGGCGCTGGGGTAGGCCAAAGCGTTTCGCGCCTCATCGGAAAACTCCGCTTAGTAGGAGGAGGGCATGAGCCTCGCCGAGACGATCCACGCACGTCTGGCGGTTGCGGCAGACCCGGCGCGGGCTCCGGGCATGCAAGCCTATATGAAATCGACGATGCCCTATCTGGGTGTCTCCGCCGTGCCGCTGAGGCAGATCTGCAAGGCCGTATTCGCCGATCTTCGCTTTGAGAGCGTTGGGCATTGGCAGGCGGAGGTTCTCGCCATCTGGCGTGGCGCCCGTTTCCGCGAGGAACGCTACGCTGCCATCGAACTGACCGGCCTGCGTGCTGCCAGGTCGTTCCAGCGCTTCGAAGTCCTGCCGATGTATGAGGAGATGATCGTCACCGGTGCCTGGTGGGACTATGTCGATGTCATCGCCGCGCATCGCCTGCTACCGATCCTGCGCAATGACGGCGCGGCAATGCGACAGGCCATGCTCGCCTGGTCCGTCGACGCCAATATGTGGAAGCGCCGGAGTGCGATCCTCTGCCAGCTCGACGCCAAGGTGGAGACGGATCTCGAACTCCTCTATGCCTGCATCGCGCCCTCGATCGCCTCCAGGGAGTTCTTCCTGCGCAAGGCGATCGGCTGGGCTCTCAGGCACCATGCCCGCGTCGATCCCTTGGAGGTTGCCCGCTATGTCGAGGAGCACCCCGAGCTCAGCGGCCTCAGCCGGCGTGAAGCCTTGAAGCATATCAAGGCGTAAAGCGGACCCGGCGCGCAAACGTCCTCCGGGTTCACTCCCTTTGCGCTGATGGGGGCAGGCAGCCGGCGGCGGCGAGGAGCGCCTCGAGATGGCCATCCTTTTGCCGCTCCAGATCGAGAAGGGCCTGATAGGGATCGCGTTTCAGGCCCAGTGCCGCGGCGAAGGCGGGCTCGGTCTTCAGGCCCGCCTCGCGATGATGCATGACGCGGCTGCGAAAAAGCGCTCCTCCCAGCGTGAGCAGCCGCCGCTCCGCCACGAAATGGCGCCAGCCAGCCTGTTCGGCCACGGGCTGCGGGGAGGCGAAGATCTCGAAGCACCAGCCCTCTGCCGTAAAGGTGGCGATCACCGGGCGCCCGCCACCGATCCATTGATGGATGGAGAAGGCCGGCGCTCCGGCAAGAGTCTCCCAGACCGTCCGGGTGAAGGCGAGGGTGTCCGGGGCGTGGCAGAGGATGTCGATATCGCTGGTGGGCAGGTCGACGCCGAGAGGCGGTGTGCCCGCGATATGGGGATCATAGGCGTGCAACAGCTCGAGCAGCTTCGTTGCCCGCAAGGCCTGCGCATAGTCCAGTCTGGGCGTCATGGTTGCAGATCCACCAGGCGTAATTGCGGCCAGATCGCCTTTGCGCGTGCCGCCTTTGCGGCCAGGCCCTTGTCGTCGCGGCGTCTCGGATTGGGGCGGATGATCATGCCGAAAACATCATCGAGGCCGAAGGGAGCGGCGATGTCGATCGTATCGTCCTCCTCCAGCCGGACACCGACCGCATGCACGACGGCGGCATAATGCCCGAAGGCCTCGTCGGCCGAATTGAGCCGCGGATAGGGCAGGCCAAAACGCCGCTCGAACCATAGATGGACCCGGGCCTGATTGCGGATCTCGACCGGCCAGCGACCGCCGAGAACGGTATCGGCGCGCCGGATCACGGCATCCTCGGCCTCCCAGCTCACATCGTCGGCATCGAAATAGATGAGGTCATAGTCCTTGATGCCGGTGCCTGCGGGTTTCCCGCTCAGACTGTTCCACACGGTCTGATAGACGCAGCCCGCAGCCAGCCGCCATTGCGGCAGCCGCAGCATCCGGGCGGCGACGAGAAAGGCCATGAGGTTCTCATCCTCGCGGACGATGGTGCGCAGGCGCTCTTCAAGAGAAGCGGACGGATGGGGCAAGGTACGAGCTCTCCAAACGGAATCCGCTTAGCAGAATCGCTGGGCTTTTGGGCGAATGTAGGCAATAAAGCGCCCTTGCCAACCCACTGATCAGACCAAGATCTTTTCGGATACCATGCCCTTTCCCGACATCATCCCCTCGCTGCGCCCGCTGATGCCGGGATTGCGCGGTGCGCTGGACGCCAATGCGCCGATGGCACCGCTCTCCTGGTTCCGCACCGGCGGCTCGGCCCAGGTGCTGTTCACGCCGGTGGACGAGGAGGATCTGGCGCTGTTCATGGCCGGATTGCCCACGCAAACCCCCTGGATGGTGGTCGGTCTGGGCTCCAATCTTCTGGTGCGTGACGGTGGCGTTGAGGGCGTGGTCATCCGTCTCGGCAAGGGCTTCGGCGGCATTGCCGTCGACGGTCTGGCCATCACGGCCGGAGCAGGCGCCCCCGACGTCAAGGTGGCGCGCGCGGCGGCGGAAGCGGGGATCCGGGGGCTGTCCTTCCTGCGCGGCATTCCCGGCGCGATCGGCGGCGCTTTGCGCATGAATGGCGGCGCCTATGGCGGCGAGACCAAGGATGTCTTCGTCTCGGCGCGCGCTGTCCGCCGCGATGGCTCCATCGCGCTTTATGATGCTCCCGCCATGGGCTTCAGCTATCGGCGCTGCAGCGTGCCAGCCGATGTCGTGTTCACGCAAGCGACTTTCCGCGGCGAGCCGGGGGATCGCGAGGCGATCCTGGCGGAGATGCAGAAGATCACCGAGACACGTTCCTCGTCCCAGCCGGTCAATACCCGCACCGGCGGTTCCACGTTCAAGAACCCGCCCGGCCATTCGGCCTGGAAGCTGGTTGATGAGGCCGGTTGCCGCGGGCTGACCATCGGCGGAGCCCAGGTCTCGCCGATGCATACCAATTTCCTGGTCAATCTCGGCACTGCTTCCTCTGCAGACATCGAGACGCTGGGCGAGACCGTCCGCGAGCGCGTGAAGGACCGTTCGGGCATCGAGCTCGACTGGGAAATCAAGCGCGTTGGGCTGCCTGCCTGACCTTAAGCAAATTCCTCTCATCGTACGATCGAGAGGAATTTGTAAAATATCAGCTATTTGCAGCGTTTTCCGGCGAAATCCGTCCTGTGGCCTTGCGGGGAAACTCTGCTTGATATGGCAGGCAGAGTGACCTTGCGTCATGTCGGGTCGGGCATGGTGTCGATTTCTGAGCCTCCCCAGAGCCTAAAGCGGCAAAGCTGAAGCGCCGCTAACCGATTGTTTACTGATTTGTCCGAAAGCTAACGTTAATGGGGCATGAAGCATTTCCCGCCTGAGGGGGGTGATCAGCTCCTGAGATCGCCCTTCAAAAGACCGCCCTAACGGATGGTTCCTCAAGAGCGTTGGCTTCGAGCATATGCTGCGTTTTTTCAATCTGTCCTCCCTGCGCCAAGCCGGATTCACGACCAGGACGTTCGTGGATCAGCGCTCGTCGCGGCTGCAGCGTCTGCTGGCAAAGCCCCCGCGAGGGCTGGGGCTCATGCTGTCGACCGCCTTTCTGGCGGGAACCATCGTCTATGGCGCCCAGACCGGACCGGTCTGGCCGCAGATGAAGGTCCAATATGGCGCGCCGCTCGACATGGCGGCCAATCTCTTCGGCTTCCGGGTCGAGACCGTCGCCGTCACCGGCCAGCGCGAGCTGACGGATCAGAGGATCTTTGCCGCCGCCGGGGTCACCAACACCTCCTCCTTGCTGTTTCTCGATGCCGAAGCGGCACGCGAAGGGTTGGAGAAGCTGCCTCTGGTGAAATCGGCTCAGGTTCGCAAGCTATTTCCCTCCACGCTCTCGGTTACCATCGAGGAGCGCGCGCCCTATGCCCTGTGGCAGCGTGACGGCTCGGTCAACGTGATCGCCGAAGATGGCGTCGTGATCGAGAGCCACGTCGAGGCCCGTTTTGCCGATCTGCCACTGGTGGTGGGCGAGGGGGCCGACAAGCGGGCCAGCGAGATCGTCGCGGCGGTCGCCGCCACGCCCGAACTGAGCGGGCGGGTAAGGGGAGCCACCCTCGTCTCCCAGCGTCGCTGGAATCTCACGCTCGACAATGGCGTGGTCGTTCGCCTTCCCGAGGACAACCCGGAACAGGCCCTGAAGGCTCTGGCTGGCCTTGAGCGGAAGGGCAAGGTTTTGGAAAAGGATATTCTGGCAGTCGACATGCGTATGCCCGATCGCGCTACCTTTCGTTTGAGTGAGCAGGCCGCGGCTGCCCGGGCCGACGCGCTGTCCAAGAAGAAGGCAAAGGGGGGCCGCGCATGAGCCCCTTCGAGAATGGCCTGACCCCCAAGCTCAAGCCCTTGGCGCCGCGCCGCACCACGGTGATGTCGGTGCTCGACGTCGGTACCAACAAGATCGTTTGCCTGATCGCGCGGCTGCGTCCGCTCGAAGGGGCCGATCTCCTGCCTGGCCGTAGCCATCAGGCCCAGATCCTGGGTATCGGCCATCAACGCTCACGCGGGCTGAAGTCCGGCGCCGTCGTCGACATGGAAGCCGCCGAGCAGGCGATCCGCCACGCCGTCGATGCCGCCGAGCGCATGGCCGGCGTGCGGGTGGATTCGGTGATCGTCAACATTTCCTGCGGGCGGGTGGCGAGCGAGCACTATTCGGCTACGGTCGAGGTCGGTGGCCATCAGGTCTGCGATCTCGACATTCACCGCGTTCTCGATGCTGGCGCCAGCCATTCCGTGCGCGACGGACGCGCCGTGCTGCATTCGCTGCCGATCGGCCATATGCTGGACGGCGTCGGTGGCATCTCCGACCCCAGAGGCATGCTCGGACGTCAACTCGGCGTCGACATGCATGTGGTGACGGCCGAGTCCACGCCGGCCAAGAATTTGATGCTCGCCATCGAGCGTTGCCATCTCCATGTCGAGGCGATGGTCGCCACGCCCTATGCGGCTGGCCTGTCGGCTCTCGTCGATGACGAGACAGAGATGGGGGTGACCCTGATCGACATGGGGGCCGGCACCACGTCCGTCGCCGTCTTCGCCAACCGTGCCTTCGTGCATGCCGATAGCCTGCCGGTGGGTGGGGCGCATGTCACCACCGACGTGGCGCGCGGCCTGTCGACCAAGCTGTCGGAGGCGGAACGCCTGAAGGTTCTCTACGGCGCTACCATCGCCAGCCCCTCGGATGACCGCGAGACCATCGCCGTGCCACCGGTCGGGGATGACCAAGGCGATGGCATTCATCACGTGCCGCGTTCGCGTCTGGTCCGCATCATCAGGCCGCGTATCGAGGAAATCCTCGAAATGGTGCGCGACCGCCTGCGCGGTTCAGGCGCCTGGGCCGAAGCGGGGCGCCGCGTCGTGCTGACGGGTGGCGCCTGCCAATTGACGGGCACGGTGGAACTGGCGCGCAAGATTTTGGACCGGCAGGTCCGCATCGGGCGCCCCCTTGGCATTGCCGGCATGCCCGAAGCGGCCAAGGGGCCACCTTTCGCTACGGCAGCTGGCCTCCTGGTCTATCCGCAAATCGCCGGAGTCGAGCATTTCGAACCGCAGGTTCGGACACGGGCGCAAGCTACCGGAACAGACGGGTATTTCGGGCGGGTAGGGCGTTGGTTGAAACACAGCTTCTAAACTTCGATTTGCAAAAGGGAAATCGAGTTTCGAATCGAAAAGTAACGTTGAGACATGAAGAATGGTCGGTTTTTCAAGGCCATTTTGACTAATTTTTCCGGTCGAATTTAGCCGGATTACACAAATGCCTGCTTCGCAAATCAGTAACTTTCTGATTCAAAGAGCAGGAAGGGGTCGTAAGGCCTTGATGAAGGTCAATTAAGGGGCGCGGCGACGCGTCTTGCAAAAGAGGCGAACCATGACGATCAACCTCAAAATGCCGGATATCCGGGAGTTGAAGCCGCGTATCACCGTGTTCGGCGTTGGTGGGGCTGGCGGCAACGCCGTCAACAACATGATCGAGGCCGGATTGGAAGGCGTCGACTTCGTCGTCGCCAATACGGATGCGCAGGCGCTGACCCTTTCGAAGGCCGATCGCATCGTGCAGATGGGTATTCAGGTCACCGAGGGCCTCGGCGCAGGTTCTCAGCCTGAGGTTGGTCGCGCCGCCGCCGAGGAGGTGATCGACGAGATCCGCGATCATCTCAATGGCGTCCACATGGTTTTCGTCACCGCCGGCATGGGCGGTGGTACGGGTACGGGCGCCGCTCCGGTGATCGCCCGCGTGGCCCGCGAGGTCGGCATCCTGACCGTCGGCGTCGTCACCAAGCCCTTCCATTTCGAGGGCCTGCGCCGCATGCGCCTGGCCGAGTCCGGCATCGCCGAGCTCCAGAAGAGCGTCGATACGCTCATCGTCATCCCGAACCAGAACCTGTTCCGCGTCGCCAACGACAAGACCACCTTCGCCGACGCCTTCGCCATGGCCGACCAGGTGCTCTATTCGGGTGTTGCCTCCATCACCGATCTCATGGTCAAGCCCGGCTTGATCAATCTCGACTTTGCCGACGTGCGCGCCGTGATGCGCGAGATGGGCAAGGCGATGATGGGCACCGGCGAAGCCTCCGGCGAGCGCCGTGCCATCCTGGCCGCCGAGGCCGCGATCGCCAATCCGCTGCTCGACGACGTCTCGATGAAGGGTGCTCGCGGCCTGCTGATCTCGATCACCGGTGGCCCCGACATGATGCTCTACGAGCTCGACGAGGCCGCGACCCGCATTCGCGAAGAGGTCGATCCGGAAGCCAACATCATTCTGGGCGCCACCCAGGATCCGTCGCTGGAAGGCACGATGCGTGTCTCGGTGGTCGCCACCGGTATCGACTCGGCCATCCTTCCTCAGGCTTCGCCCTCCAAAGACGACATTCGCCTGGCGGAAATGACCCAGCGCGTGCGTGAGCAGGCTGCCGCCCAGGCCGTGCAGGCTGCCCGCGTTGCCGCTCCGCGCAATACCGCGTCGGCGGCTCCGGCACCGATGGCCGCTGAAACAGCCCCGATCCAGCAGGAGATCGCCCAGCCTGCGCCGGCCGCCCCGGTCGAGCCGGTGGCTGCCGCCAATGACGTGACTCTGCGCCCGCTGGCGCCCAAGCCGACCCTGTTCCGTGAGCCGGTGGTCGAGGAAGCGCCGCGTGCTCCCGAGCACCATCCCGAGCCAGAGCATTTCGTGCCGCCGGCACCGGAGCGGGCTGTCGTCCGCCCGCCGCGCATGCCGCGCATCGAGGACCTGCCGATGCCGGCGCAGGCCCAGATTGCCGCGCAGCGTGGTCCCGAGGCTCCCCAGGGCGGTGACAAGAAGCGTATGACGCTGCTCCAGCGCTTGGCCGCCGTCGGCCTCGGCCGCCCCGAGGCGGATGAGGTCGAACACGAGCCGGCGCCTGTCGCCCGCCAGCCCGAGCCGCGCCCTGCGCCGCCACGTCCGCCCGAGGCCCAGCGCCGTCCCCCGGCGCCGCGTCCGGCACCCCAGCAGTCCCGTTCGATCGAGGACGACCAGCTCGAGATTCCGGCCTTCCTGCGCCGCCATACGAATTGAGGCCGGTTTTGTCTTCGTGACGGAATCGTAACCATAGCACGGATCAATCACGGCCCGGGTGCATCACCCGGGCCGTAATTTTTTGAAATGATTAAGGATTTTAAAACTAGGCTCTCCAGCCGGAACTTGGCGAGCTTGTGTTACAGACCGTAAGAAAGCGTGATTTGGCTAAACCTTTGGTTTTTGCTTTACGTATTTTCGAAGAAAGGTCCGAGTCCCTGTCCTCGTGGCAGGGAATGATAGGATCAAAAGGTCAAACAGAAAGCAGGCCGGTCTAGTTTCGGTTGGGTACCGCCACCCTGGCGGACGGCTTGTGGAATAAGCACATGAAATCTGGTTTCCAGACGACTTTGAATGACCGGGTATCCCTCGAAGGGATCGGTGTCCATTCTGGCAAGCCCGTCTCCCTCACCTTGCATCCGAGCGAGGCCGACAGCGGCATCATCTTCCTGCGCACCCATCTGGATAATGGGCGCGAACGGGAGATCCTTGCTCATTACGGCAATGTCATCGATACGCGCCTGTGCACCGTCATCGGCGACACCACGCGGGCGTCGGTGGCGACCATCGAGCATCTGATGGCTGCCCTGCGTGGGCTCGGCATCGACAACGTCACCGTGGAAGTCGACGGCGCTGAAGTACCAGTGATGGACGGCTCGTCCGCTCCCTTCATCGCGGCGATCGACCAGGTCGGCATTGCCACGCTGCGTTCGCGCCGCCGCCAGATCAAGGTTCTCAAGCCTGTGCGCGTCGAGATGGGACGCGCCTGGGCCGAGCTGACGCCGTCGGACAAGTCCGGCAATGCGGGCTTCCGCATGGACGTCGAGATCGATTTCGAGACGCCCCTGATCGGCCGCCAGCGCCGTGTGCTCGACCTGACGCCCGACAATTTCCGTCGTGAATTGTCGCGGGCTCGTACCTTCGGCTTCGTCAAGGATGTCGAGCAGCTGTGGGAGCGGGGACTGGCGCTCGGCTCGTCTCTGGAGAACTCGGTTGCCCTGAGCGAGGATCGCATCCTCAATCCGGAAGGCCTTCGCTATGCCGATGAGTTCGTGCGTCACAAAATGCTCGATGCCGTGGGCGATCTGGCACTCGCCGGCGCTCCGCTGATCGGCCAGTTCCGTTCCTATTGCGGTGGGCATCGCGTGAACTACATGATGCTTCAGGCCCTGTTCGCCGATGACAGCGCCTGGACCATGGTCGATGCACCGGTACGCCGCGAGAGCGGCCATGCCGAGCTCTCCAGCGGCCTGGCCGCTGCGGCCTTCGCGCCTGATACCAATTGAGCGCGAAGGCTTTTGCCTCGCTTGACAGCGTCACCGCAAAGCATTGTACAATTTTGCGGAGGCGGTGGCGCTTGGCCGGACAATCGGCTACAAGGACCCCGGAATTGCTGCCGGCATAGCGGCCTATCCATAAGGACGGGCCGGTGGTGGTCGTGATTTGTCGAACCACGAAGTCTTAACGTTGTGGTGCGAAACTGATGGATGGTTTCATCTGCCGGAAGCGCGCGACAATGCCAGTACTAGTCGAAGTAGAGGTCTGAGTGATGCCGCTGCGTTCCCTCTCGTCTTCCCGCACTGTCGCGACGCGGCTCGCGGTTCGCGCCGTCGCCATTGCGCTGATGGCGTCGCCGCTGGCCGCCTGCGGTTTCTGGGATGACGATCCGGGTTACAAGACCCAGGCGACCGATCCGCCGGATCTTCTCTACAATCAGGGTCTGGTCGCCATGAAGGCGGGCGACTATTCGAAAGCCTCGAAGCGTTTCGAGTCGCTCGACAAGCAATATCCGCAGACCGAATGGCAGAAGAAAGCCATTTTGATGATGGCTTATTCGAATTATACGTCGGGCAATTACGACGATGCCATCACCTCGTCGCGCCGCTACGTGACCTTGTGGCCGACCGACAAGGATGCGGCCTATATGACCTATATCTGGGCCAACTCCCAGTATAAGCAGATCCCCGACATCACACGCGACCAGGATCGGGCCAGTCAGGCGCTAGCCGGCTTCCAGAAGGTCGTCACCGACTATCCCAAGTCGGAATATGTCGCCGACGCCAAATTCAAGATCCAGGTCGTACGCGACCAGCTCGCTGGCAAGGAAATGGAGATCGGTCGTTTCTACCAGAAGCAGCAGAACTATACCGCTGCGGTCAACCGTTACAAGGCTGTGGTCAAGGACTATGCTCAGACCCGCCAGATCGAGGAAGCGCTGAGCCGTCTGACGGAATGCTATATGGCCCTGGGCCTTTCCAGCGAGGCGCAGACCGCCGCCGCCATCCTTGGCCACAACTATCCCAACAGCCAGTGGTACAAGGATGCCTATACGCTGGTGAAGTCGCATGGCCTGGAACCGCGCGAAGACACCGATTCCTGGCTGAGCCGGACGTTCCGCAGCGCGATCACGCTCTAAGGCGCTGGCAACGACTGTCGAATTCGTAAAGGGCCGGTCGCAAGATCGGCCCTTTGCTTGTGAGCAGCCTCATGTTTTGTCATGCGGCGCAGGCGCAAGCCCGGTATAGAGGCTGTCATGCTCGTTCAACTGGCCATTCGCGATATCGTCCTGATCGACCGGCTCGACCTCGAATTCATCTCGGGCCTGTCCGTGCTGACCGGCGAGACTGGGGCCGGCAAATCGATCCTGCTCGATGCCTTTGCCTTGGCACTCGGTGGCCGGGGAGATGGCTCTCTGGTGCGGCACGGCACCGGCCAGGGCCAGGTCAGCGCGGTTTTCGATGTTTCGGTCGATCATGCCGCCCGCGCTGTGCTGAAGGCGAACGATATCCCGGATGACGGCGATCTGATCCTGCGCCGTGTGCAGATGGCTGATGGCCGTACCCGCGCTTTCATCAACGACCAACCGGTGAGCGTGCAGGTGCTGCGTGCCACGGGGGCTGCCCTGGTTGAGATCCACGGCCAACATGACGACCGGGCTCTGACTGATCCCGCTTCCCACCGCGCCCTGCTCGATGCCTTCGGAGGGTTGGAGGATCTGGCGGCCAATGTGGCTGGTAAGCATGCGGCCTGGCGCAAGGCGACGCAGTCGCTGGCACAGCACAGGGCCCGGCTGGAAAAGGCACGGGCGGAGGGCGACTGGCTGCGCCATTCGGTCGACGAACTCGGCAAGCTCGACGTCCAGCCTGGCGAGGAAGAGGCCTTGGCCGAGCGCCGCACCCATATGATGCAGGCCGAGAAGATCGCCGTCGACCTCAAGGAGGCCTATGACGGGGTTGGCGGCAATGGCTCTCCCACGCCGTCGCTGGCGGCCATCATCCGGCGTCTCGAGCGACGCGGGACCCAGGCGCCACGCCTGGTCGAGCCGGCCATCGCCTCGCTGGACCAGGCGCTCAACGCCTTGGAAGAGGCCCGCATCGCGCTGCAGACGGCATTGGATGAAGCCGATTTCGATCCGGCCGAGCTGGAACGGCTGGAAGAACGCCTGTTCGCTCTGCGCGCCGCCAGCCGCAAATATGACGTCTCCGTCGAGGATCTGCCGGCGTTGGCCGAGCGTTATACGGCCGATCTCGCTGCCCTGGACGAGGGGGAGGGGCAGCTCCAGACCCTGGAGCAGGCCGATCGTGCCGCCCGTCTCGCCTATGAGGCTGAGGCCGCGGTGCTCTCGGACAAGCGCCGAGCCACCGCAGGCCAGCTCGACGCCGCTGTCAACGGTGAATTACCACCTCTGAAGCTCGATAGGGCGAAGTTCACCACCTCGGTCGAGAGCGACAAGACCCTGGCTTCTCCCGATGGTTTCGACAGGGTCGAATTCTGGGTGCAGACCAACCCGGGCACCCGCCCGGGTCCGATGATGAAGGTGGCGTCGGGGGGCGAGCTCTCGCGCTTCATGCTGGCCCTGAAGGTGGCGCTGGCCGATCGCGGTTCGGCGCCGACCTTGGTGTTCGACGAGATCGATTCCGGTGTGGGCGGGGCCGTCGCCGATGCCATCGGCCAGCGTCTGGCGCGGCTGGCGGGCAAAGTGCAGGTCATCAACGTCACCCATGCCCCTCAGGTGGCGGCGCGCGCCTCCACCCATTTCCTGATCGCCAAGGAGGCCGAAGGCAAGGACAGGGTCGCCACCCGCGTCTCTCCCCTGGACACCGACAAGCGGCGCGAGGAGATCGCCCGCATGCTCGCTGGCGCTCATGTGACGGATGAAGCACGGGCTGCGGCGGATCGGCTGTTGGCGAGTGGAGGCGGCGCCGTCCGGTCGATACAGCCGCGATAGTCTTCAAGGCCGTCAGTCGCATTTCGGTGTGCCGATCTCCAGATCGGCACGGGTTAGGCTCGGAATTTGCGTGGTCGAGACGAAGCCACATCTAGGTTGGTATCAGCCCCATTCCTTGCCTCATTTCGATTCACCAGAGGCAACGCAGTTCGTTACATTTCGATTGGTGGACAGCCTTCCCACGAATTTCGCCAATCCGATCGATCGAATGGAGCTCAATCGGCGACAGATCGAACGGGAACTAGATAGGGGGCTTGGTGCATGTTGGTTAGGGATGTCCCAGATTGCGCACCTCGTGCAACAGGCCTTGTTTGCCTTCGATCAGGAGCGCTATCGTTTGTGGGCATGGTGTATCATGCCCAATCATGTGCATTGCCTATTCGAGACTATTGAGGGACATCGGCTCGGCGATATCATCCGATCCTGGAAGAAATACAAAGCCCTAAGAGCGAACCGCGTACTTCAGAGAGACGGAGCCTTTTGGCAGCGCGACTATTTCGACCGTTTCATGCGAAACGAGGAGCAATTCGGGCGAACTATCGACTATATCGAGCGCAATCCCGTGAAAGCGGGACTTTGCCGTCATCCGATCGACTGGAAATGGTCAAGTGCGCGTTTTCGGTCGGGCGAATAGGCCGATCTGGAGATCGGCCCACCGACGCGCAACCCGCTCCGTCCCTCTGCCCCGATTGGAATGGTTGTGTTAAGCCACAGCAAAGCAATGCATCGGTTGGCCTGCCATGAACACTTCCAAATCCGTCTCCGACCTCTCGCTCGCCGAGGCCCGCACTGATTATGAGGCGCTCGCGGCGCGGTTGATCGAGGCCGACAAGGCCTATTTCCAGAACGATGCGCCGATTCTCAGCGATGCCGATTACGACGCCCTGCGTCGGCGCTACACGGCGATCGAGGAGCTTTTCCCCGAGCTCAAATCGGCCGAGAGCCTGTCCGACAGAGTCGGCGCGGCGCCGTCGGAGAAATTCGCCAACGTAAGGCACCGCGTGCCGATGCTCTCTTTATCCAACAGCTTCTCCGATGAGGATGTCGAGGAGTTCGTGGCTCGCATCCGCCGCTTCCTGGGCCTTGGCGAGAGCGATGATGTGGTTGTAACCGCTGAACCCAAGATCGATGGCCTGTCCTGCTCGCTGCGCTATGAGAAGGGCAGGCTGGTGGTGGCCGCCACGCGGGGCGATGGTGCCGAAGGCGAGGACGTCACTGCCAATGTCCGCACCATCGGCGACATTCCCAACGTGCTCAAGGGCAATGTCCCCGAGACTTTCGAGGTGCGCGGCGAAGTCTATATGAGCCACGCAGATTTCAATGCCATGAATGAGAGGCAGGCGGCTCTCGGAAAGCCCCTGTTCGCCAATCCGCGCAACGCGGCGGCCGGCTCGCTGCGCCAGCTCGACGCCGCCATCACCGCCAGCCGCCCCCTGCGCTTCTTCGCCTATGCCTGGGGCGAGGTGAGCGCCCTTCCGGCCACCACGCAATTCGAGGTGGTGAGGGCTTTCGCCGACTGGGGCTTTGCCGTGAACCCCTTGATGGTACGCTGCCACGGTGCGGCTGACCTGCTTGTCCACTACCGGATGATCGAGGCCCAGCGCGCCACCCTGGGCTATGACATCGATGGCGTGGTCTACAAGGTCGATCGGCTCGATCTGCAGCAGCGGCTCGGCTTCGTCTCGCGCTCGCCGCGCTGGGCGACGGCGCATAAGTTCCCGGCCGAGAAGGCAACCACGCTGCTGCAGGGTATCGAGATCCAGGTGGGACGCACAGGAGCTTTGACGCCGGTGGCGAAGCTCCAGCCGGTTACCGTCGGTGGCGTGGTCGTCTCCAATGCCACCCTGCACAATGAGGACGAGATCGCCCGCAAGGATGTGCGTATCGGCGATACCGTGATCGTGCAGCGGGCCGGCGACGTCATCCCGCAGATCCTGGGGGCCGTGATCGAGAAGCGCCCGGCGGACGCCGTTCCCTATGTCTTCCCTGAAACCTGCCCTTGTTCGCTGAAGACCCCCGTCGTGCGCGAGGAAACGGTGACGGGCGGGGAGGGGGCCGTGCGGCGCTGCTCGGGCGAATTCGCCTGTCCTTTCCAGAAGATCGAGCATCTTAGGCACTTCGTGTCCCGCCGCGCCTTCGACATCGAGGGGCTGGGCGAAAAGCAGATCGCCTTCTTCTTCGAGAATGACGATTTGCCTATCCGCGAGCCCGGCGACATCTTCACTTTGGCAGTCCGTGACGGCCAGAATCTGAAGAAGCTGAAGGATCGAGAGGGTTTTGGCGCGACCTCCACCAAGAACCTGTTCGCGGCCATCGATGCCCGCCGCGAGATCGCGCTGGAGCGTTTCCTCTATGCGCTCGGCATCCGCCATGTCGGTGAGACCACGGCCCGCCAGCTCGCCCGCGCCTATGGTTCCTGGCAGGCCTTCGAGCAGGCGGCGCTGCGCATCGCCGCCAAGGACGAGGAGGCCGGTGCGGAGATGGATGCAATCGACCAGATCGGCGAAACCGTGGTGGAGGCCATCGGCGCCTATTTCGCCGAGAGCCACAACCTTGCCATCCTCGGACGGCTGACGGCGGAGATCCGCATCCTCGATGCTGAAAAGCCCCGCTCCGAGAGCCCTGTCGCCGGCAAGACGGTGGTGTTCACCGGGGCGCTGGAGCGCATGAGCCGTGACGAGGCCAAGGCCATGGCCGACCGGCTGGGCGCGAAGGTCTCGGGCTCCGTCTCCAAGAAGACCGATCTCGTGGTAGCCGGCCCCGGCGCCGGTTCGAAACTGGCGGATGCGCAAAAGCACGGCGTCAAGGTCATCAATGAGGATGAATGGTTCGAGCTCGTGAATGGAGCGGAACACGACGAATGACCAGGATGCGTAGACTTTGCCTCGGCCTTCTGCTGGCATCGGGGCTGGCGGTGCCAGCCCTGGCGGCCGAAACCTCGCCCGAGGCGATAGTGAAGCAGATCTATTCGGGAAAGACGCCCGAGACGAAGGGCATCGACATCATCGGCGATGTCAAGCTGCGTGCCAAATATCTCAGCAAGGACCTGGCCGCCGCAGTGAAGAAGGATATCGACGAATCCACCAAGTCGGGCGAGGTGGGAGCGCTCGATTTCGATCCGGTGAGCGATTCACAGGATCCGATGATCAAGGATTTGAAGATCGAGCCTGCTTCGCTGCAGGGTGACCGGGCCCAGGTGGGCGTGAGTTTCAATCGCGGTGATCCCAAACGCGACGAACTCGTCTACGACTTGGTGAAGGAAAACGAGCAGTGGCGTGTTTTCAACATCTCGAAGAAGGGCAGTACTGAGGAGGCTTGGTCCCTTCGTCAGATGCTGTCCTTGAAATAAAGGCGGCCGCTACGGCGGACGCAACTTTCATCCAAGCAATTTGCCGACAAAGTCATTATCTTGTGGCGATGCCGTCGGAATCCACTGCCTTCACCACACTTGGGGATGCCGCCGAACGGGGCGATGCCGTTCGGTTCTGGCGCGAGCAGCGCTATGATGGATTGGAATGCCTGAGCGCGATCTTCCGCCGGCACCGCTATGTGCCCCATACCCATGAGACCTATGCCATCGCCGCCGTGCTCGATGGTTGCGAGGCATTCTCGCATCGCGGTGTCAGGCATTATGCCTCGCCGGGAAGTTTCGCGATGGTCTGCCCCGATGAATTGCATGACGGCGAGCCGGCGGGCGAGGGCTTCGTCTACCGCGTACTCTACCCCACCGTCGATCTGATGCGCTCAATTGCCGAGGACACCTTCGGCCGTTCGACCGCCGGCACACCTTGGTTCGATCGCTCGGTGATCGAGGATCCTGCTCTGGCGGCTGACCTGGTGGAGCTGCAGATTGCACTCAGCGATCCCGCCGTAACCCTGCTCGAACGGGACGCCAGGCTCGGCCGCTTCTTTTCGGCCTTGCTCGGGCGTTGGGGCGGACATGGCGAGCCGATCAAACTCGGTGACGAGAGCGGGCCGCTTGCCAAGGCGCGCGCCTATCTGGACCAGCATTTCGAGCGCGATGTCGGCCTCGACGAGCTTGCCGCTGTGGCCGGCCTCAATCGCAGCCATCTGGTGCGCTCCTTCCGCAAGGCGATGGGGACCACGCCGCATGCCTATCTCACCGACCGGCGCTACCGGGCGGCCCGCCGCCTGCTGGCGGCAGGCGAAGGGCCGGCCGAAGTGGCTGCTGCCTGCGGCTTCTACGATCAGAGCCATCTCAACCGAGTGTTCAAGGCGCGCATGGGTGTGACGCCGGGCGCTTTTCGCGGGTGATGGAGCGTCAGCCTCCGGCCGACAAACGTTGGCCAGAGGCTGACACTCCTGATGCAACTTTTGTCCAAGACTGGCGATTGCGTTGTGCTTAATCAGGGCGCTCCATCAGGAGTTGTCCCTTGTCCGCCCGTTCCGAAATCCGTTCCGCGCTGATCGATATCGCTCCGCCCGCCCTGGCGGCGATTCCGATCGGCTTCCTGTTCGGCGCCATCGCTGTCTCCAAGGGCCTGTCGCCGGCCGAGATCGCGCTGATGTCGACAACCGTCTTTGCCGGCAGTGCGCAATTCGCTGCCCTCGAACAATGGGTGCAGCCGGTTTCCATCCTGACCTTGGCCTTCGGCACCCTGCTGATCAATTGCCGCCATATCCTGATGGGGGCCTCGTTGACACCCAAGACGGCGCTGTTCTCGCCCGCCCAGCGTTTTCTCGGCTTCTTCATGATGGCCGACGAGAACTGGGCGATGTCGGAGCGCCGGGCCGCTAGGGCCGAGCTGACGCCGACCTATTATTTCGCCATGTCGGTGTTCTTCTATCTCAATTGGGCGCTGTGGAGCTCGGCGGGCGGGCTCGTCGGCCAGCTTCTGGGCGATCCTGCCCGCTACGGCGCCGATTTCGCCTTTACGGCCCTGTTCATCGGGCTGATCGCAGGCTTTTGGGAAGGGCGCAGCTCGGCGGCGACCATCCTCACCAGCGCCGTGGTGGCGGCGCTGGTCTATTTGAAGATCGGGGCACCCTGGCATGTGCCCGCGGGCGCCCTGGCGGGCATTCTGGCTGCCTTCCTGACGGGCCATCCCGGCTTCCTGGCCGGGCCTCCCGGCCATAGCAAGCTCGACACCAAGGAGGCCATCGATGTCGTTTGATCCCCATACGGTCGCTGCCATCCTCACCATGGCCTTGGTGACCTACGCCACCCGCATCGCCGGCATCTTCCTGGGCGGCCGCCTCGCTCTGGCGGGCCGCACCAAGGCCGCCTTCGACGCCATCCCGGCAGCCGTGCTGGTTTCCGTGATCGCTCCGGTCGCCCTGGCGACCGGGCCGGCCGAAACCATCGCCGCCGGCATCACCGCTGTCTCCGCCACCCGCATGCCCCTGCTCGTCACCATTGCGGTCGGCGTGGTCAGCGTGGTGCTGTTGAGGATGGCCATGGGGTGAGGAGGGTCTTCAGACCCGCCTCTTCGTTAACGCTTGAGCGTCGCAAGGCTGACCCGAAGGCTAGCGCCCCGATTAACCGATCGCCTGCGTAACCTGCTCCAGCCACTGGCGCTCCGGCTCGTCGAGCAGAGGGGCGAGCGTCTCGCGCACCTGGACATGGTAGGCGTTGAGCCAGTCGATCTCTCTTTGGGTGAGCAGGGACGATACGATCGGCCTGGTGTCGATGGGCGCGAGGGTGAGCGTCTCGAAGCCGTACATGGTGCGCTCGGCGCCCTTGATCTCGATCTCTTCGACCAGGACGAGGTTCTCGATGCGCACTCCGAAGGCGCCGACCCGGTAATAGCCCGGCTCGTTGGACAGGATCATGCCGGGTTCCAGCGGCGTGGTGCCGAGCTTGGAGATGCGCTGCGGCCCTTCATGCACGGAGAGATAGGAGCCGACGCCATGGCCGGTGCCATGGTCGAAATCGGTACCTATCTCCCAGAGCGCGACGCGGGCGAAGCTGTCGAGCTGGGCGCCCGAGGCGCCCTTGGGGAAGCGCGCCAGGGAGATGGCGATGTGGCCCTTGAGCACGCGGGTATAGCGGTCCTTCATCTCGGGCGAGACCTCGCCTACCGCGATGGTGCGAGTGATGTCGGTGGTGCCGTCGACATATTGCGCGCCTGAGTCGATCAGGAAGAAGCCAGGCGTCACCGGGCGGTTGCTGGCGTGGCTGACGCGATAATGCGGCAAAGCGGCGTTCGGCCCGGCCGAGGAGATCGAGGGGAAGGAGAGGTCCTTCAAGACGCCGGTGCCTTCGCGGAAGCGCTCCAGGGCCTCGGCCACCGAGATCTCGGTTTCCTTGCCGGCAGGCACGGCCTGCTCGAACCAGGCGAGGAAGTTCACGAAGGCGACGCCGTCGCGAATATGGGCGGCCCTGGCGCCGGCCCGCTCGGCCTCATTCTTGACGGCACGCAGGAGGGCCACGGGATCGCCGCCCTTCTGCACCTTGCCGCCGGCCTGCTCGACCAAGGTGGCGAAATGCTCGACCACCATGCCGGGATCGAGCCGCACCGTCTTGCCCTTCACGCTTCCAGCGAGCACGGCCTCTATCTGGCGCGGCTCGGCGATCGCCATATGCTGGGCGAGATCGTCCCGCACCGCGTTGGAAAATTTGCGGCCATCGGCGAACAAGGTCGGCTGTCCCTCCGCGGGCACCAGCGCGTAGGAGAGGGGCAGGGGCGTGTGGGAGACGTCGCCGCCGCGGATGTTGAAGAGCCAAGCGGAGGCATGGGCATCGTTGGTGAAGACGGCGTCGATCTTCTGCTCGCGCAATTTGGCCTGCAGGCGTTCGACCTTGGAGGAAACGCTCTCGCCAGCCAGAGCGACGTCATGCAGGATGATCTGGGCGAGGGGCGGGGCAGGACGATCCGTCCAGATGGCGTCGACCGGGTTTTCCGTGACAGCAACGAGACTTGCGCCCGCCTTCTCGCAGGCGGTGCGAAGACGTTCGACCTCGTTCATCGATTGAAGATGCGGATCATAGCCGAGTTTCATGCCAGGCTTGAGCACGGCGCCGAGCCATTTTTCCGGCGGCTCTTCGATGAGATGGCGCGGCGTGTATGTCGAGGTGTCCACCTGCTCGCGCACCTGTACGGTGTAACGCCCATCGACGAAAATCGAAGCCTGGTCCTTCAGGACGATGGCGATGCCGGCTGATCCCGCAAAGCCGGTGAGCCAGGCGAGGCGTTCTTCCGAGGGCGGGCAATATTCGTTCTGATGCTCGTCGGAGCGAGGAACCACGAAGCCGTCGAGGCCCGAGGCGGCGAGCTTGTCGCGTAACGCTGCCGCGCGGGATGGGCCGAGGCTGGGCTGGGAAATTTCGTCGAAGGACTGAAAAGCCATTTGATCACCCTTGAAATATAATTGCCTTCTCCGGCAGGCGGATGAGGGAGAGACGCGCCCTTGCAGACTTGGCGCCAACACCTCTCATCCGGCGGCCGCCACCTTCTCCTGCAAGGGAAGAAGGGAATGGTTTTGCTTGCTCACAGCTTCTTTGGCTTGCCACCGCCATACGACAGCACCAGCGTTGTCCATTCGTCGATCTTGATCTGGCGGATGAGATGCAGCCCCTGGGCGCGATATGCCGCCAGTGCGGCATTGGCATGGGAGTGGAGCAGACCCGAGAGGATCACTGTGGCGCCGGGCGCCAGGAGGCGGCTCATCGGTGCCGCCAGGCGGACCAGCGGGCCCATGAGGATGTTGGCGAAGACCAGATCGAACGGCTTGTTGGTCTGCATGGCGCGTGCGGTGGTGCCGCGCGCCACGAAACTCTCCACATAGGCTCCGGCCTTGTTGAAGCGGATATTGTTGCGCGCGGTGGCGATGGCAACCGGATCGATGTCAGAAGCCAGGACGCGCAGGCGCAGGGCGCGCGCAGCCGCGATGGCGAGCACGCCGGTGCCGGTGCCGATATCGAGCGGCCGGCTCGGGCGCTTGCGCTTGAGGAGATCGTCCAAAGCGAGGAGACAGCCCCGCGTGGTGCCGTGATGACCGGTGCCGAAGGCCAGGGCCGCTTCGATCTCGATGCCGATGGTGTTTCCAGGCACGTGCTGCCGATCGTGGCTGCCATGGACGGTGAAGCGGCCTGCACTGACTGGCGCGAGGCCCTCGAGGGAGGCGGCGACCCAGTCCTTGTCGCCGAACGCGTCGAAGATCACCTCCATGTCAGGGCCGGCCGCCAGCGCGATCAGGTCCCTTACGGAAGCTTCGTCCGGCTCGGTGCGGAAATAGACCTCGACCAGCCAGGGGGGCTTGGCCGTGCCGTCTTCCCTCTCGAAGGCGGCAATCGCCGTTTCCGTGGGATCGAAGGCTTCGCCGAGCAGGTCGGCGATGCGACGGGCGCGCATCTCGTCGGTGACGATACGCGCGACATGAGTGGGATTGTTGGGATGAAGACCTTCGAGCATGTCGCTTGGCTATCGCGCCGATCGCCGAAGGGCAACGGAAATCGCGATTAACGCGATGTTGTTTCCTGCAGCCCCAAGCTCCCTAGCCGCCGAAACGCTGGAAGCGTTCGCGCAGGGCCCGCAACTGTTCCACGCCGGCATTGGCGAAGGCGACCCGCATATGTCCTTCGAGGCCTGGGCCGAAATAGGGACCCGGCAGGCAGAGCACGCCGGCCTTCTCCACCAACTCCTTGACCACGCTCGCGGCGGTATGGCCATGGAAGGGATGGTGCAGGAAGGCGAAATAGGCGCCCATCGCATCGATCCGCCAGCCGTTGATGCCCTCGAAGGCCGCGCGGAAGCTGGCTGCCCGCCTGTCGATTTCCAGGCGATTGGCTTCACGCCATTCCGTCAGGCCGTCGATGGCCCAGGCGACGGGGGCCTGGGCGGCGCGCGGTGCGCAGATCTGCAACGTGTCGAGAACCTTGCCGACTTCGGCCGCCACGGCGGGGGCGGCGACGAGCGCGCCCAGTCGATGGCCGGGAATGCAGTAGCTCTTCGAAAAGGAGTAGAGATAAATCAGCGTGTTGTCGAAATCACCGGAAGCGATGAGTCCGTGCGGCCTACCGGCGACGAAGTCCCGATAGGTCTCGTCCAGGATGAGGAAGAGGCCACGTTCCCGGCACAGGCGCGCAAAGGCTTCGATGGTTTCAGGCGGGTAGACGGCGCCCGTCGGGTTGTTGGGCGTAACCAGCAGGATCGCCCGCGTGGTGGGATCGATCAGTTCGGCGGCGCTCTCGACATCCGGCACGAAGCCGTTTTCAGGCGGGCAGGACAATGCCCGAGCCTCGATGCCGAGCATGTCGAGCGTCATCTTGTGATTGAAGTACCAGGGGCTCGGCAACAGGATTGAGTCACCCGCCTTGGCCACTGCCAGGGCCGCGACGAAGAACGCCTGGTTGCAGCCGGTGGTGATCGAGACGGTCTGCCAGTCGACCTTGCCGCCATAGAGGCTGGAGAGGTGCGCGGCATAGGCCTGGCGCAGAACCGTATCGCCCTCGATCGGGCCATAGCTCGCGCTCGATGCCGCGCTTGCATTGCGGCCGAGCCGCTCCAGCAGCTCCGCATGCGGTGGATAGCCCGGAACCGCCTGCGAGAGGTCGATCAGCGGGCCCGCCGCGCCGTCATAGTCGCGCGCCCAGGCCTGCGCTTCCGGGATCGGCGGGGTGGCGGTGTCGAGGAGATTGGGATTGATGGCGGGCAGCGTGCTCATGGGCCCTTAAATGCCTGCGGCGCATTGACCTGACAAGTGGATTCCAGATGGCCGCGGCGATGACATTGTCGCAGGAATCTCCTACGCCTTCTCCCATGTCTTTGCCACCCAGCCTCAGGATCGATGCCGCCCGCGCGGCCGTGTCGCTCAGCCCCACCGATGCTGCCTTCGTGCAGCATCCCTATCCCACCTACCGGGCCATCCGCGAAGCATGCCCCTTGTTCTTCTGGGAGGAATATGGCTGCTGGTGCGCGGCCTCGCACCAGACGGTGTTCGACCTCTTTCGCGATAAGCGCTTTGGGCGCGAGGTGCTCCACGTGGCCACTCGCGCCGAACTCGGCTGGCCGGAGCCGCAGCCTCATCTGGCGCCCTTCGATGCCGTCGATGCCCATTCCATGCTGGAGCGTGAGCCGCCTGTTCACACGAGGCTGCGCACTTTGGTTAATCGGGCCTTCGTCACCCGACAGGTCGAGCGCCTCAGGCCGCGGATCGCGGCCCTTGCCTACCAATTGATCGACGGTTTCGAGGGGCGAGGGAGCGTCGATCTGATCGGGGCCTTCGCCACGCCGATCCCGGTGATCCTGATTGCCGAACTCCTGGGCGTGCCGGTCGAGATGGCGCCGCAGCTGCTCGATTGGTCGCACCATATGGTGGCGATGTATCAGTTCAGCCGCAGCCGTAGCATCGAGGATCAAGCCGTTGCGGCAGCTGAAGATTTCTCCTCCTTCCTGCGCGGCTATGTCGAGCGGCGGCGGGCCGAGCCGCGCGACGACCTCATCAGCCACCTCATCGCCGTCGAAGCCGAGGGTGACCGGCTCAGCGAGGAGGAACTGATCTCCACCTGCATCCTCCTGCTCAATGCCGGCCATGAGGCGACAGTGCATGCCATCGGCAATGGCGTAAAGTCCATCCTGCAGGCCGGTCTTGACAGTGAGGCGGTGCTGGCGGGCGGCGAGGGGCTGGTGGAGGAAATGTTGCGCTTCGATCCACCACTCCATATGTTCAAGCGCTATGCGCTGGAGGACGTGACGCTCGGGCCGGCCACCTTCCGCAAGGGCGATGAGATCGGCCTGCTGCTCGGTGCCGCCAACCATGATCCTGAGCGCTTCGAGGAGCCCGAGCGTTTCCTGATGACGCGGCAGCGTCCGCCTCATGTCAGCTTCGGCGGCGGCATCCATTTCTGCGTGGGAGCGCCCTTGGCGCGGCTGGAACTGGAGGTCGCGGTACCGATCCTGTTCGAACGGCTGCCCGGCCTGCGGCTGGAGGGAACGCCGGTTTATGCCGATACCTATCATTTCCACGGGCTGAAGGCGCTGGATTTGAGCTGGTAACCCTGGGATCGCAGGCGTTTTCGCCCATGGGCGCTAACTTGGCGGCCAGAGGCGCAGGTAGCGGGAGGGTCGATCTCCACAGCTCCATCAATTGATGGAGCGAGATCGACCACCTTTGTCCTCTATCTGGCTCGACATTTCCAAGATGGTCGATCTGGAGATCGACCCTCCAATCTGGTGCCACCACCCGAAGTTAGCGCCCATGGACGAGGACGCCTGCGATCCCAGGAGCAAGCCCTGCACGAGGGGCGTGTCAGCTTTGTCTTGGCTGTCGTTTTCTTTCAAATCCGCTCATGTTATGGATATTGCAAATATATAACATACACACTGTGTTATATTGTCATTGACACATTGCAAGGGACTGATCATGGCAACCCCCTCCAGCCCGCAAGCGGCGGCAGCCAAGCCCTTCTATGCCTCCTTCGGTTTCCAGGTGCTCGCCGCCATGGTGGTGGGACTGGCGCTCGGCCTTTACGCCCGCTCTCTTGGGCCAGACGTAACGGGCAACCCGAACTGGCTGGTGCAGACGCTGACGACGATCGCCTCGATCTTCGTCCAGCTGCTCTATGCCCTGGTGCCACCCTTGGTCTTTACTGCAATCGTCGCCTCGATCGGCAATCTGCGTAAATTGTCGAATGCCGCGGCGCTGGTCTGGCAGACGCTGCTGTGGTTCGCCATCACTGCCCTGATCGCCGTGCTGATCGGCATCGCTCTCGGCCTGATCATCCAGCCGGGCCTGCATTCGAGCGTGCTGGCGGAGACGGCCAAGGCGCCGGCCACCACCGGTTCCTGGCTCGATTTCCTGAAGGGCCTGGTGCCCGCCAATATCTTTGGCATCCAGGCCTCGACCAAGCTCGTTGATGGCGCTGCCTCCACCTCGCTGCAGTTCAACGTGCTGCAGATCCTGGTCATCGCCATTGCGGTCGGCGTGGCGGCCCTGAGCGTCGGCGAACGGGCCAATCCCTTCCTCACCTTCAACGAGTCGCTGCTCGCCATCGTGCGCAAGATCCTGTGGTGGGTCATCCGCCTGACCCCGATCGGCACGATCGGCCTGCTTGGCAAGGCCGTGGCGCAATATGGCTGGCAGACACTGGGGCAGCTCTCCTGGTATGCGCTCGCCATCTATATCGGCCTCGCCATCGTCCTGCTCATCGTCTACCCGCTGCTGCTGGTGCTGCATGGGCTGAGCCCGGCTCGCTTCTTTGCGGGTGCTTGGCCGGCGATCCAGCTTGCCTTCGTCTCGCGCTCCTCGGTCGGCACCATGCCGGTCACCGAAGCGGTGACGGAGCGCAGCCTCGGCGTGCCCCGCGAATATGCCGCCTTTGCCGTACCGCTCGGCTCGACCACCAAGATGGATGGCTGCGCGGCGATCTACCCGGCCATTTCGGCGATCTTCGTCGCCCAGTTCTACCAGATCCCGCTCGGCATCGAGCATTACGCGCTGATCGTGTTCGTCTCGGTGATAGGCTCGGCCGCCACCGCGGGCCTCACCGGCGCCACCGTGATGCTGACGCTGACGCTGTCGACCCTGGGCTTGCCGCTCTCCGGTGTCGGCCTCCTGCTCGCCATCGATCCGATCCTCGACATGGGCCGTACGGCGGTCAACGTCGCCGGTCAGGCATTGGTGCCGCTGCTGGTCTCCAAGCGCCAGGGCATCCTCGACGAGGCCCGCTTCAACCAGGCCGGCGGCATCGACAATCTCGATGCCGGTGTGCCGGCCAAGGGATGAGGGGAGCTACGACCAACCCTTCTCCCCTTGCGGGTGTCGTCAACTCTCTTGAGTTGACTAGAGGTGCCCCGAAGGGGCGGATGAGGGGGATATGGGACCGTGAAGGATGGGTGCTGGTACTCCTCATCCGGCCCGGCTTCGCCGGTCCACCTTCTCCCGCAAGGGGAGAAGGCTGGTCGCGCCTTAGTTGGCTCGAAAACCAGCTCTATGCAGCCTCGACGAAGCTGTCGACCACACGCTTGCGGCCGGCCTTGTCGAAATCGACGGTGAGCTTGTTGCCGTCGACTTCAGCCACCTCGCCATAGCCGAACTTCAGGTGGAAGACGCGGGCGCCGACCTTGTAGGCCGAGGCCGTGCCGGTGGAGCGGGCAACCAATTCGCCCTCGATGGTCAGGGGCTCGCGGCGAAGCGGCGCCTGGGTGGTACGGAATCCGGACGCCATGTTGTGCTGGGCCCGCTGCCAGCCCGGCGTCGAATAGTTCGAGCCGGAAAAAGGCTGGGCCTTGTCGAAACGGCTCATGCCGAGCGAGCCGCCGGAGCCGTAGGAATTGGAAGCTTCCATCACCTCGACATGGGCGGCAGGCAGTTCGTCGACGAAACGCGACGGCATGGTCGATTGCCACAGGCCATGAATCCGGCGGTTGGAGGCGAACCAGACCTTGGCGCGGCGGCGGGCGCGGGTGAGGCCGACATAGGCGAGGCGCCGTTCTTCTTCCAGGCCGGCGCGGCCGTTCTCGTCGAGCGAGCGCTGGTGCGGGAACAGGCCTTCCTCCCAGCCGGGCAGGAACACGGTCTCGTATTCGAGGCCCTTGGCCCCATGCAGCGTCAGGATCGAGACCTTGTCCTCGCTGGCGCCTTCCTCGCTGGCATCCATCACCAGCGAGATGTGCTCGAGGAAGCCGGCCATGTTCTCGAAGCCTTCCATCGAGCGCACGAGTTCCTTGAGGTTCTCCAGCCGGCCCGCGGCTTCGGCCGTGCGGTCTTTCTGCCACATGTCGGTGTAGCCGGATTCCTCCAGGATCAGTTCCGCCAGTTCCTGGTGGCCGAGCACCTCGCTCTGGGCGGCCCAGCGCGAGAAGGAGGCCATCAGGGCGCCGAGCGTCTGGCGCGGCTTGGGCTTGAGTTCCTCGGTTTCCACCAGCACCCGCGTGGCCTGCATCATCGGCACGCCGTTATGGCGGGCATAGTCGTGCAGGATCTGCACTGTGGCGTCGCCGAGGCCGCGCTTGGGCACGTTGACGATGCGCTCGAAGGCAAGATCGTCTGCCGGCTGCATGGTGGCGCGGAAATAAGCGAGGGCGTCGCGGATTTCGGCGCGCTCATAGAAGCGGGGCCCGCCGATGACGCGATAGGGCAGGCCGAGCGTGACGAAGCGATCCTCGAATTCACGCATCTGGAAAGAGGCGCGCACCAGGATGGCGATGTCGTTGAGGGCGTGGCCCTTGTGCTGCAGCGCCTCGATCTCGTCGCCGATGGCGCGGGCTTCCTCCCCCGAATCCCAGGAGCCGGCGACGGTGACGCGCTCGCCCTCCTCGTCGTCGGTGAACAGGGTCTTGCCGAGGCGCCCCTCATTGTTGCTGATCAGGTGCCCCGCCGCGCCGAGAATATGGCCGGTCGAGCGGTAATTGCGCTCGAGCCGGATCACGGTTGCGCCCGGAAAATCCTTCTCGAAGCGCAGGATGTTGTCGACCTCCGCCCCGCGCCAGCCATAGATCGACTGGTCGTCGTCGCCGACGCAGCACAGATTCGGCTTTTCGCCCGCCGGCGTCTGGGCCAGCAGGCGCAGCCATAGATATTGGGCGACGTTGGTGTCCTGGTACTCGTCCACCAGCATGAAGCGGAAGCGGCGGTGATATTCGGCCAGAACGCCCGGGTTCTCGCGGAACAGGCGGATGGATTCCAGCAGGAGATCGCCGAAATCGGCCGCGTTCAGGGTCTTGAGCCGGGCCTGGTAGGCGGCATAGAGCTCGCCGCCCTTGCCATTGGCAAAGGACATGGCTTCGCCCGCAGGGACCTGCGCCGGCGTCAGGCCACGATTCTTCCAGCCGTCGATGGCATGGGCAAGCTGGCGGGCAGGCCAGCGCTTTTCATCGATTCCCGCGGCTGAGATCACCTGCTTCATCAGGCGGACCTGATCATCGGTGTCTAGGATGGTGAAATTGGATTTCAGGTCGACCAGCTCGGCATGGCGGCGCAGGATCTTCACGCCGATGGCATGGAAGGTGCCGAGCCAGGGCATGCCTTCCACGCTCTGGCCGATCAGAACGCCGATGCGCTCGCGCATTTCCCGCGCCGCCTTGTTGGTGAAGGTGACGGCGAGGATCTGGTGGGGGGCGGCACGGCCGGTGGCGAGGATATGGGCGATGCGAGTGGTCAGCACACGCGTCTTGCCGGTGCCGGCGCCCGCCAGCACGAGTACGGGGCCGTCCAGCGTTTCCACAGCCGCGCGCTGTTCAGGGTTCAAGCCCGTGAGATAGGCGGCAGGCCTTGCGGCGGCCATGGCGCGCGCAGCGATGCCGCCGGCGGCCGGCTGATGGGCAAGGGAAGGGGAACGGGGATCGGACAAATCGGATTTTCGCGTGATTCTGGATTGCCGGATAATGACTTAGATGGGGAGGCGCGTCGAGATTGCGAGCACTTCCCATCGGTATGCGTCAACAGTTGCGCCGCGTATCGGTTAAGAGGAGGCTGGGTGCGCCCTCGGCCTCAGCTTTTCCCAACCGCGCTTGGCGCTGTCGACGGCGCGCGCTGGGCAATGGTGGTGACGATGACGCCTACGGCAATCACCACGGCGCCGAGCCAGGTGAGCAGGTCATAGTGCTCGCCCAAAAAAAAGGTGCCGCTGCCCAGCCCGACCGCAGCGCCGACATAGCCGATCTGGGAAAGATAGACCGGCCCGCCCGCCATTTGCAGGCGGAAGAAGACGGCGAACATCGCAGCGCTCGCTGCGACCTGGATCACGCTGAGCAGCGGGGCTTCGGCGAGGGAAGTGAGGCCGAGTTCACCATTGGCAAGCAGCAAAGCGGCCGAAACCACCAGGGAGGAGGCGAGATTGGTGCCGACCGCCAGGGGCAGCGGGCGGGCATTCGGCGGCCAGTCCAGGGTGCGGTAGACATTGCCGATGGCGAGCGAGAGGGGGATGAGGAAGCCGATGCCGATCCACAGCGAACTGGCATCGCCGACCCGCCCCTTGCCGAGCACGATCAGCATGGCGCCGACGAAACCGATCAGGATGCCGATGACGCCAAGCAAATTCGGGCGCCGCGCATTCAGAGCCGTCGCCAGGATCGTGGTGATGATCGGCGACAAGGTGAACATGATCGAGGCATAGCCCGAGCCCAGATGCGGAATGGTCAGATAGACCAGGAAATTCGGGATGGCATAGGAAATCGTGCCGCCAATGGCATAGAAGCGCAGATAAGGTGGTGTCAGCGGAAAGGTCTCGCGCTTGAGCGCCAGGACAGCGCCGATGACGAGGGCGCAGCCCGTCGAGATCAGCAGGGTCCACACCGCCGGCTGGATGCCGGCCGCGCCGGCCAGTTTGCCGAGCGGGAAGTTGAGCCCAAGAAAGGTGCCGGTCGCCAGCAGCAGGATGAGAGGTTCGGACGTCTTGGAGACAGGCATGAACAAGCTTGTACGGGCTGGGAAGGGGGAACGCATGCCCGCTTGCGTCGGGACGCCGGCCGTGCGCTATGAAAACTTCTCTAGCCGCCAAGCCGATTCCCATGTTCGATGTTTCCCTGCTCACCGCAACCTTTTTCGCTGGCTTCCTTTATACGATTTCGCCCGGGCCGGCCTTCCTGGCCCTGTTCGCGCTCGGTGCCGCCAAGGGACGCACGCCCGGCGCCTGGTTCATGACCGGTCATCTCGTCGGCGATATCCTATGGTCGGTGGCGGCGCTGGCGGCGATTGTCGGGGTGAGCCAGATCGGCCCGACCCTGTTCGACATCCTAGGCATCGGCTGCGGCCTCTACCTGATCTATATGGGGGTGAGGGCCGTGATGACGCGCCGGGACTGCAAGGCTGCGGTGATCGGCGCCGACCGGCCTCTGGTCAATGGCGTGATCTTCGGCCTGACCAACCCGAAATCCTATCCCGTGGCACTCGCCACCTTCGGGGCGCTGGTGGCGCCCTATGGCGATCACATCACCTGGAGCGCGACGCCCGGCCTGATCGTGGCCGCCTTTCTCGGTTTCGTGGCGGCGGACTTCGTCCTCTATGTCGCCATCGGCCTCAAGCCGATCCGGACTTTCTTCGCACGCCATGGCCTGTGGGTGACGCGGATCGTCGGCGTCGTCTTCATCGGTTTCGGCCTGAAATCGCTGCTCGATGGCGCGCGCGGCCTGGCGGATTCCGCGCGCGGGTAAAGCGAGAACCCGGGAAATAGGTAGTCGCTTCACGCTGTCATCCCCGGCAAGCCACGCAGTGGCGAGGGAAGGGGATCCAGGGGGCAAATGCGCCACCTCACCTCCTGGATCCCCTTCCCCTCGCGCTTCCTCGCGATGCTCGTAAGCTGCTCGGCCGAGGATGGCAGCTACACTTGTTCGTCGAACTCCCCATGACAGCTGGCATCACCCCAAACGCTTGCGCGCCTTGGCGCTGGCGCCCCCGATCAGGCGGTCGGCGACGATGCCGATGAAGGCGATGGCAAGGCCGGCGACGATGCCGCGGCCGGCATCCGCCTTGGCGAGGGCGATGAAGACCTCCTGGCCGAGATCGCGCGTGCCGATCATCGCGCAGATGATGATCATGCTCAGCGACAGCAGGATGGTCTGGTTGATGCCGAGCATGATCTCGGGCAGCGCCATCGGCAATTGCACCAGGCGGAAGGTCTGCCAGCGCGTGCAACCGGCCGTCTTCGCTGCTTCAATCAGGGTCGGCGGCACTTGCCGCAGGCCATGATTGGTATAGCGGATGGCTGGGACGACGGCGAAGGAGACCGTGGCGATCAGGGCAGTGACGTCGCCAACCCGGAACAGCATCACGATCGGAATGATGAAGCAGAAGGACGGCAGGGTCTGCAGGGTATCGACTACAGGTTCGATCACGCGATACACCCGGTCGCTCCGCGAGGCCCAGACGCCGATCGGCATGCCGATCAGCGTGGCGAGGATCGCTGACACGCCGCAGAGATAGACGGTCGACATCGTCTTCTGCCACAGCCCGGACGAGGCGCAGAAAAGCACGAGCAAGCCGATGAGGGCGGCGAGGCGCCAGCCTGCAAGGCGGTAACCCGCCAGCACCAGCAGGACCAGGGCGGCGAGCCAGGGAATGGCTTCGCAGAAGGCCCGGACCGGGTTGAGCACATAAACGAGAAGCCCGACGCGCAGGGCCTCGATCACGTCGAAGAAATGCACGGTGATCCAATCGACGCCCGCCTTCCACCACGGCGCAGTCGACAAGGTCCAGCCCGAGGGGATTTTGGCGAGAGCCGGCAAGACGAGACTGGCCAGCGTGCTTGCAATCAGCAGAGCCAGCGCCAGGACGAGATGGGGATGGCGGGCGAAGAGCCCGCTGCCCTCCCGATGCACGGGCTGGCCGCCGCGATAGGCAAAGGCCTGCGAGAGCCGATCGAGGGCGATGGCCAGCACCACGATGGCGAAGCCCGCCTCCATGCCCTGGCCGATCTTGAGGGCGCGCAGGGCCAGCAGCACGTCATAGCCGAGCCCGCCCGCGCCGATCATCGAGGAGATGATCACCATGTTCAGCGCCAGCATGATCACCTGGTTGACGCCGACCATGAGCATGGGCCGCGCCGTGGGGATCAGCACGCGCCAGAGCTTCTGGCGCGGCGTGCAGCCTGCCATGACGGCAAAATCGGCGATCTCGGAGGGAATCCGGGACAGCGCCACCATGGTGGCCCGCACCATTGGCGGCGTGGCGAAGATCGAAGTGGCGATCATCGCCGAGACCGGGCTGTTGCCGAACAGGATCAACATGGGGATGAGATAGGCGAAGGTCGGGATCGTTTGCATCAGATCGAGGGCCGGGGTGACCGCCAGCCGATCCAGCTTCGGAAAACGCCAGGCGGCGACGCCGAACAACAGGCCTGTCAGCACGCAAAGCGGCACCGAGATCAGGATCAAAGCGAGGGTAAGCAGGGCCCCCTGCCACTGGCCGAAAAGCGCGATATAGCCAAAGCAGGCCGCCATCAGGGCCGCGAGCCGCAGCCCTCCGGCAGCATGGCCTGCGATGATCGCCGCTGAGATCACGCCCAGCCAGGATAATGTCGGCAGCGGGATGCCCCATAATTTCAACGGCTTGGCCAGCAATCCGAAAGCAATCTGGAGAGGAAGGTCGAGGATGGCGGCGATCGCCCGTGTCAGCCAGCTCAGATTGCTTTTCATCCAGGCCATGACGGCCGACATCCAACCTGCGAAGGGAATGACCCAGTCATCGGGCCAGGCGGAAAGCCAGCCTGCATTCGACCTCATGAAGTAGAGCGTGATGGCGAGCAGGAAAGCAAGGCACCAGATCACGGTCCAGGTCGTTACCCGGCCACCAGGCGATGTATGCGGTTGAGCGAGGGAAAGGGGGGCTGACTTGCTCAAGCGGCGTTCCTGCGCTGGTCGCCGCCGGTCAGGATATCGAGCACGGCGTCGGGCATGACCTCGCCGAGCAGGGCGCCGGCAGGATCGCGGACCGCGAAGGGCGCGGCGGCACCGATGATGTCGGCGGCGAAAGAGGAGACCTTGTCCGCCGGGGCGAGATTGCCGGCATAGGCGGAACCGGGCTGGGCGGGACGCATGAGGCCGCGGGCGGAAACCACCTTCGCCCTTTGGACGTCACGGGTGAACTCGGCGACATAGTCGGTTGCCGGCCGGGTGACGAGTTCCTCCGGCGTACCGGTCTGGATGATGGCGCCATCCTTCATGATGGCGACACGATCGGCGAGGCGGATCGCCTCGTCGAAGTCATGGGTGATGAAGACGATGGTCTTGTGCAGCACCTTCTGCAGCCGGACGAGTTCGTCCTGCATCTCCCGGCGGATCAGCGGATCGAGAGCAGAGAAGGGTTCGTCGAGGAACCAGAGTTCGGGCTTGGTGGCGAGGCTGCGCGCGATGCCGACGCGCTGTTGCTGGCCGCCTGAGAGTTCGCGCGGATAGAAGCCTTCGCGGCCGCGCAGGCCGACCAGATCGACCATGTCCTGCGCTCGTTTCAGTCGCTCGGCCTTGGCGATGCCCTGGACGGCCAGCGGAAAGGCGACATTCTCGATCACGCTCAGATGCGGCAGCAGGGCGAAGTTTTGGAACACCATGCCCATCTTGTGGCGGCGAAGTTCGATCATCTCGGCCTCGCTGGCCTTGAGCAGATTCCTGCCGTCGAACTCGACTGTGCCGGCGGTCGGCTCGATCAATCGGGCCAGGCAACGCAGCAGGGTAGATTTGCCCGAGCCGGACAGCCCCATGATGATGAAGATCTCGCCCTCGTGCACGGTAAGGCTGGCCTCGCGCACGGCGGCGACCAGGCTTGCCTTGGCAAGGTCCTCATCCGTCGGTCGCTGGCCGTGCCGGGCCAGTTCGCGGGCGGCATTTGGGCCGAAAACCTTCCAGACGTCGCGGCAGGCCAGCTTCACGGCGCGTGTGGCGGTGTCCGGGCCTGGCGAAGCGATCGCGGCTTGCATCGGTGCCTCTTGGTTGCATCGGGGATTGAGGGACGGGCCTCCGGAGCCTGACTTGGAAATCGAGGCCAGAACGCGGGTGTTCTGATTTTGTCATGCCCTGGCCTGTCCCGGGCATCCAGATGCCGCAGCCTGGAGGGCGCAAGGATCTCCGGGACAGCCCGGTGACGACAAAAACCTTGAGGTTCCTGCGATTTTTCGTTCAGCTTCTCCAGGCTCGCCCGTCTCGGCGAGTCATTGGGCCCAGGCTTTCCAGGCCGCTTCGTGGTCGGTGACCCACTTGGCCGCGACCTCGTCCAGGCTCTTGCCTTCGAGATCGACCTGGCCGCTCAGCTTGTTGAGTTCGTCGGTCTCGATCGTGTAGGCCTTGGCAACCTTGTAGGCCACGGGCCATTTGTCCTTCATGCCGGCCCAGGCATATTTCCAGATCTCGCCATGCGGCTTGCCGCAATCATATTTGGCATCCGGGTTGGTACCCCATTTCGGATCGGTGTAGCAGGCCGGCTCATATTCGGGGAATTTCACCCATTCGCCCTGATATTTCGCCGTGGCCCAATGTGGCGAATAGATCCACAGCATGATTGGGGCCTTGCGCTGATAGGCGGAATCGAGCTCGGCGAACATGGCACCGTCCGTGCCGGCATGGATGACCGTGAAGGGCAGCTTCAGGGCTGCCACGCGCTCGTCATCGAAGCCTTCCCAGGTCACGGGTCCGCCGAGGTAGCGGCCTTTGGGAGCGGTATCGGGCGTGGAGAAGGCCTCGGCACATTTGGGGTCCAGCAAAGCCTTCCAATCGGGCAGACCGGGGCATTTCTCCTTCATATAGATCGGGTACCACCATTCCTCCTTGGCCTTGGGACCAAGCTTGCCCAGGCGTTCGGTCTGCTTGGTGGCGTCGGAGGCCTTCATGGCCTCGCCGGCGGTGGTGTCCCAAAATTCGACGCCGAGGGTCAGATCGCCATTGGTAAGGCCGGTCGACAGGCTGGAGAGATAGTCGGCGGTGGGATATTCGACGGTGTATCCCAGCTTTTCCAGGATGCCGCCCAGGATCTTGGCATTGAGATTGACACTGGTCCAATCGAACAAGGCGATCTTGATGGGATCGGAGGATTCCGGCGAAGCCGCCGAGGCCGGTGAAATTCCCACGAGCAAAGCGGCCGCCACGGCCGCAAGGCCGCTGCGTCGAAATACTTTCAGGCAGTCCATAATAGGCACCCTTCCGTCTCTCTGAATGGCCGGCCGGCGCTTGTGCCTCTTGTGGGGCGAGGTCTTCCGCCCAAGGTCTGTCGCCAATGCCGATCCTGGAAGTGTCGCTCAGACAAAGCCCTTGGGCAAGTTATTTTCGTGCCAAGAATATTGTTTATATTTCAAAGCGTTGATGGTGATTATTTGGGCGCTTTGCTCGAAAATGCGGCGCAGCGGTGCGCTCATTTTCCGCCATGGCGTACGCCGATCCTGCGCCCGGATTTCACGGGCGCGCCATTGCATCTGCATCGAGGCTGCAAACGCGCCTGCAAGGATTGGGCATGGCAATGTTCAGGCTCTTCCTTCGCGAATTCTGGCTCTTCGGCCTCAAGCAGGGCTGGGCCTGCCTGTTCGGCGGTTCCTTTCTCGCCCTCATCCTGGCAACGCGCTTCTATTATCCCGAGGGAGCCTGGGGCAGCCGCTATGATTTCCTCTGCTTTGCGGCACTGGGTATCCAGGGCCTGTTGCTTGCGCTCAAGCTCGAGACCTGGGAAGAAGCCGCCGTGATCGCGGTCTTCCATGTCGTCGGCACCGTCATGGAGATCTACAAAACGCAGGCCGGTTCCTGGGCCTATCCCGAGCCGAGCCTGCTGAAGATCGGCGAAGTGCCGCTGTTCTCGGGCTTCATGTATTCGGCCGTCGGCAGCTACATCGCCCGCGCGGCCCGCCTGTTCGACTTCCGCTACAGTTTCTATCCCCGCATGCGCTGGACGATCCTGCTGGCCGGACTGATCTATGTGAATTTCTTCACCCACCATTTTCTGCCGGATATCCGCCTCGGCCTGTTCGCCGCCATAGTCATCCTGTTCTGGCGCACGCAGATCTATTTTACGGTGGACCGGGAACCGCGCTCCATGCCGCTGCTGCTCGGTTTCTTCCTGGTTGCCTTCTTCATCTGGATCGCCGAGAACATCGGCAGTTTCGGCCAGGTCTGGATCTATCCCAACCAGCGCCACGGCTTCGCCTTGGTTTCCTTCGGCAAGCTCGGGGCCTGGTATCTGCTGATGATCGTCAGCTTCGTGCTGGTGTCGCTGGTGCACCGGCCGGTGCTGCTGGCGCGTAGCGCCCGCCGGCTATTGCCGGCTGACTAGCGCCGGGGTGCGGATGGCCCGGCCGACGATCTCGGGCGTGGGCAGATAGCCATGCGAGGAGCGCATCTCGGCGAGATTGTCGATGATGTCGTAAGGGAAGGGAGCCACCCGCCGGGTCGCCATGTCGATATTGAGCGAGATCAGTTCACAGGTGGCCGACACCCAGCCTTCGGTGGCATGACAGAGTTCTTCATAGATATGCAGACGCTTTTCGTCATAGCCGACCAGTTGCAAGCGCACACGCACGGGATCGTCGAGGTGAAGTTCACGCTTGTAGATAACGTGTACTTCCCCGGTGAAGAAGGACATGCCGCGCTCACGGATATAATCCTCCCCCAGACCGACGAGCGCCAGGGCTTCGCCAAGGGCGTTGTCGAACAGGACGTGATAATAGGCCATGTTCAGATGGCCGTTATAGTCGATCCAATGGGGCTCGATGCGCATCTGTGACGATACGAACGGCGCGAAGAACAATGCTGGCAATTTGCTGGTGTCAAACATTTCCGCCTCCACGCCACTAGAGCAAAGCACGTTTTGAAAAAAACGCACTTTTGCTTCTAACTCCTTGTTTTGCGGTGCCTCTACGACTCTTGGTAGTCGCAAAAAGCCCTCGATCTTCTGCCCTCTCACCCACTTCAAACTGAATATCCGAACCTGTTGGGCAGGCTCGGATATTCAGTCTCGTTCCAGGTCTGCCCACACTGGATGGGCGACGATCGATCACGATCGCGATACCCTCTGGCGCAGGGCTTCCAAGTCAGTGTATGCCAAATGGCTGATACCTCAAGACAAAGTAACATATTATGGTCAATTCCGGCGCAAATTCCCGGCGCTACCAGCCCGAAGATCTCTCTGCCGTCTGCGATGCCCTGGCCGGACAATTCGGTCCGCGCTTTTCGGCAAGCCAGGCTTTGCGCGACCAGCATGCAAGCACGCTGACCTGGCTGCCCGCCCAGGCGCCGGATGCCGTGGTTTTCCCTGAGAATGAAAATGAAGTGGCTAATATCGTCAGGTTGTGTGCCGGCCATGGCGTGCCCATCATTCCCTACGGCACCGGAACCGGTCTGGAAGGGCATGTCAATGCACCGGAAGGCGGCGTCTCCGTCGATACCAGCCGCATGAACGCCATCGTTGCCGTGCATGCCGAGGATCTCGACGCCGTGGTGCAGCCGGGGGTCACGCGCAAGCAGCTCAATGACTATCTGCGCGACCAGGGGCTGTTCTTTCCCATCGATCCCGGTGCCGACGCTTCCCTGGGCGGCATGGCGGCAACGCGTGCCTCCGGCACCAATGCGGTGCGCTATGGCACCATGAAGGATAATGTTCTTTCGCTGCGGGCGGTGCTGGCCAATGGCGAGATCGTCTCGACGGCGAGCCGGGCCAAGAAGAGCTCGGCCGGCTATGACCTTACGCGCTTGCTCGTCGGTTCGGAGGGAACGCTTGGCCTCATCACGGAAGTGACCCTGCGCCTGCATGGCATTCCCGAGGCCATCAGCGCCGGTATCTGTCCCTTCGGCAGTGAGAAGGCCGCCTGCGATGCCGTGATCGCCACCATCCAGTCCGGCCTTGCCGTGGCGCGCATCGAACTGCTCGACACGTTGATGGTGAAGGCGGCCAATGCCTATTCCGGCCTGGGCTTGCCAGAGACCCCGATGCTGTTCCTGGAATTCCATGGCAGCGATGCCGGCGTGGCCGAGCAGGCCGAACGCTTCGGCGAAATCGCGACCGAGTTCGGCGGCGGTCCCTTCACCTGGGCCACCAAGCCCGAGGAGCGCACCAAGCTATGGGCGGCGCGCCACAACGCCTATTGGGCGGTCAAGTCCATGTGGCAGGGCGCGGAGATCGTTGCCACCGATGTCTGCGTGCCGCTGTCGCGCCTAGCCGAATGCGTGGCCGAAACCCGCCGGGACATCGATGCCACCGGTCTGATCGCGCCGATCGTCGGGCATGTCGGCGACGGTAATTTCCACGTGCAGCCGATGATCGACATGAGCGATCCTCGCGAGGTCGCTGCCTGCGAGGGCTTTCTCGAACGGCTGGTGGAGCGGGCGCTGGCCATGGAAGGGACCTGCACCGGCGAGCATGGCGTGGGGCAGGGCAAGCGCAAATATCTCAAGGCCGAACACGGTGCCCCGGCCCTGGCGGCGATGCGGGCGATCAAGCAGGCCTTGGATCCGGCCGGCATCATGAATCCTGGCAAGATCTTTCCCGATTGAGCGGCCTGCCGGAGCCGGACACCCGTTCGAGCGTACCGGCTTCAGGAACCGCCGCAAAAAGCAACAGGCGGATGCTTCTCCTCGAAACATCCGCCCATCGTCTTCATTCATCTTGGGCACGTATCCGGGTGCCTGTTGAACCTTGCCTGCGATCGGGCCCGGCTCTGTTTGCTCAAGGATAGTTCCGGCCCGGTCCCTCCTAGAACAAAGTGCGTTTATGGCTCAACGCTCTCCTGCTCTAACTCCCGTTTCGACGCGTCTTTGCGATCCTGTCCAATCGCAAAACGCTTTGGCCGTTGAATCTATCCTCTCCTATGGCGTCACCACCACCGGCTGACCAGCGGCCTTTCCTTCAGTAGCGTCCTTGGGTTTGACACGAACGATGATCGGCATCGTCAAACCGGAAGGAACGGGCCGGCCGTCGAGATAACCAGCCTGCTGTGTTTGCTTGTCCACCGAAAGAAAAACCAGCATGTTCGCTGCTGCTACACGGCTTGTCGGCTCACTACGGGCCAACGGAGACTGCCCCGTGCTAGTCCCAACCGTATAGAAGCCTGCGCCGAAGACACCTAACGCCAATACGACTCCGACGGAGCTGATCAAGCGTAACATTGTGTACCCACCTCACTGAAAGCGAGAGATACCGTTCCTCTATTGACGCGACGCTGTTGTGACGAACGGCCACGAATTCGACCGCCCCTTTTTCGCCCGCTGCTCATTCTTTTGTAGGGGAGCATTCAGGCACAGCCCAGCCGGCTCATGCTTTAGCATTTATTCCGGCGGAGGATGTCATAGCACAAATTTTGTACGGGTCTTAATGAAATCTAAAGACTTGGTGAAAATGTGAACATGGCGGGTCGTTCGTAAGACAATTGCTGCCGAATCTGTTCATAATGAAAGTTTCGATCGGGATTTCGACCGTTTGGGACCATCTCCCGCCGCCCTGTGCAGTGACCCGGGACCACAGTTTCTCCACGTTCCCGGTTTCGTCTCGCCGCGGTTTTCGCGTATGGTCGTCGCTGGCAGGGAAGGGACCTCGAAACCGGATTCACCGTGGCGCCATCGGCGGGGTGAAACATTTGGCGGTCGAGGGCAAAGCGTGTTCTGACGGAACGCATTTTGCTCTAACCCTTCGTTTGGAGGCACCTTTGCGATTCCCGGTACTGGATTGCAAAGGCATTGGAAAGGACGTGCGGCGTGCGCGAGGCGCTCACCGTTATCGGATTTTTGTTGATCGTGGCGTTCGCGGCTGTGTTCACCGCGCCCCTCTACGTCGACTGGAACGCTTGGCGCGAGGATATCGGCAACCGCCTCACGCAGCATTTCGGCACAACCGTCATCATTCGTGGCCCGATCGAAGCGCGCCTCTTGCCCCAGCCCTGGCTTTCGCTCTCGGATGTCAGCATCGGAGACCCCTATGGCACTACCAGGCTGAACGTTGCGCGCATCGATGGAGACGTCAGCCTCGGCGGCCTGCTGCGCGGCGATGTCGATCTTTCCAATGTGGTGGTGCGTGATCCCGCCCTGTCGGTAGCGGCCGATGACGAGGGGACAATCGCTCCCCTTTCGAAATATCCGGTGTCGCTCGGGGCCGCGGTCGAAAGCTTCGAGGTCAGCGGCGGATCGCTTCATTATGTGAACAAGGTCGACGGCCAGGACATCAGCCTGACCGGCATCAATCTGGTCGGTGAATCCGGTTCGGTACTCGGTCCCTACAAGGCCGAGGGCGGCATCAAGATCGCCGGCGTGCCTCATACGATAAAGATCGCGACGGGCGTTGCCGAGAAGGGCAGCCTCAATCTGCGCATCACCGCGGTGCCGGCGGACAAGCCGGTGACGCTCGATCTCGACGGTCAGGTCAAGCTTCAGGGTGGCAAGCCGACCTTTGTCGGGATGGCGACGCTGCTGCGTCCGACCTTCTCCGCGAAGGCGGCGGGAGAAGGGGGGCCGGATGATCAGGCCGCTGGCGAGCAATTGGCCTGGAGTATGTCGGGGCCGGTGACCGCCACGCCCGCAGGCGTGGCCTCCGACAAGGTGTCGATCCAGCTTGGGCCGGACGAGCGGGCCCTCAAGCTTGCCGGCAGCGTGAACCTGGCTTTCGGCGCCACGCCGGTGCTGGAGGCGAACCTTGCCGGCAAGCAGCTCGAACTCGATCGTTTCGCCGGTATCGGCCCCGACAAGCGCCAGCCACCGGCCGCGGTGCTGGCCAGGCTTGCCAGGACCGTACCGACGCTTGCCGGAGCCGCCACCAACGCCCAGATCGATCTTGCCGCCGATGGCCTCATGCTGGGCGGCGAGTTGATCCAGAATGCCCGGGCGAGCCTCAGGGTTGCCGAGGGGAAATTGCAGGTCGATCGTCTCGAGGCGACATTGCCGGGCAAGAGCCATCTCTTGCTGGCCGGCGACGTCAATGACGAAGGAGGCGGGTTCAAGGGCAATCTCGACCTCAAATCGGGCCAGGCCACCGGCCTGATCGGCTGGCTGCAGGGCCAGCCCGTTCTGGGGCGGCCGGATGCCGCCCGCAAACTGTCCCTGAAGGCAGCCCTCGACGCCGACGCCGACAAGGTGGACTTTTCGCAGCTGACCCTCGCCATCGACGATGCCGCGGTCAAGGGCAGGCTGGCCTGGAACCGCCTGGCACACGGCCGGTCCGCCGGGCGGGTCGAAGCCAATCTGGCCGCGCAGCGTATCGATCTCGACGTGCTGCCATCGGTGGCCGCTCTCCTGCCCGGCAGCAGCGATCTGTTCAGCGAAGCCGATATCCGCTTGCAGGCGGAAGCGTTGGCCCTGTCGGGAATCGAGGCCAAATCGGTCAGTGGGCATATCAAGGCGGGCGGCAAGCTGATCGCGCTCGAGGATGTGGTCGTCAACGACCTCGGCGGCGCCAATCTCACCGCCAATGGCCGCATCGACAATATCGGTGCCGAGCCACAGGGCGAGATCCGCATCGTATTGAACGGCAAGGATCTTTCGGGGCTGGCTACCACGCTCAAGCGCAGCACGCTGCCGGTTTTCTGGGTCAATGCCTTTGCGGCCCGCGCGGCCTCGCTCTCGCCGGCCAATGCCAGCCTTTCCGTTGCCTTCGGGGCTGCGCGGCGTTATTCGGTCGACGGCAAGTTCGGCGGCAGCGTTCTGCAACTCGACACCCAATTCGCGGGCACGGGCGCAGGCGAGAACGCCGATATCAGGGTGAAGGCCGACAGCCTCGACGTCGCCACGCTGATGCGCCAGGCTGGGCTCGACTATGCGGTGGGTTCCGTGCCCGGGCGTGCCTCGCTGGAGATGGCCCTGTCGGGTCCGCTCAACGGCGCGATGCGTTGGAACGCCAGTTTCGAAGGAGCGGGGCTGCAACTCTCCGGTACCGGCAAGATGACCGGTTCACTCGAAGCGCCGGCTTTCGACGGGCGCCTGACGGCCAGCACCGACGATGCGCTGGTGCCGGCCCAGCTACTGAGCCTGCCGCTTCCGGGCGTGGTTCCTTCCCAGAGTGCCACGCTGGACTCCGGTTTTCGTGCCAGGGCAGGTCGTTATGTCTTCGATGATCTGACGGGGACAGTGCTCGGCATGCCGGTCAGCGGAGCGCTCACCATCAATGCCGGCAAGCCGACGCGCCTCGACGGTCGCCTGAATTTTCTCAAGGCTGATGGGCAACTGCTCGGCTCGCTGTTCTCGGGAGCGGATCTGGGCGCGGGGAACACCAATGGCAATGCCTTTTCCGATGAGAGCTTTGGTGCGGGAACCTTCGATGCCTTCGCAGGTCGGCTCTCCGTCTCGGCCAAGACGTTGCGCCTGTCTCGACGCCTGCCCGAACTCGACAATGCGCGCGCGGTGCTGAATTTCGGCAATGGCAAGGTGGCCGTCGATGATTTTGCTGCAAAACTCGCCGGCGGTGATGTCAGCGGTGCCCTCCAGCTTTCGCATGCCGCCCTCGATACTGCCGCAAGCGGACATTTCTCGTTGCACAAGGTCGCGCTGCAGGGACGTCAGCTTTCTGGCGAACTGGCCATGGGCGTCGAATTCCAGGGCAATGGCCGCTCGCCCGACGCGTTGATGTCCTCCCTCACGGGGGGAGGAACCGCCGAACTTGCCCAGGCATCGCTGGCGGGGCTCTCCGAAAAGGCCTTCGGCCAGACGGTGGTGGCGGTAGATGGTGGACTTTCCGGCGACGCCGGTCACGTCAGGGAAGCCTTCGAACGCAGCTTGGATGAAGCTCCGCTGAAGACCGGGACGATCAACGGCAATCTCTCGCTCGCGGGCGGCGTGCTCCGTCTCTCCTCGACCCGAGCCACCTCGGCGCAGGGCAGCATTGCCCTCTCCGGTCTGCTGGATCTCTCGGACCTGACGGTGAAGGCCGACATCGCGCTCTCCCCCACCAATCCGGCCGATGGCTTCGGGGGCCCGGCCCCAATCATCCCGGTGCAATTGCGCGGCACCATCGACGCCTTGCAAAAGCAGGTCGATGTATCGAGCCTTGTCGCCTGGCTCAGTATTCGCGGTGTCGAACAGCAGGCCCGCAAACTCGAGGTATTGGAGGCACAACGGCGGATCGAGGAGAAGGCTCAGGAGGACGCGCGTCGCGCGGAAGCCTTGAAGATGCAGAAGGCGATCGAAGATGCGCGTCGGAAAGCCCAGCTTCAGGTCCCGGCACCCACCAGTCCACCTCTGCAACTGAGGCCGGGAGCACCGGTGCCGGCAACGGGCGGGGCGGGGGTCCCGCTGGCGCCCACGGCCGGGCTTCCCGGCGTGCCGCCGGTGAAATTGCCTTCTCTCGAAAACCTGCCCGCCTCGTCGGTAACCCCCGGCCACACCACGGTGGTGCCAGCCCCGCTTCTGCCGAATTCCGGGCCGGCCTTGCCGCAGGCTCCCATCGGATCACCGCCGATCGGCCCCTGAGGCGGGGGAGGGCCGTTGCTTACCGCTATTCCAGGTTGAAAGCAGATGTCGGTGGTTGCGGGTGGTATTATAAGGCCGTCTATTTTGCGTTACACACAAGACAGCAGATCTAGAGCGTCGGATCTGAAACTGGAATCGGCGATTCCCTTGGAGGGCAATTTGTGATTCACCGTTATTGGAGGTGGATCATGGGCAGGAGCTATTCTCAGGATCTTCGCGATCGGATTGTCAGCTTTGTTGAGAACGGCCATTCGCGCACGGCCATTCGCGC
>NZ_JBFREW010000021.1:0-113767 GCF_052114505.1 Labrys sp. KB_33_2 | reverse complement strand
GGATTGTCGCGGCACGAATCCAGGATCACGATCTTCACCTTCGGCGCCGCGCTGTCGACCAGTTCCAGAAGCTTGTCCAAGGACAGGGTCTGGGTATCCAGATCGAGCTCGTCCGAGATCTTGGCCGAGACCGGGACGAGGTAATTGCGCCCCTTCACCTGCACGCCATGGCCCGAATAGAACACCACCACGCTGTCGGCATGATCGGCATCGCGCAGGAACGCCCTGAGCCCGTCATTCATCGCCGACAGGTCGCCATCCTTGACCAGGGTCACCGCATAGCCGATCCGCCCCAGCGACGCCGCCATGTCGTTGGCGTCATTGGCCGGATTCACCAGCGGCGTCACCGAGCGATAGGCACTGTTGCCGATCACCAAGGCCGCCTTCTGGGCCGCCAGAGCCTCGCCCCCAACGAGCAAGCCGGCGAGCAAAAAAAGACTCCACATAAAACGTCGCATCATCATGGTCCGACCGGTCCTGCCCCACCTTGGCAGAGTATCACTTTTTGTTAACACATCGAACGCGCGAAAAGGCACATCGAGATGTGCCGGTTCCCGCCGCACAATTTTTCGGACAGATGCCTGTGGCAGGATTGTCACGCCCTCCAACCGTCTCATGATTCAAGGCAATTTCGCCGATTTCATCCTTGCAACGAAGCAGCGCTTGCGGCCATGAAGGCTGCCACCCAAGTGTTGTGTACGGGATCGGAGAGGCCGTGGATTTGCGCCAGGCAGCCGCCATTGCGAAACAATTCATGCCACGGTCGGGCAAGCCGGCCAGCCTCGCGGTTCTCGCCTTATTTGCAGCGACCGGCACGGTTCAGGCGGGCGATGAGTCCCAGCCCATGCAATTCAGCATCGTCGCTTCTGGCAAATCCTGCCCGGGATGCGTGGTGATCAACGCCTCGGGCCAGGTCGTTGACGAAACTTCGCGAAATTTCTCTGTCTTCCTCTCGCAGAACCGCCTGAGCGGCGTCCTGCCGGCGGAACCTGCGGACGGGCAATTGCCGCCCGCCGATGCGCCGAAGGTGGTCATTGCCTTCGAATCGATCGGCGGCAAGGTGCAGCCTGCCTTGATCATGGGACGCCGCATCCGCAAGGCCGGGTGGACGACCGTGATCGGCCAGGCACGCCTTCAGCGCGGTCAGGCTATCTTCAATCAGGCGGGCTGCTTCTCAGCCTGCACCATGGTGATGCTTGGCGGCACGGCGCGTTTCGTCGTGCCCGGCTCGAAGGTGGGCGTGCATCAATTCTCGCCGCAATTCACCGACGGCGAGAGCTTTGATGCCCGCGAAATGGGGCAGATCGTGCGCGACTATGGCCGAGAGGTCGTCAGCGTCTATGATTTCGTCAAGAATATGGGGGTGAACGAAGCCTTCTTCACCACCACCCTGCGCACCCCGTTCAACAGCCTCGACGTCCTGCCCGAAAGCCAGTGGATCCCGGTCGGGGTCGCCACGGCTCTGCTGCCGGCCTCCGATGAACCTGTCACGACTTCCAGCCTCCTTGGTGGCGGCGGGACCGACCAGCCCATGGCCGCCGTCGCCAAGCCGAGCGTGGGGCTCAAGACCTCGCCCGGCACCCCGTCGGCCAACCATGGCCGCTGGACCCTCATCCAGGCCGTGGGCCTGCCGGCAACCGCGGAATTTGCCAGCGAGCAATTCCGTGTCGCCCTCGCCTGCCGCGACAACAAGACGGCACGTCTCGAACTCTCCTTCAAGGCGCTGGCGCCACTCGATCTCGAGCGCATGCGTGCCGCTGCCGTGTCGGCCCGCTCGCTGAGGATTGCCGGACGCCAGATTGCAATCGACAGCGTTGGGGCCGCCGGAAATGGCGAACAGAGCGTTGCCGCTCTGCTCGCCGCCAAGGATGTCAAGGATCTGCCTAGAAGCGGCAATCTCACCGTTGCCGTGCTCAACAAGGCCGGTGAGCCCGTCGGCCGTTCCGAGGCAGTCCCCACCGAGGGCGCCTCGAAGACGCTCGACGACGCCATGGCTGCCTGCGGCGCTTGAATAGCGATGCGCGGACGCATGGGCGCCCGCTATCTCAGGACGCCAAATCCTCTCGGAGCCTCGGCTCAAGCTTCAATGTAGCTTGTCGGCATCCCAGGCTGCCCGCATGGCATCGTCAACCGAGGCGAAATGCGACGGTACGTCGGCAGTCTCCTGGGCGGTCTCCTCGGCATGCGGCTTCTCTTCACGAATGACCAGCACCGAGCAACCGGAATGGCGGACGATGGCGCTCGCATTGCAGCCGAGCAGGTAGGTCGCCACACTGGGTTGATGCGAACCGACCACCACGAGATCGGCATGCTGCTCCTCGGCAATTGCCAGCACTTCGTGATAGATACCGCCGATCCGCACAACGCTCTGCACCTGGCCACCCGGCAGCAACACCGTGCGGGCCAGATCGGCGAGGGATCCCTTTGCCTTTTCGGCGACTTCGCCTTCAAAGCTCACGGGCACCGTATCCAGCATCATCAAGGGCATGATCGGCACGACATGGACCAGGGTCAGCGTCGCGCCGGCGGTATCGGCAAGTTTCACTGCACTGTCGATGGCGAGTCTGGCCAATTTCAGATCCGCAATATCGACAGGAACAACGATCGACTTGAACATCTTGTCTACTCCCGTTGGCCGAGCATGACGCACAGAACAGAATAGATGCTATGGCGTCACGCCTCAGTTGAAAGAGCACGCCCCGACCGTCATCGGACGGCTGTACCTAGAGCAAAGCGCGTTTTGGTAGAAACCCGCTTTTACTCCAGTTCTTTGGTTCGACGCGTCTTTGCGATTTGAAATGCCTCCGTCAAATAGCAAAACGCTATGAATCGATATAGCGCCCCCTGACGAAATGCAAACGCCTGGGATGCCGAAAAGTTCAGAGCACGCCGAGTTTTTTCTGCAGGGAAGAGGATGAGGTTGTGTATTGGAAGGTCAGGCGTTTCTCCGGGTAGATGTAGCGGAAGGCCTTCTGCGCCATCAACGCGCCTTCATGGAAGCCCGAGAGGATGAGCTTGAGCTTACCGGGATACCAGTTGATGTCGCCGATGGCGAAAATGCCCGGCTGCGAAGTCTCGAAGGTCTCGGTGGAGACCAGCACCAATTCCTCGTTGTGCAGGTCGAGCCCCCAATCCGACACCGGCCCGAGCTTCATGGTCAGGCCGAAGAAGGGCAGCATATGCTCGACCGGCAAGGTATAGAGGTTGCCGGTATCCTCCTTGACCACGGCGCCCGAGAGCTGGCCATCCGCCCCTTCCAGGCCAACGACCTGCCCGAATTTCAGGTCCATTGCACCGGCCGCCGCCAGGGCCCGCATCTTCTCCACCGAGTGGGGAGCGGCTCGGAAGGCGTCGCGGCGGTGCATCAGCGTCACGCGCTTGGCGATGGGCTGCAGGTTCAGCGTCCAGTCGAGGGCGGAATCGCCGCCGCCGACGATGAGCACGGAGCGGCCGCGCAAAGCCTCCATCTGCCGCACGGCATAGGAGACCGACTTGCCCTCATAGGCTTCGATGCCCTCGATCGGCGGCTTCTTGGGTTGGAAGGAGCCGCCACCGGCAGCGATCACCACGGTCTTGGTCTCGAAGACGTCGCCGGCATCGGTGGTGACCCGGAACAGCGGATCACCGATGCGCTCGATCGTCGAGATCATGCGCGAGAGATGGAAGACAGGCGAGAAAGGCTCGATCTGCTTGAGCAGATTGTCGACCAGTTCCTGTCCTGTGACGATCGGGAAGCCAGGAATGTCGTAGATCGGCTTTTCCGGATAGAGCTCGGCGCACTGGCCGCCGATCTTGTCGAGAATGTCGACCACATGCACCCTGATATCGAGCAGACCGAGTTCGAATACGGAGAACAGGCCGACAGGCCCGGCGCCGACAATGAGCACGTCGGTCTTGATAATCTCAGTCATGATCTGTCCGATGGGTGGTTTAGCGCCTGCTATGGGGCAGCAAGGCTGACCAAAGTCAACGAAGCGCATCGCCTCGTCAACTCCGCAATTGCGATCAAATCAGCGCAGCTAGGGTGAGGCCACCGGAGACAGATCATGACCCGACACGAAACCAGCCTCGCTTATGCCGCTCGTATCGAGCGGGTGATGAGCCATATCGCCGAGCATCTCGACGATCGGCTCGAACTCGACGATTTGAGCGATATTGCCTGCTTCTCGTCCTATCACTTCCACCGCATCTTCGTCGCGGTCACGGGAGAGACGGTGGCGGAGGCTGTGCGGCGGTTGCGCCTGCATCGTGCCGCCGTCGAGCTCAACCGCTCGCAGCATACGCTGGCGCGCATCGCCACGCGGGCCGGCTATGGCTCGGTGGCGGCGTTCACCCGCGCCTTCTCGACGGCCTATGGCTCGCCGCCAGCCGCCTATCGGCGTGACGGCCAGGATCTGCGCCCGGTCCTCCAGCAATCAGGATCTCAAGCCATGACCCGTGCCACCGCCTTGCGCGAAGCCCTGCATTACAACGTCGCCATCGAGGATATTCCGAAACTCAGGCTGGTCACCCTGCCCCATCGTGGCGACTATCAGAAGATCGGCGCAAGCTTCGAGCGCCTGTTCGCCTGGGCCGGCGGCAACGGCCTGCTGCGATCGGGAGCGCGGATGATCGGCATCTATTATGACGATCCCGACAGCAAGCCTCTCGCCGAATTGCGCTCCGAGGCCGGCTTGGCCGTGCCGGAAGACAGCCCGCTCGGCCCCGACATGGCCTGGCGCGAGGTCGGCGGCGGCCCGGTGGCACGGCTGGTGCACAAGGGGCCCTATGCCGATCTCGATGTCGCCTATGCCTATCTTTATCACAGCTGGCTGCCGCATTCCGGGCGTCAGCCGGGCGATGCGCCCTGCTTCGAGGAGTATCTCAACGATCCCCGCGGCGCACCGCCTTCCGAATGGCTGACGGCCGTGAACCTGCCCTTGAGATAGTGCCCTCCTGGCTCAGAGCAGCTCGAAAAGGCTGTAGACTGGCCCTCCCGGCCGCCGGTCGCCGACACCCACGGCAAGGATACGGTTGAGCCAATCGTAGTTCGGCGTAGCGGTTTCGAATGCCGCGCTGATGCGGAAATAGTAGTCGGCCGGGTCAACCCGGCCGCCCTTGGCCAGTTCAGCCATCAAGGCAGAAGGACCGTGCCGCAGCCCACGATAGGACATGCCGATCAGGGCTCCATCGGTGGTCTTGAGGATCAATCGCACGTCCAGTGTCGTGCAGCCGTCCTGCCGCATGATCTGCCAGTCGCTGCCGCCCTCGAGCACCTCACCGGACAATCGCTCGCCTTCGAAACGGCCGCCAGCGACGACACCGACACGCCGATCGCCGTTCGGCGTCGTCCCGAAACCGATCGGCTTTGCTACGTCGAGCTCGATCACGAAAAGGGGCTTGGTTCGGATGCCTTTCAGCGCATCGGGCAGTCCGTCGAAGGATGGAAAGGACATTTCGAACCACTCCTTGCCAAAGCGTCTTGCCACTTGCCGGAAGCACTTCAAATCGCAAAGACGCGTGAAAATATTGAGTTAGAGAAAAGTGGGGCTCGGAAAAACCGCGCCTCGCTCGTGGGAAGCAACGGATCGCCCGCCTTTGAGGCGTGGCCATTCTCAGGGGAGATGTCCGGCGGAAACAAGCCGTCGCCCGCTCACCCCTCGTAGCTCACGACGATCTCGCCGATCCCCTCGCAGCTGCCGCGCAGAGTGTCGCCGGGTTTCACCGAGCTGACGCCGGCGGGCGTGCCTGTCATCAGGAGGTCGCCGGGCGCCAGCGCCACATAGCGCGACAGATAGGCGATGGCCTCCGGCACCGACCAGATCATCTGCGACAGGTCTCCCGATTGCTGCACCTTGCCATTGACCGTCACCTCGATCCTGCCCTTGCCGGGGTGGCCGATGCGCGCAGCTGGCACGATGGCGCTGATCGGGCACGACTGGTCGAAGCCCTTGGCAAGTTCCCAGGGCCTGGACAGTTTCTTCGCCTCGGCCTGGATGTCCCGGCGGGTCATATCGAGGCCGACGGCATAGCCATAGACATGGTCGAGCGCCCATTCGACGGGAACGTCCCGTCCCGCCTGTCCGATGGCCACCACCAGTTCGATTTCGTGATGCAGGTCCGCGGTCTGGCTCGGAAACGGCAGCAGGCCGCCCGGATTGACGGTGTCGGCAGGCTTGGCGAAGAAGAAGGGCGGCTCGCGCGTGGGATCAGCGCCCATCTCGCGGGCATGGTCGGCGTAGTTACGCCCCACACACCAGATGCGGCGCACCGGAAAGACGGCGGTTTCACCGGAGACCGCAACGAAGGCCTGTGGTGGCGGTTCAATGACATAGTCCATTGCAAAATCTTCCTGGTTTAATGAGAAAGCTCCGGCTCATCGGGCGGACGAGCGAAAGTCAGTCGAACACTTCCCTCAACCGCTTGACGATATCGGCCACACCGAACCTGACGGGGTCCGTCGTGGGCAGCCCCTCGGCTTCGGCGATATCGGCCAGGCAGGACCTCGCAGCAGCCTCGTCCAGGGCCTGGGTGTTGACGGCGATGCCGATGCATTGAATGCCCGGATTGGTGAGGTGGCCATTGGCGATGGTAGCGTCGATGACGGCGCGAATGCTCGGCAAGGCGGCAGGCACGCCGCGCATGGTCCTGCGGGTCGGTTCATGGCAGACGACGAAGGCGTCGGGCTGGGCACCATGCAGCAGCCCAAGGGTCACACCGGCGAAGGAGGGGTGAAACAAGCTGCCCTGCCCTTCGATCACGTCCCAATGATGGGGATCGGCATCCGGACTGATCCATTCGGCGGCACCGGAGATGAAATCGGCCACCACCGCGTCCACGGCAACGCCGCGCCCTGAAATCAGGATACCGGTCTGGCCCGTAGCGCGGAAATCGGCGTCGAGCCCTTGGGCCCGCATCTCCCGCTCCAGCGCGAGGGCGGTGTACTTCTTACCCACCGAACAATCGGTACCGACGGTGAGCAGCCGCAGGCCGCTGCGCTTGGTGCCCTTGCCGGTGGCGAAACTCCGGCTCGGGATACGCACGTCGTGGAGCTGCCGGCCATGACGCCGGGCGGCTTCGGCAATCTGCGGAAACTCCTCCAGCCTGCGATGCAGGCCCGAGGCGACATCGAGCCCGGCCTCGAGCGCCTCGACGATCACGCTGATCCAGTGCTCCGGCAGGACGCCACCGGCATTGACCACGCCGATCACCAGGGTCTGGGCACCACGCCCGACGCCCTCGGCAATGCCGAGGTCCTCCAGTCCCAGATCCGCCCGGCACCCGGGCAGGCGCAACTGGCCGACACACCAATCCCGGCGCCAGTCGACGATACCCGCCGCAGTCTTGGCGGCAAGCTGATCGGCCACGTCGCCGACGAACATCAGATAGGGCTTTTCGATTTGCATGGGACGGCGACCTTCCTGAAGACCTGCGCGCAGTGGTTGCCGGGTCGCACTCTCACACGCTATCCTGTTGACTGCACAGAAATATTGGCAAAGCGACACGGGGCTTTTTGCGCATCATGCCTGAGAGATTAGTATGACCTGCAGTGATTCCCCCGCAAGAGCCCGTTTCCTAACTTGAAGCCCGAGTCGGACATAGACAACAGCGATCTGACCCAGGCGGGTCCTGCCAGGCTGGCCCCGACGGGCGCCTGGGTCGCGCGCAATTCGCGGCATCTGGAAAAGCTCTCCGCCATCATGATCAAGGCCGCGCCCGCCAATACGGTGGTGGAATTCGACCTGTCCGGCGTCTCCCAGCTCGACACGCTCGGCGGTGTCGTCATCGAGAATATCCGGGCAGCCTTCGGTGCGCGCAACTCCACACTCGAGATCACCAACGCCACTAAAGAGCAGGCGATCCTGCTGGCGGAGATCGCGGCCCAGAACATCACAGCGCTCCCCCAGCCGCCGGAAGCGCATCATCTCATCGAGCTCCTGGCCGATCTCGGCCAATCCATGCGCCGGATCATGCATGACGCCGTGAACATGAACGCGTTCCTCGGCGAGACCATGCGCGCGATCGGGCGCCTGATCGCGGCGCGTACGCGCTTTCGCGGGGCCGCGGTGGTGAACCAGATCGAGCTGATCGGCCTGCGCGGCGTGCCGATCATCGCCCTGATCTCCTTTCTGGTCGGTGCCATCCTGTCCCAGCAGATGATCCTGCAGCTGAGCTATTATGGCGCACAGCTCTACGTGGTCCCCGCCCTGGCCGCGTTGATGTTCCGCGAGGTCGGCCTGTTGCTCGCAGCCATCATGGTGGCGGGGCGCTCGGGTTCGGCGATCACGGCCGAACTCGGCTCCATGAAGATGCGCGAGGAGATCGACGCCATGCACGTCATGGGCATCGATCCCATGGAGGTCCTGGTCATTCCGCGCATCCTCGCCTTGATCATAGCCCTGCCGATGCTGACGTTTCTGGCGGCAATGGCGGGTACATTCGGCGGCGCGTTGGTGGCCTGGGGGTATGGCGGCATCACGCCGACCACCTTTCTGCAGAATTTGCGAGATTCGATGACCATGCACACTTTCCTGGTCGGCCTGATCAAGGCGCCCGTCATGGCCCTGATGATCGGCATCACCGCCTGCATCGAAGGCTTCAAGGTGCAAGGATCGGCGGAATCGCTGGGACGTCAGACCACTGCCTCGGTGGTCAAGTCGATGTTCATCGTCATCGTGGTCGACGGCATCTTCGCCATGTTCTTCACTTCGATCAACTTCTGACCATGGCCCCCCCCGATCCCCCCGGCCAGACCATCATCTCCGCCCGCGACGTGCGGGTGACCTTTGGCACCCGCTTCATCCTCGACGGCCTCAGCCTCGACGTCTATCGCGGCGAGATCCTCGGCGTCGTCGGCGCCTCGGGTACCGGCAAATCCGTGCTGATGCGCACCATCATCGGCCTGGCGCCACTCTATTCGGGCGAGATCGAGGTGTTCGGCCAGGACTATCTCGGCTTGCGCCCACGCGACCAGCAACGTATTGCCCGGCGCTGGGGGGTGCTGTTCCAGCAAGGCGCCCTGTTCTCCTCCCTGACAGTGAAGCAGAACATCCAGGTGCCGATGCGCGAATATCTCAAGCTCTCGCCCAAGCTCCTGGACGAGCTTGCCATGCTGAAGATCGCGCTGGTCGGGTTGAAGCCGGATGCCGCGGACAAAAGACCATCCGAACTATCCGGCGGCATGATCAAGCGCGCGGCGCTGGCGCGCGCCCTCGCTCTCGATCCCGATCTGGTTTTTCTCGACGAACCAACCTCCGGCCTTGATCCCATCGGCGCCGGTGAATTCGACGAATTGATCGCCACGCTCAGGCAGACACTCGGCCTCACCGTCTATATGGTGACGCACGACCTCGACAGCCTCCACACCATCTGCGATCGCATCGTGGCGGTTGGCGAGGGCCGCGTGTTGGCTCAAGGCCCGATGGAGACCATGCTCGCTTCCGACCACCCCTGGCTGCGTGCCTATTTTCATGGCCCCCGAGCCCGCGCAGCCCTGGCGACTGCCAGCAATGGCGCCAAGAATCCGAGCTGAACATGGAAACACGCGCTCACAATGCCCTGATCGGCCTGTTCACCCTGGCAGTCGTCGCCGCGGCACTCGGCTTCGTGATCTGGTTCGCCCGTATCAGCGAGAGCCAGACCGTCAGGCGTTTCCAGGTGGATTTCGCCGGCTCCGTCACCGGCCTCACCGTCGGGTCGAGCGTCACCTTCAATGGCATCCGGGTCGGACAGGTCGAAACGCTTGAGATCAACCCCAACAATCCCTCGGGTGTGATCGCCGTCATCAGCGTGCGCGACAAGACCCCGGTGAAAGTGGACACCTCGGCACGGCTGGAATTCACCGGCATCACTGGTGGCGCCAATATCCAGCTCTATGGTGGCAAGCCAGATACGGAGGATCTCAAGCCCAAGGAAGGTCAGCAATATGCCGTGATCCAGGCCCAGCGCTCGGAATTGCAGAATCTGGTGGACGGCGCGCGCGACACCATCACCCAGGCAGCTTCGACCATGAACCGGCTGGATGGCTGGATCAGCCAAAACGAGGCCAACGCCACGGCGACCATCCAGAACGTCCAGACCTTCACCAAGGCGCTTGCCGACAATTCGGCCAATGTTTCCGAATTCCTGCACAGCACCGGCGAAGCCGCCAAGAGCATCAAGCGCGTGGCTGACAATCTCAACGGCATGTCATCCGACCTGCAGGCCTTGATCAAGGCGGTCTCGCCCGAGAAGATCGATCATATCGTCACCAATATATCTCAGGCGTCCGACCAGCTGACCGCCTTCACGCGGGCCTTCGACGCCGCCAAGGCGCAGGCTGCCGTCGACAATATTACCGCCTTCACCAAGACGCTGGCCGACAGCCGCGAGCCGCTGCAGGCCTTCGCCACCAACGCCTCCTCGTTGACGGCGCAGCTCAATGCGATGGCACCCAAGCTCGATGCGGGCCTTGAGAACATCAACCGCATCACCGCTGCGGTCGACAGCGCGAAGGTCAACCAGGTGGTCGACAATGTCGCCGCCTTCACCGGCGCGCTCGGCCAGAACGCCGACGAAATCACGGCCTTCGTCAAGGATGCCCGCAGGATTTCCGGTGACCTCGCGGCGATGACACCCAAGCTCGCAGCCGCCTTCGACAGCTTCAACAGGGTCGCGACCGCTATCGATCCGGCCAAGATCGACGACGTCGTCACCAATGTGAACAAGTTTGCCGCCACTCTCGGCGATTCCAGCACCCAGGTCCGCCAGGTCGTCGCCGACGCCGGCGAGATCTCCAAGAAGCTCAACCGCGCGGCCGATCAACTCGACGGCATCATGAAGAACATCACCGCCATGACTTCGGGCCAGGGCGGCCAGGGCATGTTCGCCGAGATCACCGAAGCAGCCAAAGCCATTCGCCAATTTGCCACCAATCTCGACGCCCGTACCGCGGCATTGGCGAAGAATCTCGATCAGTTCACCGGCGCCGGCCTGCGGGATTATCGGCAATTGGCCGTTGACGGGCAGAAGACCCTGCAAAACCTGCAGCGGACCCTCAACGGCCTGCAGCGCAATCCACAACAGCTGATCTTCGGGCCGAAATCGAATATCCCTGATTACAAGGGTAAATGATATGCGTGGTGCCGGTATGCGTTCCCTCTTCGACTCACTGCCCGCTCATTCGGCGAAGGCCCTGGTCCTGTCAGCAGCCCTGCTCGCCGGAGGATGCTCCACGCTCGCTGGCTCGCCGCCGCCCGCAACCTATGACCTCAGTGCTCCCCGGGATGTCGAAGCGCGCGGCAACAGCCGTGCCCAGATCATGGTCGCCGAGCCCACCGCCCTTCAGGCCATCAACAGCGACCGCATCCTGGTGCATAGCGCCAACAGCCAGATCTCCTATCTGCCCGGGGCCCAGTGGGCCGATCGCCTGCCCCTTCTGGTTCAGGCCCGCCTGATCCAGACCTTCGAGAACGCCCACCGCATCGGCACGGTGGGACGGCCTGACGACAAGTTCACGCCGGATGCCCTGCTGGTTACGGAACTGCGTGATTTCCAGATCGATACCGGCGCTTCGCCTATTGCCGTGGTGACTGTTGCCGCTCGCGTGGTCAGCCAGAAATCGGGGCGCATCGTCGCCGCCAATCTGTTTTCCGCCCGCGTCCCCGCCGCCGGCCTGAGCGGTCAGCAGGCTTCCGGCACTCTCGATCAGGCGTTGCGCAAAGTGCTGGTCGAGATTGTGGCCTGGACGACGAGCAAGGCATCCTTGGCTTCATAATTTAAGTTAAACTTCAATCGCAACCGATTGAAATAAAAAACTTATCCAAAAATCACCCAATACTCTGCCCCCATCTCGCAACATGCGAGGGCAAGATTCAGCTGAACAGGGCCGCCTTCTTGATGAAAGGCATGGCCTCGATTTCGCCAAGGGTCACACGGGGCGCGAGTTCCCGTGGCTGCGCTGCGGCGGCGGGCTTGTGTGCGACGACCATGACTTCGTGGTCGATCGTCGCCTCCGGCTCGAGCCTGAGAGGAGCGGTGAAGATCGACTGTTCCTCCTCCACAGGTTCCTCATCGATGAAGGTCACCAGGCCAGAGGGAGGCGCCGGCTCGAGCGCTTCCTCCACTACGGCCACCATATCGAGTACCTTGTCCTGATCGCCTTCCCCTGTCGAGAAACCGGCTGCGATTTCGCTCTTGCCTGAGATCGCAGCCCATTTGTCGAGACGATGCCGGGCTGTCTCCTCCCCGGCCGCCAATTCCTTGTGCCAGCGCTGGGTGGCAAGGTGATTGGCCGGCAAGATCAGTTCCTGGCGCGGCACGTCCAGCGTCAGCAGCGCCTCGGTTGCCTCCTCGTCGAGCTCAAGGATCGGAAAGAGTTCGCCAGGCTCCGCCTCACCGACGCCGGACGCGAAAACAACCTCGCTTTGCATCGTGGCAGCGGTCGGGACCTCGGGCTCAACCTGCTCGTCGGTGACCTGCGCGAACGAGACATCCGTGCTGTCCTGGCTCGCCAGTTCCGGCGGCAGTCCCAACGCTGCGATCTCGGTCGCCGCGAGTTCGAGCCTTTCCCAACCCCGATCGATTCCGGCGACTTCAGGCTCGGCGGCATCAGACCCGACTTCGGAATCGGCTTCGATGCCGTCGTCTATTGTTGATGCATCATTCTTGCCGAAAATCGGCGTCGACATTTCGGAATGATGCTCCAGCCTCTCATCCGCCTCAATCGAACCCGGTTCGGTAGATGAAAATGCCACCGCCGCGGGGGCTGTTTCCTCGACTGTCAAGACAGGCTTGGAAGCGCCAATCCCCGGCTCACCTTGCACGGGCTCGGCAATCGTCCGGGGGGAAAGGTCGACCGCATCCGATCCGATTTGGGGCTCGGATACGTTGCCGTCGGTCATTATTGTCGCATCGTTTTCCCCGAAAATCGGGGCCCTCTTTTCGGCATGATGCTCCAGCGTTGTGGGCAAAGGTTGCGCTGACGCCGATGCCGCCTTGGAGGCGGCATCCACGGTCGCCGGTGCCGATTGGGCGGCCGCGATTGCCTGCGCGATGTCGGCCATACCACGTGTAACCTCGTCGCGCGCATCCAGAGCTACGGAGCTCTGGACAAGGCGTTCGAGACGGCGGATTGCCGTCAGCACGGCTTCGGTGTCGGCGTTGCGGTTGCGGCGAGCATATTCGGCCAGGAACCAGCGCCCCCGCGCTGTCTCCATCACGGCCGCTTCGATGGCGCCGTAATCCTCTTCGCTGAGCAGCGGTTCGGGCGAAAGCGATTGCATCAAATGGCCCTCGTCAACTGGCACAGGCGGGCGTAAGAGAATCAACGAATCGTCGTTCTCTTGATTCTTCCCCCATATAAGCCAAAGCGCCCGCCGGGAGCCAATCCTGAGCGGTGTTTTCCCCCGATGTCGCTGATTTCCTTCAAGGATTGGAGCGCCTCACGCAAATCTGCGATTGCAGCCAGCGTGACCTACGCTCTCTTGCTCGCCGGACCTGGCGTCTACACGCCCTTCTTTCCGCTCTGGCTGGTCGAGCGCGGCTTCAATGCCAGCGATATGGGCCTGCTTCTGGCCATCCCCATGCTGATGCGGGTGAGCTCGGCTCCCTTCGCCTGGATCGGCGATGGCCCGCTTGGCCCGCGCCGCACCTTTCTGTTCATGGTCTGCTGCGCGGCCTTCGGCTATGCCGGCCTCACCTTCGCCGAAAGCTTCACCGCGGTTGCCATCAATCTGGCCATCGCCTTTGCCTTCGTCGCCGCCACCACGCCTTTGCTCGACACCATCGTTCTCGGCGGCGTCAGCCTGCATGGCCATAAATATGGCCAGATCCGGCAATGGGGCTCACTCGCCTGGCTCGTCTCCGGCCTCACCGCCGGCCTGGTGCTGAAACATCTGCCGATCACTACCGTGCCGCCGATCCTGGCGATCCTGGCGGCGCTCACGGTTTTCGCGGGCCTGTCGCTACCGGACGACCGTAGCCGCGGTCGGCGGCTGATCATGCGCCCTGCGTCCGATGGGACATCGCCGCCGCTCCAGTTGATGATCGTCTTCGTCGCCGGCATCGCCTGCCTGCAGGGCGCTCACGCTTTTCTCTATAGCTTCGGCACGCTGATCTGGCAGGACCAGGGCTTTTCCTCCTTGCAGATCGGCGTGCTCTGGGCCATCGGCGTAGTGCTGGAGACCAGCATCTTCCTATTCGGGAGCAATATTGCCGGGCGGCTCGGTCCCTACCGGCTGATCCTGTTCGGTGGCGTCATCGGCATCATGCGCTGGATACTGCTGGGCCTTGCCCCCGCCAACGGCTTCGCCGTGGCGGGACTTCAGGCCCTGCACGGCTTTTCCTTCGCCTGCGTACATCTGGCCACCATGGGCTGGGTCGCACGCTTTACGCGCAATCCCTCGGCGCGCCAGGGCGTGGTCGCCTCGGTCATCGGCATCGGCCTCACCCTCGGCACCGTGCTGTCGGGCGAGCTATACGGGCTGTTCTCGGCCCATGGCTATTTTGCCATGGCCCTGATCGCCATGATCGGCACGGGCCTGGTGGTCTTCGCCGGCGCGATCGAGCGCAAAGGAACTGATCGCCAAGGCGCTCAGCCCCAGAGCCCGGCCTCGGGCGGATAGACGGTGCTGCCGTCATAGCGCAGACCGGGCTCCCGGTCGCCGGCGAGCAATAGCGGTCCGTCGAGATCAACGACAACAGCCTGGCCGGCGAGCAGCAGTGCCGGCGCCATGGCCAGGGACGTACCGACCATGCAGCCGATCATCAGGTCGAGGTCCAGGGAACGGGCCTGCTCGGCCAGCGCGATGGCTTCGGTGAGGCCGCCCGTCTTGTCGAGCTTGATGTTGATGGCGTCATAACGCCCCTTGAGCCCCGACAGCGATGCGCGATCATGCAAGGATTCATCGGCGCAAACGGGCACGATCCGCTCCACCTGCGCGAGGGCGCCGTCATCGCCGGCCGGCAAGGGTTGCTCGATCAGGGTGACGCCGGCTTGCGCACAGGCGCGCAGATTGGCAACCAGATTGTCGGCCCGCCAGCCTTCATTGGCATCGATGATCAATTGTGACCGCGGGGCATAGCGACGGACGGCGCCGATGCGCGCGGCGTCATCGGTGGTGCCGAGCTTGACCTTGAGCAAAGGCCGATGGGCTGCCTTGGCCGCGGCCTCCGCCATCGCCTCCGGCTCGCCCAGCGAAATCGTATAAGCCGTGGTCACCGGGCCGGGCTCGGTCAGGCCCGCCATGCGCCAGGCCGGCTTGCCGGCAAGCTTGGCCTCCAGATCCCACAAGGCGCAGTCAATGGCGTTGCGGGCGGCGCCGGCCGGAACGAGATCCTGGAGAGCGGCACGCGACAGTCCGGCCTCGATCGCCGGACGCTGTGCCTCGATGGCCTGAACCACGCCTTCCACCGTTTCGCCATAGCGTGCATAGGGCACGCATTCCCCGCGTCCTAACAGGCCATCACGGGCGATCTCCACGACGACCACAACGGCCTCGGTCTTGGATCCACGGGCGATGGTGAAGACATTGGCGAGCGGCCAGCGCTCGACGGCGAGGGAAAGACGCGTGGCCATGGTGAGCGTCAGGCCTGCTTCTCGGGGGTGTTCACGATCAAACCATCGAGATTGTCGCGAACGCGGATCTGGCAGGAAAGCCTGGAGGTCGGGCGCACGTCGAAGGCAAAGTCCAGCATGTCTTCCTCCATCGGCTCGGGTTCACCGACCAGAGGCATGAAGGCCTCGTCGACATAGACATGGCAGGTGGCACAGGCGCAGGCTCCGCCGCATTCGGCCACGATGCCCGGAATGCCGTTGCGGATCGCCGCTTCCATCACCGTCGAGCCCGGCTCGGCCTCAACTTCCCGGCCTGCACCGGTGTGATCTCGGAATATGATTTTGACCATCGTCCATCTCAGCTTTCTGACAAGCGTTCTATATAGAGCGCATTGGCAAGGTTCCAGTCCGACACTGTCCGGATCGCTCCCGAACCGCGCTTTCCGGACGCGCCACTTTTGGCTCGCGCCATCTCAATCCCGGTAAAATCTCGAATTTGCCTCATTTTCGCGCGATTTCGACGTGGTAAAAAAGTCGTTAACGATGCTGCTGGAAAGCGTGCCGAAGCGGTTCCCATTCCCCTCCGTGCAGGATAGGATTTCAAGCTGGCAGCATTGTCCTTCGCATAGGCGGACCGATGCGAAACCCATTTCGCCTGAAATGGGGGGCTGAAACAGGTGCAGCGAATTCTGCCTGGGGTCGTCCGGATCCCAGGCGGGCGGCGTTGAATTGAGTAGCGTGAGGCGGATTATGGCGAACAAATCGAAGATGCAGGATCCGGCGGACGCCGCCCTGTCTGCAATCGAGGAAGCACTCAATCTGAGCACAGCTGCTTCACAAACGCCCGACAAGGAACCCGCGCAGCTTCCCAAGGCCGACGAGGGCTTCAACTTCGAGGTGGAGCCCGAGCCACAGGAGCCGCCTGCCGCTGCGCCTCGCACCGAAGACAAGCCTGCCGACCGCCCGCTCGCCCGCGAACCTCGCTCGCCCGCCAATGATGACCGCGCCAATGTCGGCCAATTGCTGCAGGCTCTCCAGCGCCGCCCTTCGCGCATGCCTTATTGGACCGCTCTCGCCCTCTCCGCTGCCTGGCTCGCCGGTGGCGCCCTGCTGCTTAGCCTCCTCGGCAACCTCACGGCGTCAAACCTGTTCCAGACCTCGACCTATCAGGCCAACCCCGGCCTGGCTCTCGGCATTCTGGCCGTGGTGTTGCCGCCCTTCTTCTTCTTTGCCGTGGCGGGCCTGGTCTGGCGCGCTCAGGAAATGCGTTTCGTCACCCGGTCGATGACGCAGGTCGCCCTGCGCCTGGCGGAGCCTGAAGGTGCCGCAGCAGAGGCCGTCACCTCCGTCGGCCAGGCCATTCGCCGCGAGGTCGCGGCCATGGGCGACGGCATCGATCGCGCTCTTGCCCGCGCCAGCGAACTCGAGATCATGGTGCACAACGAGGTCTCGATGCTCGAGCGCTCCTATACGGAGAGCGAACAGCGCATTCGCTCGCTGGTGGAGGATCTCTCGACCCAGCGCGAAGCCATCGTCGGCAATGCCGACCGGGTGCGTTCGGCGATCGTCGTCGCGCATGACGACCTGACCCTGGCGCTCGGCTCGGTTGCCGGCCGCATCTCCTCAGAGGTCTCCGAGGCCGGCCTGCAGGTTATGCGCTCTTTCGGCGAGCGCGGCAGCCAGCTTACCTCGGAACTCGCCAAGGTTGGCGATCATATGGTCGGCGCCATGGCCGATCGCGGCAATTCGCTGATCGACCGCATGACGACGACCGCCCAGGACGTCAACAAGTCGCTGTCGAGCTCGTCCGAGCAGGTGACGGAACAGCTCAACCGCCGCGTCTCCGAGATCACCGAACACCTCACATCGACCTCCAACCAGGTCAACGAGAACTTCGCCACCCGCGCCAACGAGATCAGCAGCACGCTCTCCTCGCGCGCCCTGGAGCTCAACGAGACCCTGACCACCAGCAGCCAGCGCATCGTCGACGATATCGTCGAACGCGGCACCGCGGTGAACGACACGCTGGTGCGCACCGGGTCCGGCCTGACCAATGCCTTCGCCGAGGGCACCGACGTGGTGGTCAGTTCCATCCGTGACACCGGCGCCAAGATGGTCGAGCAGATCATCGGCTCCGTGGCCGACGTCAACAGCACGCTGCGCTCGACGGGCGACGCTATTCTCGGCGACCTGCAGAGCCGCGGCATGGATGTCGCCGGCAAGCTCGAGAACACGGCCACCCAGATCGCCGAGATCATCACGACGCGTGGCGGCGACCTTGCCGACCGGCTCACCCAGACCGGCGAGCGCATCCACGAATCCATCGTGGTCGGCGGCGGCGACATCGATCGCCGGCTGGCGGCGACGGGCCAGGCCATCGTGGCCAATATCGAAAAACGCAGCACCGAAACCGAGGTCGCGGTCGCCGCGTCCGCACAGCGCCTGCAGGCCGTGCTGGAAGAGGAAGGCACGCAGCTTTCCACCCGCATCAGCACAGCTGCTCGCGACGCCTCCGGCATTCTCGCCATTGGCGGCGACACGCTGACCCGCGTCATCGGCGAGCGCAGCGCCGCCGCCGTCTCGCAGATCAATTTCGGCGTATCGCGGCTCGAGAACACCGTCGAAACCCAGACCAATGCCTTCGGCAAGGCTCTGGCCGAACGTCTCGACAACCATGAGAAGCGCAGCCAGGAGATCGCCGACGGCCTGCATTCGCGCCTCGACGAGCGCCTGTCGGGCCTGGAGACGCGCAGCCTCGACCATGCCCAGAAGGTGCATTCGGCCCTCGACGACACGCTCAAGGGCTTCGACGCCCGCTTCGCCGAAAGCGCCGGCACCATCCATACCGGGCTCGACACCCGCATGTCCGAGTTCGAGCATCGTTTCAAATCGCTTTCCACCCTCGCCCATGCCGATCTCGACCGGCGTCTGGGCGAGTTCGAGGTGCGATTCGCCACCAATATCCAGAACAACCGTTCAGGCCTCGACGACACGCTCAAGGGCTTCGAGCAGCGCTTCAACGCCAATGCCGAGCAGGCGCATGGCGCCCTCAGCCAGCGCCTCGGCGATTTCGAGCAGCGCTTCGGCACCAATGCCGAAGATATCCACGCTTCGCTCAACCAGCGTCTCGGCGATTTCGAGAAGCGTTTCGGCTCGGGTGCCGACAGCATCCACGCCTCGCTCAGCCAGCGCCTCGGTGAGTTCGAGGAGCGTTTCAGCGCCGGTGCCGAGGATATCCACACCACGCTCAATCAGCGTCTGGGCGATTTCGAGAGGCGTTTCGGCTCGGGTGCCGACAGCATCCACGCTTCGCTCAGCCAACGCCTCGGCGAATTCGAGCAGCGCTTCAGCGCCGGTGCCGAGGATATCCACACCACGCTCAACCAGCGTCTGGGCGAGTTCGAGCAACGCTTCGGCGCCGGTGCCGACGACATCCATGCCGCCCTCAGCCAGCGCCTCGGCGATTTCGAGCAACGCTTCGTGTCGGGTGCGGGGGACATCCAGAGCACCCTTTCGCAGCGTCTGGGCGATTTCGAGCAGCGCTTCATGTCGGGCGCCGGCGATATCCAGACAGCCCTCGCCCAGCGCATGAGCGAGTTCGAGCTACGCTTCGGCTCTGGCGCCCAGGGGATCGAGACCACACTCAACCAGCATCTGGGCGAGTTCGAGAAGCGTTTCGGCTCCAGCGCACGCGACATCCAGGCAACGCTCAGCCGCGAACTGGGTGGCTTCGAACAGCGCTTCGGCGCCAGCACCGATCAGGCGCAGGCTGCGATCGAGCAGCGTATCGGCGAATTCGAGCAGCGTTTCGGCGCCAGCGCGGACCAGGTCCAGGCCTCGGTCGACAAGCGACTGGGCGAGTTCGAACTGCGTTTCGGCTCCAGTGCCAATGGTGCTCAGTCCGCTCTCGACAAGCGCCTCGGCGAATTCGAAGAACGCTTCGGCGCCAGCGCCGAGAATGCGCATGGCGTGATCGACAATCGCCTCAGCCAGTTCGAGCAGTATTTCGCCGGCAGCGCCAATGATGCCCATGCCTTGCTCGATACCCGCCTGAACGATTTCGAGCGTCGCTTCCAGTTGATGGCCTCGACGGCGGCCTCGAATTTCGAGAACCGGATCAGCGACTTCCAGGCCAGCTTCAGCGATACGCTACAAGCCAACCAGGCCGATCTCGCCGCCCGTCTCGGCGACTTCCAGAGCCGCTTCAACGGCGATGTGCAGAACACCCAGGCCGCGCTCGACGACAGTCTGGCCGCCTTCGAGATGCGCTTCGCCAGCAACACGGCCCTGGTGCGCTCCTCGCTCGACCAGCGCTTCGGCTCGTTCGAGACGCACTTCCTCAACAACTCCTCCGCCTTGCAGGATGCGCTCGACGAGCGCCTGGTTACGCTGCAGGCGCAGGTCGCGGCCAATACCGACGTCATCCATGGCGCGATTGCCGACAAGCTCAGCACCTTCGAGACCAAGTTCCAGTCGAACGCGACCACCATCCACGCCACGCTGGACAATCAGCTCAAGGTCTTCGAGCAAGGCATGAGCCAGCGCATCGGCGAGGTGAACCAGTCATTGGAACGCCAGATCGCCGAGCTCGACGATATCGTCAGCAACCGCGGCCATGCCCTCGCCGCCCGTATCGGCGACGATTCCCGGGCTCTCAGCGACGACCTCGCCCAGAAGCTGCTCGGCTTCGAGAGTTCTATCCGCCTGCACGGCACCCGCCTTACCGATCAAGTGCAGGGCCACACGGCCCATGCAGCCGAACTGCTCGGCGGCAAGCTCGAGGCTTTCGATGCGCGTTTCGGCACCCACACGGCCTCCGTCGCACATACGCTGGAAGAAAAGCTGGCGGCGCTCGATGGGCAACTGGCCGATTTGGATGACCGCCTGACCACCAAGGCGAGCGACGTCGCCCAGACTATCGAAGGCCGCCTCGCCCGGATCGATCAGGGCCTGGACAGCCGGGCCCGGTCGCTCAACGAGACCCTGGCGACCCGTACGCTCGAACTCGCCAAGCTGCTTGGCGAAGGCGGCAAGGAAGTCGGTGCCACGCTGGAAGCCAAGGCCCGCGAGGCCAGCGACCTGCTCGACGGCCGCGCCGCCGCTATCGGCAGCGTGCTCGACAACCGTGCTTCCCAGATCAGCGATCTCCTGGATGGCCGAAGCAGTGCCATCGACGAGTTGCTGGGGGGCCGCGCCACGCAGATCAGCACCCTCATCGACGAGCGGACCCAGGCGATCGGCACCCTGCTCGACGGGCGGGCCCGCGAGATCACCTCGCTCATCGACGGCCGCAGCGCCACGATCACCGACACCCTGTCACGCCGCGCTGACGACATCGTCGTGGCGCTCGGCAACAAGGGTACCGATCTGACCGAAACACTTAGCGCTCGCGCAGAGGACCTGACCTCGCATATCGACAGCCGCTCTTCGCTGATGAGCAATGACCTGACGGTCAAGGCCGCCGAGATCGCAGCCCAGTTCGACAGCAAGACCACCGCCATCGCGGACACGCTGTCCAGCAAGGTCAGCGAAATCGATCGCGCCCTCAGCACGCGTGCCGACGACATCGCGCATGCCCTCGACTCGCGGATCACCCGCTTCGAGCAGGACGTTCTCGGCCGCCTCGCCGATCTCTCGGACGCCCTCGACTCGCGCGGACTGCATATCGCCGACACGCTCAGCGAGAGAGTACAGAACGTCTCGGTCGATCTCCTGCAGAATGTCGCCTCTGTCGACGCGACGCTCAGCCGCCTGTCCGGCGACGTCAGCGCCAAGCTGGGCGAGCGTGCGGACGAGATCAATGCCTTGCTCGATACCCGCACCAACGCCATGGCAGGCCTGCTCAGCGAGCGTGGTCAGCAGTTGATCGACACGCTGAACCAGATCTCGGGCGATGTCAGCACCCAGTTGCGTGACAAGACCAGCGCCCTCGCCAGCCTGCTGGGCGCCCGCTCCGGCGAGATCGCCAGGATTCTCGACGAGCGCGGCCAGTTCCTGGTCGAGACGCTGTCCACGCGCAGCACCAGCATGTCCAGCGAACTCGGCGATATCGCCCAGACGGTGGCCAAGGCGCTCGACGAGCGGGCAGGAGAGCTTGCCGACCTGATCGGCAAGAAGGGCGGCGACCTGGTCGAGGCCCTCTCGACCAAGCGTTCCGAACTGAGCCAGGCGCTGGAGGCCTCTTCGCTGGCCCTCTCCTCCTCCATCGAAACCAAGGCCAGCCAGGCGATCGGTGACCTCGGCTCGCTGCAGGCACGACTGCGTGAGGAAATCAGCGGACTGCTGGATCGGGTCGCCGGCACCAACACCGCCCTGCACGAGTCACTCGACAGTTCCACCAAGGCACTTGATGCCATCGAGGGAGGCCTGGCCGATCGCATGCGCGATTTCCAGTCGACCATGCTGAGCCTGGCCGATCAGACCAGCGGCGCGACCGATCGTGTCGGCGATCAGGTCTCGACGCTGCGCGACCTTGCCTCTCACGTCATCAGCGATGTCGGCACCATGGCCGACCGCCTGGAGGAACAAAGCAATCACCTCACCAGCGCCGCTGCAGTCCTGACCGATACGCAGACGCGTGTCGACCAGGCTCTCGATGAACGTCGCGCCACCCTGGAGGCCCTGGTCACCACTGTGGGCGGCAAGGTCGAGGCAATGGAAGCGATGATGAAATCCTTCGCCGAGGTGATCGAGGAAAAGCTCGCCAATGCCGAAAGCAAGGCGCGCCAGACCAGTGGCCTGCTCGCCGATAACGCCAACACCACGGCGCAGGCCATTGCGGATCAGTTCGAACTCATCCGTGCCACTACCGGCAAGGAGCGCGATCGCACCTCCACCGCCCTCAAGTCGACCTATGAGCAGGCAGTGCAGGAAATCTCCGGCCTGTTCGGCAACGCCACCGAGCGTTTTGCCGAAGTGGCCCAGGAGATGCGTGGCATGACCCAGACCGTGAAGCAGGAGCTGGAAGCCACCCGCTCCGAGCTCAAGCGCGGCCTGCTGGAGATCCCGAAGGAGACGTCGGACTCCACCGCCACCATGCGCCGCGTCGTGGCCGAGCAGATCCAGGCCCTGAACGACCTCGCCGATATCGTCAGCCGCTCCAGCCGCTCGCTCGATATAGCCGAGCCGACGGACCGGCCGATCCCTGCCCCGCTCCGGTTGCGCGAGCGCGCCGAGGTGACACCCGAAACCTCTGCCCGCCGGACGGAAATGCCGCGCGCCGGCACGCTGCCCCCGGTGCCCGACCTGAAGCCGGCTGCTCCGGCTCGCGGAACCGCCGTGGCAGCACCTGCCTCGCGAGGCGAGCGGCGCGGCACTGGCTGGCTCTCGGAAGTGCTGGCGCGCGCCTCGCGTGACGAGCCCGAAGCGGCCCCCCAGGCCAACACGCCGGCGGTCATGGCATCCTCCCTCGACACGCTCTCGGTCGACATCGCCAAGATGGTCGAACATGACGCTGTCGCCGAGGTCTGGGATCGCTACCGTCGCGGCGAGCGCAACGCCTTCTCGCGCCGGCTCTACACACTGCAGGGCCAGCAGGCCTTCGAGGAAATCCGCCGGCGCTATCGCCGCGATGCGGAGTTCCAGGCGACGGTGGACCGCTATGTCCAGGAGTTCGAGCAGCTCATTGCCGAAGTGGACCGCGAGGACCGCAGCGGCAACATGGCAAGGACCTATCTCACCGCCGATTCCGGCAAGGTCTATACAATCCTGGCGCATGCGGCCGGCAAGCTCACCTGAGCACCGCCGCAAACAGGCAGTCCGCGACCGTTTGGTTGAGAATGAAAAAGGCCCCGAGTTTTCGGGGCCTTTTTCCTTGGGCCGACGACATTGCTGCCGCGCCGAACCCGCGCTTGCGCGGAAGCCTTGTACCGCTATTGTCAGTCAATTATTTGCCAACCCGCCAAAAGCCTGGCGTTTCAGTGAGACGTTCCCGATGGCTGACGCCCTGTTTCATCAATTCCATGCCTTGCTCGCCGTCTACATGGTCTACACCATCGCGGTAGCCAGCCCCGGTCCGAGCAACATGGCCATCATGGGCGTGGCCATGGGACAGGGGCGCCTGCCGGCGCTGATACTGGCGGCCGGCATCATGACGGGCTCGATGATCTGGGCCGTGCTGGCGGCCACCGGTGTTTCCACCCTTCTCGCCACCTATGCCAATGCCCTCACCGCCATCAAGATCGGCGGCGGCCTCTATCTCCTCTATCTGGCGATCAAATCGGCTCGTTCCGCCCTCAAGGCCGGCCAGGACGAGGCAAGGCAAGAACACGGCCCGATCGATTATCGCCAGCTCTATTGGCGTGGCCTGATGCTGCATCTGACCAATCCGAAGTCGATCCTTGCCTGGATCGCCATCATGTCGCTCGGCCTCAAGTCGGACGCCCCTGGGCATACAGCCTTGGCGATCATCGCCGGCTGTGCGGTGATCGGACTGACCACCTTCGGCGGTTATGCCCTGATCTTTTCCGCCCGGCCCATGGTTCGCCTCTATCAGAGGGCGCGGCGCTGGATCGAAGCCACGCTGGCGCTGTTCTTCGGCTTCGCCGGTATCCGCCTGCTGCTGTCGCGGGTATGAGCTGTTGCGATTCGGATGGGGTCGTGGCCGCGACCAATCTGCATTGAATTTGACTTGCTGGCCCATCATTGCGAGCTCAATGCTGGCCGTTATTACCGGCCTTGGGATCAGGCCGGCAGCCTGGTCTGCCCTTGCTTGACAGCTCCGGACGGCGCAGGCGTGGTCTTGGCCCGGCCGCAGGCCTCTACCACATTGGCGACGAATTGGCGGGCGCAAGCGTCCCAGGAATATTTCAGCGCCTCTGCACGCGCATCGGCGGGCTTGAGCTCGAGACACGCCAGCGCCGCCAGAGCGAGGTCGTTGTCGAGGATACCCGTTTTGCCGGTGCTGATCACGTCGATCGGCCCCGTCACCGGAAAGGCTGCCACCGGCAGGCCGCTGGCCATCGCTTCGAGCAGGACGATGCCGAATGTGTCGGTCAGGCTCGGAAACACGAAGACATCCGCCGAAGCATAGGCCTTTGCCAGGTCCTCTCCCTCCAGCATGCCGGCGAAGTGCACGTCCGGATAGCGTGAGCGCAGCATCTCGAAGGCCGGGCCGCTCCCCACCACCACTTTCGAACCAGGCAGCTTGAGACCGAGAAAGGCCTCGATATTCTTCTCGACCGCAACCCGCCCGACATAGAGGAAGATGGGTCCGGGCAGGTCGAAAACGCGCACGGGCCTGGGCCTGTACAATTCCGCATCGACCCCTCGCGACCAGCGCATCAGCCGCTTGAAGCCGCGACCCGCCAGTTCACGCTCCAGGGCCGGGGTGGAGACCATGGTACCCGCTCCGGCATTGTGGAAACGCCGGATCCAACGATAGCTCCAGTCGAGCGGCACCGGGACACGTGCGGCGAGATATTCAGGAAAACGGGTGTGATAGCTGGTGGTGAAGGGGCGGCCCTTCTTCAGGCAGACCCGGCGGGTGAGCAGGCCGATCGGCCCCTCGGTGGCGATATGGACATAGTCCGGCTTCTCGGCCTCGATATGCCTTTCGATGGCGCCGAGCGGCGGCATGGCGAGACGAATCTCCGGATAGGAGGGCATCGGCACCGACCAGAAGCGGTCCGGCGCCAGGAATTCTATCTCAACGCCCTGCCGCGAGGCTGCCGCAGCCGTCTGTTCCAGGGACCGGACAACGCCGTTGACCTGCGGACGCCAGGCGTCGGTGGCAATCAGGATCTTCACGGGACCGGCTCAGGCGGCACGCTGAGGGACCAGCGTCTCGCCTTGGAGTTCCGGCGGCTTGTTGGCCTGACGAACGAGTTCGCTCCAGCGCACCAGTTCGAAACGACCATCGAAATGCTCGACGATAGCCGTGCAGCTTTCGACCCAATCGCCGGAGTTGATGTAGGTGACGCCATCGAGATCGCGTAGCGTGGCGTGATGGATGTGGCCGCAGATGACCCCGTCGCAGTTCAGCCGCTTGGCTTCCTTGGCCAAGGTCTCTTCGAAATGGCCGATGAAACTGACGGCGTTCTTCACCTTGAGCTTGGCCCAGGCGGACAGCGACCAATAGGATAGGCCGAGGCGCCGGCGAATGGCGTTCAGCCAGGTATTGACACCCAAGGCCGTGACATAGGCCCAGTCGCCAAGCAAGGCCAGCCACTTGGCGTGGCGCACCACCACGTCGAAGGCATCGCCATGCATCACCAGATAGCGCTTGCCGTCAGCAGCCACATGCACTGTCTGCTCGATCACCTCGATGCCACCGAAATGATGCCCGGGGAAATCACGCAGGAACTCGTCGTGATTACCGGGAATATAGACCATGCGCGCGCCCTTGCGGGCCTTGCGCAGCAGCTTCTGCACCACATCGTTATGCGCCTGCGGCCAGTACCAACCACTTTTCAGCTGCCAGGCGTCGACAATGTCGCCGACCAGATAGATCGTCTCGGCGTCATAGGCGCGCAGGAAGTCGAGCAGCATATCGGCCTGACAACCACGCGTCCCAAGATGCACATCCGAGATAAAGAGCGCTCGATAGCGCGTGCCTTCGCTTTCGCTGTTCATGGCACCATCCTCAACCGGCCCAAAACGTATCGTCGAAACAAGCAAGAGAGCATAGAGCGCTTGCTTTGATGCGCTTTGCTGCAGACATCAGCGAAATCGACGACGCATCCTGATTGTCACAAACACGATTCAGTTCATGGTTTTATGACAGGCGATATGTCCGATGGGACATCGATGCTCTTTCGTCCCCTTTTCTCTTACGGCGTCTTGCGCGGAGGCTGAATCACCTCAAATGGCATAGACGCTCCGAAACAAAGAACTAGAGCAAACAAGCGTTCACTCATGAACGCCCCCTACTCTAGTGATAGGCGACCCACAGCACGACGGCACCGAGCAAGATGCGGTAGATGGTGAAAGGCCAGGTCGAAAAGCGCTCGAGGATACGCATCAGCCCCCACAGGGCCGCGAAGGACGAAATCGTTCCGACCACCAGGCCGACCAGCAAGATCAGCCAGCCCTCCGTGGAGAGGTGAGCCCGCAAAAGCGTGGTGATTTCGTGCAGGCCGGCCAAGGCAATGGCGGGAATGCCGAGAAGGAAGGAAAAGCGCGCGGCCTCCTCCCGCGAGAAGCCGCGAAACAGCGAGGCGGTCAGGGTCGAGCCGGACCGGGACACACCGGGGATCAGCGCGCCGACCTGCGCAAGCCCGACGATCAGGGCATCGCGCAACCGCATGTCTTCGACCCTGCGCTCATGACGGGCCATGAGTTCCGCCGCGGCGAGCAGGCCGCCCATGACAAGGCAGGCAAAACCGATCACCGGCAGGGCGCGCAAGGGGCTGTCGCACCGGTTGAGAAGTGGTGCAAGCAGCAAGCCAGCCACCACGATCGGGATAGTGCCCAGCACCACGCCCACCGCCAGGCGAAATTTCGGCGACATCCAATCCCCTGTCCGCACGGCCGCCAGCGATCCGCTGGTGATCGATCGGATATCCCTCCAGAAATAGCTGACCACGGCGCACAAGGCCGCAAGTTGCATGGCCGCGGAGAAGGCTGATCCCGGATCCTGCCAACCAAGAAGGGCCGGCACCAGTCTCATATGGGCCGTCGAGGAAATCGGCATCAGCTCGGTGATACCCTGGACGACGCCGAGGAAAGCGACCTTTGCCACCCCCAAAGTCATAAAGCCTGTGTCGACGCCTTCGGTGCAAGCGCCACTCATTCCACACCTCAAGGATTGCGCCCGGCCCAGCACGCACTCCCACAGAGCTTTCGATCGCGGCAACTTTGCGGCAGACCATCGCCGCCAAATGAATTTGCCAGGCAATGAATGGGACGGGGCCGTCGCTGCTGCGACGATCGCCAAGATTAAATCGGACACAACTTCGGCTTGTACCCTTGAAGCCGCCCCTCGCCACCCCCAATTGCTCGATTGCTGGGTTGCAACATGGGAGAGGATAATGACCTCTTGTTCTACACGTGGCCGCTGGCATCCGCTGCATGTCGTGGCGGTGATCGCCGGGTTTCTGATCTGGTGGCCGCTTGGCCTGGCGGCGCTGGCCTATTTCATCTGGGGCGACCGTTTCCCTAGGGAAAAGGTACGTGAGGGCTTCGAGCGAGCCAAGGCCGAATTCGCCGGTTTCGGCCGCGATCAGCGTAGCTATGCCGGCCATGGCTGGTCAGCCACGGGCAATGCCGCTTTCGACGACTATCGCCGCGAGACGCTGCGACGCCTGGAAGAGGAACGTCGACGCCTCGAGGAAGAAGGCCGCGCCTTCGGCGAATTCGTCACCAATCTGCGCCGCGCCCGCGACAAGGAAGAGTTCGATCGCTTCATGGCCGAGCGCAACACCGCTCGCAACGGCGGCGACAGCCATTCCGCCTGATAGGCCAGGCGTCCTTTCCACGAATAATGACGAGGCCCGCGCAGCTCGATCTGCGCGGGCTTTCTTATTGCCGGGTGCGCAGGCATCTTACCCATAGGCGCTAACTTTTGCGAATGGAGGCGCAGGTAGCGTGGAGGGTCGATCTCCACAGCTCCATCAATTGATGGAGCGAGATCGACCACCTTTGTCCTCTATCTGGCTCGACATTTCCAAGATGGTCGATCTGGAGATCGACCCTCCAATCTGGTGCCACCACCCAAAGTTAGCGCTCATAGGCTGGAAGCCTGCTCTTGGAAGGGCACCATTGGAAGAAGGAAGAGTGGGCAAGACGCCAGCGCACCCGTGAAACAATCACGCGCATTTCTCAGACAATACTTGCGATAGGTCCCCTCGTTCGGGCATGATCCGCCCCGGCTGGTCGAGGGTGCACGCCCGATACAGACCGGCCTTCATGATCGATGATTTCAAGGACAGCCCGAAGGGCTGCAGCTCTCGACCAAAGGACTCCACTATGAAGCTGGTACGGTATGGCAAGCCGGGCTCGGAAAAGCCCGGCCTGATCGATGCGGATGGCAAGATCAGGGACTTGTCGGCGCATATCGCCGATTGGAAGGGCGATGCCCTGTCTCCACAGTCTTTGGCCCGGATCGCCGCTCTCTCGCCAGCCTCGCTGCCGGAAGTCACCGGCAATCCTCGCCTGGGCTCCTGCGTCGGCCAGCCCGGCAACTTCATCGCAGTCGGCCTGAACTATGCCGACCACGCCGCCGAGAGCAACATGCCGATCCCCCAGGAGCCGGTGCTGTTCAACAAGGCACCGTCCTGCGTGGTCGGCCCCAATGACGATGTCGTCATTCCGCGCGGCTCGGAGAAGACGGACTGGGAAGTGGAGCTTGCCATCATCATCGGCAGCCGTGCTTCCTATGTCGAGGAGAAGGATGCCCTCTCCTACGTCGCCGGCTATGCCGTCTGCAACGACGTCTCCGAGCGCGCCTATCAGATCGAGCGCTCCGGCCAATGGATGAAGGGCAAGGGCTGCCCGACCTTCGGTCCGCTCGGCCCCTGGCTGGTCACGCCCGACGAGGTCGGCGACGTGCAGAACCTTTCGATGTGGCTCGATGTCGACGGCCAGCGTGTGCAGACCGGCTCGACCAAGACGATGATCTTCGGTGTCGCCCACATCGTGCACTACATTTCGCAGTTCCTGATCCTGGAACCCGGCGACGTCATCACCACCGGCACGCCTCCGGGCGTCGGCATGGGCATGAAGCCGCCACGCTACCTCAAGCCCGGTAATGTCATGACGCTCGGCATCGAGAAGCTCGGCGATCAGCGCCAAACCACCGTGGCCTGGAGCGCCTGAGACTTTTCAACCGGCTAGAAGAAATGCCCGGCGCCCTTCGCTGCCCGACAAGACGAAGGGCGCCGGGATGTCAAAGCCGTAAACTGCAGCACGACGCAAAAAAGCCTTCGCGCCGGTCGGACCCTGCGCGAAGGCTTTTTATTGACGTACCCGTGTCTTACTTGAAGATACCCGGCCGGTTGGGTTCGCTCGGATCATCCCAGCGATAGGTCAAGCTGGCCGAGACGATGTCGACCGAGGCGTCGACATTGCCAAAGAAGCGAACCGGTACCCGCGGGTTCCAATGCGTATTGTTGGGATCGAGCTTGATATCGCCGTTCACCGCAAACAGGTGCGAGTAGGCAAAATCGACCGATAGCTTGTTGTTGATCTTATAGCCAAGGCCAACCGACGCATGGATACGATCGCTGTCGGGCAGACGCACGTCGCGATTGCGATCCGAAATCGGAGACCACTCATAGCCGAGGCCCGCGCGCAGCGTCAGTTCCGGGCTCCAAGAATACTCCGCACCGATGGAAGCAAAATAGCCATCGTCATATTGAAACGGCAAGCTGGTGACCTGTTGGCCTGCCGCTACACTCGATTTTCCGATAACCGGAATTACGCCAAGATTGCTCCATTTCGTCCATTCAAAGCCCGCTGAGAGCGTAAGGTCAGGCGTCACGGTCTGCCGGATGCCGATTGTGATCTGGTCCGGAAGGGTCAAATCCGCGTTGATCTTGTAGCGGCCAGGCGGCAATACACTTCCCGGAGGAGCACCAGGAACATTGGGAAAATCCAAGGTGCCGTCCAAATCCTGCTTTACGGCAGAACGATAGCCAATACCGATGGTCGTTCCTTCCATGGGCGTGATCATGACACCTGCTGTCAGGCCGTACCCCCAGCTGTCGCCTTTGAGGATAGCACTGGATGCGCCCGGAGCTGGAGCTGATGTGAGGCGTGTCTTGAAATACATGGCCTGGAATCCGAGGCCGATCGAGAGCCAATCCGTCACCTTATAGGCGATGGTCGGATTGATGTCGAAAGACATGACCTTGGAGCTACGCCCATAGGTCTGAGCCGGCGACCCATAGGGATCCTTGGTGACCAAGCCGAAAGGCGTGTTGGTGGCAAGGCCGATCCACAGCCGATCGTTGACCTGATAAGAGGTATATCCCGCTGCGATTATGCCATCTTGGCCGATGTCGCCAAACGATGCCCTACCAGGCAAGGTCGTTCCGGTCGTCGGCGTGATGTCGACTTGAGGGAAAATGCCGCTCACCGACCACTGGGACTGCCAGCCGGGGATGGCGGTCATCGTGGCGGGGTTCCAATACATGGAGCTGAGACCGCCCGATCCTGCCGCGACACCTGCAAAGCCCTGGCCAAGACCAATAGTGCTCTGCTCGCGTAGGGCGAAGGAGCCGGCATAGGCCTGGCTCGCCGTAAGCGAAACGCCGGCCATGAGCAGGAATGCGAGTTGGGTCTTTCTTTGCATTCGTTCCCCCATATCATTACCCGCCGTTAGGGCAGGTCGGGCTGTGTAATCTCAGCCGCCTTTTGCTTTTGTCAGACCACGAGCAAGTAAGCACTGCTTGCGGATGGCTCATTAGAACTCATGATTCTTCGTACCAGAATATTGACCCCTTCGTAACGGCCAACGCCGCCGTTTCATCGCGATTCTGTCACGCCGATGTCTCAATTCAGCAAGGTTGTTGCGTTCCTGTAACAGTGGGTTTTTACGTCAACTCAAGATCGAGACATGGTTTACCAGGTACAAAACCTTACCCATGCAAGATCCTCCCGACCGCCGCCTGGCCGCGGCCGCTCTATTTGCGGTCGCGGGGCTTTGAAGCCCGGTAACAAGATTGCCGGATGACAATGCGTGCGAAAGCCTGAATACTTTCGGCGATCGTTCTCAGGGGGGCCCATGAGCGTCATCCCTTTCCCACGCGCCGGCCTGCCGGAAAGCAAGCGGGCAACGCTTGCACCCATTCCGATTTTCGACGCGCGCGAGGGCGGTCCCGTCGCCCATGCCCGGGCTCGCCCGGAAGCGATGCGGGGCTTGCTTCGATCCTGTCTGGTCTCGATCCCGGCCGCCGCCCATGGCGAGGTGGATCTGCTCGACCATGCGGCACGCGCTTGGCTGCTCGCCAGCCCCTCGCCCTATGTCGGCGAGATCGAGACGATCGCCGCGCTCCTGCCGATGCCCGGCGCTTTCTTGATCAACGCAGCCTATGAATGGGGCTGCACCACGCTGGCAGCGGCGGCGCCGGACGGACGCAGCGCCCGGCTGCTACGGACGCTCGATTGGGATTTTGACGGCCTCGGCCGTTTTGTCGAAGTCGTGCGGCAGCGTGGTCCCGCTGGTGAGTTCCTCAATGTGACCTGGCCGGGCGCCGTGGGCGTGCTGACGGCCTTGGCGCCAGGCCGCTTTGCGGCCTCGATCAACAAGGGCCCAGCGCCGGCCGGCGCGGCAAGCGCCAGCGGCGCCACCGTGCCAGATCTGTCCGGTGTGCGGCGTGGCCTGATGCCCGCCATGCACCTGCTCCGACGCGCCTTCGAGGAGGCTCCCGATTTCGCCACCGCGCGGGACCTGCTGGAACGCATACCGATCGCCGCCGAGACGATCTTCACGCTGACCGGCCTTTCGCCCGCCGAGACTTGCGTGATCGAACGCAGACCAGAGGCTTTCGTCACGCAGTCCGGCCCAGTGGCGGCCGCCAATGATTGGGCCAACGCGCCCAGCTGGAACAATGGTGCGCTGTCCGAAAGCGACAGTCCCAGCCGCCGCCTGGCGATCGCTGCCCATGCCGGCCGGGCCATGGCGCCCTTTGCCTGGGTGGAGCCGCCCCTGCGCAACGCCATCACCCGCCTTGCCGTCGAAGCCGACGCTCGCCAGGGCAGCCTGCGTGTGCGCGGCTATGAAGCAACACTCGATCGCAGCGACGCCACCCCTATCACGGCAGACCTGGAATTGCAGGTCTGAGGATCATCCCGTGACGAACGAACGCGTAGCGTCTTTGTCATAAAAAAGGGCGGACCACCGGCCCGCCCCTTTCCTGTCTTGTCGGTCGAGCAATCTCAGGCCGCGGCGGCCACCGTTTGCGGCACGTCGTCACCGCTCAGCGCGGCCGCGAGCTGGGCCTTGTCGAGTTCGCCCTCCCAGCGGGCCACCACGATGGTGGCGACGGCGTTGCCGACCAGGTTGGTGAGCGCGCGGCATTCGGACATGAAGCGGTCGATGCCGAGGATGAGCGCCATGCCGGCAACCGGAACGGCGGGCACCACGGCCAGCGTCGCCGCCAGGGTAATGAAGCCGGCGCCGGTGATGCCGGCCGCGCCCTTCGAGCTCAGCATGGCAACGAGGAGCAGCAGGATCTGGTCGCCCCAGCTCAGCTGGATACCGGTGGCCTGCGCGATGAACAGCGCCGCCAGGGTCATGTAGATGTTGGTGCCGTCGAGGTTGAAAGAATAGCCGGTGGGAATGACGATGCCCACCACCGACTTGCGGCAGCCGGCCCGCTCCATCTTGTCCATCAAGCTGGGGAGAGCTGCTTCGGAAGAGGAAGTGCCGAGCACCAGCAGCAGTTCTTCCTTGATGTAGCGGATCAAGGCGAGGATCGAGAAGCCGTTATACCAGGCGACCGTACCCAACACGACCAGTACGAAAAGCAGCGAGGTCAGATAGAAGGTGCCGATCAGCATCAGGAGATTGGCGACCGAGCCGATGCCATACGCGCCGATGGTGAAGGCCATGGCGCCGAAGGCACCGATGGGCGCGGCCTTCATCAGAATGGCGACCAGCCGGAACATGCCCCGCGAGACCGAGTTCAGCACGACCATCAGCGGTTCGGCTGCACTGCCGATCTGGGCCAGCGCAATACCGAACACCACCGAGAAGAACAGCACCTGCAACACGTCCCCACCCGCCAGCGCGCTGATCGGGTTGTTGGGGATGATGTTCATCAGGAAGCCGGTGATGGTCTGGTCGTGCGCCTTGGCGGCATAATCCGCCACCGCCTTGGGATCCAGCGTGGCCGGATTGATGTTCAGACCCGCGCCCGGCTGCACGATATTGCCGACCAGCAGGCCGATGATCAGGGCCAGGGTGGAGAAGGTAAGAAAATAGATGAAGGCCTTGCCGACGACGCGGCCGAGCTTCTTGAGATCGCTCATGCCGGCAATGCCGGTGATCACGGTGAGAGCGATCACCGGGGTGATCACCATCTTCACCAGCTTGATGAAGGCGTCACCCAGCGGCTTCAGAGACTTGCCGAGATCGGGGTAGAAATGACCGAGCAGGATACCCAGCGCGATCGCGACAAGGACCTGGAAGTAGAGGTTTGCATAGAAAGGGCGCTTGCGCGGAGCTTCCGCCTTGGGCATCTCGCTGAGGGAGATCATCTGTTCCTCCGTGGGGCCTTGGCAAGCGGCCTGGCCCAAAGGTTTCCTCGACGCCGCATTCTGCTAGCGGCTGCTCAATAGACAGCAAGTCTCGTGCCAAGATCTTATGCTATTGATATTGCTTGATTTCATAGTTCGCGTCCAGTGGCATCGCCAGAGCACCCTGAGCGGAGGTCCGCACAGCGGCCTTGCCCATGTGCGGATTTCCGCACATGCTTGACTTTGAACGATGGCAGCAGGAGACCGATGAGCGGAGCAACACACAGACGGCAGAGGCGACGGATCGAATGGCTGATTTTCGCCGGCCTGAGCCTGGTAAGCCTGGCGCTCGCCGTCTGGTTCGCCGGCAATTACGGCACGCGCCAGGCGGCCGAGGCGCTCAGGGCCCAGGCCGCCGGCAGCGCCACGCTGGATATCGCCGTGCTGCGCAGCGAACTGGAAAAGCAGCGCACGCTCTCCCTGGTGCTGTCGCGTGATCCTGATGTGCTCGCCACCCTGAGCGCGCCGGATGCGTCCCATATTGGCGCCATGAATGCCAAGCTCGAAAGCCTGAATGCCGGCGCGCGCTCGGCCGTGATCTATCTGATCGACCGCACGGGCCTGGCGATCGCCTCTTCCAACTGGAAAGAGGACATCAGTTTCGTCGGAACCAATTACGCTTTCCGCCCCTATTTCACCGAGGCAGTGGCCAAGGGAGACACCGAGCACTTCGCTCTCGGCACGGTCAGTCAGCGCCCCGGCCTCTACATCGCCCGCCGCATCGAAGGGCCGGGCAGCATGCAGGGCGTGATCGTGGTCAAGGTGGAGTTCTTCTCGGTCGAGGAGGACTGGCATCGCTCAGGCGCCATCGTCTACGTCACCGACCCTCGCGGCATCGTGCTGCTGACCAGCCAACCGGAATGGCGTTTCATGGCGCAGGCTTCAATCCCCGCCGAGGAAGCAGCAAACATTCGCACTTCGCTGCAATTCGGCGACTCGCCACTGGCCGTACTGCCGATCCGGCGCGGCCAGGCCACGCCGGGCGCGGACTTCGTCTCCCTGCGCGGCAGCGGGCTGCATCTTGCCAGCGTAAGCGAGGTTCCTTCAACGAATTGGCAGCTGCACCTGCTCCAGCCGGCCGCGCGCGCCCTCGCCGCGGGTGCCGCGACCTTGCGCTCCATCACCTTCGCCTTGGTCGGCGCCACGCTGGTTCTGCTCGGTATTCTCCTGCACCGGCGCCAGCGCGCGATCGCGCGCACCGCCGAACTCACCGAGGCCCAGATCGAACTGGAGCATCGCGTCGAGGCGCGCACGCTCGACCTCAGCCAGAGCAACGCTCTCCTCTCCGCTGAGATCGACGAACGCCGCAAGGTCGAGGCTAAGCTGCAAACCGCGCGAGACGAACTCACGCAGGCCAACCGCCTCGCCTTGCTCGGCCAGATCACGGCCGGCCTGGCCCATGAGGTGAACCAGCCGGTCGCCGCCATACGCAGTTTCGCCGACAACGCCGCCATCTTTCTTGATCGCAGCGAACCGGTGCCGGCGCGCCAGAACCTTGCGACCATTGCCGGGCTGACCGAGAAGATCGCCGACATCATCGCGCAATTGCGCCGCTTCGCCCGCAAGGCCAGCGGTGATATCGGTCCCGTCGCCCTGCGCGACGTGCTCGATGGTGCGCTTTTGCTGGTCGGCATCCGGGCTCGGCGCCAGGGCACCGAGATCGAGGTCGATCCGGTTGTGGACGGTCTGCAGGTGGCAGCCAATCGCGTGCGGCTCGAGCAGGTGCTGGTCAATCTCCTCCAGAACGCCCTGGAAGCAATGGAAGAGCAACCTGACCAGGCTATCCATATCGGCATAACCGGCGAAGGGGAGCTGGTCCGGCTTTCCGTCTCCGACAACGGCCCCGGACTCGCACCAGAGGTGACGGCCGCCCTATTCACGCCCTTCACCACCACCAAGCCTGGCGGTCTTGGCCTCGGCCTGGTGATTTCCAAGGATATCGTGGAGGAATTCGGCGGCCGCCTTGAGGTCGAAAGCCAGCCTGGCCAGGGCTGCCGCTTCCTGGTGACACTGAAGCGCGCGGAGAAAGAAGGATGAACGGCATGGGCAACGCTTCGGTATTCCACTTCGTTCGGCCTCCGCCCCCCATCATTGCGGGCCTTCTCTCGGCGAGGGACGGGCCATGAGTGTCAGCTCGACCCCACCCGTTGCTTTCGTCGACGACGACGCCGTCCTGCGCGAAGCCAATGCGCAGACGCTGCGGCTTGCCGGTTTCGAGCCTTTCCTGTTCGAATCCGCCGTTGCAGCCCTCAAGGCCATCGACGAACGCTTTCCGGGTGTGGTGATCACCGATCTGCGCATGCCGCGTATCGACGGCATGGAGTTGTTCCGCACGCTGCGCGCCCGCGATCCCGACCTGCCCGTGATCATGATCACCGGCCATGGCGACATCGCCACCGCCGTCGAGGCGATGCGCGAGGGAGCCTATGATTTCCTGCCCAAGCCCTTCGCCTCCGACAGGTTGATCCAGAGCGTGAGGCGCGCCACCGAAAAGCGGGCGCTGGTGATGGAAAACCGGCGTCTGCGCCAGGCCGCGGAGGAGGCCCACGCTCCCTCTCCTCTGCTCGGCGATGCCCCCGCGATGGAGCGCCTGCGTGAAACGCTGAGGGCCGTGGCCGATGCCGATGTCGACGTGATGATCGTGGGCGAAACCGGTACCGGCAAGGAATTGGTGGCCGACCAGCTCCATCATCTCGGCCGCCGGCGTAGCGGGCGCCTGGTCGCCCTCAATTGCGGCGCCCTGCCCGAGACGGTGCTGGAAAGCGAGCTGTTCGGCCATGAGAGCGGCGCCTTCACCGGTGCGTTGAAGAAGCGCGTCGGCCTGATCGAGCATTCGAGCGGCGGCACCCTGTTCCTGGACGAGATCGAGAGCATGCCGCTCAGCGCCCAGGCCCGCCTGCTGCGCGTTTTGGAGCAGCGCGAGATCACCCCGCTCGGCTCCAACACGGCCCGGCAGGTCGACCTGCGCGTAGTCGCCGCCGCTAAGAGCGACCTCGGGTCCCCCGCGCACCGGGGAAGCTTCCGCGAGGACCTGTTCCATCGCCTCAATGTGGTGACCTTGCGCCTGCCGCCACTGCGCGAACGGCGCGAGGACGTCCCCCTGCTGTTCGCCGTCTATCTCGACCGGGCCTGCCGGCGCTTCCAGCGCGAGGCGCCGATGCTGACGCCGGCCATGCGCCAGCACCTCGCCAGCCATGACTGGCCGGGCAATGTGCGCGAGATCGTGCATTTCGCCGAAAGGGTGGCGCTGGGCCTGGCCGAAATCGATCTGGCCGCCAGCCGACCCGCTATGCCGTCTCCGGCTGGCGAGACCGCCTCCCTGCCCGAACGCCTCGATCGCTACGAGGCCGAGTTGATCCGCGAGGCTCTCGCCAAGCACAAAGGCGACGTGCGGACCACGCTGGAAACCCTCGGCATCCCGCGCAAGACCTTTTACGACAAGCTGCAGAAATACGGCATCAACCGCGCAAGTTTCGAGGCGGGAGATACTTAGGTTACGATAGGTGCAAGCGCCTGCTGTCCCACCTTTCTGTCCGGCGCTCGAAAAGGAAGTCGCCTCCATATGTCCCCGTTCCACCGCCGAGACGTTCTCAAAGCAGGATTTGGCATCGGGTGCGGCATCGCGGGTATTGCCGCCATGCCGGCGGAGGCAACGGAACGATTGCCCGACATCCCGCTTTTCGATGCCCGCGACGGTGGGCCGGTCGAACATGCGCGGGCGCACGTCGAGACCATGCGCAAATTGTTGCAGACCTGTCTTGCCTCATTGCCCGTAACGGCGCGGTGGGGCGCCTCGGGGATCGATTCGGCCGCGCGCTCCTGGTTGCGCGCCAGCGGCTCTCCCTATGTCGGCGAGTTGGATGCCATTGCCGCGCTCCTGAAGGAGAGTGGTGTCTATATGCTCAACACCTCCTATGAATAGGGCTGCACCACGCTGGCCGCTCCATCACCGGACGGGCGCCATGCTCATCTGCTGCGGACTCTCGACTGGAATCTCGATGGGCTAGGCCGACATGTCGAGGTGGTCCGGCAGCGCGGGCCCGCCGGCGAGTTCTACAACGTGACCTGGCCCGGCGCCGTCGGCGTTCTCACGGCCATGGCGCCGGGGCGCTTCGCCGCCTCCATCAACAAGGGCCCGTCGACGGATGGCTGGGGCGGCATGGGCCTACCGAATTTCGCTGCATTGGGCGGCGGCTTGCCGCCCCCGATGCATGTGCTGCGCCAAGTATTCGAAACGGCGGCGGATTTCGACACGGCGCGGCGCGAGCTGGAAAAGGCCCCCATCGCGGCCGAGACCATCTTCACCCTTGTCGGCCCGGCGGCCGGGCAGACCTGCGTGATCGAGCGCAAGCATCGCGACTTCGTCACCCATCTTGGCCCGAGCACCGCGGCCAATACCTGGAATTACGGCGCCACAGCCAAGAACTGGGGCGCAAACGAGGATGAGGATACGCGCCAGGACAGCACAGAGCGCCGCGCCTCGATCGCCTCCTTCGCTGGCGCGAGCACCGCTCCCTTCGGCTGGGTGAAGCCGCCGCTACGCTACGACATCACCCGTCTGGCCGTGGAGGCCAATCCGGCCATCGGGCTCCTGCGCGTGCGGGGCTACGAGGCGAGCCAGGATCGCGAGGACGCCGTGCCGGTCACCGCCGATTTCGAGTGGCAAGGCTGAGCCTTCTGCGCCGCAACTCCCGTTTCGGCCCACAGTCCGGGTGACCACGGCATTGCCAGTATCAACAACAGCAAAAAGCCTCGACCGATGGGATCGGCCGAGGCTTGTGCTTGTTTTCAGGCTTAGAACTGCGCCGTTTCGGTCGAATGCTCCATCGCGGTCGTCGAACTCTGGCCTTCGCCGAGGATGGTGGCGATGGCGTCGAAATAGGAGGTGCCGACTTCGCGCTGGTGGCGCGTCGCGGTGAAGCCTTGGGCCTCGGCGGCGAACTCGGCCTGCTGGAGCTGTGAATAGGCGGCCATGCCGTCCTGCTTGTAGCGGCGGGCGAGGTCGAAGGTGGTGAAGCTGGTGTTGTGGAAACCGGCCAGCGTGATGAACTGGTACTTGTAGCCCATCGCACCCAGCTCGCGCTGGAAGGCCTTCATCGCCGCCGGATCCATATGCTTGGCCCAGTTGAACGAGGGCGAGCAATTATAGGCCAGCATCTGGTCGGGATGCTCCTTGCGCACGGCTTCAGCGAAACGCTTGGCGTCGGGCAGGCTCGGCGTCGAGGTCTCGCACCAGATCAGGTCGGCATAGGGCGCATAGGCAATGCCGCGGGCGATCGCCGCCTCGAAGCCGCCCTTGAGCACATAGAAGCCTTCCGGCGTGCGCTCTCCGGTGATGAAGGGCCGGTCGGCCTCGTCGACATCGGAGGTGATCAGGCGGGCGGCCTCGGCGTCGGTGCGGGCCATGATCAGCGTGGGCACACCCATCACGTCAGCCGCAAGGCGCGCCGCGTTCAGCGTCTTGATGAAGGTGCGCGTCGGCACCAGCACCTTGCCGCCGAGATGGCCGCACTTCTTCTCCGAGGCGAGCTGGTCCTCGAAATGCACCGCGGCGGCGCCGGCCTCGATCATCGCCTTCATCAATTCATAGGCGTTGAGCTGGCCGCCAAAGCCGGCTTCGGCATCGGCGATGACAGGCACGAAATAATCGAGCTGCTCGCCACCCTTGCCGTCGACGCGCTCCATGGTCTGGATCTGGTCGGCACGCTGCAGGGCCTTGTTGATACGGCGCACCACCGAGGGCACGCTGTCGACCGGGTAAAGGCTCTGGTCGGGATACATGTTGCCCGAGGTGTTGGCGTCAGCCGCCACCTGCCAGCCGGACAGGTAGATCGCCTCGAGGCCGGCCTTGACCTGCTGCACGGCCTGGTTGCCGGTGAAGGTGCCCAGCGTCGGCACATAGTCACGCTTATGCAGGAGTTCCCACAGGCGCCTGGCGCCATTCTCGGCCAGCGTGTTGCGGATCGGCAGGGACCCGGCGAGCCGCTCCACGTCGCGCGGCGTGTAGTTGCGGCGGACGTTGCGCCAGCGATCCGGCGCCCATTCGGGGGCGGGGAAGGTCTCGGCGGGGCGGTTCTTCTGGGTATCGAGCATCACAAAATTCCTAACGTGTAGACGTGTAAAGACATTGACGGCGGCAGCATCCTTGATTGCTGTGGTGCTGCCTCACCTGTTGGCAAGGAAAGCCCGGCTGTCGCTACGACCATCCGCGGGCGTGACTGCGATGCCGGCGATCCCACGGCTCAATTGCGCCGGCTGCGGGTGAAGGTGGCGGCGATCATCGACTGGCCGTCGAACATGTGTTCGGAAGCGCCGCCACCCACGCGGGTGAAGCGATGCCGGCCAATCTTGTGCACGATCGAAAAGTCCCGGTCTGCCAGGCCCTGAGCGTGGTACTCGGCGTTGATCTCGGCCATGCTGGCGCCGATGATGGTGATGAATTCGTCGTGATCGTTGCTTTGGCGCATCTGGTCCATAACACGTTCCTCCGTGCCGCGTTTCGTGTTAAGTCAATGATTGACACCGCGGCGCAATAAAGCAAGGCGTATCGCATTTCCGGGGCGTCAACCGGAAAAGCGCTGTAAAGAAAATTTTGTAATGTTGTAAATCGTGTAAAGATTTACAAAGCGACGAGACCGGAAACGAACCATGACAGGCGCCATGCAAGAGGCCGACCCGCGTATCGGCGGCAAGATTCAGAGGCTGCGCCGGCAGAGCCGGATTTCACAGGCGCAACTCGCCAGCTCGCTCGGCATTTCGGCGAGCTATCTCAACCTGATCGAGCACAATCGCAGGCGCATGACAGTGCCCCTGCTGTTGAAGACGGCCAGCTATTTCGGCGTCGACGCCACCGAGCTCGCCGAGAACGACGATTCGCGCCTGGCTGGCGACCTGATGGAATTGTTCGGCGACGATCTCTTTGCCGACAGCGACGTCACCAATCAGGACGTGCGCGATCTCGCCAGCTCCAACCCGCAGATCGGGCGGGCCATCGTGCATCTGTTCGATCGCTTCCGTTCGCTGCGCAATGCCAACCAGGGCGCCACGTCCGCCCAGGAAGCGGGCTATCACGTCGCCACCGATGCGGTCTCCGATTTCCTGCAGGCCAACGCCAACTACTTCCCGGCACTGGAGGCCCAGGCCGAGCGCATTCGCGGCGAGATCGACAATCTCTCCGATTCCTTCGAGCCCGGCCTCAAGCTCTACCTCTCCAACGTGTTCGGCGTGCAATGGCGGCTGGCTCCCCTGCCCCAGGGCCTGGCCGGGCGCCTCGGCAGGGACGAGGAAACCTTCGAGACCGCGGACGTACTTTCACCCGAAAGCGCCACCTTCACGGCGGCCCACCGCCTGGGCCTGCTCGCCGCCTCGCGCGAGATCGAGCATCTTATCACCGAAGGCGCCTTGCCGGCCGATGCCCCGGCCCTGGCCCGCCATGCCCTGGCCGCCTATTTCGCCGGCGCAGTGATCATGCCCTATCAGCCTTTCCTCGCCGCCTGCCGCGAGACGCGCTATGACATCGACAGGATCGCCCGGCGCTTCAAGACCAGCTTCGAGCAGGTGTGTCACCGCATGACCACGCTGCAGCGCCCCGGCGCCAGCGGCATCCCGCTGCACCTGATCCGTACCGACATCGCCGGCAACATCTCCAAGCGTTTCTCGCTCTCGGGCATTCACATTCCGCGCCATTCCGGCGCCTGCCCGCGCTGGAACGTTTACGCCGCCTTCCTGCTGCCGGGCCAGATCAACATCCAGATCAGCCAGATGCCGGAAGGCACACGCTATTTCTGCATTGCAAAGTCATTGACAAAGGGTGGCCATCGCCACAATGCCCCACGACGCCATCTGTCGATCGGCCTGGGTTGCCACATCTCCCACGCCGCCGAGATGGTCTATTCGGATGGCATGGACGTTTCCAATGCCGGCCAGGCCGTAGCAATCGGCGTAGGCTGCCGCATCTGCCCGCGCCTCGACTGCGGGCAGCGCGCCCACCCCCCGGCTGAGCACAAGCTGGTGCTGAATGAACACGAACACGCCGAGAGCCTCTATTCTCGGATCTGAGAATAACCGTCGCGACTATCCCAGGCATGCCACCCGCCGCCCATGCGGGCGGCCGGCGACAATGGGCTATCGTCACGCAAGGGGGTCACCGAACCATCGCGCCATGGCCCTGGCAGCTTCCTCATGGTCCGAGGCGGCCTCGGTGGCCCAAGCGACGACGCCGTCGGGGCGCACCAGCACGGCGCTCAACCCGAGCCGGTCATTGGCGTCCCCAGCGACATAGGTGATCCGATCGCTCCAACGAGATGCAAGCGCTCGACGCTGCGGCTGGGAATCGAAGTCCAGGAATACGCCTTTGCCCATCCTGAGAAGCTCGGCGAACTTTGTCGCGTCGGCCAATTCGAAGTCCGGAGCGCTAAGCCCCGCCAGCTGGTGGTTCTCGTCAAGATCGTAGCGCAGCGACACGCCCCACACCCGCTCGGCAAAATAGGTGGCACCGTCGCGGGTATCGATGAGATCACGGATGATGGCTTCGAGCGCGCGCGTACTGGCGGTCGGCCGCATGATCGCCACCTGGGCACGTGACCAGTCGAGGATCTGCGCGCCCACAGGATGCCGCTCGCTGAAATAGCTGTCGATCAGACCGGCCGGCGCGCTGCCCCGGATCGTGGACGCCAGCTTCCAGCCAAGATTCATCACATCCCCAAACCCGAGATTGAGCCCCTGGCCGCCCAGCGGAGAATGGATATGCGCAGCATCACCCGCAAGCAGCACCCGCCCCTTGCGGTACGCGGTCGCCTGATAGGCGCGATCCGTCCAGGTCGCAGCAAGTTTGAGAGTGGTCAGGGTAACGTCCGTGCCGGAGATATGACGCAATACTGCCTGCACATGCTCGAGCGTGATCGCCTGGGTCCGATGAAAAGCGCCCCCGTCGAAATCGACCATCGCGATCGTCCCGGGGGACGAATAGGTATACATGCCCGTCGGCGTGTGGTGACGGCCCGGGCGGAGCTTGTGCGTATCGGCCATATCCGCTTCAACGGAATAGCCTGTGAACTCAGGATGGGTTCCGGCGAACCCGAAACCACCGACCTTGCGCACCGTGCTGCGGCCGCCATCGCAACCGACGAGCCAGCGCCCGCGAAAAGTCGAGGTGCCGGCACGAATCGTCACGTCTTCGTCCGATTGCTCGAAACCCTCGACGCCGAGGCCCCGCCTGATTTCCACACCCATGGCCTGAGCGCGGGCGGCCAGGACCGATTCCAGATGCTCCATCGTGACCGGAATGCCGGCGACGGCGGAGCTCGGCAAGCGATAGGGCCACTTCGAAGGATCGATATTGTCGTGGAAGAACTGGATGCCGGCGAAATGACCGCCGGGGCGACGCGACTGTTGCATCCAGTGCGCAGCACTCGAGACACCACCACCCGAATCGTCTTTCGCGCGTTGCGGCGGCGCGATGTCATCCAGCAAGCCGCGACGATGGAAAGCCTCGACAGTGGGCACCAATAGGCCGCGCAAGCCGAAGGGAAGCCGCTTCAGGGGGGAATGCGGATCTTCGTTCTGCTCCAGCACCAACACGGATAGATCCGCAAGGCGCAGTTCACAAGCCAGGAACAGGCCGACCGGCCCTGCGCCGGCAATCACGACATCATACAGCAAAGGACAAATCCTCCATCGTCCTCGTCAACATCGGTGTCGGCGGCATCGTCGCCTTGCCGAAAGGCTCGGTAACGGGCCCAATCATCGCTTGAGGCATATTGCCAATCTCGTTATAAAATCGCACTGAGTGCGATTTATTATTACACCCAGTGTAATTTTGCAAGAGACGCCTATGGAACCGTCGGTATGAAGGACGTCTTGGAAAGGCCGCAAGGGCTGCGGGAACGCAAACGGCGTGAGACGTCCGAGCGGATCATCGATGAGGGTTTGAAACTGTTCGTGAAGCACGGCTACGAAGGCACGACGCTCGACGCGATCGCGCAGGCAGCCGGCATTTCACGTCGGACCTTCTTCTATTATTTCAAGTCCAAGGAGGATGTTTTGCTGTCCGCGCGTGACGGTGGCTTCCGGGAGGCATTGAAGCCGGCAATGCTCGAAGAGTCGCCTGACCAAGCCCCTCTCGCAGCCGTTCAAAACTGCCTGATTAAGCTTGCCTCACGGCGAGAGACCAAGGAGTCCATCGTTTTCGATCGCCTGATGCAATCGACCGAAGCCCTGCGGGCGCGCAAGGAGGCCGGTTTCGTCGAGACCGAGCGGATTCTGCTGGAAGCGATGTGTGAGCTTTGGCCATCGCCGGAGCGGCGGGACGGGCTTCGGCTGGTCGCGATGGTGGCGATGGGTACGCTGCGCCTGGCCCTGGAGCGATGGAAACAGAACGAGGCGGCACATCCCCTCGCCCACTATGTCGATGAGAGTTTCAGGCTCCTGGCGCAAGAGTTCTGAAGGTGTCCGCCTTTCCCTATTGTGCCGTCAGAGCCAGGCTTGCGCCTCAGCCAGCCTCCCCATAATCACCGCAGCTCTGCTAACCTAGATCCATGTCCGCCCCCATCCGCAAGATCATCCATATCGACATGGATGCCTTCTACGCCTCCGTCGAGCAGCGCGACGATCCCGGGTTGCGGGGACGGCCGCTGGCCGTAGGTTATTCGGAAAAACGCGGCGTGGTCGCCGCGGCGAGCTATGAGGCGCGAGCCTTCGGCGTGCGTTCGGCCATGCCCTCCTCGACTGCGCTGCGCAATTGTCCCGACCTCATCTTCGTCAGGCCGCGTTTCGAGGTTTATCGCGCCGTCTCCCGCCAGATTCATGCCGTCTTCACCGAGTTCACGCCGCTGATCGAGCCCCTGTCGCTGGACGAGGCCTATCTCGACGTCACCGCAAATTTACAGGGCCTGCCCTCGGCGGCGGCCACGGCCGAGGCCATTCGTGCCCGTATCCTCGAGGAGACCGGCCTTACCGCCTCGGCCGGCATCTCCTACAACAAATTCCTGGCCAAGCTCGCGTCCGACCATCGCAAGCCCAATGGCCAGTTCGTCATCACTCCAGCCATGGGACCGGCTTTTGTCGAGACGCTGGCGGTGGCCAAGTTCCACGGTGTCGGCCCGGTCACCGCGGAAAAGATGAATCGGCTCGGCATTTTCACAGGAGCCGACCTCAAGGCACGGCCGCTGGAGTATCTCATCCGCCATTTCGGCAAGGCCGGCGCCTGGTATCACACGATCGCGCGGGGCGAAGACGACCGGCCGGTGGAGCCGGACCGCCCGCGCAAATCCGCCGGCTCGGAGACGACGTTCTCCGACGACCTGACGAAGCCTGAGGATATCGAAACGGGTGTCCTCGCCATGGCGGACGAAGTCTGGGCCTGGTGCGAGAAAACCCAAGCCTTCGGCCGCACCGTGACGGTGAAGATCAAATATGCCGATTTCCAGCAGGCCACCCGCAGCCGTACCCTGACCGCGCCGGTCCATACCCAGGAAACCCTGCGGGCCGTCAGCCTGGAACTCATCCGCAGCGTGTTTCCGCCGGCAAAAGGCATCCGCCTGCTCGGTGTCACCATGTCCGGCTTCGCCTCGGAAGAGCCTTCGGACGGCACGCAGCTCGAACTCGGCCTGGACGGTTGATTCCCCCGACAAATCTGCCTGATCGAACCGCTATGGCAGTCGGACCGAGGTCATAATGTCCTGGGATCGATCTATCCCTATCTCGACATATCGCTTGACTTAAAGTTCACTTGAACTTGTATCAAAACTCCCTGAGTGATTCAGGGAGCTTCGATCGATGACGGTTCATACCGATCTCAAAGGCCTGCGTGCGGCGGTTACCGGCGGCACCTCCGGGCTTGGGCTGGCCCTCGTGCAGACGCTGGGCGAGCGGGGCGCTCAGGTGGCCTTCGTCGCCCGCACCAGCGATGCCGTGACGCGCGTGGCTGCCGAAACCGGTGCGCTCGGCATTGTCGGCGATGTCGGACGCAAGACCGACATCCATGCCATTGCCCTGCAGATTACCGGCAACCTTGGCGGTCTCGATCTCCTCGTCAACAATGCCTCCAGCCTTGGGCCTGTGCCTCTCGCCTTGCTGGCCGACACGCAATGCGAGGAGTTGGAGGCAGCCCTCGCCACCAACCTGGTCGGCCCCTTCCGCCTGACCAAGGCTCTGTACGGCGCCCTCGCTGCCTCGGCGCAGCAGGGACGTAAGGCCAGCGTGGTCAACATCAGCAGCGACGCAGCCGTCAACGCCTATGCCGGTTGGGGCGCCTATGGCGCCAGCAAGGCCGCGCTGCAGCATCTCACCGCTATCTGGGCCGAGGAAGCCCGCGAAGAAGGCATTCGCTTCCTCGCCGTCGATCCCGGCGACATGGACACCCCCCTGCATGCGCAAGCCATTCCGGAGGCCGACAGATCCTCGCTCAAGCGTCCCGAGGAAGCGGCATCCGAGATCATTCGCAGCCTGGGCCTGGATGAGCCGCGCCTCGCTCTGACCGTGGAGATCCGGCCATGATCGCCGCTGCCAATCCGGAGCCTGGCGCCGCCCGGCTGCTCGCCGTCTCGGGCACGGGCAAGATCCGCCATCTGCCGCGCAGCGCTTTGTCTCTGCTATTCAGCCCCGGCGACCTCATCGTCGCCAATGACGCAGCTACCCTGCCCGCCAGCCTTGCCGGCATCCATGCCGAAAGCGGCAGGCCGATCGAAGTCAGACTGGCCGCCTGGGTCGCGGCCGGTGATCCCCGTCACTTCATCGCCATCGTCTTCGGGGCGGGCGATCACCGCATGCGCACGGAAGACCGTCCCGCGCCACCGCAGCTTCTCGCCGGCGACAAGCTCGAACTTGGCCCACTCACGGCCATGGTCGAGCGCTTGCATGGCTATCCTCGCCTGGTATCGCTGCGTTTCCCCGGCCCCCCGGAACAGATCTTCGCCGGGCTGGCGCAGCATGGGCGGCCGATCCAATACGCTCACGTGCCCGAGCCTCTCGCTCTTTGGGACATGTGGACAGCAATGGCGGCCGAGCCGCTCGCCTTCGAACCACCCTCGGCCGGTTTCGCGCTCGACTGGCGCACGATCGCCGCCTGGCGACGCCGCGGCGTGGGTTTTGCCAGCCTGACGCATGCCGCCGGAATTTCCTCGACGGGCGACGCGGTGATGGATCTGCGCCTTCCCTTCGACGAGCCCTACCGCCTCCCGGCGGCGACGGCAGCTGGGATCACCCGCACCAAGGCGGTCGGGGGACGCGTGATCGCCATCGGCACCAGCGTGGTGCGGGCTCTCGAACACGCCGCCTCGCTCCCCGGTGGCCTCAGAGTCGGCGATGGCTTGGCACAGGGGCGAATCGGGCCGAAATCAAAGCTTCGTCTCGTCGATGCCGTTCTGAGCGGCGTCCATCTGCCGGGCGAGAGCCATTTCGAATTGCTGCGCGCCTTTGCCGGCGATCGCATTCTCGACCGGATCTCGCTCATGCTGGAAGCGTGGAACTACCGAGCCCACGAGTTCGGTGATTCCGTGCTGATCGAGCGCCAGGCACCAGCGCAGGAGGATTACATCGAACCACCGCCAGGCATCACGGCAACCTCCATATGGGCAGGGGCGGCCCCTACTCCATGAGGGCCGCCTTCATGAAGCAAACCATGGTGGCGTGAACGGGCTCGTCGCCGACCACGCGGATGGCGTGCTGGCGGTCGCAGCGATAGCGCAGCGTCTCGCCAGGCTCAGCCCGTTCGAGCACGCCGGCCACGTCGACCTCGACCACGCCGGCTAGGATCGACAGGCACTCGACCGAGCCGCGCTGATGGGCGTCGCTTTCAAGCACGCCGCCCGGCTCGGCCCGAAAATCATACCATTGCAACCATTCCACCGTCTTCAGCCAGCCGACCACCGCCAGACGGCACTTGCCGTCGTCGGAAATGATCACGGGCGTATCGACACGGGTGGTCTTTTCGATGAAGGCCTCGTCCTCGCTCGAACCCAGTACCCTTTCGATCGAAACGTCGAGGGCTTGGGACAGGCGCCAGATCGTCGCCAAGGTGGGGTTGGTTTCGTTACGCTCGATCTGGCTGATGATCGACTTGGCAACCCCGGATTGCTCGGCCAACTCCGACAATGAAAGATTATAGGCCTTGCGCAGACGCTGGACCGTCTTGCCGAGTTGCCCCGATAGCGCGACCGCGCCCGCATCGAGTTCACCCCGCCTTTCCAATCCGCTCATTACCAGCCTTCCGTTTGTTATGACGAACGATCGTTTGTTCTGGCGGACAATACGGCCAAGCTGAGCGAGAGAAAAGCCTTTTGATGGAAGCAAGGCAGGATCGAACACATGTCCGTCGCGTGATGGCCTTACATGACACCAGTACCATCGAAACCCGATGGCAAGACCTGGCACAAGACTCCCTCTGCACGGCAGATCGTCCTATGATCGCAGCCTCGACCGTGCCGCTCGAACGCGGTCGGGCTATGGGATTTGACCGGGATTCGCGATGGGGCATGGACAAAAGAGTTCGAGCGAGCCGGTTTTCTGGTACCGGAGCCCGGCGCCGCGCTTGAACATGCTGGTCAGCGGGATCTACGGCTATCGGGAGAACGGTGCTGCCATGCAGGGCCTCACCGAGACCGCCTCGCTGACCGTGCCGCTGATCGTCAATTTCGGCAGCCCGTTCCGCATCGGCCTCGGCAGGCCCCCAGCCCTTGCAGACAGTTATGGCAGCTTTGCCGCTGGTTTGTTTGCCGGCCCGATCGTCATGGATTCGGATGGCGCGGCCGAGTGTATCCAGATCAATTTCACGCCGCTTGGCGGGCGGCTGTTCTTCGGGCTGCCGATGAGCGAGCTGGCCGACCGCATGGTTGCGCTGGATGACCTCGCCGACTGTGACATCGATCAATTCGCCCGGCGGCTCGCCGAACTGAACTCCTGGGAGTCCCGCCTCGATCTCGCCGAGCATTTCATCGCAATCCGCCTCGACCGCGCCCCGCAGGCCAATCCCTCGATCGGCTGGGCCTTCTCCCAGCTCATGCTCAAAGGCGGCGACGTGCGCATCGGCGCACTGGCGGAAAAACTCGACTGGAGCCGCAGGCGCCTGGTCGCAAGCTTCCGCGAAGAGATCGGCTTGCCTCCGAAATCCGTCTCCCGCATCATCCGCTTCAATGCCGCGCAGGCTCTCGCCGCCAAGGGCACGGCGGCAGGATGGGCCGATATCGCAGCGGCCTGCGGCTATGCCGATCAGGCGCATCTCACCCGCGAATTCACCTCGCTGGCAGGATGCGCACCGACCGCCTGGCGCCCAGCCAAGTAATCCCAGACCTCATGGCGCATTTCAGGTTTGAGCACCCGGCAGTTTTCGACACCAAATCAAAGATTTGGCGAAAATCGCCAGAAGGAGCCGAGAGTCATGGAAAATGACTCTCGGTATAACATTTCTTCAAGACCACCCGCCGCCCTTGGAGCCACAGTCCACTCCGGTTCACAAACGGAGACATGTTCCATGGTACTATCGTCGACTGAAGCCCCCCGCCTCTACCCGGCCCTGCGCTATGCCAATGCGCGCGCCATGATCGACTGGCTGCAGGAAGCCTTCGGCTTCACCTTGCATGCCTGCTACGGCAATGGCGACGTCGTCGATCACGCCCAGCTCGCCCTCGGCTCTTCGATGATCATGCTCGGCTCGGCTCGCGACGACACTTTCTGCAAGATCGTCGGCTCGCCTGGATCAGGAGGTGGCAAGTCGATCTATATCGCCGTCGACGATGCCGATGCCGCCTATCAGCGCGCCAAGGCCGCCGGTGCGATAATCGAGCAAGAGCTCGTCGATCGCGACTATGGCAGCCGCGAATTCATCTGCCGTGATCCGGAAGGCAATATCTGGGCTTTCGGTACTTATTGGCCGAAGGCGGCCGAACCGTCGACGCCCTGAAAAGCTGTACGGCAATGGTGGCTCAAGCAACCGGAGCGTCGCTGCAAAACCGATACCGATCTTCGGGAAGAACGATGCGAAAGGACCTGCAGCATCTTGTTCCCATCGACACACCGGCGCCACGCCCTTGAGGCTACGGATACCCCCAGTAGAGACGGCGTGACGAGAATGAGCCCATGGTCAGCAGGTTCCTTGCAATCTTCACATGCATCGCCAAGAGCGAATGCTCCCGCAGGCATTCCGCCGGCACCTGGGAAAAGGAACTTGAGAGGCTCACGCCCGGCTGGCAGCTCGGCAAGCTCAGCCTCTCAGAACGCCGCTTCCTGTTCGAAGCCCTGTCTACCGGCAAATAGACCGGTGGGCCGCCAGACCAGGAGCAGAGGAAACAAGGCCTGGCTGCCCTCCCCCGACTGGTGAAGGCAGCCAGGCACCGCACTCTTGCTATTCGGCCGCCAGCTTTCTCGCCTGCGCGTCCTGGATGGTGCGCCACACCACCTCGGGGGTCGCAGGCATATCGAGCTTGGTGACGCCGACGCCGCGCCTGAGAGCATCGATCACCGCGTTCATCACCGCCGGGGCGGCGCCGATGGTGCCGGCCTCGCCGGCGCCCTTGACGCCGAGCGGATTGTTCTTGCAGGGGATGTTGCGCGTCTCGAAATGGATGAAGGGCAGATCGTCTGCACGCGGCAGCGCATAATCGGTGAGAGATGCCGTCAGCAACTGGCCGTCTTCCGAATAGACCGTACGCTCAAGCAAGGCCTGGCCGATGCCCTGGACTACACCGCCATGCACCTGGCCTTCCAGCAGCATCGGGTTCACCACCATGCCGAAATCGTCGACGATGGTGTAACCGAGGATGCCGGTGACCCCGGTCTGAGGATCGATCTCCACCTCGCAGATATGCGTGCCGTTCGGATAGGTCGCCTCGCCCGGCTGATAGTCAGTCTCGGCGCTGAGCAGTTCAGGCGTCGCCTTGGGCAGGCGGGCGAGCGCGGCAAAATCGATCGCCTTGTCGGTGCCGACCACGCGCACTCGGCCGTCCACGATTTCGAGATCGGCGATGCCGGCCTCTAGTTCGTCGGAAGCGAGCGTCTTGAGCTTCTCGGCCAGAGTCTGGCTGGCCCGGGCCACGGAAGCCCCGCCCACCGGGATCGAGCGCGAGCCGCCGGTGCCGCCTCCCGTCTTGATGCGATCGGAATCGCCCTGGATGACGTTGATGCGCTCGAGCGGCAGGTCGAGATATTGCGAGACGAACTGCGCATAGGCCGTCAGATGCCCCTGCCCGTTGGTCTGCGTGCCGATCAGCACGGTCGCGGTGCCATCTTTTTCGAGCGTGACGCTGGCCACTTCCTTGGGCCCGTCGGCGCAGGCCTCGATATAGGTGGACATGCCGATGCCGCGGAACTTGCCGGCCTTCTTGGAGGCCTGCCAACGGCCCTTGAAATCACCCCAGCCGGCGACATCCATGGCCTTGCGCATATGACCCTCGAACTCGCCGGAATCATAGGTCCGGCCGGTCGGCGCCTTGAACGGCATCTGCTCGGGCCTGACGAAATTGCGCGTGCGTACCGTGTCGACGGAAAGCCCGGTCTCGAAGGCGATGGCATCCATCAGCCGCTCGATGAGATAGGCGGCCTCCGGCCGGCCGGCGCCCCGATAGGCATCGACGGGCAGCGTGTTGGTGAAGACGCCGCGCACCCTGACATCCATGGCACCGATCGCATAGGCGCCAGTCGCCATCAACGCGCCGAGCCAGGGGATGAAGGGACCGAACTGCGACAGATAGGCGCCGAGATCGCCGATGATGTCGATCTTGACCGCCAGGATGCGCGAACGGCGATCGAGCGCCGCCTCGATACGACTGATATTGTCGCGTCCCTGGGTATCGGCCAGGAAATGCTCGGCCCGGTCGGCAAACCACTTCACCGGCTTGCCCAGACGGCGCGCCGCCTCCAGCGAGAGCGGATATTCACGATACATGAAGGCCTTGGTGCCGAAGCCGCCGCCGACATCGCCAGTCTTCACATGCACCCTGTCGGGCTCCACCTTGAAGACATGGTTGGCGAGCGTGTCGCGGATGGAATGCACGCCCTGGCTACCGACAGTCAGGGTGAAACGCTTGCCGTCCCATTCGGCAAGGCAGCCGCGGGTTTCCAAATAGTTGGCAACCAGACGGTTGTTGACGACGTCCAGGGACACCACGCGGGCGGCCTTGTCGAAGGCCTTGGCCACTTTCCTGGCATCGCCGATCTGGGCATCAAAGGCGAGGTTCGAGCCATGCTCGGGCCAGACCAGCGGCGCGCCGGGTTCCAGGGCCGACACGGAACCGACGATGGCGTCGAGCGATTCGTAGTCGACCGGGATCGCCTCGGCGGCGTCACGCGCCTCGATCAGCGAATCGGCGACCACGAAGGCGACCGCATCGCCGACATGGCGCACCACGTCGCGCGCCAGCAGCGGATAAGGCTGTGGGCGCTGCGGCGAGCCGTCGGCATTCTTCATCAAGGCGAGACAGGGAAGATCGCCGAGGTCATCGAGATCGGCAGCCGTCAGAATCAGCTTTACGCCCGGCATCGCCGCGGCATCGGTAAGATCGCCAATGCTGAAACGGGCATGGGCATAGGGAGAGCGCAGCACATAGGCCCGCAGCACGCCGGAACGCGATTCGTCATCGACATAACGGCCCGTGCCGGTGATGAAGGACTGGTCCTCCTTGCGACGCACAGCTTGGCCAACGCCAAATTTGGTAGGCGGCATCAGGAACCTCCGGCAATTTAATGAATGGCGCTTCTGAATATAGCCTTCGAATAGCACGGAGGAAGCCGATTTCAAAAAACCTGAAGAATTTTTCCGTCACACGCTGGACACACACAAAGAGCTTTGCTACATCGCGGCCATCGAACGCGGCACCGCGTCGCGCTTCGGTGGTTTCGATGGGCGCATAGCTCAGTTGGTAGAGCAGCTGACTCTTAATCAGCGGGTCCTAGGTTCGAGCCCTAGTGCGCCCACCATCGAAATCCCTGATATCGCTGAAGAAAAGCAAGGCGCCCTTCGAGGCGCCTTCTTTTGTTTCAGGGCGAAGCGCCATCCTGTTGCCGGTTTGAACACCTCCCTGCCATGCGAGACCGGCAGAGACTTGAGCAATGATCGCAACCCCCGTGTGACTCGAACGAGCATCTTGGATGTAGAAGAGCCTGTCGGCGAGCTCTGCCGTCTTGAGTTCATCCAGGTAGTGCCAGGCATCCCGCGCGAGACAGACGTCGTCACAGCCCTGGATATTTGCCTGAAAAGATCCCTCGCACATGGCGTGGCGCTTAGGGCACCCGCAGTTTTGGCTGAACCAATTCGCATCTAAATCTATGGGCGCCAGCAACGGCCATGCGGTGCCGTTTGGTTAGGTCTATCGATTGGGATTTGGGCAATGTCGATGCCTGAATTGTCGAAAACCTTTCATTCTTGAAATAACTTTCTCTCGAAAAAACAGTCATCAAACAATTCTCTTCAGATTTCGATATGAGTAGGACATACGCTCTCCTAAAGAGTTAGTATTTTCAACACTCCTACTCCTTATAAAAATGTCTCCCGGTGATATCATCAGCATTAATGGACTGTGGGGCATTCCAGAGAGAGCGAGTTATTCGTCATGAACATCGCCTTCGCAAACAAAATAGAAAGAGAGTCGAATTCAAGTTCCAGAAAAATTGAAAACATACTCGATACGAACAAGCAAATATTTAAAGAAAATTACAACATTAGACCCTTCAAGCTTCACCATACACTTTGTCGAAGTGGCTTATTCGAGGTGCCCGAGATCGTTAAAACTGCTCGCAGCATAATCGCGAGCGGCAATGCCGCCGACTTTCTCGCTCTTGATTTGAAAAAAGTATCGATCAGCAGTAAATTCACCGAGGCCACGCAGCATGACCGGCCGACCGAGTTGATCGAGCGGCTTGGCGAGGGCGGCTCCTGGATCAGGCTTTCACGTACACAGAATTACAATCCCGATTACGCCCGGGTTCTCGCGATGCTCATCGATGAAATCGGGACATATGCCGATCGCCCATTCCGCCAGGAGGTGACTTGGGCAACCCTGACCGTGATTCTGTCTTCGCCCGGGATCTCCACCCCCTTCCATATCGACCACGAATCCAACTTCCTGTTCCAGATTCAGGGCGAGAAGGATGTCTGCCTGTTCGATCCCAAGGATCGCGAAGTCCTGCCGGAAATCGAACTCGAACGCTTCTATGCCAGCAGCTACAATACACCGCGCTATAGGCCCGAATTACAGAGCCATGGCGAGATCTACAGACTGACACCCGGCGAAGCCGTGCACCATCCGCCCTTAGCGCCACACTGGGTCAAGAACGGCAGCGACATCTCGGTGAGCCTGAGCATTTCCTTCTGCATGCGCGCTCTGGAGCAACGGGCCAGGGTCTATCAGGCCAACTTCATGCTGCGCCAACTCAGGCTGAAACCGCGACCGCCCGGCTTTTCACCGGCGCGGGATGCTCTCAAGGCAAAACTGGTTTCCGCCCTCGAAATGCCCAATCCCAAGACCTTCCAGGATATCGTCTACTCGCCGATGATGCGGCTGAAATCACCAATGCAGTTCATCAGGAAGGTTTCCAGACATCGAAGCGTCACCTGAAAAGACGATATGCCTGCCGGCCGCGCGCGCGATGGGTGGGATGAGAGTGAGACAGGTCCCCGCTTGTCGTCGCTGCCAGATCGCGGTCGAGCGCCGTTCGACCGAACGATCGGGCTGCAAAAGAAAACCCGGCGCTGTCGGAACGCCGGGCCAAGGAGGTTGCTGTCCCGCTGAATCGCTGGACGCCGTGATAAATTCCATATCACGTGATACGATCGTGACGTGTGAGCCATCTGAATGCTCCAGCTCCGATCTTGCCCCCTCGCGGACAAGAAAAAGCCCGGCGTTACGCAACGTGCCGGGCCAAGATCGGATGCGACGTATCGGACCGGTATTGGAAACGGCCGACAACGCACGATGATTAGACCAAATGGTGTGACGGGGGCGTGATAAAACCCAGCTCACCATCGCATCGATATTCGCCACGTCCGAATCTCGATGCAGAACGCGGGCCTACGCCATCTCCATTAGCAGTGCCCCCCAATGGCTGTCATGACTTCGACAGGCGTTTCACATTGGAACGAACCTTGCGTCGATAGTCTCGAACGACGGTGCCAGGCGCCGTGCCCGTCATGAGCTTGCCTGCGGCTTTCTGCGCGGCTGTGACTTTCTCGCTGATCATCAGCTTGGCCTCGCGCTCGGCGCGGCTTCCGCCCTGAGCCAGCCGAAGCGTACGCAGTAAAATGGCTTGCTGTGATTCAAAAGCGAGCATCGACATATCGTAAAATAATTTAAACATCCGGTCTCCTATACCGCAACGTAACATAGTCCGATGTTTGCGACATGGCTATGTCGTTCGAAAGAGCCCGGCCTCGTGCTCGCCGCTCAGCCTTAATTGCCCCCGTCCCTCCGTCAATCTCATCGACGAGGACCATCTTCACGCCTCCCCTGCAGCCACCGCACCGCAGGGGCATCGTGCGATCCCACTTTTCAGAACGCGCCGGTCGCGTCCTTGCGCATCTTCTTCACGACGGGGTTGGCTCCCATCCACAGGGACAGGCGGGTCAGCACGACGAAGAACAGGAACAACCCGCCGAGTACCAGCGGCACCAGCCATTGCTCCCCGCCGCGTAGGCGGAGAGATCCGAGACCACCCAACTCCTGCCACGAGTTGGTCAACGCGACGAAGCCAAAGATCACAGCCAGGTTAAAAATCAACGAGATGACGAAGCCGACGAGCGCTATCGACCATGCCTTGCCGCCTTTCGGCTTCATGCCGGTGCGGGAGGCATAGTATTTCCCGGTCCCCGTGCCTGCAGACAGCAAAGGCAGGACGCCCAGGAAGGAGTTCTTGCTCATGTCGATGTGTAAGAATGCCTCCAGCAGGAATGCAATGACCACGACGGCGATCGCGGTCAGAATATACAACCATGAAAAGCGGAAAATGGCCGCTCCGAATGAAACGGTGTTGGTCGTTGGAATGTAACTATCCACTTAGAAGCCCCCCAAAGGCTCAAACAAAATCGAGCAGGCCGCGCTCAACCAGCTTTCGATCGTCTCTCTAGCCGATTCCTTGCGCCATTATGAGTTGTACATCCGGACTATGCAGTTTCATGCGAGACTCATCATCATAGCGGCTGCTTCAAGAAGGAACGCTGCGCCGCGGCATTCCAAGAGCGTTTTGGAAGCCCTGCAACTGCGATCATGTATCCGGCAGCTCGCCGTACCTGCCATCTATGATCCGGTCGCGGATATATCGTGGCAGAAGAATTGAATCACGAATTGACGGCGGCCTGGCGGGAACACTCAGCCGGAATTTATCTGCATTCTGATGTTACCCAAAGTACACCGAGATCAAAGATACCGATTATACCAAAGTATGTATTGGTGACACCTATGTATAATCCTGTTACGCTGAACTTCTAATCCTCATCTAAGTTTCAGCAGTCTAAGTTCTGGGCGTTCCCGTCTGGGAACCCGGAGGCCCGGATGACAACCTCAGCAAGGCGTCCTTCCCGGGCCTCCCCCCTTATCAGCCAGCCATGATCGGTATGCTCCGGCTGAGATTGATCCGCATTTCGTGCAAGAACTGAGACCGCCTGTCGCCATCGGACGACAAGAGGCTGAGCAGGACGTTGCGCGCTCTGTGCAAAAACGCACAACCGTGCAGCGTGTCAAAGGCTAAGCCGCGCATGGATCATTTCGATGGTCCATGCAGTGCATCCTGACACATCGCCATCAGCCCCGAGCCCGTCCCATGATTGCAAGAGCCACCATCCTGCTGCCAGCCACGTTGATATGCCTGGTGGCGCTTACGCCTGCCAGGCTTGCCGCCCAGGAGACCGCCGCAAGAGACGCGACCGTGGCGACTGCCCCCGAATGCGCTCCGGGCTTCCATTTCAATCAATGGCGAAAATGCGTGCCCAATCGCACCATCAATGACGCCAGCCGAGATGCGTTCGATCCCCGGCACATGGCGTCGAATGCCTCGGTCGGCCGGCTATCGGAGCGTCGGAAGAACATCGACGTGTGCCCGCCATCGCTTCGTCCCAATCACTCCGGCCAATGCGTTCCCCATAGCTGACGGACAGATACCAAAGCGGAAGCAATTCAAAGGGGTACCTCTCGGTGCCCCTTTTTGCATGTCCCGAACCTGCATCTCAGGCCGCGTGCCGTCGCAGGCGCTTGATGCCCTGCCAGACCAGGAACAGCACCACCGGTGCCGCGCACAGCATGGCGATGGCCTTGTCGACATGCCAGATGTGGCTGACGCCCTCGATCATGTAGCCCAGGATGGCGAGAGCATAGTAGGAGATCGCGATGATGGAGAGCCCCTCCACCGTCTCCTGCAGGCGATACTGGCTTTCCGACGTGCGCGAGATGGTGTCCAGAATCGTCTGGTTCTGCGTTTCCAGGCTGAGGCTGATATGGGCGTTCAGGAGTTCCGCCGAACGTTCCAGCTTCATCGCCACCGCCTGCAGGCGCTTCTCCGTTGCCAGGCAGGTGGCAACGGCCGGGTTGGTCCGGTTGGTCAGATAGCGGTCGATGGTGGTGAACTCGCCGATCGGCCGCTCGACGAGTTGCCCCAAGCGGGTGCCGAGCACCGCCGCATAGGCCTGGCTCGCCGCGAAACGGAAGCTGGTTTCCTCGATGCTGCGGCCGACATCGGCCGACAATGCATGGATGGCCTCCAGCGCCTCCCGGTTCTCCCCGGTTGAATGGGCGTGGCCGACCCGGCCCATCACCTGGCTCACGGCCCCCTCGAACTGGCGGATCGTCGAAGCGAGGGCCCGGGCCACCGGCAGGCCGAGCAGAACGAAATTGCTGTAGGTCTCGATCTCGAGGAGGCGGCGCACCAGCACGCCGCGACGCACGACGTTGCACTGCCCGGCCGCAAGCTCGTAGCGGGTGAACCCGTCGCGATCGCGATTGAAATCCGTCGCGACCTGGGCCCTGCCGTCATAGAGTTCGGAATAGCACAGGCTGATCGGGTTGAAGCCGACCAGCGCCGCTTCCGAAATGGCGTGGGTCTCGGTCAGGTCGATGCGTGTGGCACTGACCCGCTGCAGCCCCGCGAAACAGTCCAGGCCGATACCCTCGGGCCAGGGCTCGCGGTCGGTGAGGACGGATTGCCAGGTCAGCGTGGCAAATTCGTTGTGGAGTTCGAAAGTGGCCTTGCGTCCGCCTCTTTCCACCGTGATGTGGCGTGTGCGGGCATCTTCGAAGGGCAGAACGGGCTGGCCGGCGAAAAGGGCGAAGCCTCGCGCCACTTCCTCCAGCGAAGGTCCCTCGCCTCCCGGCATGAAGGCAACCCTGCGGATGCGCGCCGCAATGGCGATCGGCTCGGTCGGCCTGGCATGCAATTCGGCATAGATGGCCGCCCGCCCCGGATGGTCGGCAAACGGGGGCTCGCTCGCTTCCGAGGTGCCGATCGCCGTCATCGTGACTTCTCCAATTCCATTGCGCCGAGCCTTTCGAAGCAATTTCCGAGCCAAGGCCCGCTGGTTCATCCGTCCGTGCTCGCAGGAAATACACGTCAGCGTTGCAGTCCGAAAGGCTGAACAGGCGCCCGTGCCCGCATCCATTTGACGCGGCAAGCTTATTCTTTGATTCTCCTCGGCGGCGGCAACGCTCAGCACGGGGGCCGTCGCAATCGCCAGCCAGGGAGTGCGAGAGCCATCATGAGTGTCGTCCTGGTCACCGGAGGGGCCGGCTATATCGGCAGCCATGTCTGCAAGGCATTGGCGTCATCCGGACACAGGCCCGTTGCCTGCGACGATCTTTCGAGCGGCCGAGGAGAACATGTCCGCTGGGGCCCCTTCGAACAGGGCGACATTGCCGATGCGGACTGGCTCGCCGGCGCCTTTGCCCGGCACCGGCCTGGCGCGATCATGCATCTTGCCGCCTACGCCGATGTGGGTTCGTCGGTCACCGATCCCGCCCCCTGCTACGCCGCCAATGTCGCAGGCACTCTCGCGGTGATCGAGGCGGCGCGGCACAACGGCAATTGCCCGATCGTCTTCTCCTCGACCTGTGCCGTTTATGGCGACGCCCCGGTTCTTCCGGTTACCGAAGCAACCCTCCCGGCCCCCGTCAGCCCCTATGGCACCACCAAGCTCATCGACGAGCAGGCGCTCCGACATTACGACGCGGCCTATGGCCTGCCCAGCGTGGTGCTACGCTATTTCAATGCGGCCGGCGCCGACCCTGACGGCGAGATCGGCGAACGGCATGCAACGACCAGCCTCGCCATACCCAAGGCGATCCGCGCCGCCCTGGGCCTCGGCCCCGTCTTCAAACTGTTCGGCACCGACTATCCCACCGCCGATGGCACGGCCATGCGCGATTATGTCCATGTCGTCGATATCGCCGATGCGCATCTGCGCGCCCTGGATCATCTGTTGGCGGGAGGCGGCAGCCTGACGCTCAACCTCGGCAGTGGCCGCAGCACCACCGTAAGGGAATTGCTGAAAATGGTCGAAGCCGTCACCGAGCGACCTGTACCCGTCCAGCCTTATCCTCGCCGCAGGGGCGATCCGGCAGCCCTTTATGCGAATATCGACAAGGCGGCCGACACGCTGGGCTGGTCGCCAGGCAACAGCGACCTCCGCAGCATCGTCGCCAGCGCCGCAGCCTGGATCGAGAAGTCACCGGGTTAAGACAGGAGGAATCCTCAGGCCGCGGCCGTCCCCAGCAGGCGGGCATATTTGTCGGTGGCCTCGATCAGGCGATGCAGCGTACCCGGCTCGGAGAAGGAGTGGCCTGAGTCTTCCACCATCTGCAATTCGGCCTTCGGCCAGCGCTTGGCCAGTTCCCATGCCGTGACCGGCGGGCAGACCACGTCATAACGCCCCTGCACGATGGTGCCGGGGATGTCGGCGAGCTTGCCGGCATCGCGCAGCAATTGCCCCTCCTCCATCCAGCCGCCATGCACGAAATAATGGTTCTCGATGCGGGCGAAGGCCAGGGCGAATTGTTCCTGCGCGTGGCCCACGGCAGGCCCCTCCGGCATCAGCGTCGAAGTCTCCCCCTCCCAAACGCTCCAGGCACGGGCCGCCGCGAGGCGGGTCGCCGCATCATCGCCTGTCAGGCGCCGATGATAGGTCAGGATCGGATCGGCCCAGGCATCCTGCGGCAGATCCTTGCGGAAGGCTTCCCATTTGTCCGGGAAGAAATAGGAGGCTCCTTCCCGATAGTACCAGTCGAGCTCCATGCGGCGCAGCGTGAAGATGCCGCGCAACATGAGCGCCTGCACCGCCTGTGGGTGGGTCTGCGCATAGGCAAGCGCCAAGGTCGAGCCCCAGGATCCGCCAAACAGGCTCCAGCGCTCGACTTTCAGCACTTCCTTGCGCAGCCGCTCCATGTCGGCCACCAGATGCCAAGTTGTGTTGGCCTCCAGATTGGCATGCGGGCGTGAGCGGCCGCAGCCGCGCTGGTCGAACAGCAGGATGTTCCAAGAGCGCGGATCGAACAGGCGCCGATGCTTGGCCGAACAGCCGGCCCCCGGGCCGCCATGCAGGAAGGCCACCGGCAGGCCCTCGGGATTGCCGGCGAGTTCCCAATAGATGGAATGACCGTCGCCGACATCGAGCATGCCGGAGCGATAAGCCTCGATTTCGGGATAGAGCCCGCGCCTCGGCGTGCCATCCGGCTCGCTCGAGCGATCAAACGCCATGATGAAATTCCTACGTACTGAACCGGTATCGGCAATGATGCGAGGCCACTCTCTAAGGCGGCATCTTCGCCGATTACCCAGAACGAGCCCGGGCATGAGAAATGGCGACTGCCCCTGAAAAGACAGCCAAAGCGGCCGGCGACCTGCGCCGGCCGCGCTGTCCTGCCTCAGTGCAGGATCTGACTGAGGAAGAGCTTGGTGCGCTCGTGCTGGGGATTGGAGAAGAAGGCGTTGGGCTCGTTGCTCTCGACGATCTGGCCGGCATCCATGAAGATCACCCGGTCGGCGACCTGGCGGGCAAAGCCCATTTCATGGGTGACGCACAGCATGGTCATGCCATCATTGGCAAGGCCGACCATGGTATCGAGCACTTCCTTCACCATTTCCGGATCGAGAGCCGAGGTCGGCTCGTCGAACAGCATGATCTTCGGATTCATGCACAGGGCCCGGGCAATCGCCACGCGCTGCTGCTGGCCGCCCGAGAGCTGGCCCGGATATTTGTTGGCCTGCTCGGGGATCTTGACGCGCTTGAGGAAGTGCATCGCCTTCTCGGTGGCATCGGCCTTCGACATCTTGCGTACCCAGATCGGGGCGAGCGTGCAGTTCTCCAGCACGGTCAGATGCGGGAACAGGTTGAAGTGCTGGAACACCATGCCGACCTCACGTCGCACCTCGTCGATGCGCTTGAGATCATTGGTGAGCTCGATACCGTCAACCACGATCGTGCCCTTCTGGTGCTCCTCGAGGCGGTTGATGCAGCGGATCATCGTCGATTTGCCCGAGCCCGACGGCCCGCAGATCACGATGCGCTCGCCCCGCTTCACGGTGAGGTTGATGTTCTTGAGAACATTGAACTCGCCATACCACTTGTTCATCTCCGTGATCTGCACGGCGATCGGGCTCAGTTCTCCAGCAGTGTTTTGAACGGCGTTAGCCATTTTTCCCCTCAACGTTTGTAACCGGTATCGAGACGACGCTCCAAGGCCTGCGAGTAGCGCGACATCGAAAAACAGCAGATCCAGAAGAAGATAGCGGCGAATGCATAGCCCGTATAGTAGGTCACGGGCGTTGCCCAGTTCGGATCGGGAATGGACGCCTCGATCGTCTTCAGGAAGTCGAAGATACCCACGATGGCCACCAGAGTGGTGTCCTTGAACAGGGCGATGAAGGTGTTGACGATGCTCGGGATCACCAGCCGCAGCGCCTGCGGCAGGATGATGAAGATCAGCATCTTTGGAAAGCTGAGCCCCAGCGCCTGGGCGCCTTCATATTGGCCCTTGGGAATGGCCTGCAAGCCGCCGCGCACAACCTCGGCCATATAGGCCGACCAGAACAGCGCTACGCCGACGAGCACGCGCAGCAGCGAGTCGGGCCGCCAGCCTTCCGGCAGGAATAGCGGCAGCATGATATTGGCCATGAACAGCACGGTGATCAGCGGCACGCCGCGCCAGAACTCGATATACATGATCGAGATGGTCCGTGCGATCGGCATGCGCGAGCGACGTCCGAGCGCCAGGAACACGCCGAGCGGCAGGGAGGCCACGATGCCGACCACGGCGATCACCAGGGTTACGAGGATGCCGCCCCACAGATTGGTGGGGACATGTACCAGCCCGAAAAAGCCCCCGACCAGCAGCCAGAAGGCCAGCAGCGGGAAGACCACGAAGAAGTAGAGGACACCCCAGCCCTTGGCGCCGATCTTCGGCCAGAGCAACCAGAGGATGCCGATGGCCGCCAGGATGCCGGTGAGGTTGACGCGCCAGCGCTCATCCACCGGATATTGGCCGTAGATGAAATATTGCAGGCGCGTTTCGATGAAGGGCCAGCAGGCACCAACATGCCGCCCCACATTGGCCTCGAGGCAGGCATTACGATCGGTGCCCGTCCAGACGGCGTCGAAGATCATGAAGCGCAGGATGCCCGGAAGCACCCAGATCACCAGCAGGATCGCCAGAACGGTGAGGATGGAGTTGGAGATGGAGGAAAACAGGTTCTTTTTCAGCCAGCCGAGCACACCGGTGGTCGCAGCCGGGGGCGGTTGCGGCTCGAAGGTCGTGGTCGAGACGAAGGCCGGGCTGCCGGCGGCGGAAGTTGCGTCGCTCATGGCCTTACCTCTCCACAAGCGCGACGCGCTGGTTGAACCAGTTCATGAAACCGGCGATCGACAGGCTGATGATCAGATAGACAGCCATGGTGATGCCGATGCATTCGATCGCCTGATTGGTGTTGTTGAGTACGGTGCCCGAGAACACCTGCACCAGATCGGGATAGCCGATGGCCACCGCCAGCGAAGAGTTCTTGGTCAGGTTGAGATATTGGCTGGCCAGCGGCGGCACGATGATGCGCATTGCCTGCGGGATCACCACCAGGCGCAGATTGTGCCCCTGCCTCAGGCCGAGAGCGCCGGAAGCCTCGGTCTGGCCATGCGACACGCCGCGGATGCCCGAACGCACGGTCTCGGCGATGAAGGCTGCGGTATAGATGGTCAGGCCGAGCAGCAGGGCCACGAATTCGGGCTGCAGGCGGAAGCCACCGGTGACGTTGAAGCCGCCGACCTTGGGATAATCCATGGTGAAGGGCATGCCGGTGGCGAGGAAGGCCAGCAGCGGCAGGCCGACGATCAGCGCCAGGTTGATGAGCCCCACCGGCGGGCGTTTGCCGGTTTCCATTTGCTTGCGCTTGCCCCAGAGGGCAACGCCGATGGCGCCGAGAATGCCGACCAGCAAAGCCCCGCCGACCAGGCCTGCGCCAGCCTGAGGCATGGCAGCCGGAAAGAAGATGCCGCGATTGTTGAGAAAGATGCTCTCGCCGAAGGTGATCGACTGGCGCACGCCCGGGAGGGGCTTGAGCACGGCGCCGTACCAGAACAGCAACTGCAGCAACAGCGGGATGTTACGGACGACTTCGATATAAACCATCGCGAGCTTGGCGATGATCCAGTTGTTGGACAGCCGGGCCACGCCGATGATGAAACCCAGAATGGTCGCCAACACGATGCCAAGGGCGGCCACGATCAGCGTGTTTGCGATACCAACCAGCAAAGCGCGGCCATTGGTGGACAGCGAAGTATATTCGATCGGCGTCTGGCCGATATCGAAGCTCGCCGTTCGCCCCAGAAAATCAAGGCCGAGAGAGCGGCCCTGCCTGGCCAGGTTTTCGACGGCGTTCCAAGCGCCCGTCAAGATGATGAGCAAGACGATTGCCAACAGCACGACCTGGAAGACAACAGCCCGTAATTTCGGATTGTTGAACCAGTAGGTACGCCCGCCGCCGTCTCCCCGGTCGACTGCCAACGTCATTGTCTCATTCTCCCCAACACGCAGATAGCCCTCACCCTTTTTCTACGGAATCCGCTGTAGCAAGGCGCGCTCATGGCTGAACGCATTTTGCTCCAACTCCTTGTTTCCAAGCCAATCCGACGGAGTGGCCAGAGTGTCCTTGCGATTCCCGGCATCCCCGCCGAATCGCAAAACGCCTTGAAAAAACACCCAGCAAATCGCCGGGGCCGTTCATTCTCAACGTATCGGCGGCGCGTATTGCAGGCCCTTGTTCGTCCACAGGGCATTGAGCCCGCGCTCGATCTTGAGCGGGGACTTCGAGCCGAGATTGCGGTCGAAGATCTCGCCGTAATTGCCGACCTGCTTCACGATGCGATAGGCCCATTGATTGTCGAGGCCGAGCTGCTTGCCGAAATCGCCCTCGCCGCCGAGCAGGCGCTTGATATCCGGCTTGTCCGACTTGAGCATCTCATCAGCATTGGCCTGGGTCACACCGGATTCCTCGGCCTGAACCAAAGCGAAATAGGTCCATTTGACCACGTTGAACCATTGATCGTCGCCCTGGCGCACGGCGATCCCCAATGGCTCCTTGGAGATGATCTCAGGCAGCACGACATGCTCGTCGGGGTTTTTCAGGGCCAGACGCACACCATAGAGCCCGGAGGCATCGGTCGTGAAGGTGTCGCAACGGCCCGACTCATAGGCGTTCTGCGCCTCGCCGATCGTGGCCAGCGTCAGGATCTGATAAGGCTTGCCGATGCTGCGAAAATAATCGGAAAGATTGAGTTCGTGCGAGGTGCCCTGCTGGACGCAAACGGTCGCGCCATCGAGTTCCCTCGTCGATTTCACGCCCAGCGACTTCTTCACCATGAAGCCCTGGCCGTCGTAGTAGTTGGTGGCGGCAAACAGGAAGCCACCAGTCTCGCGGGTCAGAGTCCAGGTGGTGTTGCGCGGCAAAACATCGATTTCGGAAGATTGCAGGGCGGTGAAGCGGTCCTTGGCGGATAAGGGCACAAACTTGGTCTTGTCGGCATCGCCCAGCACGGCCGCCGCAAGAGCACGGCAATAGTCGACATCGAAGCCGGCCCATTTGCCCTGTTCATTCGGGATGCTGAAACCTGCCAAGCCCTGATGGGCTCCACAGATCAGCTGACCGCGCTGCTTGACGGTGTCGAGCGTTCCAGCGCCCGCCATGGAAACACTCAAAGCGGCGAAGACACCAACGGCCGTCGCGCAGAGTTGTTGCCTCATCAACTCCCCCTTCTCGATATCGGTTCAGCTCGATCGTCTTGGCTCTCCTGCGCCTCGCCAAAGAGCCGTGGTGCCAATCCTGCGTACCTGCCCCGGAAGTCGTCCTTCCAGGGCAGGCACTCGCCAGCCTCAGCGAATGGGAGGCGCGTATTGCAGGCCCTTGTTGGTCCACAGGGCGTTGAGCCCGCGCTCAATCTTGAGCGGCGACTTCGAGCCGAGATTGCGGTCGAAGATCTCGCCGTAATTGCCGACCTGCTTGATCGCGCGATAGGCCCACTGATTGTCGAGGCCGAGTTGCTTACCGAAATCACCCTCGCCGCCGAGCAGGCGCTTGATATCGGGCTTGTCCGACTTGAGCATCTCGTCGACATTGGCCTGGGTCACGCCGGATTCCTCGGCCTGGACGAGGGCATAATAGACCCATTTGGTGATGTTGAACCATTGGTCGTCGCCCTGGCGGACCGCGATCGCCAGCGGCTCCTTCGAAATGATTTCAGGCAGAACCACGTGTTCGTCGGGGTTCTTCAGCCCAAGGCGCACGCCGTACAGCTGAGAAGCGTCCGAGGTGAACGTATCGCAGCGGCCGCCATCATAGGCGTTCTTGGCTTCGTCGATCGTCGCCAGGGTCAGAATTTGATACTTCTTTCCTATGCCGCGGAAGAAGTCGGACAGGTTGAGTTCGTGAGACGTTCCCTGCTGCACGCAGACGGTGGCGCCATCGAGGTCCTTGGCCGAGTTCACGCCCAGAGACTTCTTCACCATGAAGGCCTGGCCGTCATAATAATTGGTGGCGGCAAACAGGAAACCACCGGTCTCGCGCGTCAGCGTCCAGGTGGTGTTGCGCGGCAGCACGTCGATTTCGGACGACTGCAGCGCGGTGAAGCGGTCCTTGGCCGACAACGGCACATATTTGGTCTTGTCGGCCTCGCCCAGCACCGCCGCTGCGAGGGCGCGGCAGTAGTCGACGTCGAAGCCGGACCACTTGCCCTGCTCGTTCGGGATACCGAAACCGGCAAGGCCGGCATTCGAGCCACAGATCAACTGTCCGCGCTGCTTGATGGTGTCGAGCGTCCCAGCGCTCGCCACCGAAACACCCAGGGCGACAAAAGCCCCGGCAATCGCCATGGAAAGTTGCTTTTTCATGGATAAAACCTTTTCATAAATGGCCGGTTTGAGGCGGGACGAACAAAGCCGCGACAAGCACAGGCTCTATCGGGCCCCGCCCCGGAACAGTCCTTCCAGGACAGGTCTTGTGATCGTCAGCGGATCGGCGGGGCGTATTGCAGGCCGCCCTTGGTCCACAGATTGTTCAGGCCGCGATCGATTTTCAGCACGGTCTTGGGGCCGAGATTGCGGTCGAAGCTCTCGCCGTAATTGCCCACCTGCTTGACGATACGATAGGCCCACTGATTGTCGAGACCGAGCTGCTTGCCGAAGTCACCCTCGGCGCCGAGCAGGCGCTTGATATCGGGCTTGTCCGACTTGACCATCTCGTCGACATTGGCCTGGGTCACGCCGGTCTCTTCTGCCGTCAGCATGGCATAGTGCACCCATTTGACCACGTTGAACCATTTGTCGTCGCCCTGGCGCACGCCTGCAGCCAACGGCTCCTTCGAGATGATCTCGGGGAGTACGACATGGTCGTCAGGATTGGCCATCTTGACGCGGATCGAATAGAGGCCGGAAGCATCGTCCGTATCGACGTCGCAACGCCCGCCTTCATAAGCCTTGGCGGCTTCATCCGCGGTATCGAAGCTGACGATGTTGTAGGGCAGATTGTGAGACCGCATGAAATCCGAGATGGTGAGCTGGCCGGTCGACCCCTGCTGGGCGCAGATCGAGGCCCCCGAGAGTTCGGTCGCCGATTTAACGCCGAGCGACTTCTTCACCAGGAAGCCCTGGCCGTCATAGTAGTTCACGCCAGCGAACAGCATGCCGGCGGTGTCGCGGCCGAGCGTCCAGGTCGAGTTGCGGTTGAGTACGTCGATTTCGCCGGATTGCAAGGCCGTGAAGCGATCTTTGGTGGAAACCGGCACGAATTTGGTCTTGGTGGCGTCGCCCAGCACCGCTGCGGCGATGGCGCGGCAATAGTCGACATCGAGGCCGGCCCACTCGCCCTTCTCATTGGGGGCGCTGAATCCCGGCAGGCCAGTATTGACGCCGCAGATCACCTGGCCGCGCTGCTTGATGGTGTCGAGCGTATCGGCATGCGCGCCGACCCCGCTCAACGCCAGCGCCGCGCCGGCTACAGCGGTAAGGAGTGTCTTTCTCATGGATGGAGGCCCCTGTTCACTTCATTGTCAGTGTAACGAGAATACCCTTTCACGGAGGGCCGCGGAGAGAACCGGGCCGCCCCGTCGGGCAGGTTCGACGTCCCCAGAGCAAAGTGCGTTCAAACGGGAGCGCTCTCTGGCTCTAGTTCTTGTTTCGACGCGCCAGTTCTTGTTTCGACGCATCTGGGCGATTTTCGGCGTATCCCGCCAATCCCTCAACGGTTTAGGGCAAAACACGTTTCTACGGAACGCATTTTGAACCAAATCTTTGTTATCGGCGCCAGTGCGAGGTCTGAAACCATCGCCAGACTGCTACACGCCGTGTTTTTATGAATTGCCGCCACCTCTTCCTACATTCGCGAATGGATGTTTCGAGCGTCCCCGGTTCGATGGCCGGGAGGAACGGGCTGTTCCGTGGAGGAAGTATGATGACGAGCTCAACGATCCGGATAGGCCCCGCCGGAGATGAAGGGCGACCTGCCGGCCATGCGTGCTGAAGTGGTCATTGCAAGGTCCCCCGTATCGATCTGTCCCGCAGCAAAAGCGCCCAGCTTGTTTTCGCCAGTTGCGACCCGTGCCTTATCACCGATTGCAAGCGCTTTGGCCGCTCACGTCAAGCGGAATTCGTGAAATGCGGCGGAATATTCACAAAACCTGTCTGTGGAAGATGTCGCAGGGCCCGAGATTGACGCAGGGGCGCCCGCGGTCGAATGTAAGCGTTTCAGGACTCAATCGAATCTATCATGAAGAAGATCAGCAAAGACGAGATGGCCACCTTCGGCGAAAATACGCGCCTGGTCATCGGCGGCCGCGAGCCATCGGAATATCACGGCTTCGTCAATCCGCCCGTCTATCACGGCTCCACGGTCCTGGCACCGACGACCAAGGATCTCCTCAACCACACGCCGCGCTACAGTTATGGCCGTCGCGGCAACCCGACCAATGACGCTCTGGAGGAGGCGCTGAAGACGCTCGACGGCAGTGCCGGCGTGGTGCTCTGCCCTTCGGGTCTGGCTGCCGTCTCGACCGCCCTACTCTCCTGCCTTTCGGCCGGTGATCATCTCTTGATGGTCGACACCACCTATCAGCCCACCCGCCAGCTCTGCGACAAGGTCCTCAGCCGCTTCGGCATCGAGACGACCTATTACGATCCGCTGATCGGCGCCGGCATCGAAGCGCTCCTGCGCCCGAATACGAAAGCGGTCTATCTGGAAGTACCAGGCTCGCAGACCTTCGAGATGCAGGACGTGCCAGGGATCGCCGACATCGCACACCGGCACGGCGCCACCGTGCTGCTCGACAACACTTGGGCCACCCCGTTGTTCTTCGACGCCTTCGGGCACGGCGTTGACCTTTCGATCCAGGCCGGCACCAAATATATCGTCGGTCATTCCGATGCGATGTTCGGTGTGGTCTCGGCCTCGCGCAAGGCCTGGCCGGCCCTGAAGAGCTTCCATGGCGATGCCGGCCAATGCGTCGCACCAGACGACGTCTATCTGGCGATGCGCGGGCTGCGCACCATGGGCGTGCGCCTGCGCCAGCATCAGGAAAGCGCGCTGCGGGTGGCCAAATGGCTGGCCAAGCGGCCCGAGGTACAACGCGTCCTGCATCCCGCGCTGGAGGGCGATCCGGGACACACCATCTGGAAGCGCGATTTCAAGGGCTCTTCCGGCCTGTTCTCCATCGTGCTGCAGCCAGCGCCGATGGAAGCCGTCGCCGCTTTCCTGGACGATCTGAAATTCTTCGGGCTCGGCTATTCCTGGGGCGGCTATGAGAGCCTCGCCCTCCCCTTCGACTGCAAGACCTATCGCAGCGCCACGAGCTGGGACCCCGGCGGCCCCTGCGTGCGTATCCATGTCGGCCTGGAGGACGTGGCCGACCTGATCGGCGACCTCGATGCCGGCCTGGCACGGTTCAGGGCGGCGCGGGGGTAGCATCGGGCGACCCTGCCGCCCCTTGCTATTTCGGCAGCAACTTCCAGGTCGTGCCGACATTCACTTCGATGGTCTGAATGCCTGGCCGAGACAGCCACCGGCCCTGGCGTGGCCGCGGCATTAGCTTGAGGCGCCCTGCCCCTCTGCGGCTTCCTTCGCCTCGCGCTTCTCCTTGAGCACCAGGGAGACGTTGCGGACGTAGATCGCCAGGCCCGAGCCCTGGCCGATGATGTAGACGAGGTCGGCCCGCACCAAAGCGTAGAGAAACAGCAGGCCGCCGCCGCCGATCGACAGGATCCAGAAGCTGAAGGGAATGACGCTTTTGCCGGCTCGTTCGCTCACCCACCACTGGATGACGAAGCGGGCGGTGAACAGGGCTTGGGCGAACAGGCCGAGGATCAGCCAGAAATCGAAATTGGTATAGAAGACGTTGTGAAGGTAGCCGCCGAGGGCGTTCGACAACTCAATCAGCATCCTGTCCCCCTCCGCTGACATCAGGCACGCGCTTGCGCCGCCGGATCAGCCACCACACGCCGACGAGATCGAGAATACCGACCCACAGCCTGTCGAAGAAACCATAATTGGAAACGCCCGTCAGCCGGGGCCGATCGACCACGTCGACATGGCCGACGTCGAAACCCTCGCGCTTGACCAGGGCTGGCATGAAGCGATGCAGCGCATCGAAATAGGGCAAGGCGAGATAGACCTCCCGGCGGACGGCCTTGAGGCCGCAGCCGGTGTCGCGCGTGCCGTCCTTGAGGACATAGGCCCGCACCTTATTGGCGGTGCGCGACTGCCAGCGCTTGAAGCCGGTATCCTTGCGGCCGAGCCGCTGCCCGGCAATCATGCCGGTGGCAGGACCCGCCGCATTCAGAGCGTCGACGAGCGCGGGAATATAGGCCGGGTCATTCTGGCCGTCGCCATCGATGGTGACCATCAGGCGGCCGCGGGCATGGCGTATGCCCGTACGCACGGCGCAGGACTGTCCGCAGGAGGCCTCATGGCGCAGGCTGCGCAGGAAGGGCAGCTCACCCTTGAGCCTGACAAGCTCGGTCGGTGTCGCATCGCTCGAGCCATCGTCGACATAGACGATCTCGAAGCTTCGGCCTGACAGGGCCGCCGCGATCTCCCGGATCAGCGGCTCGACATTGCCGGCCTCGTTGCGGACGGGAACGATGACGCTGATCTCGGGCGCATTGTCTTGTGATGGCATGTAAGCTCTGACCTCAGCGGCGCGCTCGCCACGCCTCGATCAGCGTCTTTGCCGCGTCTTGCCCCCGCAACGCAAGAGCACCGTCGTGGTTTTGCCGGAAAACAAGACCGCGGCGCCCCAGAAAGCCGGCGAACCAGAAGGTGGCGAACCAGCCGAACAGGGCACCGGCCACCACATCGGCGGGATAATGAGCGCCGAGGATCACGCGGCTGAGACAGACCAGCGCGCCCAGGGCGAACAGCCAGGGGCGCCAGCGCGGCCCGCACAGCAGGATGATCACCGCAACCACCGTCCAGGCCGTGGTGGCATGGCCGGAAGGGAAGCTGGCATTGGCGGCGCGCCAGGAAAACGGCTCGAAACTCCAGCTCGCACCCGCCTCGACATGAAGGGGCCTGACACGGCCGATGGCACGCTTGATGACGTTCACGGCAAGCCCGGTTCCAGCAATGGCGGCAAAGGCGAAGGCAAGCTGCAGCCAAAGCTGGCGCAAGGCGGCATCGAGCCGCGGCGGCAACTCCAGATCGACCACGGCGAGCAGGATGAGCGCCACGCCGAGCGGAATGAGATAAAGGCCGGAATCGCCAAGATAGGTGATGATACGGGCTACCCGAACCGCCAGATGCGGCCATTCAGGCAGGATGTGCAGGGACGCCGGGTCGGCAAGCGCCATCAAGGCGATGATCAGCACCCCGCCGAAGGCGATCGCAGCCAGTGTCGCCACCTGCCCGAACAGCGGCCGTGCCGGCAGGCGGGCCGGCGCCCGCAGGCGCAGGCCAAGCGCACGCCAGTTCTGGGTATGGGACCACCGACGGATCGCATTCCTCATGACGTGGTACACCCGCCAGGCGTAGCGGTCTTCTCAGCTCCATCAAGGAATGGAGCGAGATCGGCGTCTTTGGTATCATCCATGCCGATCCAGAGATCCGCATACTGAATCTTGCCGCTCACTTGCATTCGGTCTGGGGCAGGAAATCGAGCGAGACCATCGTTCCCTTCAGGCGGAAATCGCCATAGTCGAGGGTCAGATTGCCCGAAATGCCATCGGCATAGAGCTCGAAGGACATGGTGTAGACCGGGGTCTCCTCGCCGACGGCCTTCTTGCTCGGGTCGAAATAGGAGATCGTCACCGGCCAGCGATCGACGCCGTCGAGTTGCTTGGCCTTGGCCTCGACGCCTTCGCGCGGCTTGTCGGGGCCGATCTTGGCGCCGATCACCGCGAGCGTATTGTAGATCTTCTGGCCGCCATCGGATCCATCGTAGACTTGGCTCTCGAACACGCGCTCACCGGCCCGGGCAGCCGTGACGATCGCCTTCATCTGCCCGGTGGGGAAGAGAACCCGATCGGACAGATCGAATTTTGTGGATTTGGGTTTCTTCAGTGCAACACCGACCGTTCCGCTGTCCGCCCGGTTGGCCTGACCATCGACGCTGCCGTCCAGCTTCTGATTGGTGAAGTTCTGCGAATTGAAGCGAAAATTGCGCCCCTTCTCGTCCTCGAACGTGGTCGAGCGCAGATCCGAGGTATTGACGCCGCCGCCGCTCAGGCCAATTTCTGTGACCTGCCGGAAATTGAGCGCATAGCCGCTGCAGGCATTGCCCGAAAAATCATACACGATACGGCCGCGCATGCTGTCGACGCTCGACTGGTCCTTGCGGCGGTCGAGATTGAGGTCGTAGATGGCCCGATGCGCAACGAAAGGGACGGGCGCCACCGCGGGAATCGCAGCCGTCGCCGCCGCCTTCTGGGGGGCAACGCTGTCCTGGGCCAGGGCCATGCCCGGCGCCATCAGGAAGAACACGGCCGGAAGAAGCACGACCCTCTGACGGGCCGGAAGTGTCATCCGCATGAAGCAAAATTCCGTTTCAGAAATCGGCATTACCATAAATAGCGAGGCACGTGCCACAATGCTCAAAGAGCCTGTCAATCGTGACGGAATTAGGCCCGACGGCCGTGCCATTCCACATTCATCAACAAAGCCGTTTACGATCCGTTCGCGGCCGCGATACGAACATGCCATAATGATCCGAAACGCGAATCGCGCTGGCGAGACGCATTCTCGCGAGATACCGACTGCATGAATGATACCTCCGATCTGTTCGGGAGTGACAAGCCCGCCCTCTCCAAATCCCGCTCCGACAAGGCCGGCGATGCAAAGCGACCGTCGACCCAGTCGATCGCGGCAGCCTTGAAGGCAGGCCTGACCTCCAAGCCCGCCGCGGCGAAGAGCGGCGAAGATGCCTATGGCGCCTCCTCCATCCGCGTGCTGGAAGGCATCGAAGCCATTCGCATGCGCCCTGGCATGTATATCGGCTCGACCGGGCCGGAAGGCGACGGCCTGCACCACCTGTTCGCCGAGGTGATCGACAATTCCATGGACGAGGCGGTGGCTGGCCACGCCAGCTTCATCGATGTCGAGCTGAGCGCCGACGGCTTCGTTTCGATCACCGACAATGGGCGCGGCATCCCAGTCGAGCCGCATCCGCAATTTCCGGACGAGTCGACCCTGCAGGTCGTGATGACCAGGCCGCATTCGGGCGGCAAGTTCAACTCGGACGCCTATCAGACCTCCGGCGGTCTCCACGGTATCGGCGTCACCGCAGTCACCGCCCTGTCGGAACTCATGGAGGTGGAAGTGGCGCGCGGGCGCGAACTCCACCGCCAGCGTTTTGCCCGCGGCGTGCCGCTCGGCCCCGTCGAGCATATCGGTGCCGCGCCAAACCGCCGCGGCACCAAGGTGCGCTTCAAGCCCGATGCCGAGATCTTCAAGCACGGCATCGTCTTCGACCCCAAGCGCCTGTTCAAAATGGCGCGCTCGAAGGCCTATCTCTACCGTGGTGTCGAAATCCGCTGGAAATGCGCGCCGGAACTACTGGTCGGCCACAGCGACGTGCCGGCGGAGGAGAACTTCAAATTCCCGCGCGGCCTGGAGGATTATCTGCGCTCGGCCAGCGAAGGCCTGGAACTCGTCACCGAGCAGATGTTCTCCGGTCGTGTGCCCAAGCCTGAGGGACATGGCTCGGTGGAATGGGCCATCGGCTGGTTCGCCGAGGACGAAGGCTATGTCTCCTCCTATTGCAACACGGTACCCACCCGCGAAGGTGGCGCCCATGAGGCGGGCCTGCGCATCGCCCTGCTGCGCGGCCTGAAGGATCACGCCGAGCGGATCGGCAACAAGCGCGCCAACCAACTCACCACCGAAGACGTGATGGCCTGCACGGCCGCCATGCTCTCGGTGTTCATCCGCGAGCCGGAGTTCTCGTCCCAGACCAAGGCCAAGCTGGTGACCACCGAGGCGAGCCGCATCGTCGAGCAGGCCCTGAAGGATGCCTTCGACCATTGGCTGGCCTCCATGCCCTCGCAGGCGGTCAAGCTGCTCGACTTCGTGGTTGAAAGGGCCGAGGAGCGCCTTCGCCGCCGCGCCGAGAAGGACGTGGCGCGCAAAACCGCTACGCGCAAGCTGCGCCTGCCCGGAAAGCTCGCAGATTGCTCGAACAATGCCGCGCAAGGCTCTGAATTGTTTATCGTCGAAGGCGATTCCGCCGGCGGCTCGGCCAAGCAGGCACGCAACCGCACCAACCAGGCGGTGCTGCCTTTGCGCGGCAAGATCCTCAATGTCGCGGCCGCGGCCAAGGACAAGCTCGCCCAGAACCAGCAATTGCAGGATCTCGGCCAGGCGCTCGGCTGCGGCATGGGTTCGAACTATCGCGACGATGATCTGCGCTACGAGAAGGTCATCATCATGACGGACGCCGACGTCGACGGCGCCCATATCGCTTCGCTGCTGATCACCTTCTTCTGGCGCCAGATGCCGCGCCTGATCGAACGCGGCCATCTCTATCTTGCCGCGCCGCCCCTCTACCGCCTGACCCAGGGTTCGAAATCGCTCTATGCCCGTGACGATGCCCATAAGGACGAGCTGGTAAAATCGGCCTTCAAAGCCAATCAGAAGATCGAGATCGGCCGCTTCAAGGGCCTGGGCGAGATGATGCCGGCGCAATTGAAGGAAACCACCATGGATCCCAAGAAGCGCACGCTTCTCAAGGTGATGGTGGTGGATGAGGAGCGCGCGGAAACTTCCAGCTCCGTGGAACGCCTGATGGGCAACAAGCCCGAAGCCCGTTTCGCCTTCATCCAGGAACAGGCGGCCTTCGCCAGCGAACTCGTCGATATCTGAAACCGAGCGACATTATCTGTGCTCTCGACAAGAGAGCACGTCTCCGGGTTCGCGAACGTCTCGTCCGCTCTTGGAAACGCTTCGTTTGCAGAGAAAAGGCGGACGAGACGTCCGCGCACCCGGACATTCGCCCGTCAAGTTTCAGGTCTCGAAATCGCCAAAGATGTCCTGAAGCCGCGTCAGCTGTTCGACGCGCTCGCTGACCTCGTCGCCCAGCACGACGATGACATTGCTCAGCATCAGGTCGAGCACGGCCGTGATCGTCGCGGCTCCGTCCCAGAGCGGGCCGTGGGATCCCGGCACTACCAGGCAGATATCCGAAACCTCGGCGCCCCAAGGGCAGAACTCGTCGGTGATCAGGACCACCTTTACGCCGGCGCGGCGTGCCTCGATCGCCAAAGGCCGTGCCTTAGAGGCGAAGCGGCGGACATCATGCAGGAAGAGCAGCCTGCCGCTCACCGAGCCGTCGAGCAATTCGGCATAGGTCCCGTTCAGCCCGTCCACGAATTGCACGCGCGGCCGCGTATAGGAGAGCTGACTGGCGAAATATTGGGCTATGCCCCGTACATTCTGATAGGCGGCGACATAGACCTCGCTCGCGCCGACCAGGGCCTCGATGGTCTGCCGCCATTCAAGTGAGGTCGTCAGTCCGTAGATCTGGCCGAGATTGTCGATCTGCTGCTGGATCAGCCCCGCGAGAAGCTTGCCGCCACGAATGTCCTCGCGCAGGCGGTCGACCGGCCCCTTCACCTGCCAGGCCGGATTGGAGCTGCCGCGCCGCAATTCACGCTTGAGCTGGTCGAGACCGTCGAACCCCATGCGCCTGAGAAAGCGCCCCACCGTCATTGGCGAGAGCTCGAGGCGTTCGGCGATCGACTTGGCGGTCTCGAACGGAAGATCGGCGATGTTCCGTTCGAGATAATTGGCGATCAGCTTGTCGGACTTCGACCGCCGCAATGCCTCGTCTTGCAGGAGCTTGAGGATACGCTGCGCCACATCACCTCCCCAGGGCGTGTCGTCGGCCTCACTGGGCCGTCTTGACCTTGGTCCAGACGCGGTCCAACTGGCGGATGCCCGGGCCGAGATCCTGGAAGATCTGCAGCCTCTGCATGGTTTCCTGCGGCGGATTGATCTCCTTGCTATTCTTGATGTTGTCGGGGGTCAATTGCCGGGCCGGCAGATTGGGCGTGCCGTTGGTCTGCTGCGAGACATTCAGCGCCGCGATCTCGGGCCGGGTGTAGAACTGCAGGAACTTGATGGCGTTCTGCTTGTTCGGGGCCGATTTGAGGACGCAGATATCCTCCTGATACATGGTGGCCCCCTCTTCCGGGATCACGAAGCCAAGATCCTTGGGGTTGCCGAAGACGTCGATCATGGCGCCGATAAAGAAATGCGCTGCCGCGACGTCGCCCGCCCCCACCATCGGGCGGGCGTCATAGGTGAAGGCGGCAACCTCAGGCTTCATGGCGATCACGGTCTCGGCCGCCTGCTGCAATTCGGCCGGATCGGTCGAATTGACCTTGTGACCGTTGAGGATCAATCCGACCGCGAGCACCTCGCGCATGTCGTCGAGCAAGGTGAATTTCAGCCCCTTCGCCTTCACCGTGGCGAGTAGATCCTTCCAGCCGGTGATATCCTTGCCCAGCACCTTGCGGTTATAGAGGATGCCGACCGAACCGAAGGCATAAGGCAGGCAATATTCGCCCTTCGGATCGCTCTTGGCCCTGAGGAAGCTGGGTTCGATGTTCTTGAAGCCCTCATAGGAACCGATATCGGTCTTCTCCAAAAGGCCCAGCTTGTCCATGATGTCCTGCATGTGCACCGACGGGAACACGATGTCGTAGCCGGTTGCGCCGCCCTGGATCTTGGCGAGCATTTCCTCATTGGAGGAATAGGTTGAGAGATTGACCTTGATCTTGGTCTCCTCCTCGAACTTCTTCAGAACTGCCGGATTGATATATTCGCCCCAATTATAGACGTTGAGTTCCTCCGCCCAAGCGCTGCCCGCTGCCAGCAGCGCCGCGAGTGACAAGGCCAGGCCCGCGCACCAGGCACGCCGCCTCGTCCGGCCTCGACCGGCCGTATCAATGGTCTTGGTCATCCAAATTCTCCTCTGATGGCAGCGCCCGGCACGGACCTCCCGGGCCCGGTTTCCCATCGCGCTTTGCTGGTCACGGCTTCTGCCGGCCGTTGACTTCACTCAATAAATGGTATCAAAATATCTTAACATAACAAGAGTTATTTTAATAACATTTCGAGGGAAGACAGATGCAGGATTCGATCGTCCGGCTAGAGGGAGCGGCCAAGGCCTTCCCCACGCCGGAGGGACGCAGCGTGACCGCATTGGACGCGATCGATCTCGATGTGCGCCGCAATGAGTTCCTTACGCTTCTCGGCCCCTCCGGCTGCGGCAAGACCACTTTGCTCCACGCCATCAGCGGTTTCGTCGAGCTCGACGCAGGGCGTATCCTCATCGACGGGGAGGACATCACCGATCGCCCACCCTATCGGCGCCCCGTCAACACAGTGTTCCAGAACTATGCTCTCTTCCCGCATATGACGGTGGGCGAGAACACCGGCTATGCCCTCGAAATCGCCGGCATCGGCAAGGCCGAGCGTCTGCAGCGCGTCACCGCCGCGCTGCGCATGGTCGGCCTGGAAGGCACCGAAAGCCGCCGGCCGCGCCAGCTATCCGGCGGGCAGCAGCAGCGGGTTGCCCTCGCCCGCGCCATCATCGCCCGGCCCAAGCTCGTCCTCCTGGACGAACCCTTGTCGGCGCTCGACAAGAACCTGCGCCAGGCCATGCAGATCGAGCTCAAGACGCTGCAGCACGAGCTCGGCATCTCCTTCATCTTCGTGACCCACGACCAGCAGGAAGCCCTGACCATGTCCGATCGCGTGGCCGTACTTTCGGGCGGCCGCATCCAGCAGCTCGACACGCCGCGCAACGTCTACGACCACCCCGCCAATATTTTCGTCGCCACCTTCGTGGGCGCCAGCAACCTGTTCGAGGGCAAGGTCCGAGGTGATGAACTGGTGACGGAGGACGGCACGACGATCCGCCATCGCACGGCACGGACGTCGGCATCCGGCAGCGCCACCGCCCTGATCCGGCCCGAGCAGTTCCTCCTGGCAGACAATGACGCCAACCTGCCCGGCCTCGATATCGAACTCAGGCAAATCGTCTTCGTGGGCTCGTCCTTCGAATTGTTCGGGCACACGGGCCAGGGCCGGCCGATCGTGGTCGAAGTGCCCGCCACGCGCCGCGAGGCCGTCGGCGCCATCGAGCAAAGCCGCCGGGCGCGGATCTCCTACGATCCTGGCGCCGTCCACCTCATCGAGCCGGGAGCGAGCATCTGACATGTCCATTGCCAGCCGCCGCCGTGTCGAACTTTCCCTGCTCCTCGGACCTGTCAGCGCCTTCCTCGCCCTCTTCTTCCTGGTGCCGCTTGCCATCATGATGGTCACCAGCTTCCTCACCCCGGGCCTCTATGGCGGGGTGGAATGGAGCTTCTATCCCGATAATTTCGGGCGCATCCTCGGCTTTGCCAACCCGGCCTTCGAGGAATTCGATCCGATCTACATCGCGATCTTCCTGCGTTCCCTGAAGATCGCTGCTTTCACAGTGCTGACCGCCTTGATCGTGTGCTATCCGGCCGCCTTCTGCATCGCCAGCCTGCCAGCACGCTGGAAGAATTTCTGTCTCTTCCTGATCACCCTGCCCTTCTTCACCAGCCTGATCGTGCGCCTGTTCGTCTGGGTGCTGATCCTGCGCCAGACGGGCCTGGTCAACGAGGCGCTGCTGTCGACCGGGCTGATCGCCCGTCCGCTCGATCTCATCTACACCGACGGCGCCATTATCCTGGGCATGGTCTATGTCTACATCCCCTTCATGTTCATGCCCGTCTATGCCAGCGTGGAGAAGCTCGACTGGACGCTGGTGCGCGCCTCGCTCGATCTCGGCGCCGGACCGATCCGCACCTTCCTGCGCATCATCCTGCCGCTGACCGCCCCCGGCATCGCCGGCGGCGCCATCATCGTCTTCATCCCAGCGCTCGGCAATTTCGTGGTGCCGGCCATTCTCGGCGGCGCCAAGGTGATGATGCTCGGCAATCTGATCGAGCAGCAATTCCTGTCCGCCCGCAACTGGCCCTTCGGCTCGGCGCTGGCCATGATGGTGATGAGCGTGATGCTCGTGCTGTTGATGGTCTATGTCTTCACCTCCAGCCGCCGCCCGGCGGCGGCAGGCCAGGGAGGCGGCGCATGAAAGCCGTTCGCTTCCTCGCCCGCGGTGGCCTCGTCGCCTATACGGCCCTGTTCTTCGCCTTCATCTATGTGCCGCTCGCGGTGATTGCGGTCTATTCGTTCAACGCCAATCCAGTGAACATGATGACCTGGAGCGGCTTCACCACCGAGTGGTACGCCCAGGTCCTCGGTTTCAAGACCGCGATCTCGGAGAGCGCCCTTTATATCGAATCGACCGACCAGCTCCTGCGCGCCGTCAGGAACAGCCTCGTCATCGCCGGGGCGACCACGGCGATCGCCACAATCTTCGGCACGGCGCTTGCCATCGCCCTGCACCGCTATGCCTTCTTCGGCGCCCGCTTCTATCGAGCCTCGCTCTTCATGCCCATGCTGATGCCGGACATCGTGCTCGGCATCGCGCTGCTGATCTTCTTCGTCAATGCCGGCATCGAGCTCGGGCTGAAGACGATCATCATCGGCCAGTGCACCTTCCTGATCTCCTACGTCTTCATCGTCGTCTCCGCCCGCCTTGCCGGCATGGACCGGACGCTGGAGCATGCTTCGGCCGATCTCGGCGCCAATGAATGGACGACATTCCGCAAGGTGGTGTTCCCGCAGCTTCTGCCCGGTATCGTCGGGGGTGCGCTGCTCGCCTTCATCATCTCGATGGACGATCTGGTGATCACCTATTTCATCGCCGGCGTCGACGTCACCACCCTGCCGATGTTCATCTTCTCCATGCTTCGCCGTGGCATCAAACCGGAGATCAACGCGATCGCCGTGATGATGCTTGCCTTCTCCTTCGTGGTCGCCTCGCTCGGCCTCTACCTCCGCTCTCGCCAGAATTGACCAGCATGACACAAGCCAATCCTCCAGGGCGCAAGCCCCGCGCCCGCGACCTCGGCCTGCCCTTTTCGGGCAAGACGGGTCTGCATAATGCCATTACCGATGTGGAAGGGGTCGGCGTCGGCTTCACCACCCTTCTCGAGAACGAACCTCGCCCCGGCCGCAAGAGGCCATTGCGCACCGGCGTCACCGCCATCCTGCCGCATTGGGCCTCGCCGACGCCGGTTCCTGTTTATGCCGGCGTCCACCGCTTCAACGGCAATGGCGAGATGACCGGCACCCATTGGATCGAGGATGGCGGCAGCTTCATCGGGCCGGTGGTGATCACCAACACCCACGCCATCGGCATGGCGCATCACGCCACGGTGAAATGGATGCTCGAGCGCTACGCCTCGACCTATGACAGCGACGATTTCCTCTGGATCATGCCCGTCATCGCCGAGACCTATGATGGGGTGCTGAACGACATCAACGCCCTTGCCGTGTCCGAGGCCGATGTTCGCGCCGCCCTCGACGCCGCCGCCCCCGGTCCCGTGCGCGAAGGCAACTGCGGTGGCGGCACCGGCATGATCACCTATGGCTTCAAGGGCGGTACCGGCACGGCGTCACGCATCGTCGAGCTCGACGGCATCTCCTACACCATCGGCACGCTGGTGCAGGCCAATCATGGCCAGCGCGACTGGCTGACCATCCGCGGCGTACCGGTCGGCGAGCACCTTCGCGACGGCACGCCGCAGAGCCAGTTGCAGGAGCGCGGCTCGATCATCGTCGTCATCGCCACCGACCTGCCGCTCGCCCCGCACCAGCTCCAGCGCCTGGCGCGCCGGGCCGCCATCGGCATCGGCCGCAACGGCACACCAGGCGGCAACAATTCCGGCGACATCTTCCTGGCCTTCTCCACCGCCAATGCAAGGCCGATGCTGCACCGTGCCCCGCCGCGTTTCGGCATCGAGATCCTCAACGACGAACGGCTCGATCCAGCCTATCTCGCCGTGGTCGACAGCGTCGAGGAGGCCGTGGTCAACGCCATGCTCGCCGCCGAGGATGCCGGCGGCACGCCGCATGATCGTTTCCTGATCAAGGCCCTGCCGCACGCGCCCTTGATGGAGCTGATGCGGCGCTATGGCCGGCTGGCCTGAGGGCTTGCGCTCTCAGCGCAAGGGCAACCTCTTGTAGCGGCCCGGCTCCTCCGGGTCATGATGCTGGCTGTAGGGGCCCTCCTCCAGGAACAGCTTGTGGCAGAAGGCGAGCTTGTCTTTCGACAGGGTGACGCCCAGTCCAGGCCCCTCCGGCACGGCGACGAGATTGTCGATCGGTGCGAAGACGCCCTCTTCCACCACGTCGTAGGGCTGCATGCGGAACAGCGACTGGCTGGGCTCGCGCAGATGGGAGAAGGCAGCGCTGAGATGCAGATAGACGGCGCTGCCGATGCCGGTATTGGCGCTGTAGCACCAGAAATCGATACCCATCGCTTCGCAGGCACCGATGAAACGCACCGTGCGACCGATGCCGCCATGCACATTGACGTCGGTAACGATGGCATCGGGCACGCTGAGCGCCACCGCCTTCTGGATATCGACATTGTGTCCGGAGAACGGAATGGCGGTGTGCCGGCGCAAGCTCGCCATCTCCTCGAAGGTGGCGCAGGGCTCTTCCCAGTTGCGGATGTCGAGATCCTCGATACGGCTGGCAATGCGTTTGGCCTCGGTCACCGAATAGGCCATGTTGGAATCGATGCGGATGATCGCATCGGGTCCGAGCTGCCGGCGCATCAGTCGGAGCGCCTCGATGCTGGGCTCCGGATCGCGGGTGCAGAGCTTGCCCTCGAAGATGGTGGTGCCGAACCGCTCCTTCAGGCCAACGCAATATTCCGCCACGGCTTCCGGCGTGAGCTCGCCACCCCTGCCGTTCCTGGCCTGGCGGAAGCCGAAATAATCGGCGAAGGCGATCTTCTTGCGCACGGCTCCGCCGAGCAGGTCGTAGAGCGGGCGCCCAGCCGCCTTGCCCTTGATATCCCACAGCGCCGTCTCGATGGCGGCGAAAGCCCTGATCGAGGCGAAGTCGATAGTGGAGGTCACGCCGCGCCAGCTCGGCAGGCAGATGAGTTCGGCGCCGGCGATGTCGTGGGCGTCGCGCCCGATCAGGGCAGGCGCCATCCGCTCGACGATGGCGCAGGCGAGCCAGGAGGCCGCTTCGCCGAGCCCGGTGAGGCCCTCGTCCGTCTCCACCTCGACCACGCAGCGCGAGGACCCCGGCAGCCAGCCGAAAGACCACCAATAGGGTGCCTCGATCGGCAGGTTGATCGGCGTGGCACGGATGGCGGTGATCTTCATGGGATGGGGCCCTGGCGGTGGCGGGGGAAGAATCTGTGGCTTGGATGGGAGTGATTGGCAAGGGCATTGGAGCGCGGACATCCTGTCTGCTCTTGATCCTGTCTGCGAAGTGTTTCCAAGAGTGGGCTGGAAGTCCGCGCTCGCAGGTCACTCCAATCGCCGGCGGAACAGCCAGCTGGCCGCCGCCAGCGAAACGGCCGCGATGACAGCCATCGGCCAGGTGTTGGCCACCACCGCCTCCAGAGGCAGGTCGCGCAGGAACACACCCTTCACGATCACCAGGAAATAGCGCAGCGGGTTGATGACCGTGATCGGCTGCAGCCAGGCCGGCATGTTCTCGATCGGCGTGGCAAAGCCGGAGAGCAGCATGGCCGGCACCAGGAAGAGAAAGGCTCCGAGGATGGCTTGCTGCTGGGTGGTCGACAGGGCCGAGATGAACAGGCCGATGCCAGCCACGGCGAGGAGATAGAAGACCGCGCTGCCATAGAGCAGCAGCAAGGAGCCCCGCAGCGGCACCCCGAAGATCATGACGGCAGCCACGATATAAACGGTCAGATGGAAGGTCCCGATCAGCATGGGCGGCAGCACCTTGCCCAACAGGATCTCGTGCGTGCGCAAGGGAGAGACCATGAGCTGGTCGAAGGTGCCGAGTTCCCGCTCGCGCGCGATCGACAAGGCCGTGACGATCAGCCCGATCAAGAGCGCGATGGCGGCTACCAGATTGGGCACCATGAACCATTGGAAGGTCAGGTTCGAATTGAACCAGTTGCGCACGACCACGTCGATGGCCCGACCGCCGGCAGCCTTGCCAAGGGCGGTGTCGGCGCCGAGGCCGGAGGCGATCTGGTTGAGATAACCTGCCACGATCTGGGAGGCATTGGACTTGCGGCCATCGAGGACGAGGCCGAGATCGGCCGGCCGACGCGCCTCGATATCGCGGGAAAAGGTTGGGCCGATCTCGATGGCAGCAATGACCTCCTGCCTGTCGATGGCGGTGCGCAGCTCTAAGGGATCCTGCGTGCGGCGGACGGAGCGGAAGGTGGGCGAGCCCTCGACGCGTCGGATCAGCTCCTGGCTCCAGGCGCCGTTGTCGCGGTTGAGCACGAGAAGGTCGACATTCTTCACCTCCAGCGTGGCGGCGAAGGAAAACACCAGGAGCTGGAGGATGGGTGGCACCACCAGGATGATGCGGCTCTTGGGATCCCGCAGGATCCCCAGCAACTCCTTGATGATCAGGGCCCTGAGGCGCACCAGTCCCATCTCAGCCGATCCTCTTGCGGGTGCTGCGGGCCGCAGCCAGGAAGAAGACGAAGCCGATAAAGAGCATCACCGCGATGGCCTTGAGGAACATCGGCCAGATGTCACCGGCCAGGAATACCGATTGCAGGCTGGGGATCAGATAGCGCACGGGCAGGATCAAGGTGATCCACTGGATCACCCGAGGCATCGAATTGATCTCGAACAGGAAGCCCGACAGCAGGAAAGCCGGAAGGAAGGCCGAGATCAGCGCGAGCTGCGAAGCCAGGAACTGGTTCTTGGTGGCGGCTGAGATCAGGAGCCCCTGCCCCAGTGCCGGGATGAGGAAACTGGCCGACAAGGCATAGAGCGCCAGCAGCGAGCCCCGGAAAGGCACGCCGAACAGGAGGACCGCCACCAGCACGCACAGGGTCATCGAAGCCAGGCCAAGCAGGAAATAGGGTATGAGCTTGCCGGCCAGCAACTCGGCGGCACTGACGGGCGTCGCCATCATCGCTTCCATGGTGCCGCGCTCCCATTCACGGGCCACCACCAGCGAGGTCAGCAGCGTGCCGATCAGCGCCATGACGATGGCGATGGAACCGGGAACCAGGAAGTTGCGGCTGGTCAGCTCCGGGTTGAACCAGAAACGCTGTTGCACCTCGATCGCCGGCTGGCCGACACCTCGCTCGCCCCCTCGAATCGTCGCCCAGGTGGCGATGACGCCGCGGGCATAGTTCTGCACGAAATTCGCGTTGTTCGGATCCGAACCATCGACGAGAATCTGGATCGCTGGCCCGGTGGCGGAGGCAAAATCGGCAGCGAAGGTCGAGGGAATGACGATAATGCCCCTGATCCGCCCCACGATCAGGTCCTCTTCGAATTCGCGCCGGTCATGCCCCTGCCTGACTTCGAAATAGCCCGAGGCCTGAAAGCTTGCGGCGATGTCGCGGGTCAGCGGCGATGGATCCTCGAGGACCAGTCCCACACGGGTGCGGGTGGCGTCCAGGGAAACGCCGTAGCCGAAGAGGAAGAGCAGGATCAGCGGCAGCACGAAGGCGATCAGGATGGAGCTGGGATCGCGGACGATCTGATAGCTTTCCTTGCGCACCAGGGCGGCGAAGCGCGACAGCCGGGCGGAGCGGTCCGCCGCGACGGATGGCAGCGCGGTTTCCTGGGCAGCGATGGAGGATACAGGCTCAGGCTTGCTCATGCCGCCTTGGCCTCCGAACCCTGCACGAGCGCGACGAAGGCGTCCTCCATGGTCGGATCGGGATTGGCGGCATCGGCAACCCGTGCCTTGAGTTCGTCAGGCGAACCCAGCGCAATCGAGCGCCCGCGATAGATCAGCGAAATCCGGTCGCAATATTCGGCCTCGTCCATGAAATGGGTAGTGACCAGCACGGTCACGCCCTTCTCGACGAGCGCGTTGATATGGGTCCAGAATTCGCGCCGCGTGATCGGGTCGACCCCCGATGTCGGCTCGTCGAGAAAGAGCGCTTCCGGCTCGTGCATGACGGCGCATGCAAGCGCCAGGCGCTGCTTGAGGCCGAGCGGCAGATCCTTGGCGGACATGCCTCTTCGCGGGCCGAAATCGAAGATCTCGGTCATCAGTTCGATGCGTTCGCGCTTGCGAGCGCCGGTCAGGCCATAGACGCCGGCAAAAAAGGCGAGGTTCTGCGCCACGCTGAGATCGCCATAGAGCGAGAATTTCTGGGCCATGTAGCCCAGGCGATTACGGGCCTCGGCCGAGTCGCGCCTGAGGTCGAAGCCGGCGACGCGCCCCTCGCCGCCCGTGGGCTTGAGCAAGCCGCACAGCATCTTGAAGGTGGTGGACTTGCCGGCACCGTTCGGCCCCAGCAACCCGAAGATCTGGCCACGCGGGATCTCGAAGGAAATATCCTGCGCCGCAGCGAAATCGCCGAAATGCTTGGTCAACCCTCGCGCCTCGATCACGGGTTGCCCCTCCTCGACGGGCAGCGTCCGCGCCGCCTCGGCAAGCCGCGAGCGTCCGCCGGGGCCGCCCCCGAGCAGATCGACGAAGGCATCCTCGAAGCGCGGCTGTATCGGCTGCGGCTTTGCACGAGCACCCGCGGCGCGTGCAGCCTCCTCGGCAAAGCCCGCCCCGGCCGCCGTCACCAGCCGGATGGCCTGGCCCTGAATGACGCCATCGACGATCCCCGGCACCGCGAGCGCCCGCGACAGCGCCGGACGGCGTCGGCCCTCGATATCGCCGAGACGGAACACGCGGCCCTCGACCTTGCTGGTGAGTTCGGAGGGCACCCCGGCAAACAGCAGCTTGCCCCGATTCAATAGCAGCACGCGGTCGCAGGTCTGGGCCTCGTCGAGATAGGCGGTGGACCAGACCACGCCGATGCCCTCATGGGTCAGATCCTCCACCATCTTCCACAGATCGCGCCGCGAAATCGGGTCGACGCCCACCCCCGGCTCGTCGAGCAGCAGCAGGCGCGGCTTCTTGAGCAGCGCGCAGGCCAGTCCCAGCTTCTGCTTCATGCCGCCAGAGAGCCGACCGGCCAGGCGGCTGTTGAAGGGGCCGAGATCGGTGAAGGCCAGCAATTCCTCGAAGGTGGCGACCCGCTCGCTCTTGGGCAGCCCGCGCAGATCGGCATAGAGATCTAGATTCTCCTGCACCGACAGGTCCTCATAGAGACCGAAGCGCTGGGGCATGTAGCCGATCGCCGCCTGGATCGAAGCCGCATCGCGGGCGGTGTCGAAGCCGAGCACCTGCAGGCGGCCCTCGTCAGGCAGCATCAGGCCCGTCATCAGGCGGATCAGCGTGGTTTTTCCGGCGCCGTCGGGGCCGACCAGCCCGGTGATCTCGCCCGGCCGGATCGAAGCCTCGATGCCGTCGAGCGCCTGGATCGTTCCGCCGAAGCGTTTGCTGACGCCGCAAATCTGGACGACTGCGTCGGTCATATCGGTGCCTTTCAGGGCTTGCCGCCTTGCTCGGCAGCCATATCGGCGAGGCGCACCGTCACCGGCATGCCCTGCAGGAGCGCACTGTCCGGCTCGTCGACCACGATGCGCAGGCGATAGACCAGATCAGTGCGCAGTTCCGGTGTCTCCACCGTCTTCGGCGTGAATTCGGCGACCGGCGAGACGAAGCCCACGCGCCCCTTGTAGCGCTTGGCCGGATCGGTATCCGAACGCACCTCCACCATCGTGCCGGTATGGACGCGGCCGAGATGGGTTTCCGCAATGAAGGCCCGGATCCAGACAGGCTTGGTGAGCGACAGCACGAAAGCGATGTCGTTGGGAGCCAGGATCGCTCCCTTCTCGCGGACACGAGAGAGAATGACGCCATCGGCCGGCGCGACCAGGATGGTGTCGGCGGTGGTCGTCCGGGCCGAAGCAAGGTTGGCCTCGGCCGCCTCCAGGCTGGCCTTGGCGGCGGCGATATCCTCGGCACGTGTGCCCAACTCCAGCAGGGTCAAGGCTTCCCTGGCCGCGTTCACCCGGGCCTGAGCCGCATCGCGGGCGGCGACCGCCTGGTCGAGCCCGCCCTGCGAGACGGTGCCGCTCGGCCGGAGCTGGAAGGAACGGGTGTAGCTCTGTTCGGCATTGATGAGATCGGCCTGGCGTTCGGCGAGGACGGCCCTTGCCTGCGCGATCTCGGAAACGCGTGGGCCTGCTTCCAGCTTGGCGAGCGTGGCGCGCTGGCCGGCCGCCTGCGCCTGCGCCACCTCGACCAGGTCCTGGTAAGGCCTGTTGTCCAGCCGGGCGAGCGTATCGCCCGCCTTCACGCTATCGCCTTCGTCCACCAGGGTTTCGGCGAGCTTGCCGCTGACGCGAAAGCCGAGCTGCACCTGGCGGATATCGACATTGCCGTAGAGGACCAGCTCTTTCTCCGCGCGTTCGACCCAGCCCATGCGCTGGGGCAGATCGAACCACCAGGCAGCGAGCGCACCACCGGCGAGTGCCAGCAGAACGATGGGAACGGCAGCTTTCTTCATGAGCGGCCTCCTTCCGCAGCAAGGGCAGCGACGAGTTCACCGGCATGGCGCCGCACGGTTTCCACCTCGTCGGCACCGATGGTGTCCCAGGCGAGATGGCGCTTCACGGCCGCATGCGCGACCCGGAAAACCATCAGGCCGCCAAGCAGAGACAGGGTGCGCAGCTTGACGTGACGAGTAAGCCCATCCTCGCCCAGCACGATGCCCACCAGCATGCTCGCCGCCTCGAGCATGGGTTTCATCACCTGCGCGAAGATACGTTCGAAAGCCTCGGTCGGCTCCATCTGCTCACGGATGAGGAAGCGCGCCAGCGGCTCGGATATCGGCCCAATGAACAGGACTGCCATGGCCTGCGCCAGCTCGGTCAGAAAGGCCTGGGCCTCCTGCCGATCGATGGTCGTGCCCCCGCCCGTGGCTTCGGCGAGGCGCGCTCGGATGCGCCCTCCCAGGCCGCCAACATGGGATGAAATCAGGCTGGCGATATGATCGGCCGTGGCAACGTAGAGCCCTTCCTTGCTGCCGAAATAATAGGGAATCGCCTGCAGGTTGACGCTGGCGGCATCCGCCAGCATGCGCGTCGAAGCGCCGTCGAAGCCATAGCGACCGAACACGCCGATCGACGCATCGAGCAGCTTCTCGCGGGTTGCATCACCGCGGCCGCTCGGGGCCGGAGGAGCGGATTGTTTCTTGACCATGACGCAACTCATAGTCGAAGTTCGGTTTTCAGTCAATCGATTGAATTATACTATCCGATACAAATTGCGGCCTTCGAAAATGACACAATGAAGCCGCCGGATATCGATGCATCGATATCCGGCGGCGAACGTCTCAGAGATTGAAGCAGCCTGGTCTTGCCGATCAGAACCGGAGGCTGAACTTGCCCGATACGTTCTGGTCGAAACTGCCCCGGCGGGCAAACTGGCCGCCATAGGCCACGCTCAGCGTCGCCGACTGGCTGAGGGCAAGATCGAGCCCGGCCTTGGCCACGAGGGCGTTTTCGGCAATCGGCACGCCCTCCACACCGAACGGCGTGCCGCCGTCGAACGCGAACGTTCCATGCGGCGTGGTATCGCCGAAGGCGTGGCGCCAGCCGAGCGTGGCACTGACGCGCGCCGTCAGGCTGGCGAGTTCGAAGTCGGTGGAGGCCCGCAGCCCCAGCGTGCTGAAGGTGACGTCCGTATTGGAGGACGAGGCCGCAAGCGCCGCATTGCCGCCGCGCTCATGGAAGCTATCTGCGCGCAGATCGAGGAAAGCGAGATTGGCGAAGGGTTCGAAACCAACGGCGCCGAAGCGCAGATTATAGCCGGCCTCGCCAAAAACCTGTGCCGTGCCGGCCCGGTAGTCGGCATTGATGCCCTGCCCGGCCGCCACGCGGCTGGTGGAGATGTCGTGCCAGGTGTAGAAGGCGCCCGCACGCAGGGCGAGCTGACCCACCATCGTGCCGGCATAGAGGCCCAGGTGGTAGTTGTCGGCGTCGCCGCTGCCCAGGCCCCGGGTGCTGAAGCTGGTACGGCTATAGCCTGCCAGTGCACCGAGCCGCACATCCGTCTCGCCGAGCGATATGGGCGCATCGGCGCCAAACAGGAAACCGCCGCTGTTGCGCGTCATGCCGGCAGCGTTACCGGTGCTGCCGGTACGCCCCCAGGAGCCGAAACCCTGCCCCCAGACAGAAAGCCCGTCTGCCGCAGGAGGCGCTACCGGTGAAGGCGAACCCGCAGGCGCAGTCGAATTGCCGAGCGAGGCAAACTGCATGGGCATGGCCGAAGCGGCGCCGCTCCCCGTCGTCGGCAGGCCCGCTGCCGCCGTCGTCTCGAAAGCCGAACGCAAGCGATCGGTTGCCATGGCGCCCAACTGGCTGTCACCTTCGATCAGGGCAGTCTGCGCTGTTACATTGACCTCCCCCGACAGCGAGGCCAGGTGCCCGCCAAGATCGGCGCCGGCATTGGCCACCAGGAAGTCATCGAAGAGGGCATTCCCCCTTCCCAGTGATTCCAAGCCGGCCGCGGCAGCCCGCTGATTGGCCGTCTGGCCGACGCTCGAAAAGCTGCGGCCATTGCGGCCGATGGTCATTGTCACCTGGGTGGGGTCATAGCCGAAGCTGGCCCCGAGGAAGGCGTAGTCCGGCAGAGCGCCCTCGAAGCGTCCGCCGACACCACCTTCGGCGGTCAGGATGGTGTATTCCTTGCCATAAAGCGCGAGCAACTGCTCCTTGCTCAACAGGTCATTACCGCCCTGGGCACCGATCAGGACGGTGCCGCCGTCCAGCGTCGCCTTGCCGGTCACCGCGATCCGGTCCGCCCTGTCGCCGGCACTGACATCCACCTGGTAATAGCTGCCCTGCCCGAAGCGGGCATCGCCCTTCACCATCAGCACGCCGGCCCCGGTCGGGGTGACCAGGCCGCCCGACTTGGCGTCGAGGCCGCCGATGATGCCACCGCCGCCAAGCACCGCGCCCCGGTCGATGGTCACCGACGAGGTCAGCGAGCCATCGACCACCAGCGTTCCCTGCTTCACCTGGGTCGGCCCCGCATAGGTGCCCGTGCCGGTGAGGCGAAGCCCGCCCGCCCCGAGCTTGGTGAGGCCGCCCTCGCCCGTGATCGTCTGGCCCAAAGTTACGGCATTGCCCGCGCTGGCAATGTCGAGCGTCCCGCCGGCGCCCTCGAGCACCAGGGCCCGATCGAGACCGTGCATGTCGTTGCCGATGATGCGCAGCGTGCCATCGGCAAGCCGGAGCTTGGCCTGCGAAGTGCCGAGTGCCGCATCCTCCTCGACGATGAGAACGCCCTTGTCCTTGACCAGCGTCTCCCCGATAAAGGAATGGTCGTCGATGCAATACTCGCGGATCGCCTGCTGGAAGCGCGGATCCTTGCTTGCGCAATCCAGCAGGGTCTTCTTCTCCTCCAGTGTCAGCCCGGCGAGAATCGGATTGCCGTTCGCATCGGCGATCTGTCCGAGATAGACGTCCCTGCGCATATTGTTGCGGGTGAGGAAGAACGCCTTGCCGTCCTTGTCGAAGGTATTGGCCTCCTCGCCCCAAACCAGGCGTGTCTTGTCAGGCTGTGGGCCGCCAGCGGTCTCGGTGTAGGTCTGAAGGGCAGGACCGATCCATTTGATCTCATGGGCTACCGGCTCATGGTCGGATATCGGTGCTTTCGTGCCATCGGGCTTGGTTACATACACATCCTTGATGACCCCCAAATAGGGATCATTCGGGTCGTCAGCGAGAAAATACCATTTGCCAAAGGGACGTGAGGCCAGGAAGTGGTCGATCTTGGTGCGATCCCAGCTCTGCCAGGTGTTGGTATCGTCCTCCCCGGCAGAGGGCCAGGTCGAACTGCCGTCGTTGAAATCATGCGGCTTGTAGCGCTCACGCTCGGCTTCCGTTTGAAGAAGCATATATTGCTTCTTGAGGACGTTCATCGTCACCGGTTGATTGTCGGCGACCGGATGGGTCTCGTCCTTGAACGCGATGCCCTTGGTCTGGGCATCGAGTGCGATGATTTCCTCCCATTGCCGCCAGCTCATCTGGCTGATGCTGGTGATGCCCGGATATTTGCTCCTGTTGGCATCGAAATAGGCCTGGATGACGCTGCGATATTTCTCCTTGCCCTTGCCACCGGACCGCATGTCGTCGAAATATTCCTGGGCCTTGGCAAGCTGGTCCGAGCCCAGATATTCCTCCCTCAGCTTCTTGTAGAGCGCATTGTCTCCATAGGAGCCGACGACATATCCGGCAAACAGATAGGACTGTTGTGCCGCGCTGTGCAGCCCGCGCTCAGCGACGTCGCCCGCATTGAAATCACCCAGGAGGATGACAGGGCGCGAAGACGTCTTCGCCCAGTCATTGAGAGCCTGGGCTTCCTTGACGCGCCCCTGCGAGCCGTCGCTGTAGTCGAGATGGACGGTGCCGACCAACGTCTCCGGCCGCCCTCCCTGCTGACCGGTTACCGTGTAGCTGATGTTGCGGCCTTGCGTGGAAATGCCCGGCAGAACATAGGTGCCAAAGCTTCCCGGCAGCCGAGATATGACGCCGATATCCCCGATCTGGACCTTCCCATAGGTTCCCAGACCGGCCTCTTCGAGGAAGCCGGGAATATCGGAAACGTATCGGCTGCCGTTGACTTCCTGCATGCCAAGGATGTCGAAATTAGCCTTGGTCATGAAGTCGGCTACGACTTCTGGATTCTGCTTGAACTGATTCCAGATGTTCAGCGTCATGATCCGCAGCGTGCCGTCATCCTGGGCCAAGCTCGGCGTCGACGCCAAGGCGCACAGCGCAACCCCGCACAGCAAACGCGCACCAATGCCGAAAAACCTGAACCGACATGTGCGACCGCCATCCCCAATAGCCATTGGACTACCCCCATAAAATCAATCATGCGGGGCGGCCATGACCGGATCTGCTCAGAAGCATCCAGCTTGATCAAAGCAACATTTTGCCGCCCACATTGTCGTGGTGGCACACGCAAATGTCATGTTTATTACAATTTATCCGACCTGCGATGCTAAAGGCACGCTCGGAGCTGCTACCGCATTGGAAGAGTAGCTCGAAAAATAGCCACAATCGGAAGAAAACAAATAAAAACCTCACGCTGGCCCCCTAGCTTCGCTCAAAGATGGAGTTAGGCAGGGAAGTAAAAATGTTGCTTTATTGACATTTTTGTCGCTCCCCTTCGTTGGCTGCAGAGCGCAAAAGGCTCCACCACGTCGCATCGGGTAATGCCGGGGATCATCGACGTTTCCGGACGACATTTTCCTTGAAACATTTCCGCGGGGATGGACATTGGACCCAAGGCGAAACGAAGCAGGCCAGATGACGCAGCTCGACGAATATGCGCTTGGCGACGGCACCAAGAAATCGAACCGGCAAGCCGAACTGCTGCGGCTGCTCGAGCGCAGCCATTATCTTTCGATCGAGGAAATCGCCGAACGCTTTGCCGTGACAACCCAGACTGCCCGTCGGGATATCATCGCGCTGGAAGCCACCGGCCAGGTGCGTCGCCTGCATGGTGGAGCCACGATCGCCACACCGGTGGACGCCGTTACCCGCCGCCAGCGGCGTATCGAAAACGCCTCCCTGAAGGCCCGGGTGGCTGCTCTCGTCGCCCAGGTCGTTCCAGACGGGGCGGCGATCTTCATGGACACCGGAACGACCTGCGAAGCGATCGCCTACGCGCTGCTGCAGCGGCGAGACCTTAGGATCGTCACCTATAGCCTGCGTGTGGCCACCATTTTCAGCGAGAATTCCAATTTCGCCTTGGCGATTCCCGGCGGCTTCGTGCGGCCGGTGGATGGTGGCGTCTTCCGCGAGGATAAGGCAGACTATATCCGCCGCTTCAAATTCGACTACGCCGTGATCTCGGTCAGCGGCATCGACCAGGCCGGCGACATCTGTGACGACGATTATGCCGAGGTCTCGGCCGTCACTGCCGCCTTGGCGCAAACCGAGCGCACCATCCTGGCCGTGGATAGCACAAAATTCGGCAAAAGGGCGCTGGTCAGGCTCGGCTCGCTCGAGGATGTCGACATCCTGGTCAGCGACGACATTCCCGCCGCTTTTCACGAGAGGGTGTACCGAAGCGGTGTCGAGACCCATGTCGCATCCGCTGCGGCACAGGATGCCGCCGTCGAGTCCTAGAGCATCGTAATGAGAAGATGGCGTCGGTCTTCGGCGTAACGATGCGAGAATGAAGACCTAGCTCACCGCATCACCAAGCAGACCAGCTCCCTGGATCTCGAGCACCTCGCCGAGGCGCTTGCTTTGGATTGGAGTGTCAATCTCCAGATTGACATCCTTCAACGAATAAGGGCGCGAAACGTTGCCCGCTTCGCGCCCAATCGATTTTCATCAGCCCCTTGAAGGAAAGAGCCTACTCCGCGCCAGCCGGTGCGTCGGGCTCGCGCTGCGGCGGTCCCTTCGGCTTGGCCTTCGGCTTCTTGGCCGAGGCCTGGCTGTTGTCCGCCACCACCGGTTCGGGCTTGGGCTTGGCCGGGCCTGCCGGATATTCGAAGCCCAATTCCTGCTTGCCCTCTTCGTTGGTGACGACCGTCACGCGCACGGCGCCGCCCGACTTCAGCCGGCCGAACAGCACCTCGTCGGCCAGCGGCGTCTTGATCGCCTGCTGGATCAGGCGAGCCATCGGCCGGGCGCCCATGAACTCGTCATAGCCATTGGCCACCAGCCAGGTGCGGGCATCGTTGGAGAGCTCCACCGCGACATGGCGATCGGCAAGCTGGACTTCGAGCTGCGCGATGAACTTGTCGACGACCTGGCTGACGATCTCCTGCGACAGATGGTCGAAGGCAATGGTCGCATCCAGGCGGTTGCGGAACTCCGGCGTGAACAGACGGTTGATCGCCTCAGTGTCGTCGCCCTCACGCTTGTTCTTGGTGAAGCCGAAGGCCGCCCTGGCCAGATCGGACGCACCGGCATTGGTCGTCATGATCAGGATCACGTTGCGGAAATCGACACTCTTGCCGTTGTGATCGGTAAGCTTGCCGTGATCCATCACCTGCAACAGGATGTTGAACAGGTCCGGATGGGCCTTCTCGATCTCGTCCAGCAGCAGCACGCAATGCGGGTTCTGGTCGATACCGTCGGTGAGCAGACCGCCCTGGTCGAAGCCGACATAGCCGGGAGGCGCACCGATCAGGCGCGACACCGTGTGGCGCTCCATATATTCGGACATGTCGAAGCGCAGCAGGTTGATGCCGAGCACCGAGGCGAGCTGGCGGGCGACTTCGGTCTTGCCGACGCCCGTCGGGCCCGAGAACAGGTAGTTGCCGATCGGCTTTTCCGGGTCGCGCAGTCCGGCACGGGCCAGCTTGATCGCCGCCGAAAGCTGCTTGATCGCCTTGTCCTGCCCGTAAACAACCCTTTTCAGGTTGGTCTCCAGGTTCCTCAGCGTCTCGGTATCGTCCTTCGACACGGTCTTGGGCGGGATGCGCGCCATGGTGGCGATGGTCGCCTCGATCTCCTTGACGCCGATCGTCTTCTTGCGCCGGCTTTCGGTCACCAGCATCTGCGAAGCACCGGTTTCATCGATGACGTCGATCGCCTTGTCTGGCAGCTTGCGATCATTGATGTATTTGGCCGAGAGCTCCACCGCCGCCTTGATGGCGTCGTTGGTGTAGCGCAGCTTGTGATACTCCTCGTAATAGGGCTTGAGGCCCTTGAGGATCTCGATGGTGTCGGGGATGGAAGGCTCGGCCACGTCGATCTTCTGGAATCGGCGTACCAGGGCCCGGTCCTTTTCGAAATATTGGCGGTATTCCTTGTAGGTGGTCGAGCCGATGCAGCGCAGCAGGCCGGCGGCCAGGGCGGGCTTGAGCAGGTTGGAGGCATCCATGGCACCGCCCGAGGTGGCGCCGGCGCCGATCACCGTGTGGATCTCGTCGATGAACAGGATCGCGCCCGGATAGGCCTCGATCTCCTTCACCACCTGCTTGAGGCGCTCCTCGAAATCGCCGCGATAGCGCGTGCCGGCAAGCAGCGTGCCCATGTCGAGTGCGAACACGGTGGCGCCCAGCAGCACCTCCGGCACGTCGCCTTCGATGATGCGGCGCGCGAGGCCCTCGGCGATCGCCGTCTTGCCGACGCCGGGATCACCGACGAAGAGCGGATTGTTCTTCTGCCGCCGGCAGAGCACCTGGATGGTGCGCGTGATTTCGCTGTCGCGCCCGATCAGCGGGTCGATCTTGCCGTCCCGGGCCTTCTTGTTGAGGTTGACGCAATAGGCATCGATGGCGTCCTGCTTCTTCTTGGACGCCTCCTCGCCATTGGCCGTCGTCTTGGGGCTGTCGCCATCGGCCTCGTCGACGCCGCGCGGCGCTTTGGCTTCCGACAGGCCGGCGCGCTTGGCGATGCCGTGCGAGATGTAGTTCACGGCGTCATAGCGCGTCATGTCCTGCTCCTGCAGGAAATAGGCGGCATGGCTCTCGCGTTCGGCGAAGATCGCCACCAGCACGTTGGCGCCGGTGACTTCCTCGCGGCCCGAAGACTGCACGTGAATGACGGCACGCTGGATGACACGCTGGAAACCCGCGGTCGGCTTGGCGTCGTCCCGGCCGTCCGAAACCAAGTTCTCCAGTTCGGTATCGATATATTCGACCAGGTTGCGCCTGAGGATGTCGAGATCGACATTGCAGGCCCGCATCACAGCGGCCGCGTCCTGATCCTCGATCAGGGAGAGCAACAGATGTTCGAGAGTCGCATATTCGTGATGGCGCTGATTGGCGGCGGCCAGAGCGCGATGGAGGGACTGTTCGAGGTGTCTTGAAAAGGATGGCACGATCAGTTCCTCACTTTTCTTCCATGACGCATTGCAGCGGATGCTGATGCTTACGGGCAAAATCCATGACTTGAGTCACCTTGGTCTCCGCGACCTCATAGGTGTAGATGCCGCACTCTCCCACGCCATTGTGGTGAACATGCAGCATGATGTGGGTGGCACCGTCGCGATCCTTGTTGAAGAAGCGCTCCAGCACCTCAATGACGAACTCCATCGGAGTATAATCGTCATTCAGCAACAGGACCCGGTAGAGTTTCGGGCGTTTGGTCGCCGGCCGCGTCTTGGTGATCACGGCCGCATTAGTACCCTCACCGCCACCTGGAGCTCGGGGCTCGCGGGCCATGCCGATCAAGGGAGACGGCCTGTGCGCGGCGCTCACTGCAATATCCAGAATCGTTGAATCTTCCATTTCGACAACTGCAATCGCCTGCAGCCTAACATGATCTCGACGAGGAGAAAGGCTTCCACGAACTGAATTTATGATCGCACCCGACTTTCCGCTAGTGCAACAACGCGCAATAATAGGATCCATGCTCTCAACGGCCGGTGAAGTGCCTCTTTTTCATTCATTCTCAACCAATCGGACAATCATGCGACCAAAATGCCGCGCCGGCTGGGCACTTAACCGATCCGTAACCGCGTCCGCCTAGGTTCGTTGACTGTGTCGTCCCTGCAGCGGCACGGTGAGACGGCCTCCTCCCCGCAAGGGGATGGGGTGAGCCCCGAACGAAGGGCGAAAGAGACCACCGGTCTCGCAGGGACATGTAATGGACGGTGCTGTCGCGCCGGTGAGTATTGGGGACTTTGCATGCTATCGCGTTGGATCGGGGGCGGACTGGCCCGGACCACCACAATGGTTGCAGCCGGTTTGGTAGTATTTACGACAACCCTGGCCTTCCATCCGGATGAAGCGGATGCGCGCCGCCGCGGCCATCATGCCGCTCCGGCGCAGAAGACTGTTAAGCATGTGCGCAGCAAGCGCGTACGCGCGGAATCGGCTGCTTCGGCCATCCCCGCCGACATGCGCAACAATCCGCGCTACGCCGCCATCGTGGTCGACGTGAAGACCGGCCGCACGCTCTATGAGGCCGCCCCCGAAGCACTGAGGCATCCGGCCTCCATCACCAAAGTGATGACGCTCTATCTCCTGTTCGAACAATTGCAGGCCGGCCGGCTTTCGATGGCAACCGAACTTCCGGTTTCCGCCCACGCCGCCTCCCAGTCCCCGACCAAGCTCGGCCTGCGCCCGGGCCAGACCATTCGCGTCGACGATGCCATCAAGGGCATGGTGACGCGCTCGGCCAACGACGCCGCCGTGGTGGTGGCAGAAGCCCTCGCCGGCTCGGAAAGCAATTTCGCCGCCTATATGACCCGCAAGGCTCGCGCTCTCGGCATGGCGCGCAGCACCTTCGTGAACGCTTCCGGCCTGCCCGACAACCGGCAGATCACCAGCGCCCACGACCTCGCCATCCTCGGCATGGCCATCCAGAAGCGCTTCCCGCAATATTACCGCCTGTTCTCGACCCGCAGCTTCGTCTATCGCGGGCGGCCGATCCCGGGCCATAATCGCCTGCTCGGTTCGGTGGAAGGCGTCGACGGCATTAAGACGGGCTACACCAATGCCAGCGGCTTCAACCTCCTGACTTCCGTCAAGCGCAATGACCGGCAATTGGTCGCCGTGGTGATGGGCGGCCGCAGCGCTGCTTCGCGCGATGTCGTGATGCGGCGCCTGATCGATGCCTATCTGCCGGTCGCCTATGCAGGCAACGCCGTCGACCGCTCCGCCACACAGGTCGCCAGGGCAGAGCTCCCAAACGATGCCATGCCCGTGGCCGCGCCTCCGCGTCCGCCGGTTGTCCGCCCGGCCGTGGTCGCTGAAGCTCCGAAGGCCCGCCAGGCTGCCCCCGTGGCAGCACCGATGCCGCCAGAAATCGTCGGGGAAGCCTCTACTCCTGCTCCCCAGGGCCGCCCCCAGCCGGCTCCCGCCAGGCCGGTGATGGCCTTTGCCGCACCCAGCACCCCGAGCATGCGCTGGGTGCAGGGCCTCCAGCCGGTCACGACCGCGCCGGCCACGCCTCCCGTGCGGGCTGGTCAGAGCAGCGAAGCCAGCCCTGACACCACCGCGACGGTGCAGAATGTGCGCACCGTCGCCATCACCCGCGATTCGGTCGCCCTGGCTGCACCGCAGCGTAGCGGCTGGATCATCCAGATCGGCGCGACCGACAACGAAGGAGCGGCCCGGCAATTGCTGTCCAGCGCCAAGCTGGCCGGGAGCAAGGCGCTCTCTTCCGCCCGTCCCTTTACCGAGACGGTCAACCGCAATGGCTCGACCTTGTACCGGGCTCGCTTCGCCGGCTTCAGCGATCAGAACCAGGCCCAGTCGGCCTGCAGCACCCTCAAGGCTGCCTCTTTCGCCTGTGTCGCCGTGAAGCTCTGATCCTTTCGGCAAAGACCAGGCTTTGATCTCTTTCAGGCGCGGCCTCCCTCGGTAGGCCGCGCCTTTGCTTTGCGGGAATTGCGCTTTCACACACACAACGCGAGGAAAGCAACACGGCGATAAACAAAGCGTGTTGCGATTTCATGGCGTCACAAGAAGGCGCAAAGACGCGTCAAAACACAGGATTGGAACAGACAGGCGTTCAGTCACGAACACTTTGCTTTCAAACAAAAGGGTGTTTTCGCTGGAACGCGCTTTGCTCCTGGAAAACGCTATAGCCTTAATCGTTGCGTAACCATGTTCTGCGACGCTCAAGCATCGTCGGAACCGCCCAGTTCGGTGGAGTTAGCGTCCATGGCCTTCAAGAAGCATATCCCTGGCCCGGTTGACACGAGCAGCCATCTGCGTCGTGCCCCCCTTGTCGGGATGGATTTTCTTCATGAGCACCCGGTGCGCTCGACGAATTTCCTGGGCGCTCGCCCCCGGCTGCACCCCAAGGATCTGGTAAGCTTCCTGCTGGGTCATCGCGTCGGACGCCGGCGCTCCGAAGCCCCTCGCGTACGCGTCATCCTTGAAGTGTTCACGCCATCCGGCAAGCCGGCGGTCCAGATAAGCTTCAAGGATTGAACGGCCGACGAAATCCGTGGCAATCTCCGCGCGCAGTTCCATCAGTTCCCCCGGCTGCATGGCCGAAAGGCGCCGGCCTGAAAAGCGCCCGCGAATGACCTGCCCATCCACCGGCTGTCTATTGCCATCCAGCATGATCACCAGATCCGCAGTGCGTACCGAACTCGGCCTCGCCGTCGATCCGGGAATGACACCTTCCGGCAATTGCGGCAGCCAGCCGCGCATGCCCGCGGCCAACAGCAGCAAGGGCAGCCCCATGCCCCAAACGCCGCGCGTCAGCAGATAAAGGCCGAAGGCAAAGGCGAGGAAACTTCCGCCGCGCCGCAACAAGCTGTCCAGAACCGGGCTCTTCGACAACATGCCCGGCTTGAGGAACGGCCACAGGCAGAACAGCACCACGCATGCGAAAATAAGCTGGCCCACTTCTATCCGATCTGCGAAACAGCGATGAATCCGAATCTTGCCAGTTGAGCGTTCCGGGAGCAAAGCGCGTTTAAACGCAAACGTGGCTTTGCTCAAACTCTTTGGTTCCAGCCAATCCAACTGATTGGCTAAAAGCGTCTTTGCGTTTCTCGGCGTAACCGCCAAATCGCAAGACGCTTTGGAGCCCTGGTCAAGCAAATGCGAAATGATGGATCTGCGGAGTAAGGGATGGCACGCCAAACTCTGGTCGTTCGAACCGTGGCGGAATTGCGCCTGGCCGTGAAGCGTTTTCGCGAAGCGGCTGAGACGGTCGCCCTGGTGCCGACCATGGGCGCCCTGCATGACGGCCATATCACCCTGGTGCGGCAGGCTCGCCAGCGGGCCAGCCGGGTGGTGACCACGATCTTCGTCAATCCCGCCCAGTTCGCACCGAGCGAGGATCTCGCCAAATATCCTCGCACGGAGGCGGCGGATCTCGCCCGGCTCAGGGATGTCGGCTGCGACCTCCTGTTCGCCCCCGATGTCAGCCAGGTCTATCCACAGGGCTTCGCCACCACTGTCTCGGTCGCCGGGCCGGCACAGGCCGGCCTGGAAGACCACTTCCGCCCCGGCCATTTTGCCGGCGTGGCGACGGTCGTGGCCAAGCTGTTCTGTCAAAGCGGCGCCGACATCGCCATGTTCGGCGAAAAGGACTATCAACAGCTTTGCGTCGTCACCCAGATGGCTGCCGATCTCGATCTGCCGACCACGGTGGTCGGCGTGCCGACCGTGCGCGAAGCCGACGGATTGGCGATGTCGTCGCGCAACCGCTATCTCGCGCCGGAACAGCGCGCTAAGGCTCCCCTCCTGCATCGCACCCTCAGGCAGGTTGCCGACGCTCTCATCAAGGGCGCCGATCTCGAGACAGCCTTGGTATCCGGGCGCAGCGCCATCACGGCCGGCGGCTTCGAACTCGACTATCTGGAGGCGCGGCAGGCAGTGAGTCTTGCCCCGGTCACCGGACTCGCTCAGGGACCCGTGCGATTGCTGGTGGCAGCCCGGCTGGGAGCGACCCGCCTCATCGACAATATCGGCGTCGAAGCCACCCGACATTAACCAAATCTGCCCCGCCAAAGGTGACAAAACCGTGGCAATCGTGCCACGCATCCCCTCGTTGCCGACCGTCGGTGGAAAACGGGAAATCATGGTTAATCGAGCGTTAACATGAATATTTTCAATAGGTTATGACATCCCGTCCTTCGCGTTGATCTTGTTTTTTCTGCGGCAAGAGCGTTGTGCGGCCCCAGGCCTTGTGCGAAGTTGACGTCGGGAACGGGTAATTGGCCCTGCTCTCTGGGTAAACATCCGGTGGCGGGCAAAACAGGTCTGAAGATTGTGATGCGCTTCGGGATCAGGATCAGGTCGAATTTGAGCCGGATGGCGCCCAAAGCCGCCTTCGCAGCCATAGCGCTCGCAACGGCAGCGCTGCCGCAGTCGCAGGCTGCCGCCGCCGGCCATAGTGCCATGCCGATCTATGCTCCCGTGGGCGATGTCACCACGCCGCCGTCTGGTTATCTGCAGTTCTGCAAGGACAATCCGGGCGATTGCAAGTCGGGCTCGCAGGAAGCACGCGACATCGTGCTCTCGCGCCAGGCCTGGAAGGATCTGATCGCCTTGAACGACCAGGTCAACAAGTCGGTAAAGCCGGTTACCGATCTCGACAACTACGGCAAGGTCGAATGGTGGGCCTACCCCACCAATGGCAAGGGCGACTGCGAGGACTACGTCCTGCTCAAGCGCAAATTGCTGATCGATGCCGGCTGGCCACGCTCGGCCCTGCTGATCACCGTGGTGCGTGACAAGAAGAACGAAGGCCATGCCGTGCTGATGGTGAAGACCGACCGCGGCGAATTCGTTCTCGACAACCAGGAAACCAAGATCCTGTCCTGGCGCGCCACTGGCTATCGCTACGTCAAGCGCCAGTCGCAGTCCGACCAGAATGCCTGGGTCTCGCTCGGCGACACGCAGACCACGTCGATCGTGTCGGCAAAGGGCAATTGACGAATTCGGAATGTCGATCCGGAGATCGACACTCCAGCTAGCATCCCAAAACCGCAATTGCTTTGACGCCTTAATCGACCCTCTTCAGTCCCTTGGCGAAGCGCTTGGCGTTGGCGACATAATGCGCCGATGACTGCTTGAGCCTGGCGACGGTTTCCTTGTCGAGGGGACGGAGCACCCGCGCCGGCGAGCCGACGATCAGCGAATGATCCGGAAACTCCTTGCCCTCGGTGATCAGCGCGTTGGCGCCCACCAGGCAGCCCTCTCCGATACGCGCACCGTTCAGGATGGTGGCCCCCATGCCGATCAGGCTGCCGGCCCCGATGGTACAGCCATGCAGGATGGCGGAATGGCCGACCGTGCAATCCTCGCCGATGGTGAGGGGAAAGCCGGGATCGGAATGCAGCACGGCACCGTCCTGGACATTGGAGCGTGCACCGATGGTCATCGGCTCATTGTCGCCGCGCAAGACTGCGCCGAACCAGATATTGGCATCCTCTCCCAAAATGACCCGGCCGACGACCTGCGCGTCGGGAGCGAGCCAATAGCGACCGTCCGCCGGCACGGCTGGTGCAATATCGTCGAGCGCATAGAGGGGCATGGCAGGGCTCCAACTCAGATTTAGGAACGAGTGCACGCCTGTGGCCAAGCGAACGCCAAGGGATCGCGGGCACCCTCGCCTGCCCTTGGACACGCGGCCGCTGCGGCGTGGGAAGATGCAGGCGAGGACGCCTGCAATCCCCAAAATGCCAAATCCACCGGCCGATCAGTCCTCGAGATCGATATCGAGGATCGCCATGTGGAAATCGTAGGAAGTCTCGCCGTCTTCCTTGTCCTCGGAGACCAGGCCGACCGACTCCTCGCCGATATAGACTTCCGCGCTGTCGGTCTTGCGGGCGCGAGGCACGACGCGAATGGTGGCATTGCCGAAGGTGCGTCGAAGATAGGCTTCGACACGCTGCATATCTTTCTTGTCCACTAGACTTCCTCGGTTGGATGCGCCAGGCGGCATTGCCGCCCGCCATCAGGGGGCTTTGCCATGCCAACACGCGCTTCGCAAGAGAATGCGGGCCGAGGGCCTGTGTATGCCGGGGAAAGCAGCGTTTCATCCATTATGGTAAAGGGTCGAATGCAGAGCCGTGAGTGCTCTGGCGGCCATTCCGGATGGTCGGGCCAATCAAGGGTTCCGTGGCTACCTTTGCAGCACTTCGATCAAGTGCGATAGTCGCCCTATGAATAGAAAGATCACCGCCTCATGCCTCTGTGGATCAGTCGGCATTTCATGTGGAATGCCGGCCGGCCCAGCCGCCTATTGTCATTGCGAGGATTGCAGGAAGTGCACGGGGAGCGCCTTCAACGTCAGCGTGCCCTTCCAGGCCGAAACGTTTCGGGTGACGTCAGGCGAGATCGGATCGTTCGCCAAAACTGCAGATAGCGGCAACGGATTGACGCGGCATTTCTGCCGGAACTGCGGCTCTCCACTCTACACATCGTCCCTTAGGCATCCCGATGTGGTGTATGTGAAGGCTGGCATTCTGGATGATCCATCGAACGTTCAGCCTGCCTACCAAAGCTGGTGCCAGTCGAAGGTAGGCTGGGCAACCATACTGCCCGACCTTCGGAGCTATGAAAAGGATAGGCGATGAAAGCACGGCCGTCGTAGGTGCAACACCTTTTCCACATAACCCCTGGCAACCTCGCAATTGCACACTTCAGCCCCTGCGGGCCATCGTGTCGCGCTATGATTGTATCGACCTTCGTGGCGTGCAGAAGATGGCCATCGCTTGAGGGCATATAGCTCCAAGCCCAGCAGGAGGAGCCAGCGAGTTGAATGCGCGTCACTTAGCTGTTCATTGGCCGATGGATGTCATCGACTTCCTGTCGCGCAACATTCCCTTTTCCCTCGAAGGAACGCGGGGCTGTGAAGATATGTCCATGACGGCCTATCAGATCGGTTGCGAAGCGCTGGTGGCGCTTGGTCAGGCCGATGAAGCCGGTTATGGCGCTGTTCCGCGCAAAAATCCTCGGTTACCTGACATTTTGCCCCGTTGGGACGACGTATGTGTTGCAGTCCTCAAACTGGCTAAGCAGCAGAATTTGCTCATATATCGCCTTCCGGATGGAAGCATACCCGCTCCTCCAAATCGGGGCGGATTGATCGATTATAGCGTAGCTGACGCACCACCTCTTCCTGCGCCGAACATCCGCTCAGCCTGGGGGCTTGGTCCTGCTCATGCCGCGCCGGATGTGCAGTCGGTCCTGCAGTCATTGGGCCTGATCACAGATGGCAGTTGGACCAAGGAAGCCGAAACCATTCTTTGGCGCCATCTGCCCCGGGAATGGGAGATCGATGTTCCGTCCGACGCTCGTTTTGCCGACGCCGTTGTCCGGGCCATCGATACGGTGCCGGAGGACATTCGCACTGAAATGGATCGGATCGTAACAATCACCGAGGCAGATGTAATAGCGTCAGTGGCCAGTAGTGTCGCATTCTACGAAGCACAGCGCGTCATTTTTGGGAAGAATGCCCAAAGAAGCTCTCCTGCCACGGCCGACCAGGAACGAAAAAGCTTAGAATTCGCACGTCGAGGCAATCTCGATTGGCTCTTTTTTTGCCGCTGGCGTCTCAGCGACGGCTGGCTCACGCACGCGGACGCAAGAAAGGCCCTAAAAATATTTCACGATCCGCTCGCGATTGCCATGAGAGGTGCTGTCATTGGGCGGCTTTATCCGGACCTACGTTTCTTGACGGCAATTCCGTAGCCCGCGGGAGAGCGCCAGCAACAGATTGTGAGTGGACTCCGTTCCTTACACAGTTCCTGAATTTTGCAGGCGAGTTTCGCTACCAAAACCTAGAGCGCGACGTCGTACCGGACGATGGCATCCGGTACAGGATGGCATGTTCGCTGCCCGAAGTCGCCGGAATAGCTGCCAAGCGGGGAAAAACGATGGATGAAATATCGACGACGGCCGAAGTGGACAGCCTGTGTGAACCTGGAATCTGGCTTCGCCGCACGCCGTCGGCGAATACTTCGAACCGACTCGGCGGGTTGCCTGACTTACCCTCCGATTTGGAATGGCCCAGAAATGGTGAAGGCTTGCCGCTTCATTTTCTGGCTCAACTAAACTTGTCGGAGCTCCCCTCGACCCCGTTGAAACCAGGAGGCCCGACGCTCCCCTCCACCGGCATGTTGTACTTCTTTGCCTTCTTGGATGAGGAACTGATCTGGTCGGATGACCCACGGTCAACGCGCGTTCTCTATAGCGCCACGCCCGCATTCGCCCCCTGCGCACTGCCAGCCGATATTCCTGATATCGGGACAATATATCCGCCCGATGGAACGACCCATTTCCCGGCCGCTCCGCTATCGGCTTTCGTGATCGACACCTTTCGCGGGCAAAGTGCCTTCTCGTCGGCACGCGAGGCCTTTACTGAGGTGGAGGAGCGAGTGATCGCATCTGTGGAACGGGCCACCGGAGCGCCGATCCCTATCGTGGATGAAGACGCCATCTATCAGCCTGTTGCGATCGAAGATTGGCGCAACGGGAAGAAAGAACTCTCAATGCGGCAGCATGTCGTGCTTGGTGCTCCATGCGATATTCAAGGCACGGCGGGACAGGCAACCGAAGACGGGTTGATTTGCCTGCTGCAAATAGACACGGACTGGGGCCTGCATAGGGATTTCCAGTTCTGCGACATGGGGATGGCCCAATTCTGGATTTCTCCCCAGGACCTGCGGGACGGCCGTTTTGACCGAGCCTGGGCGACAACCGAAGGAGGTTGAGGCCCGTCCTCGGCTAATTCCCGGCTTTGCACAAGGCCTTCGAAATCGGCGAAATCACTAACCAACCTGGTTGAGGGGCCGCTACGCTAAGCGGATGCAAAACCGTCGTTTCAATCGCAATTGAAGCAACAGACTTATTTCAGCCATAACGCCGTGGCTCTCGTTGCGATCAGACTGCAAGTGCTCTCGCCCCAGACGTTCAACTGGCAAGATGCAGTTCCCTGGAGCAAAACGCGTTCAGTTGTGAACGCTTATTTTCTCTAACCCTTTGGTTCGACGCGTTTTTGCGATTCGAGGTGATTCCGTCTGATCGCAAAAACGCTCCAGCGAGGGAAGATCGATGAGCCTAGCAAACGAAGCCGACAACTCATCTGATGGCAGTCACGCCAGGAACACCTCGAAAGGTGGCGGCATCGGCGGCCTGATCAAGATCATCCTACAGGCCCTGATCATAGCGCTTGCCGTCAGAACCGTACTGATTCAGCCTTTCAACATTCCCTCTGGTTCGATGATCCCCACCATATATGTGGGCGAATATGTCCTGGTGTCGAAATTCAGCTATGGCTGGTCACGCTATTCGGTGCCATTCATTTCCAGCTTTCTTCCGTCCGGCCGACTTTGGGCGGATGATGGGCCGAAACAGGGCGACGTTGCCGTGTTCAAGCTACCTTCCGATAATGCGACCGACTTCATCAAGCGCGTGATCGGCTGGCCCGGCGACAAGATCCAGATGCGCAAGGGGCGTCTTTTCATCAATGGTGCAATGGTGCCGCGTGAACGTATTGCCGATTTCCCATGGAAGGATGACTTCGGACGAACTAAGGGCGTACCGCAATATATCGAGACACTGCCAAATGGAGTGAAGCACACCGTCATCGAAATTGAAGGTGACAATGGGCAGTTGGATAATACTGCTGAATTCGTGGTTCCGCCCGGTCACTATTTCATGATGGGCGACGACCGTGACAATTCTGACGATTCTCGCGCGGATGTCGGCTATGTGCCAATCGACAATTTTGTTGGCCGAGCGCAAATCATCTTCTTCTCCATAGGCGACGATCCGAACGATACCCGCGGTTCGGCTTGGAAATTTTGGGAGTGGCCAACGGCGATCCGAGGCAACCGCCTTTTCAATATTGTTCGTTAACCCTTTTATCGAATTCGCGATATTATAAGCCCATTGAAATTACCACATTTTCAATGGCACTAAATTCAACGTTTGTATCCGGCTTTCATGACGGAAACCTGGAGCCCGACGTCGTGCCAGTAGATGTCGTCCGGCAGCGAGCCGTGCAGGATCGAGTCCATGCTGCACCCGATATACTCCACCGCCGCCGCGAGAGCGTCGAGCATCCCTTTGGCTCGGTCAAACAGTGGATGAACCCGGGCGCCTTCCTGATGCGATGGCTGGACAATGTGCGCGCCGCGTTCTCCCTGACCAGGCTTGCCTACAATATCAGCCGGGCCATCACACTCGTCGGCGTTCCCGGCCTGATCGCCGCCGTCAGAGGCTGAGGTCGAGCTCGCGCTCGGATACTCTCACTGCGCCCTGCAGAGGGCATATCATGCCCATCGGATCAATTCCGAACGCTGCCAGTTGCCAAATCTCGGCAAAGCCTCGAAATTCGACGTGCCACTCGAACTCATCGTCCTCTCAACAGTTTTTCACACGGTCTGCCGGACATTTGCGAAAAGAACTAGGAGGTCCAATGGCCAAAAAGACCTTCAAAACTAAAATCGTAAGAGACGGCTCCGCCTGTTTCATCCCTCTGGATTTCGACCCGAAGCCAGTTTTTGGCAAGGTCCGCGCACCGGTCAAAGTCACGCTGAACGGCTATACATATCGCAGTACCATCGCGTCTATGGGAGGGCAAATCTGTATTCCGCTGCGCAAGAGCAACCGGGAGGCGGCGGGCCTCGAAGGTGGTGAAACGTTGGACGTGGAGCTTGAACTCGACGTGGGTGAGCGGACCATCGAGATTCCACCTGATCTTGAAAAGGCGCTTAGACCTTCCGGCCGAAAGGCTTGGGATGCGTTGAGCTACACACGCCGGAGAGAATATGCGGAAGCCGTGACCGGCGCAAAAAAAGCGGACACCCGAGCGCGGCGCGTCGAGCAGATCAGCCACGAGCTAAATTCGTCGCCGACCTCATGATTTTTCCGACAGCTTACGCACTCAATGAAATTACTGAGTTTTCATTGTCGCAAAAGACCATCGTAAAATTCGACTTTTGCATCCGGCTTTCGTAACGGAAACCTAGAGCCCGACGTCGTGCCAGAAGATGTCGTCCGGCAGCGGGCCGTGCAGGATCTGATCCATGCTGCGCGATGGCTCGGCGCAGCCCGCCTCCCCGACCACACGAGCGGGCACGCCAGCCACCGTGGTGTTGCGCGGCACCGCCTTGAGCACGACGGAGCCCGCCGCCACACGGGCGCATTGGCCGATCTCGATATTGCCGAGGATCTTGGCGCCGGCCCCGATCATCACGCCGCGGGCGATCTTGGGATGACGGTCGCCGGTTTCCTTGCCGGTGCCGCCCAGTGTCACGTCCTGCAGGATGGAGACGTCGTCGCCGATCACCGCCGTCTCGCCGACCACCAGGCCGGTGGCATGGTCGAGGAAGACGCCGCGCCCGATCGGCACGTTCGGGTTGATGTCGCACTGGAACACGGCCGAGGAACGGCTCTGCAGATAGAGCGCGAAATCCCTGCGCCCCGCCTTCCAGAGCCAATGCGCCAGGCGATGAGTCTGCAGGGCATGGAAGCCCTTGAAGTAGAGGATCGGTTCGATATAGCGATTGGCCGCCGGGTCGCGATCGATCACCGCCGCGATGTCGGCGCGGATAGCCGAGGCGATGCTCGGGTCGGCCTCGAGCGCCTTGCCGAAGGCCTGCGCGATCAGGGTCGCCGGCATGTCCGAATGATCCAGGCGCGAAGCGATGCGCTGCACCACGGCGCTTTCCAGCGAATTGAGCTGCAGGATATTGGCGAAGATGAAGCTGGAAAGCTGCGGCTCGGCATGGGTTACGGCTTCGGCTTCCGCCCTGATCCGGCTCCATACCGGGTCGACGACCTCAAGCCCATGGGAAACCAGGCGCTTCGACTGATTCATCTGCCTATCCGCTGAATGGAAGGTACCTCTTTCCTTTTTAGCGCAGCGATGCCGCCAGTGCCAATGTTCATTTAGACGCCCTGCTCTGCGAGGAATGCCAAAACGCCCTGCTTGTAGACCTTGTCGCCGACGGCCGGGTTGTGATCGCGATTGGGAATGTCGAGCACGGCTGCGTTTGGCATCATCGCCGCCAGTTCCTGTGCGGAGCCCGCAATCGGATCACGCGTGCCGACGGCGATCAGGGTCGGCTGCAGGATCCTTGCGACCTCGGCCGGATTGAGCTGGACCCGGGATCCGCGGATGCAGGCCGCCAGGGCCCGTCGGTCCGCGCCGCTCTTGTCGGCAAAGGCGCGGAACATCCGCCCGATCGGATCCGGCACGTCGTCGAGCGAGGGCGCTTCCATGGCCGCCGCGATGGTGGGTGGCAGGGCTTCGCCGTGCACCAGCCGCACGCCCAGGCCGCCGAATACAACCGCATCCACGCGCTGGGGTTGCTCGAGCGCCAGGAAGGCCGTGATGCGGGCGCCCATGGAATAGCCCATCACGGTCGCCGAACCGATACGCAGATGGTCGAGCAGCGCGACGGCATCCCCGGCCATCACGGCGGGGTGGTAGGCGGCGGGATCATAGAGCTTGGAGGACTCGCCATGCCCGCGATTGTCGAAGGCGATCACCCGCCGGCCCTGCCTAGTGAGCAGGTCGACCCAGCCGGTGCCGACCCAGTTCACCTGATGATTCGAGCCGAAGCCGTGAATGAGGAGGATGGGATCGCCCTCCCCCTCGTCGATATAGGCGATTTCGACGCCATCATGATCAAAACGCTGCATCGGCGCGGTTTTCCTTTGCTCTCGATCTCTTTAGCCCCTATCGCATCCCGTGCGGCGCCGCTATGGTCCGCGCGAGAGAAAATTACCGACCCCAAGTCCACATCCAGGTCGACATCGGGCACTCCAAATCGCGGACTGAAGATCAATGGCAGGCCATTCCATTCCCCATTTCCACAATGACCTCGGCTTGAAGGTCATTCGCGTCGGCTCGAAGGAATTCATGTGCCAGGGCGCGAGCGCTCCCTTCGATCACCCTCACATCTTCATCGACCTCGGGTCGGACGACGAGGCGGTGTGCTCCTACTGCTCCACGCTCTACAAATATGATCCCAAGCTGGCGGAAGGTACCTCGGACCCAGCATCCTGCACGGTGACCGCGAACGCCGCCTGAACCCGGCATGGATATCGCGATCGCCGGCGCCGGCATCGGCGGGCTGACGGCTGCCCTGGCCCTGACCCGGCGCGGCTTTGCGGTTGAAATCTATGAGCGCGCCGACAAGCTGGAGGCGGCTGGGGCCGGCATCCAACTCACACCCAATGCACTCAACGTCCTGTTCGGCCTCGGTCTCGGCCCGGCGCTCGAGGCGCATATGGCGGTGATAGAGGCGGTGCGCATCCGCAAAGGCGCGACCGGCGGCCTGATCCAGCAAATTCCGCTCGATCAATGCCGCCAACGCTGGGGTGCCCCCTATGGCGTCATCCATCGCGCCGACCTGCAGGCCGTGCTGGTTGAGGCGGTGCGCCAGCACGCCATTCCGCTGAAGCTGGGACAAGAGATCCATGCGGCCCGACAGGACGGGCGGCGGGCGATCCTGTCCTTCACCGGTGGCTACACCGATGTTTCCGCTCGTATACTGATTGGCTCGGACGGGCTGTGGTCGAAGCTGCGGCCCCTGCTCGGCCTCGAGCCGCCCCGTTTCGCTGGACGGCGAGCCTGGCGGGCGGTGATCCCGAGTGAGGACGCCCCCAGCTTGTTTCAAGGCCTGGTGACCGGGCTCTGGCTCGGCGACAACGCGCATTTCGTGCATTACCCCGTGCGTTCGGGGCAGGCGCTCAATCTCGTAGCGGTGACGCACGACGAAGACGCCGGCCCCGGCTGGTCGACGCCGCAACCCGTGCAGGCACTGCTGCCCCATTATGCCGGCTGGGATGGGCGCTTGCGCGCCTTGCTCGCCATGGTGCCGCAATGGCGGACCTGGCCGCTGTTCGAAGGCCGCGCCGACAGCCGGATCGCCACTGGCAATATCGCCCTGATCGGTGATGCCGCCCACCCCATGCTGCCCTTCATCGCCCAGGGCGGCGCGGCGGCCATCGAGGATGCGGCCGAACTGGCCGCCCGGTTGGACGGCGCCGTCGACGGGGATGTTCCCGCCCGCCTGCAGGACTGGTCGAGACAGCGTCTGCCTCGTGTCACCCGGATCCAAACCGAGGCGCGCAGCAATGGCGAGCGCTACCACTGGCGCTGGCCCCTCGCCGCCGCCCGCGACCTCGGGCTGTCGGCCCTCGGCGGCCAGCGCCTGCTGGAGCGCTATGACTGGCTCTATGGCTGGAAGCCGACAGAATAGGCTTGAGCCGACATGATTCCGGCCCTAAGCAAGGCCGGTGCTGCGGACGTGGCGAAATGGTAGACGCAGCAGACTTAAAATCTGCTTCGGGAAACCGGGTGCGGGTTCGAGTCCCGCCGTCCGCACCAGACATGATTGGTGAACTGGTGGCATCATTGCGGCTTTGCCATAGTGCCCCGTCCTGCGAATAGCCTAGTGGGTGCCATCCACAAGCGTATGTCGATCATCATCGCCCCGGAAAACTATGAACACTGGATAGCCCACATTGAGCTGGCCCCTTTGACCTCATGATCCCTCTTCCGTTCGAAAAGACAGACAGGTGGCCTATCTCGGAGAAGATCAGTAGTTCTTGCTACAATCGGCCAGATATGGCGGCCCCGATTGTGGCATCCCGCAAGACTTGCCGGCAAGAGAGGTGCCAGCCAGGGAAATGGCGACCTGTATTCGAATGGGTAACCAATCATATATGGCATTCATCACGTGCCACTACGCGCATGTCCCGGACACATGGAAGTGCATGCAGGCGAACGTACCGGATGCCACCAAATACGCTGACGCCCGTCCTCATACATGTCGGCCGACGAGAAGGTGAAGCTGCGGAAACAAGGCTATAAGGGCCGTTTCTAAGAGTAGGCGATTTGTTCGTGGGACACGCCATGGCGACGCCCATCCACCCCGAAAGTGAGAAGCACTTAGCAATGCCGAAGATTCAATATTGCTGGCGCTGCAAGTGCGACATTCCGATGCTGGACGAGAGCGAGTGGTCTCTAGTGCTGCCAAGGCTACACGATGGCATTAGGGAGATTCAGCGATACCGGATGGAACACAATGCTTCGCTCCACGAAGCGAAAGACCGCTGCTATGGCCAGGGAGCACTTGATCGATATTTCGAGATGACCGGATATAGGGAAACGAACGTGAACTCCCTTTGGCATCATAGGGCAAGCGCATATGGTCCCGCGTGTCGTAGTTGCGGTAAACCGCTTCGCACACCGGAGGCATCCTTCTGTGCCGAATGTGGTGAGCCCCAGGCGTGCCTCTAAGCGCCTTCGTCCTCCCAAGGCCTCCCCGCCTCAAGCCGAAGGATCGCCACATGCTTGAAGGCCAGCGAGAAAACACGGTGTTTCGATAACGATGGATCGGCCATTGTGCCTCAGATCACCCGCGCCCCATCATGTTCGAGGGGCAAGCCATGTCAACTCAACTGCGGTTTCACAAAACCAGCAGCGGGCTAATGGGCGTATCCTTGGTGAAAGGGAAACGCCTATTGTCTCTCGTCAAGGGCGCCCTGTGTCCAATTCGAAGAGCGAATCCATAGTAGCCCCCAAAGCGTCTATCGATTCTCGTTGTTCGTGGATGACCCCCAGGTGTTCTTTTCCGTGAGCAGGGGGCGCTCCCAGCGTTTACTTACCTAAGCCGTACGCACTGGCCCGCATTGGAAACATTGACGGAGCCACCTGAGTAAGCTGCGAGGCCCACGAGGTAGACGGTCGTGTTGGCCGTGGCGGTCGTAAAGTCGAACGTCCAGGCTGTGAGGGCCTTCGAGACACCTTCTCTCCATGTTCCCCCCTCGGAGATGCCTCCGAGAGCTGGCGTCAGGGGAACTTTGGCGGACGTGGTGTTGAGACCGGCTTGAATGACCGAGATCGAAGCCCCGCCCGTCGGGCTGAGGAAGATATTCGATGAACACGCCCACATCCCCGGAGGCAGGGACACCGAGGCTACATTCGTTGCCGTGGTGCTCGCCATTCCGGTGACGGCCCCCGCCAGGCTATAGATCTCACCGGGAGCAGCCCGCACCAAGCTGTCAGTTCGAGTGGCGTTATCAACCCATTTGAAGGCGTTGGCTGGAGGTAGTGGCTGATAGCTCCAAGCCTTGACGAACTGGTTGTTCATCACGCGGATGCCGACAGCTTCGAATTCCTTCCATATTTGCGCATTGGTCGCTGTCAAATTGGCGTATTCGAATTTGTTGTTATCGATTGTCACATTGTGGGCTGAACCGCCGAAAGAGCCGGCATTAGCCAGACGTACATAAGAAGAAACCGTCATAGTCCGGGCATTGTTGGAAATGTGGGCGTCTCGCAGGACACCTGTCTCCACCCGGCCAAACAGGAACCAATCTTTACCGACACCAGACCACGAGCCTGCGGGATGGGCCAGAATCCACGAGCCGCCGATGATCCGGAGCGCCCCGGCCTGCTCAGCCTGCACGAAACCCTCATGGGCCTGGCAGGCCATGTTCTCGATATTCCAGTGCAACGGCGAATAATTGTGATCTGTGGACTTGATCCGCACGCAGGCACGGCCTTCCCCGGAACCTGAGTTCCTTAAGGCGATGTCCTCCATGCCTGCCCTTGCGGGATTTCCATAGTCAGCGGCATTCTCGAAGTGCCAGCCATCGGCAAACCCCTGCATCTGAGAGTTCTCGATGTGGACGACGAAAACCGAGTTGCCCATCAATCGGAAGCCATCGCCAACAACCCCGCCTGCGGGCAAACCCGAGGATGCAAACAAGTGGTCGATGTCCCAGCCACCCGCGCTCCACACTTCAACGGCCTGATTGAAGTTGTCGATGCGAACGTTGTCGATCTTCCCGCCGATAGAGCCGGGAACCCATTTGCCATAGAGGCCAATTGCGGTGTTGCCCGGCGTGGTCTGGCGGAGTTCCAAGTCATTCAAAAAAATGGGATTTTGCGTCCTGCCGGCATCGGGGGAGTTGATGCAGACCTCAATACCGTTAACGCCGCCGTCATACTGGAGAACCGTCTGCTTGTCGCCGGCACCGGCAATCGTCAGCGTTTGGGAGCAGACCTTGAGCGTCCTGTTGAAGCGAGCGGCTCCGGCCCCAAGGGTGAAGGTTACCTTGCCATTGGCGTTGGCATTGATAAGGGACTGAAAGATCGCCCAGTCCAGATAGTCGCCTAGCGAGGTAGCAGCGGGAAGGACGGCCTGCCACTGGCTGAGAGTCCAGCCCGAGGTTGGGCGCCCGTTCAAGGAAGTAACCGAACTCAACGTCCGAGCGATACCATCGCCCTTATAGCCGAATCCACGGAGGGTGGTTTCGTCAATCTCCGTAACGTTGCGAAGAGTGGTCGGGAGGTTCCATGCGCCCTTTTCGTCCAAACACCCAAAGGGTACCCCCTTGTCCGTAGCGTTGGGGCTATCGAGGTCCCACAAATAGAGACATCGGGAGGAGCCCGACTTGTCGATGGATAGTGTTGGCGTACCCTTGGCCTGGGCTTGGGCGAATGCAGGCCCTGCGCACACGAGAGCGAGCAGAGCCGCTATGAAACGGGTCATGATGATTAGTCCTGTATTTCAGCGATTGTATCGCGTGCGACGCCCAGGGACACCCCGTGGACGACCAGTTCCCACCAACGCTCCCCATCCCGAACTTTCTAGAGCATCGGACATTTAATCGTACGCATATCCAGCGGCGTTAAGATAGTTCCAGCATTCTTTTGGGCTGAAGAGATCGCAGATATCGCCGATTGCGTTCCAGAGTTGTTCGAAAGTTCGAGCGGCAGCCGCCCTCAGATGGGCTTT
>NZ_JBFREW010000020.1:0-126013 GCF_052114505.1 Labrys sp. KB_33_2 | reverse complement strand
ACCTCGGTCCGGAAGGTGAAAGAGGGCGAGGTCACGGCAGATGTCTTCGGGTTCTTGACGACGGAGCCGAATGCAGTCGTGAAACCGCATCACGCCAAGGCCATGCCCGTGATCCTCACGACTGCTGAGGAGCGTGAGACGTGGTTGCGGGCGCCATGGGGTGAGGCCAAGTTCCTGCAGCGCCCGCTGCCAGATGATCAGCTCGTGATCGTGCCCCGGCCGGCAACCAGCAAATAAACCGAATCCGAACCGTTATGTCGCTCAATCTGTCCGAGGTAGAATCGATGGCCGACCCTGCTGAGATGCTGTTCGACCTGCCGTTTGACGGAGAGATGCCGATGTCAACCGCCCTTGCTCGAGCCCCAGCCTATGCCGGCCCGTTCGCTGATGAGCTGGCCAAGCTCATGAAGACGAACCCGACGATAGACCCGAAGCGCTGGGAGAAAGCAAAGCTCGACGCAATTGAGTTCCTGGCCGATTGGGGCCACGAGGCCGCCAAACTGGGTTGGACCGCTGAAGACCTTTTCAGCCTGCATCCCGTGGCACCGCTGACCCGCTATGACGTTATGGGCCTGGTCTGGCTCCTCAACGGCAAAGAGGTCAGCGAGATCACCGAGCGAGCCGCCAAGATCGGCGCTACTACTTTCCACCGGGCAACGTCTTAGCGCGGCCCGTTCGGCCTCGGCAGGGCGCGATCATCAATCAACCGGTCGAGCTTGACCTCGATCCGCCGCGTCGTCTCGACGAAGGCGAGCATTGTCGTCTCGGCTTTCGCGAACCGCTCACGGATCTCGCCCCCATTGTCCTTCAGCTTGCCGATCTCGATCTCGAGCTTGAGGTTCCGCTCCTCGATCATGTTGACGCGGCTGTTGAGCTGGCTCGACCACCAGACCACGCCACCGGTCTGGACAAGCAGGGTGATCACGAGGGCAACCGGAATTTTCTTGTCCACGACCCAATGCTCTTTCTCGCTCGCAGATTGGTCATTCATGGCCTTGCCTCCTTCGCACAGGTGGGATCGGCCGGCGCCGCGTAGCAGCGCCGAAGCTGCTCGTACCAGCGCCGCGACCGCGCCAGGCGGTCATTCGCGGCTACCGTCGAGCCAAGCGCCTGCGCCGCCAGCAGGCGAGCATCCCCGCCCTCATGGATCGCCGGCACCGGAACCGGCGCCATCAGCGAGGGCGTCGGCGGCAGCCCCCGCTCAAGGGGCGGAGTTGATCGCGCGCAGCCGGCGCACGTCGTCAGGGCCAAGAGTGCAGCGAGCATCCGGCCTGGCGGCCAAGGCCTTCTGGTAATCATCGATCCTGTCCCGGTTTTCGGCGACGGCCCGCTCGGCCGCGCGGGTTTCGTCCTCGGCGATGCCGGCCAGGGCGGAGGCGATGGCCAGATCCGTCTTCGTGGCGGCAAGCTCGGCCTTCAGGGCGGCGACGTTGTCGAGCCTCGCCTGTTCGTCGCGGCCGCTGCTGTAACCGTAGAAATAGGCGGCGATCACGATGCCGATCGCGGCCACGGCCCGGCCGAGGCCGGTCGAGAGAAAGGCCAGGGCCATGCTCATGGCTGCAGCCCCGACACGCAGAGTTCGGCCTCGCCGATTCGGGAGGCGTCGCCCATCTCGCGGCGGTTCACCAGGCCGACGATCATGCGGCCGCCTGCCTTGTTGTAGGCGGTCGCCGCGATACAGCTGGCCTGATACTGCCCTGCCCGGCCGAGCCGTGCGGCCGTCGAGCTGCAGGCCGTGGGCACGCCGACATTCCAGCCGAGCGAGATCATCATCGCCTGCCAGGCGAGAGGCCTCTTCTCGAAACCGTCGATACAGGCCTTGAGGCCGGGATAGAACTCATCGCCGAGCCGGCGCTTGAGGCGCCGGTCACAACCTGACGGCGTCTCGACCATGCCGGCCCTGACGTTCTGCGTGTCGCCGTCGCAGATCGTCCAGCGGGGCGGCCGCGCGATGCGGTCGAAATAGGCGCGCAGCTCGCGCCCCTCCCAGGGCTTGATCAGCGTATCGGCCGCCAGCGCCACGGCAGCGGGCACGGCCTCGGCGCCGGGCGGCTTGACGTACCAGATGCCGCCGATCGCCGTCGCCACCGAGAGCACGGCGGCAATGGCGGCGGAGGCACGCTTAGTCGGCCTGATCTTTTGGACCGGCATCGGAAACTCCCTTCTGTGCGAGAAAGCGGGCAAACAGGGCCGCCCCGACCGTGAGGCCGGTCAGCGCGGCGAACAGGCGATCAGGGATCGGCAGATAGGGCGCGAGCAGCGGCAGGGTCGCCTCGAGGCCGGAGAGCACGGCAGCGAGCAGCAGCAGGCGCACGCTCCAGGCATGGCGCAGCACCGCGCGCCAATTGGTGACGAGCTTCATGTCGAGAGATCCGTGAAGGGTTGGTCAAGCGCGGCGGGAGAGACGCGAGCCGGCGATCAGCTCCACGAGGCACCGATCATGGCGCCGCCATTGATGGCCGTCGTCGAGCTGAGTGTGCAGGTCAGAGTCTTGTTGCCGGCAACCGCCTCGCTGTTGCTGGCGCTGCTGCACCTTGAGTTCGCATTGGCAATGGCGTTTACGTCCGTGACGTAAGGCGCGCTCCAGGTGTGCGTCAGCACGCTCGAGGTGTAGGTGTGGCAGTAGCCGATGGCGAAGCTGTTCGCCAAAACGCCGTTGAGCGTGATGTTTTTGGCACCACCCGAAGTTTGTCCCTTGAGTACAAGCTTTGCCGTTGTGTCTGGCGCCACGGACTTGGCGTTGTCGATCGTATAGACCGAGGCATGGGAGCGATTCATGCTCGCCCCGAAGGTGACGACGACCGTCGCCGTCGCCCCCGTCGGAACGAACGCCGCAAAGATGCAGGTGTTGTCGGACGTGCCCGAGAGCGCGTTCTGCTGATTGGCGACAAGCGTCGCGGCGATCCCGCCAATGGTGCAGGTCGGATTCGCGACAAGCGCCGTGTTGAGGCCCATCGCCAGCACGACGACGAGCCTGCTTGCCGACGCCGTGCCGATGTCGACATTCGAGAGCGTGAGCGACGCCCCCGCAGCCTGGCCGAGCTGCGAGCGATAGGTGCCAACCACGGGCAGGGCCGCAGACTTGGCGGCGACGAAACCGAGCCCGAACCTCATGCTGTGAGATCCCCAACCAGCACCCATTCGTCGGTGCCGCGCTTATAGAGCGTCGCTCCGGAATACTGCCCCGTCAGCTTCAACTTGCCACCCGCCGAACGGATGGTGACGCCGGCATCGGCCGCGATCGTCGTCTGGCCGGCCCCGAACTGCGACAGGTCGATCCGGCTGTTGACCGGGAACGCGACAGTCGCATTCGCCGGGATGGTCAGCGTATTGGCCGCCGCATTGTTCATCTCGACGATCTTGCCCTTGTCGGCGAGCACGAGGGTGTAGGCCGTGCCGGTCTGCGTGTTGATGCCGACCTGCTCGCCCGCCTTCTCAAAGGCCGACAGCGCGGCCGGCTGCACGGCCGTGTCAGCCTTGGTGCCTTGCGCGGCCGTGGCGAAATCGGTCGAAGCCGCCGAGGCAGCCGAGCCCAGCGTCGCCCATTCCATTGCCGTTGCGCCGGCATTGGTGCGCAGCACCTGCAGGGCCGTTCCAAGCGCGGTCAGGCCGGTGCCGCCATTCGCGACGGCAAGCGTGCCGGTGATATGCGTCGTCAGCCCGACCTTGCCCCAGGAGGGCGCCACGCCGACGCCGCCGGAGCGCAGCACGTTGCCGCCCGCAACGTCGGCAAGCTTGGCGAGCGTCGAGGCACTGTCGGCATAGAGCAGATCGCCGACGGCGAAGCCCGCGCTCAGCCCGGCAATCGCCTTTGGAGGGAGCGGCGTTGCATTGGAGGTCAGCCAGCTTCCGCCACAGACATCCCATTCGGTGCCGCCGCGATTGATGAGCATCACGCTCTCACCCGAGCGCAGCGTTAGGGATGTATTGGAACCGCCCAGGCCGGCAGGCGGGCAATAGATAAAGTCGCTGCCTTGGCGGACGACGGTCACATCGGCCGTGCCATGGTTGAAAATGGTGATGGCAGGCCCCGCCGCGCCGGCACCCCACACGCCGCCGACCGGCAGGGTGATGTTGAAAGCCGTCGCGGAGGATGCCTGCACCGCCTTGCCGTGGTCGTTTGCCCCCAGCGTGACGTTAGCGTTGGCAAAGACGAAGCCGGCGAAGTTACCGACATGGCGCCGCACGAAACTCGTGCAGGCCAGCGACGGAGAGCTGTCGCCAGGCGGCCGTTCCGCGATATAGGCGTCACCATTGAAGTAGGCGGCGAAACCTGCGGCGAACGTGGCGGCCGCAAAGCGCTGCGGCTGGGTGTAGGTTTGGTCGCGATTGAGGCGGCTTACCAGCGAGAACAGCACGCCCCCGGACTTGATCAGCGTGCCCGTGGTGCCGTCGAAGATGGCAACTTCGGTATCGACCACGGCAGCGGCCGGCCCCGTGACGTTGCCGGTCCCGGTGCCGTCGGCCCCCTTCTGCGCGAGCAGCTCCCAATAGGTCGCGTTGGTGACGGCCTGGTTCGTGTGCGCCACCTTGCAGCGATAGGAGGAGCCGTTGCTGGTGACGGCATCGTTCACGACATAGGCCGTCGCACTCGACCAGGCGCCCTTCCAGGCTACCCCGACCGGGCCTGTCGCGCCTGTGGCCCCGGTGTCGCCCTTGGGCAACGTCAAGTTCAATGCCTGGTTTGGTGACGTGCCCGTGATAGTGGCGCCCGCACTCGCTCCGCTCTGTACCGTGCCGATTGCAAGGGTATTGGCCGGCCCAGCCGCACCCGTCGCGCCGGTATCACCCTTGACGCCCTGAGGCCCCTGGGACCCGGTATCGCCCTTCACTCCTTGCGGCCCCTGGGCGCCGGTATCACCCTTGACGCCCTGCGCCCCCTGGATCCCCTGCGGCCCCCTGATATTGCCCTGCGGCGAGCCCCAGACGCCGGCCGACTTCTTGTAGAGGTCGCCATTGCTGGTGTTGATGTAGGCGGCACCGTCAACGCCGAGGGCGGCAGCCGGCGCCCCTGCCCCTATCAGGATCTGATCGCCGGAGCGCGCGACGAGCTGCCACTGCGCGGCCGCCGTCGTCGGCGTGTTGCCGGTATTGGCATCGACCCGGGACAGCCAGGAGGAGCCGTTATAGGTGACGAGATCCTGCTTGGCATAGGTGGTGCCGGCCGCCCATTCGCCGCGCGCGTTCCACGGCAGCACGGTCGCGGCCGGCGAGATGCCCCAGGCGCCATTGTCGCGCCGGTACTCGATCGGCGGGCTTTCGCTATAGTCGCGATAGAGGTCGCCATCGACGCCGATATCGTTCGACGGCGGCCCATTGCCGGTGAACCAGACCGAGGCGGGCGTGAAGCGCGCGCGGATCGCCTGCACCGCCTGCATGGTGGCGATGGCGACGCTGTCCTTGTCCGGATCGACCGCCACCCAGCCGGCAGCGCCCGTCACGGCGGCCGGCAGCGGATGCAGCAGCGTCAGGGCATTGTCGGCGGTCGCATCGGCCGCGACCGGCACCTGCGCGAAGACACCGCCGCCCATGGTGACGATCAGCCAGGCGCCTTCCGTAACCGTCGGCGCCAACCCGTCGCCCTTCATCGGATTGCCGGCGATCGCCGCGGCCGTGGAGCCGGCCGCACAGGTCACGGTGACGGCGAGAATGAGATTGCTCATCGCGAAATTCCCAGTTCGGACAGGACGGTTTCGAGTGCGGCAGGCGTAGCGGCCGCGCGGACCCGATCCTTGGCGGCGAGGCGCGCGGCTTCGATATCGGCGAGGCCAGCGCGCGCTTTCTCGGCGCGTTTCAGGATGGCTTCGGCGCGGTCCCGAGCCGGGCCGCCACGAACCGAGAGTTCCGCCACCAGCAACGGGCCGCATCCGCCGCCAGCAAGACAGCGCTCGGCCTCCTCGACCTTGCGGCGGTAGAGATCACCGAACTGGCAGAGGCGGCCAATCTCCGGCCCGAAATGCCGATCGACCAGGCCCTCGGCCTCGGCCCGCCTGGCGACCATGTCGGGAGCAAGGGTAAGTTTCATGATGGCTCCATGAAAAAACCGCCCCGGAGGACGGCGAGGAAATCGGTAGAAATGGCAGCGCTTACAATGTGTTGATCATTGTTTGGGTGCCGGAGGAAATCAGCCCGCTGCAACGGCGACGACTTGCCCGCGCCAAGGCTGAAACGGCCAAGGGCCCACGATCTCGATCGCGTAGGCATGCGGCTCGCTCGAAACGATCTCGATATCGGTTCCGTCCGCAATGCCGAACGGGCTGCCGTCCATGCGGATTTCCCAGCCGGCTGGTACGCCCTGCAGCATCGCCGTGTCGGCGCCATCGGCGACGATCTGGCTGGCCGTCAGTGCAATCGGCGCGACCGGCCGATCCTTGATCTGGCGCTCATCGACATAACGCCTGTCCGGATCGGCCGATGTCTCGTCGACCTCGATGAAGGCGACGCCATTGGCACGCATATGGTCGACCAGTTCCGGCCGATAGATCATGATGACGTGCGTGATCATGCCCGGCGCAAAGCCGTGCCGCCCCATATATTCGATGATCATGGATTTTACCCTGCTGGAATCGCAAAGACCGCGTAAGCGAGGCGGCCGGTGAAGCTGAAAGTGCCGCGGGCCTGGAGGCCTGTGCGCGTCACGGTGGCATCGCTGCAATTGATGTCTGCCCAGGTGGCCATATAGGTGAACGGCATGACTGCCTCGCCTGCCCAGGCTGGGCCATAAGGGCCATAAGGCGCATCTGATTGATAGTAGCGGTAGCCGGTGGCGCTGTAGAGGGCGACCAAAGTGAACGGGATATACCCCATGTCGGGCCAGGTCAGGATCTGCTGGAAACCTTTGCTTGACGATCCCGAATAGGCGATCGAACCGCTATAGGCGAGCCGCGCCGCCGCATAGTCGGCATCGAACACGATCTGCGCCAGCGTGGCGCTGTCGCTGTCGACGCCCGGCAAGACGATGCGAAACTGTGGCTTGCCGTCGCTGGGGCGGAAGCCGAAACGCGCTCTCAATCCCATGGACGCCTCATGCCGGTAAGGTCACCGCGACGACGATATAGGTCAGCCAGACCGTCGCGCCCGAATTCGAGAAAGTGAGATCCGTTGTGGACGGCTTGCAGGTCACCTGGGCCTGCGCATACCCCCACTTGCGAAACGGAACCAGACTATAGCCGGCGCCGTCCGAACTCTGCAGGTCGACGGCCGGGATTGAAGGCTGCGTCACGCCGAACGGAATGACGCGGCTCCCTGTCCCGAGCTGCAGGCGCCCGGCCGTGATCACCTTGGCGGTGACATTGTCGGTGTCGATCAGCATGTCGTCCGTTGCACCGGTGCCGGCATCGAAACCCGGCTTCGACACCCGGAACCGTGCCGGATTGGCAGAAAACAGAACGCGCAACATCACGACACCGGAACAGGGATTTTCCAGACGAAATAGATCGCACTTTGCGGCAAGGCCGGCGATGCAGGCAGTTGGCTCGATCCGATGGCACCCTCGATCCGAAAGCTGTCCAGTTTGGAGAAGACACGAAAGGGCGAGAAATAGGCCTGCTCGACGTAATTGCCCTTGCACCATGGATCATCCTGCATGGTGCCGATCCCCCGTTCGCAACGCAGGGAGACGAACGGGATATAGCCCAAGACCGGGAAGGAAACGGTAATCGTGTTCCACTGCGCGCCGCCATAGATAGCGGATCCTATGTTTGTCACCCGTCCGACCTGGTGCAGGTTCTCGACACGCGGCCAGTCCGACCGGAAGGCCCATTTCAAGGCGTCAGCGGGATCGGCCGTGCGGGCATCGTGGCCAGGCAAGGTGGCGAAGACGCCATAGGCGCCATGCCCGTCGGCGCCGAGGATCAGGCGGCAGATATCAGTCATAGATTTCGATCCGAGGGTTCGAGCCGGGACGGAAGAAGATCTTGTTGCCGATATTCATGTCGCCGGAGACGTTGAGCGATCCGGTGTTGATGCTGAGATCGGCAAGCGCGTTGATGATGATGTGATCGGCCGTCAGCTGGAACGAGGAGACCGTTCCGTCATTGTAGGACTTGATCCCGGAAATCTTGCCGTTCACGTCGAGCGTCACCATCCAGGTCGCCGACATCTTGCCGTCGACGGTCGCGACCGCCTGGCTCACGGTCTGGATCGCCGCAGTGTTGCCGTTGGCGGTGGCGCTCACAGTGTCGATGCGCTGCGAGAGCGCGCCGTCGGCATTGGCACGCGCTGTCGCCTCCGCCGCGATCTGCGCCTGGATATCCTCGCCGACCTGCGCCTCGAGGATCTCCAGCTTGGTCGCCAGCGCCTCGGTCGCGCTTACCTGCAGCCGGATCTGGCTGGTGAAGGAGGCGCGTGCATTCGTGTCCTGCACATGGTTCGAGGTTTCCTGCGTGAAGGACTGCGTCGCCTCCTCGATCGTCGCCAGCGCCAGATATCGGATCGGCACGATCGGCTTGAAGGCATCCTTGGCCGATTGGGCGAGATCGTCGAAATTGATCGAGCCAGGTGGCAGCTGCGACTGGCCGACCTGCACGCCGACCCATGTCGTCCATGTCGTCGGCCGCACCGGCGTGGTGGCGATCGTGGCGCGGAACTCGTATTGATCCCCTGCCCCGACAGTATCGAAGACATAGGCGCCGTCTTCCGGGCTGTCGTCGCGCAGGCGCGTCGCCGCCACGGCATTGATGCGGCGATATTCGATGATCACCGCATCGACGGTCGGATCGGCGACCGGTGTCCATGTCAGCTTGACGGCTGGCCGCTGCGCACCCGATTCCGCGTCGATCATGATCGCCTCGGCCGAGAAGCTCGATACGGTCGACATATAGCCGGGATCGCCGGGCGCGCCGCCCGGGATCTCGATCGGCTTCTCATCCGAGGATGACCAGGCATAGATCTGGTAGTTCACTTCGCGCAGGGCCACCGTGATGCTGTCGTCGAGATTGAGCTGACGCGTCATCACCCGGAACAGCTTCGTCCAGCCATAGCGGGCCGACTGCCAGGTGATCCAGTCGCCGGGATCGAGGAACAGCAGGTGATTGCCGAGGGTGAAGGTGCCGTTCGCCTGCGCCCGGGTCTCGCGCAGGCGGGCCGTCCCGATGCGCTGCGCCTGCGTTCCCGACGGCACTGCGGCGAGGTCGAGCGAGACGCGCAGGGGCTCGCCATCCTCCGCCCGGGCCGAGGCCGAGATGATCGGCGGATAGGAATTGGCCTGGTAGCCGGCAGCCGGATCGACGAACTGCCCATAGACCTCGTTGGTCCGCTCGGTACGCGACAGGCCCAGGCTGAAACGCTGTTCCGGCCCGACCCGGAAATCGGCATCCGTGATGGTGACGACGCTGACCTGCGCCGCGCCAGCCAGAAGCCCGAACGCGCCCTGATACTCGATCAGGTAGCCGGCCATGGTCTGGATCACCGGCTCGATCAGTGAGCGGAAATCGGCATCCTCTGCCACCAGCACATAGGCGCAGCGATAGCGCGGCTCGGTACCGCCCGCCGTCAGGGCCACGGTCTCGTCGCAGACATTGGCGGCGGCGATCCATGTCGAGGCGATCAGATCATAGGCCGGGATGCCCGGGCCGAGAACGACCTGCCCCTCGGCGACGATGCCGGCGAGGAAGTTGTAGCCGTGAAGAGCGCCGTTCTCCGTCCACTGCCAGGTGGCGGGATCATTGAGCCGATGCAGGCCGGTGCCCCCCGCCGTGCTGTCCTTGCGCACGTCATAGCAACGGTAGCCGCGCATCTGCCAGGTGAACTCAGGCGGCCCCGATGCGAATTGGTCGGGATCATAGACCAGCGTCACGGCGGCATAGCACATGCCGGCGAAGCGATCGTTCATCGTCAAGCGGCTGGCCGAATTGGCGACGGTGATCGCATCCGCCGCCTGGCCCGGGCGGCCGTCATGGAAACGCACCGAGGCGAGCCCGCCATAGCCCTCGATCGAATAGGTGGTGAGGCCGTTGCCGTCGGTCGAGAGCTGCGTCAGCGTCTTCTTCTTGCCGCCGATCCAGACGGCCTCCAGCCCGTCGCACCACCCCTCGGACAGGATGTAAACCAGCTCCAGCCGCTTGTTTTCCTTGCCGTATGTCTGGAAGAAGGCCAGATGCCCGCGCGTGGCGATGCGGCCGAACACGACCTGGCGGCCGACATCGGAGCCAAGCTGCAGATTGAGCTGCACGCCAGAAGGCGTCGCCTTCGGCTTCGGTGCCAGCAGCTTCTGCAGGGCCGACAGGCCGAGTGAGAGGCCAATGCCGAGCAGCGCCCGGCCGATCGAGAAGCCGCCGACGCTGAGCGAGCCGATGAAGCCGACGACGGCGGAGATGGCGGAGGCAATGAACCCCATCAGCCCACCTGCCAGGCGTGCAGCGCCGTCCAGAGTGGATTGATCTGGACGCCCGACGGCGCCTTGCAGAGGATGACGGTGCCCACCACGACGCCGAGCGCGATGCCGTCATCGGCAACGATGCTGACGATGTCGCCGCGCCGCGCCAGGGACGGCACCACGCGCTCGCAGATCGCATCCATGGCGCCCTCGAGGTCGCGGAAGCCCTTGCCGCGAATGCGCTTCATGGCCCCGGCCGCCGTCTTGTAGCGGCCGCGATGACAGCCATAGGGATCTTCCCCGGTGACGGCGCGCAAGGCATCCATCGCCATCAGGAAGCAGTCCGAGGCGCCCCATTCGAAGGGCGCAGCCATATGCGGAGCCAGCGCCTCGAACAGGGCGCTTTCCCAGCCTTCCAGACGTGTCATGAAGGAATTCCCTTGAAGGGCGTCAGCGTGCCCCGGCGCGAACTATCGCGCCCGGGCGGGCGTGACGCGGCCCCACCAGATTTCAGCGGTGGCCGTCGATTGCAGGTAGCGCAGCGAGCCGTCGCTCGGATCGAGCGTGCGCTGATCGGCATCCGAGCGACGACGCCAGCCGGAGCGGCCCATGTCGAGGGCGCGGCTTTCGACATGCGCATCGAGATAGGCCTCGCCGGGGCTGGCGTCGCCGATCGCCCCCTCTCCCTTGCTCTCGACGTGGTCGATCGTATCGATATAGCCGCGATACACGGTCTCCACCGATAGCAGCGCGTAGCTGTCAGGATCGAAATAGGCGCGAGCCATGGTAACGGGACGGCCGCGATATATCTCGCTCTCGATCGAGGCGAGCATGTTCATCGGCAGCTCGGCCGAGGCATTGAGGCGGATATTCATCGGCACGGCCGTGCCGTCCGAAACGCCGCCGATCGCGTCGACCTGAAACAGCGAGCCGGCGCCCTTATAGGTGACGCCGTTATAGGTGAAGGTGCCCTCACCAGAGAAGAAGCCGTAGAGGCCCGACGGGAAGTCGAACAGCAGGAGATCGGCCCTGGCGACGCGCCCGGCCTTGAGCGCATCGAGCAAGGCCTGCGAAATGACGCGGGCCATCAGTACAGCCTCTGAATGCCGGTGAAGGTCACAGGCTTGCGCGACAGCTCGGCCGAGGCATCGGGGGCAGTCGCCGGATCGAGGATCATCTCGCAGACCGGCTTGGCGAAATTCACTGTGGCGCCCACGGAAAACAGACTGGTGTTCACGGCCGGAGACAAGGAAACCGAGGCAGTGCCGTTCCCTGCCCCGACCACGGCCTCGAGGATCCGGTAGAGCCCGTATTTGCCGTTCTGGACCAGGCCGAGCATATCGCCTGCCCCCAGCACGAAACCGGCCGGCAAGCCGATGATCGCGATCCCCGTCGCCGTCACGGCCGAGGCCTGCGCCGTGCCGTCGAAGGCGCCACCCGAAGCCCGGTTCATGCCGGCAAAACCGCCCGGGTAGGCGCCCGGCCAGATCTGCAGTGGACTATGGCCCAGGAAGGTGCGCATTGCCCCGTTCAGGCTGTCCAGCCAGGCGCGCCACGGCCGCCGCTCGGCCATGCTGAGCGGCTTGGTGGTGTAGTCACAGCGCCACCGCGGCGGCGCGAGCTGGATCGCCTGCGTGGCGCCGGAAGAGAGCATCGAGGCCGCCTCCGACCGGATCATCCGCATGGTGTCGGTGGCCTGGCAGCCAGCCGGCATCGCGCGGGGATAGGTGATCGTCATCAGAGTGTGCCTCGCACGCGCGCATTGAGAACGAGCTTCGGAACCTCCTGCCTGATCTGCTGACGCATGATCTGCATCTCCCGGCGAAGGGCCGGGATGGCGTCGGTGGAGGCCCCGCGAGCATCGAAGCTCATGGGCATATTCAAGATGAGGCCGGGCGCAGATGGAGCAGCTGCAGCAGAAACACTGAAGCTGGTCGGAAGGCGTGGGCTGACATACCCGCCATTGGCGAAAGCCAACGATCCGCCGCCATTGATACGCTCCAACAAGGCGCGATGCTTCTTGGTTTGGCTAGCACGCACCACGTACTCGCCATTGGATAGCCGGGCCGGGATCGAGTCTGACGTTCCGGTTCCAGGTCCAGTGACAATCCCGCCCTCTGCCTTGAACAAACCGCCGATCAGTCCGCCCAGGAGCCCGCCACTATTGCTCTTGCCACCAAAGAGCCCAGCTAGCGGCCCCTCACCGAGAAGCGCCGCCTGCAAAACCAGACGGATCAAGCTCTGAAGCACGTCTTCCAAGGCCCCCTTCAGATCCTTGGAGCCGTCGATCAGCCCCGTAAGACCATCGACGGCGAGGGAAGCAAACTCCCGCTGCGCATCGATCAACTCGTCCTGCTTCTTCTTGAGATTGTCCTGCTGGACGGCCGTCTCTGCATACTTCCGAGCCTCCGCCTCTAGCGACGCCACGACTTGCGGCGTCAGCGCGATACCGGATTGCGTCGCCTCGTTGAGAAGCTCCTGGCGCTTGGCGAGATATTCGGCCTGATATGCCGTCTGCGTAAGGGCGGCCCCCTTGAGCTTCAGGCCGTCGATATCCTGCTGATTTCGTTGAATGATCTCGTCCAGCGTCTGCTTACGCCGCTCGTCGGCCGTGAGATCGCCTGCTGCGACACGGGTGTCATTGGCGCGACGCCGGGCATAGGCAATCGCATCGTCGACCGTGCGGCCTCCGCCGAGGATGGTGGGGTTGGCGTTGATCGATTTCTGACTGATCAGTCCCTGCAGGGGCGTGCCGGGCGCGGCCTTCAATACCTTGGCGGCATCGCCAGCACCAAGAAAATGCGACAGCTGCAAGGCCGCCTCATTCACCGACACGCCGGCCTTCTGGAGGACTGCGGCATTTTCGGCCGCATATTTCTCGATCAGGTCGCGAGAGATATTGCCATCCTTGCGCAATTCGAGAATGGCATCGCGGCCCATGGTTGCCGCCTGCTGGGGATAGTATTTGCGGAACAGATCGATCCAGGTGCTTTCGATGAATTGGCCGACGCCAGTCGCCGAGCTGTTCGGGTTCTTGGCACGAGGATCGCCCCCACTCTCGACTTTCACCACCCGATCGACATAGGCCTTGACGATCGCCTCCGTGGCCTGAACGCCAGTGCGAAGAGAATACTCACGCTCCGCCTGCGCACGCGCGGCATCCTGAAGCGCGAAGCCCGACAGCTTTGTCCCGGCCTTCTTCATGGCCTCGACGATGTCGTCGGTCGCCTTGGCGATCTCGGCCTCCTTGCTGGAAAGGCCGGCATCGCGCGAGCGCTTGTCGATCATATCCTGCACCGGATCGGCATGACCGCTGGTGCCCCGCGTGCGCGCCGCCTCGCGCAGCAATTCCTGCTGGAGATCGCTGATCTTCTGGACGGTCGCCAATTCCTCCTTCTTCACGCCAGCAGCCTTCTCGGCCTCCTTCAACCGATCCCGTTCGGACTGCAAGGCGCTGCGCAAGCCGGCGAGGAAGTCATCGCTGGCGCCGGCTGCCTGTTCCGTCTGAATTTGCTTTTCGATCTCCGCGATATTGTCCCGGATGAGCTGCGGCGCCTTCAGCGTCGCTTCGTCGTCGAAGGTTTGGCGCTTTTTCTGCGCGTCCTCATAGGCCTGCGATACCCCGTCGATTTTCTTGGCGAGATTGGCCATCGCCTCGGAAACGGTGTTGGCGGCCTCCTTGCCGCCCACCATGGTCGCAACCCATTTGGTGGTCGCGGTATCAAGATCAGTCCACGCTTGCGACAAGGTCGGAACCGTACCGTCAGCAAGAGCCTCGATCTCCGGCTTGGCAGCGACGATCGCTTTGAAGACGCGATCGGATGTCAACTGGCCTGCCGCGGCCAAACCTCGAAGCTCATTGGCGGAGACACCGAACTCCCGGGCAATAGAGCGGATCAGCGGGCTCTGCGTGCCGAGCGATTCCATGATGGAGTTGAATTCATCGCCACGAAGGGCGCCGGACCCAAGAGCCTGGCCGAGCTGGGTGATGGTGCCCTTTGCCGCATCCGCGCTCACGCCGGCCAGCGACAGCGCCTGAGCGACGGCCTGCGTCGCATCGGCCGCGGTGCTGTTCGACTGCCCAAGAGATTGGGACACGCCGAGCATTTTGACATAAAGATCAGCGGTCGCTTCAAGCTCCGAATGCGCCTTGAGGGCAACATCCGACACGCGGCTCTGCTCGTCGCCAATGTTGCGAACCGCGATCCCAGCCGTCTTCAGCCGATTGCCGGTGGCGTTCCAGCGGTCGCCATAATTCACCACCGCCGCACCGGCCGCCGCCACCGAGGCTGTGACGACGCCGATCAGCCCCGTCGTGCCGCGCAAGCTCTGCGCCAGTCCGCTGAACGAACGCGACATGCCGGAGGCGTCGAAGCCGCGCGCCATGGATTTGTTGCCACGCTCCATGCTGCTATCGATTTGCTGCGACAACTTCTTGAAGCGCTGATCGATAGCCGAGGCCTGCCGGTCGGTCTGCGACTTGGCCTTGGCGAGCGCATTTTCATATTTCTTCGTGCTCGCCTCAAGTGTAACGATGAGGCGTTCAACGTCCGTCGGCATGGGAGGCACCTCGTGGAAATTCTAATACTCTGGGTTTGCTTCGCTGTTGTCTGCGGCATCATCGCGGCCAATAGGGGCCGGAGCGGTATCGGGTGGTTTTGTTTGGGGTTCATGTTCAGCGTCTTCGCGCTGATTGTTCTTATATGCCTCCCAAATTTGAACATCAGGACAAACTGGGCAGCCCCAAACAATATTCCATCTCAACAGTGGGAAACCGAGCAGTATCGGGCGCGGCAGATGGATACAGATCGCCGGAGGCGTGAAGCTATACTCTCCGATTTACAGACTGATACCAAAGTCTGCCCTGACTGCGCAGAAACGATCAGGGCAGCTGCTAAGGTTTGTCGGTTTTGCGGCCACAGGCTAGCGTAGAGGATACACTCCGCCATGAGGCTAGATCATCGATGCTGCAGCCTCAAATTCAGCATCACTCATATCCGCGACGCCCTCCTCCCCGGTCTTGGACGCAAGGAAAGCGGACCAGCAGCAATTGAACTGCCACAGGCTCATCGCTCCAACTTCAAACGGAGAGAAGCCCATCACGGCTCCGGCGCCGTAGAACTCGCTGAAGCGGAGTTTTCCGTTTCGCCGGGGCGCGGCCTCCGCTTTCGCACCCGCCGTGTTTTTTTTGGCTGATCGTCCTCGACGCCCCAAAGAGCCGCCGACAGAATGGCCTGGGCCGGCAGCAGCCCTTCCATGAGAGGGCGAGCCGGATAGACATAGCGCTCGACCAGGCGAAGGGCCGCCGTCGGCTCCACGCCACCTCCGATCAGGCCAAGGCGGATGGTTTCGCGGATGTCGGCGTCGCGCCAGGCGCCCTCACGCATCCTTTGAAATAGGGTGAGAGGGCCGCAATCGGCCTTCTCCTGCAATTCCTCGAGTTGGCGCAACGGAAGGGCGAAGGTGTATCGCCCATCCGCCCAGGTGAATGTCGTTTGGCAATCCATGGATCACCGGCGATCAGGGTGCGATCTTGATGTCGGATGGCACCAATTCACCATCCCCATCAAGATCGACCGTGACCTGAAACCTCTCGCCGCGCTGCGCCTGCAACTGCACCTTGATGTGGGCGCGCCCGGCAAGCAGAAGATCGGGCGTGGTGGGGCCAGTTCCCATGCCTTCGATTTCATAGCGGATGTTCCGCGAGGCCGAGGAGAAGGTCGCCTGCCGATAGAGCGACCAACTTTCCTTGGCGAGAACCCCCTGCATCTGCGACGACCACGACATGGACTGGACGCCCTTGTCGGTCCACACGGCAGCATCGGGATCATCGCAATCCGGAACGACCGTATCGCTCGTCGACTTGTCGACCGTGATGCTCATCTGCGTGAAGCCACAGGGTGCTGTAAACACTTCGGGGGTCGCGCCATCGCCGATCAGCAGACGGCCCTTGCCATAGGGAGTAGTCGTGGGACGAGCCATCATGGCCTCCTGTGAAAAGCCGGCCCGGCCGGCGTTGCGATAGGGATGGGATCAACGCGCGTCGATCAGGGCGCGGAAGGTGATGACGGCATGCGTGGTGACGCCGTCTGGATCGCTGAGATAGTTGGTGCTGCGATGCTCGATCAGGTGGAATTGCCAGGCCGAGCCGAGGTCGAGTTCGGCGCCGTTGAGGCTGGAATGAATCTCGCTCGCGATCCGCTTCGCCTCGACCTGGCCGACGGCCCGCGACCAGACATGCAGGGTGATGAAGGCCTCGACACCGTCGATGCAGTCGGCGCTGTCGTCGACTATCTGGACTTCGCCCAGGCCGATATAGGGAAATACCACCGCCTGCGGCGGCCGATCATAGACCCGGCCGGAAACCGAGGGGCAATCAGCCTGGAGACGGGGATAGATCACGCCCTGCAGCGCGAGGGAAGGATCAGCCATTCGCCCCCTCCTTTATGGCCTTGGACGCGGCGCGTGAGACGCGGGATTTTGCCCGCTTCCGCAGGGCCCGGTAGGCGGGATAGAAGAAGGGCTGGGCCGGCGTGCCCGGGTTTTGCGCTCCCTCGAACATCCCGCCCGCTTCATGCGGGGCGGTGCCGAACTCGACGAACGCCGCGTAATACGCATCCTTGTCGCCCGCATGGATCACCGCCGTGAGATCCGGATCGCTGCCCTGCCCGCCCCCGACGCCGCGCACATTGGCATTGTCGGGCACGTGGCCGCCGAAGCTGTAGCCGATGCTATTGGCGAGGGCTCCCGTCCGCTTCGGCGCCAGGCGCTTCTGCAGCGCGACGATCTCCTCGGCGCTTTGCTGCAGCGCCTTGCGCATCGCCACCCGGGGCTTGTCCTTGATCCTGGCGAGCTTCTTCAGCAACCTGTCCCGATTTTTCATCGCCATAGTCGAGAACTCCGGCCGCTCGGGCGGCATCAGCATGGGCGCGAGGGATGAGGAGCGCATGGCCGGCCTTGTAGGCGACGCAGATGCGTGGGTTCGGCCGATAGTCGAAATCGGCGATGAAGACGACGCGAGGCATCAGATCGCCACTCCCATCTCAAGATCGAACTCGATCTCGGCATTGTCGGTGCGCGGCCGCGCCGCACGGATCTGCGCGACCTGTCCCTTATAGGGACCGGCGACGAACACGGCCCGATCGGCCTCGGTGACCGTCGTCGTCAAGCCGTCCCGCAGCACCGTGATGACAGCCCGCTGGCTGGCCTGGGGCCGCCCGGCCTCGACCGGCTCGGCCCCGAACCGCGGCGGCAGCAACAGCCCGCACCAGCGCGAGCCAAGGTCGAGCGGATCCTCCCAGCCCTGCGTGACATTGCCGTAGCCGTCGTCATGCGCCGCCTGGCGCTCGAAGCGGATGCGGTGATTTCTCTTGCCGGCGCCGAGCATCAGACCGTCCAGACGCGATAGGGCGAGAGGAGATTCGAGACGGCGAATGGCAGCTCGGCCTGGTCGCTCTTCCCAACAGCCTCACGCGCGACATACCACTGCCCGACGAGAAGCAGCACGGCCTGCCGGATGGGCGCCGGAATATCCGCATAGCCCGCCGTGAAGCGGACGCGCACGGTATCCGGGCCATCGAGCGTGACCGGCCAGGACTTGCCAGGCGCCGGGCGTAGCTCGGTATCGGCAAAACGGTAGTCGGCCGGCGCGAGCGGCTGTTCATTGCCGCGGTCGTCGAGATAAATCACCGACGTGACAGCCGAGACCGGGAGCAACGGCAGGGACAGCCATGGCACCCGATAGCCGCCGAGACGCTGGCAGAAGCCGGCGAAGCGGGCTTCGAAGCCCTGCTCGCGCACGGCCCGGCCGAGCCAGCCGTCGGGCGCATCGATCCAGACGAAAGCCGCCTCGATCAACCCGGCGATATAGGTGTCATCCTCGGTATGCTCGACGCGAAGATGGCGCTTCGCGTCGTCAACCGTGATGCCCGGCTCCGCTGCCGGCGTCACGACGGAAAGCCGCATAATCAGGCTCCGGCCTTCTGGCTCTTGTTGGCGAGCGGGACCTCCGCCTTGTTCTTCGGGGCCGGTTCGGCCTTGGAGAGCACACCGCTCCGAACAAGATGGGCGACATCGGCCGGATCGGCCTCGCGCTCGTCCCCTGGCATATAGAACTTGTCGCCCTGATGCTGGCGATTGACTGCGAATTTCATGGCTTCCTCCTTCGGCTCATAGAGCGGGCGGCCGAAGCCGCCCGCCTTGATCAGCCGACCTAATCAGGGACCAGCAGGCGGAGCGACATTGCCGAACACGAAGGACTCCGGCCGATACACGGCCAAAGCGAGGCGCTCCTCGGCGAGGATCGTCACCAGGTTCTTGATGAAGTCGTCATTGACGTAGCCGGTTTCCACGCGCGCATCCCAGCGATCGAAGAGCTGAGCGCCGAGCTTGAACGCGCCGGTCAGGAACTTGCCGACGGTCATCGCCTGGGTCGTCACCACGGGCAGCCCCCAGAGCGTCGGGGAGAGCGTCCCCTGAGGATTGCCGATGATGTAGCGCCCCTCGCCGTCCTTCGTGAGCTCGATGCTCGTCCAGTCGATCGGGTTCAGGACATGGCCGGTCGCGGGATATTCGGCCAGCACTGCCTGCAGCATGGCGATACGAAGGATATCGATGCTGGTCGGCGTGGCGGGCATCGTGGCCCCGCCCGGCACGGCGAATGCCGTCGCCTGCGGGATGATGCCGTTCAGGTTCTGGCCAGTGCCGTCGCCATTAAGGAGCTGGTTTTCCTCGACGAAGCCAAGGCCATAGAACAGGCGCTGATCGATGATCGAGCGGATCTGGCTGATGTCGTCGAGCACCTGCTTCGACGCCTTCATCCAGTGCGCGATCACCTTGGCGCTGGTGGTGCTCAACGCGAACTTGATGTCCGATTCCGGCTTGGTCGCGCCTTCAGCGACCGGCGCCGCGCTGTTGGTGAAGCCGGTCTCCTTCACATACTCCAGCGTGTTGCCGTCCATGCGGCCGGGAGAGATCAGATCGCGCACGGTCAGGCGGCGCTGCGGCAACGCCAGGATGCCGGGCAGGCGCGTCGCATCGATCGCCGCGCCGACAGAGCCCGCGGCGTTGCTGATCGCCGAGGTGAGGGTCGCCTTGATCCGCATGTCGGCGCCGCGGGCCTGCTTGGAGAAGCCACTATCCTGGAAGGACTTGAAACCCTCGCTCTCGACAAACTGCTCGCCGATGGACTTCTCGGCATCAGTTCCGCCGAGATCGGCGGCATCGAGCTTCTGCTCCATCTGCGCGACACGCTCGGTCAAGCCGTTCATCTTGGTCAGCGCTTCGTCGGCCTTTTCCTTCATCGAGGTTGCCAGCGCCTCGCCGGACTTGGCCTTGCCGATTGCCTCCTCCGCGATAGCCTTCACGGCATCGATCGCCTGCTTATGCTCGGTCTTGATCTCTGCAGCGAGTTCGGCGACCGACTTGTTACCGAGATCCGGCGCTTCGAAGCAGATACGCGGGCCGAAGCCGGAAGCCAGGCGAGCAATGCTGCCGGCAGCCATCATCACCGCCGCGGTCGACGTTACGAAATACATCTTCATCGGAGTTTCCTTTTCGAGGGAGATTAGCCGCGCAACGCCTTGAGGAACGCGGCAGCATCGTTCGCCTTCTCGCCCTCGGACTCTCTCCGAATGGCCTTGGCATAACCGACAGAGGCGATCTGAACGGCCATGCTCTTCGGGATGCCTGCCTCACGCAGGATATCCTCGAAATCCTTCACCGGCATGGGATCGCCATCGCGCAAGCGGCGGGCGAATTCGTCCATGCGTTCCGATTTGATGCTCTCGATGCGCGCCCGGCGATTGGCCGGGAATGACACGGGCGAGATCTCGTAGAGATCGAGCTTCTTGAGGAGGCGGACATTGCCCTCCTGGTCGGTATCCTGTTCGCGGTAACCGATCGAGAGACCGCCGATCGCCTTGCGCTTCATCAGCGCGTGGACTTCACGCGCCTTCTGCACCTCGAGGATCAGCTGCCCTTTGCCCCAAAGGCCCTTGGCATCCTCAGCGAGGTCATCCCAAACGCCGATCGGCTCATTGGGATTGTGCTGCCAGAGCATCAGAACGCTCGACCCCTCGCGCTTGTGGCGCGTCAGGCTATCGATGAACGCACCCGGCAGCACCTTCTCGCCGTAGCTGTCGACATTGCCGAAGATCGAGCCATAGCCCTCGAAGGTGCCATCATCGCCCAGATCCTTGACCTGCAGCGCGAAATCCTTGGTCTTCATGGATTGCCCTCCAGCGGCGGACCGCCGTTGTGACCGATGCCGGCCTCGGTGATTGGAACGTTCTGAATTTGCATGCGAGGGACGTCGCCGCCCTCCACCGGAGGCAGGTTTTCGAGGGCGCGGACCTCGTTGATGGTCATCGCACCGATGGACGTCATCAGCCGGTAGAAATTCGCCCTGCCCATGCTGTCGCCGCGCAACAGGCCTTCGATATTGAATTCGATTGTCACGCCGGCCCCGCGATCCTCCGGCGACAGCAACTGCTGCATAACAGCTGCCTCGATCCGACGAAGGCGGCGGCGCAAGGTGAACTTGACGAAGCCGAGCACCTGCTGCTCAAGCCCAGTGCCCCAACTGGTCGACTTCTCTGTGTGGCCGATCATGAAGGGCGGCACGCCGAACCAGCGGCAGATATCCTCGACGCCGAAACCGCGAGATTGCAGCATCTGAGCGTCTTCTGGATCGATAGCCAGTGACTGCCATTCTGTGCCGCCCTCCAGCACGAAAGGTCGGCCGGCGTTGACTGCACCGGCAAACTTCTCGGCGAGCTTTTCCTCAACGACGGCGCGCTGCGGATCGGTCAGAAACTTCGCGAACTTCAGTACACCCGACGGACGCAACCCGTTTTTGAAAGTCGAGGACGCCGCCCGATCGATTGCCAGCGCCAGGCCGAGAGACTGGCGGGCATAGGTCAAGGTCGACAGGCCGCCTCGAGGCGATCCTCCAAACCCGCGAATATGCAGAATGTCGGCCCCGCCCGAGACACCGCTCTCGCCATCGAGAGACCAGCTATATTCGAGCTTGCCCCTGGAGGCTTTTCGAACCGAGACGGCATCAGGTTGCATCGGCATCAGGGAGGAGACACCGCCAGCCGATCGCATGATTTTCGCATAGGCATTACCGCGCAGCTCGACGCTCGCGCTCATGAACTCCCAGAAATCGAGCGCAGTTTGATAGGTGTTCGGCGCATCGTGCAGAACGCGATAGAGCGGATGATCCTTCGCAATGACCCGGTTCCCGGCCGCATCCGACCGATAGACATTGAGCGGAAGAGACCCGATCGAACCCGCCAGCAGATTGACGCAAGCCCAAACCGCCGACAGGCCGAGCGCCGAGGAGGTGCCGACTTGCTCCCCCGAATGGGAGGAAGGCAGATCCCAGGTTTCCGGCTGTGTCAGCCGCGGCCGCTCGACAATGTCATCCTTGCGGCGCAGCCAGTTGAGTAGCTTCACGGTGTCACCCCAAGCTCGCAATGAAACTGTCGACATTTCCGCTGGCGGCTTCCGGATTACGGGCCATCAGCGTGAAGGCGTTGAAGGTGGCGATCAGCGGGTCGATCTTGGCCTTGCCTGCCGTCTCTTTGGTGATCAGGACGGCATTGCCCTTCTGTTCGACCTTTGCGTTTGCCACGCACCAGGTCATGAGATCCTGGCCGCAATGCCAGAGCGTGCCATCCTTGAGCTTACGCTCCATGCCCCACACGGCCGACGACAGTCGGAAGCCCTGACTGACAGCGACAACCGGCCCGCCATGTTCGGCCGTGTGAACGCCGCGCGCAGCCAATTCGTCGACCATCGCCGCGACGCCGAACGGGTCGAACCCGACCCCGTTCGCCTCTGGAAGAAGGCCCGACTGCTGCAGGCGCTCGATCACGTCTGCGACTTCGAGGATATCCTGCGTGGCATGCTCGCAGAGCGTGAAGGTTCCCTCTTTTTCGAGGTCCCTCAGCTTCGGCACGATTTCCTCACGCAGCTCGTAAATCTCGCTATGGCCCCATGCATGGTTCCACAGCAGCCAATCGCGCGTTTCGCGATCGCGGCCTATGACTGCGAGGCCGAGGAGATCGTCGAGGCCGCCACCGTCGATGCCGGCGACAACTACCTCGCTTCGGGCAAGAAGATCGTCGAGGGTCAACCCCTCGATCGCAGCGCCCAGCCAGTAATCGACGCCGCGCCAGCGGTCTCCATGTTGGCCAATGCCGATCTCGACATTGAAGTGCTGAGAGGCCAGAAGCGCGAGCTTCTCTGCCCCACCGGTCTTAGCTTTGGTCAACTCGTCGCGAAGAAAGGCCTCATCAACCGAGCGGTTGAGATTCGGATTGACCAGTCCCCAGGTCTTCGGATCCTGCCAACCACCATCCTTGCTGAGCCCCACTGGCAACTCATAGAGAACGGCGAGAAGAGGCAGATCGAGAACGCCGGCCCGCACTTGGCGGGCGATCGAGAGCTCATCCTTGAACACGCCCGAGGGCGGGTCTTTCGACTGCGTCGTGATCTGCAGCATGAACCCGTCGGGACGCGCGGCCAAGGAACCGCGGATCTCGACGAAGATGTCCGCCGCCTTCGACTTCTTGGCGAACACATGCGTTTCATCGATCAGGATATAGGTGGCCTTGGAGCCCGTAATCACGTCGGCGTCGGCGGCTTTGATCGCGATCACCGCCAGCGAGATCCGATGCGTGATCGTGCGCTGATGGGATTGGGGATGGAAGATCTTCGACAGTTCGGGATCGAGCCGGATAATGCCGGCCGCCTGCTTGAAGGCGATTTCGGCAATCTTCTTCGTCGGTGCGATCAGGAGAAGTTCAGCCTCCGGCCGCTTGTTCATGATGGCGGCCGTCACCATGAGAGCCGCCGCAATGCTCGATTTCCCGTTCTTCTTCGGGATCATCAAGAAGAATTCGCGGATCATCCGCCGCTGCGCGGCCTGGTCGTAAGAGCCGAACAGCGCGCGGACGAAGTCGAAGACCCATTTGCCGCAGGCCTCGCCATAGGTTGGCGTGCCGATGATGTCGGGAACGCGCAGACGCTTGAAGATGCGCAGCGCCTTCGACGCCTGATCTTCGAACAGAGGAAGATCCGGAATGAGTGGCAGGCCGGCGACGATCCGATCTTCCCAGTCCGGGCAGGCCGTGCGCCATGCCATCAGTTCAGCCTGAGATCGTCACCCCAGCCGGTATCCTGACCAGCCGTCTCGGCATCGAGCGCGGCCTGCTCCTTCTTGCCAAGCTTGGGGTCTTTCTTCTTCTGCTCCGGTTGCGGATGGTAGAACTGATGCTGGCCAAGCATCAGATCGTTGCGCTCCATCAGCTTTCGGAATTCCTTCAGGGCCGCCACGCTTCCGCCCATGGCCTTGGTCCAGAGGCGATCAGCCAGCGCGCCATCGAGGCGGGCGCGGGCATCCTCCCTCACCTTCAGCTCCCGAAAATAATTCTTGCGCAGCGTGGGCGCCGTGATGCCGAGAGCCTGGGCGATACGCTCAACGCTCCAGCCCATCGCCAGTAACATCATGACTTTGCTACGGTTTTTCTGCGTGGCGATATGCTGCGGGCGGCCCCGCTTGCCCCAGTTCTCAGGAATGGGGTCGCCAAGCAGATCGAAATTCTCTGCCACGAGAAAAAAATCTCCAAATGAGAGGGACGGCGGTACGGGGCCTGGCGGCCTTCCAGACTTTCGATACCCCCCCTGCCGCAGCGTCAGGGGGTCGGGTCCGAGTCGGCCGGCACCTCGCCGACCTCGACCGCGACGGGCGGATGCGCCTCGCCGAGGATGCGGAGGTGGACGGGCGCGCTTGCGTTGAGGCGGGCCAGCTCGTCGGGCATGGGGAACCAGGCCGAGACCATGGCGGGCGTGCGCTCGCCATTGACCGTGCAGTCGACCAGCTCATCGCGAAGCGGCAGGCCGATGTAACCTTGCGACTTCCCGATGATGCGGGTCGCGCCCTCTACCACGCCGACTATCATCAGAATGGCCTCGGGTACGTTGGCCACCGTGCATTTGCAGCGTCTGCCCGAGCACAGATCTCCCGATGCAGGGAGCCAAGAGGGAGGGCGTCGTGCACAGCATGGTCGATCCAGATCGGCGCCATCACACCGTCGAGGGCGCGCATGTAAGATTGGTGGCTGATTGTGACCACCTTCACACGGTCCATTATGTCGGGGCGGACAACACGCACCATGCGCTCGATGTACTGACGAGATGGTCCGCTGTGCGCGACGATCACGGCTCCGCGCTCGTCCAATGCACGTACCATTGCTAGCGTCTTGCCGGTGCGCCTCATAGCTGCCCTCTTGCCCTGGCCTTGCGTGCGGCTGCTGTCTTCGCCTGATGGCAGGGGAAGCAGAGCAGGCGCACATTGTTGCGATCTAGATCGGCGCCGCCATCGCGACGCTCGTGGATATGGTCGCCGATGATCCGATTGCCGGAGCGGCAGACCTGCCCGCTGGGCAGCACGGCCTCGCAGTAGGGGCCACGCTCGCGCTTGATCGACGCCACGAGGTCGCGCCACTCCTTCGTGAGATAGAAGCGCTCGGCGATCTTGGGCGGCGTGGAGAGGAGCGGAGGCGGCGAGCGAAGCGAGGGCTTCGGAGCTGTGAGCTTGGCCATACCTCTGGATATGAAAAAGCCCGGCAGCTTGCGCTCCGGGCCATAAACATCCATCGTGGTGAAGCGGCTATCCCATCACCTGGGGCCATAACACGCGGCATACGCACAGCGGTAGAGGGCTCATCCTGTATCGAGGGCTAACTCGCGGCCTTGAGTTTGTCAAGAGGTACCCGCGCGAAATACTCGCGTCCGAACAGCTCGATTGCGACAGCGACCTTGCCGCCCTCCTTGACGCTCTGCTTGTCAACGATCTTGCCCGGCAAGGCCCCGATGATCTGGACATGCTGGCCGGCAACGAAGACGGCTTCCTTGCCGATCAGCTGGTCGAACAGACCGGCATCCACAGCCATCATCACGTCCTCGACCTGCTCCGGCTGAAACACGGCGGGAGCGCCATCGCTGTAGAGGATCGCGTCGACACCCTCGACTTGGCGAATATCCCAACAGGACAGCGCGCCACGCATACCGATGAACAGATACCGCGGAAAGAGATCGCGCCAACTGCCGACCTTGACCTCCTCAGTGACGCGGCCCTTCGGCGTGAGTACACGCCGACGCTTCATCCGCTCCAGCCTGTATTGCGGCCGGAAGGTTGCGAAGCCTCGCCGCTCCAGCGAGACCTCAACCATCGTGCGCCGCTTGGCGTCAGCCGGATGATCATCGCCGTCCCGCAACGGGGCCAAGCCTCCACCGCCAACGGCGACATAGACAACGTGCCAGTGCGTTACAACCGGCTCGCTCATGCCGCGTCTCCCTGGTTTTGGCTCGCTTGCTTCGGCGGATAGAGCGTCGGGCCGAAATACCAGCCGAGGCAGCCATATTCGCGGGAATGCAGGGTCGGCAGGGTGCGGGCATCCTTGCCAAGGTACTTGGCCCAGAGATCCCAGACCTCGCTGTCGCGGCGGACGAACACCCGGCCGCCCGTCCGTTCCGAAGGCCGCTTCGCCGCGTTCAGGGCAACCGCCTCCCAGCGCCGCTCCTTGAGGTAGATCGCGATGCTGGGCCGCTTGCGACGCTCGGCGGCGACGGCCGAGACGAAGGCTGGCGCATGCCGTGCCGCCTGCTCGATCTCATCGGCAGACAAGGCCGCAAGCTCCAGCCGTCCCCGCTGGAGGCTCTCGGTCGGACCGGGATCGAAGATCTTCACAAGTTTCTGGAAAATGATTTCACGCTCGCGCGCTTCTTCTTCTTTCTTCCCTGGAGATTCTGAGTGGTGGTTCAACGTAGTGGGGGTGTCAGCAGTGACACCCCTAGGGGTGTCAGCAGTGACAGGGGTGGGTGTCAGGTTGACAGGGCTAGGGGTGTCAGGCTGACACCCCTCCTCAGATCCATTCTCGTGGCCCGTGGCGGGCTCCGGACGGAGAGGTCCGCGCCAGTCGAGATTGATCACGTAGGTGTTCGACTGCTGCCGGCCGCTTGCCGAAAAGCGCTTCTCCGTGGTGAGGGCACCAGCGTTGCACAATTGACGGAGCACGCGCCGAACCGTGCTTTCCGACAGATCCGAATCTGCGGCGATGGTAGGCAGTGACGGCCAGCAACGGCCGTTCTCGTCGGCATGATTGCCCAGAGCAGACAGGACGGCCTTGGCCTGCACGCCGATGCCACGAAGTTTTTTCATCGCCCATGCGATATGCTCGACACCCATCAGCCCGCCACCTTCCGGTAATAGGCCTCGACCCAGCTATCGAGGCCGGTGCCGGCCGTCAGCGCCTGGCGCAGCTCGACCATGATCGGCTCGGCTCGGATGATGTGGTGGAGCGCCGTGGTATGGTCGCGGGAGAGCATGCGCCCGATCTCGGCGACGGAGCGCAAGGTCAACTGCCGAGAGATGGCGTAGAAGGCCCGGCGCGGCTCCACCAGCTTTTGCGTCCGGCGCGTGGCGATGAGATCGTCGACCTCGACGCCCCAGCGCCGGGCCACCACGATGAGAATGGTCCTCAGCGGCGGCCTCGCTATGCTAGGAGCCTGCGTTTCGGCCGCCGCTTCCTCGCCCAGACGAAGGGCAAAGGCCCGCTCGCGCCGGTCGAGATCCCATTCACGCGCCGACAAGTCCCTGGCGCGCACGACAGAAGCGGCCTCGGCCCGCGCTACCTTCTCCTCCCGCTCTTCGACCGCATGCTCGCGCAGCACAAGGGCATCGAGGACAGGTTTCGGGATCGCTCCCCCAAGCATTAGACGATCACGAATGGCGCGGTAATCGGTGATTTTGATCTCAGATGGATCGATGGCGAGCGCAGTCATTCTGCCGGCTCCATAATTTTGGATTGTGAGGGAGTGACCGCTCTGGCTGGGCGGATCGCGCGGCAGAGGTGGCCGGCATAGACACCGACGGCCTTCCAATAGACGGCCATCGGCCCCTTGTTCTGGCGCCAACTCTTGTTGGCCCTCGCGCGGGCATCGACAGATAACTCGCGAAGAAGACGGGCGATCACCGCGCGATGTTCGGGCGGCAAGGTTTGCAGAACTTCGGCACTTGGCAGCGCCAGAACAGGATTACGCACATCACTGCGCAAGCTGCGGGAAACGCTCATTCCACCGCCTCCGTCATATCAAGAAGGAAAGTTGCGGCCGAGGCGCCGGAGGCGGCGAGCCGAGCTGCGAGAGTGCGGACCGCATAAGCAGCTTCCAGCGGCACAACGCCGTTGCCGAGCATGCGGAGCCGTTCGATGCGAGCATCGTCCAACCCGGAGGCCAACCCATCAGCCACTCGACGAAGTGAGGGTTCAAGCTCCGGCGCTCGGGCAAGGACCTCTCGCCAACCGTCGAGGTCTCCGGGCCCAGGAGGGAAGAGGCCAATTCCATCGTCCTGTTGTAGGAGCGACTGTTGCCCGGCTGGTGACTGTTGCCGAAGCTCAACGACGTCGGCGTCGGCCAGCGCAGCACTTGGTCCTCGATATTCCCCGAACCCCGCCGAGGCGTGATGTGTTTTGGATCGCCCAAGGCCCTCGCCATTTCCGAGCGTGGCGTTGCCCACTGAACCGCTTGCGCTGGCAAAGGCGTACCGCCCGATATGAAAACCTGGTTCGGTCCGCCCTTCTCTGCATCGGACGCACGAGGCGTCGACCAATTCGCCACCGCCGTCTCGATCCGCCCACCGGTTGGCGTGCCGGGTCGCGGGAGCGATTTCGTCGCCCCGTCTCCACACCTCATTGCCGGCCACCGCGAGGAGGAACAAGCGCTCGCGTTGATGGCTCGCGCCAACCTCTGCCGCCGTGAAGAGTCCAGCCTCAACCGCGAAGCCCAGTCGGCGAAGGTCTCGCCACACCCGCTCGGCGCCGCCCGAGGAGAGCATGCCGCCGACATTCTCGATGAGGGCGAACCAGGCGCCCGATTGCACAATGATGCGCCGCGCCGTGCTCCAGAGGTCGCGCTCGTCTTCCTCGCCGAGGCGCTTGCCGGCGAGGCTGTGAGGCTGGCACGGGATGCCGCCAATGACGCCATCCACGAGGCCGCGCCACTCTCGGCCGCGGAAGGTTCGGGCATCGCTCCACACAGGCGCTGGAGCCATGAGACCTTGGCGCATCGCTTCGACCAGGTGGGCGACGGCGAAGGCTTCCCTCTCCACCAGACAGACCGGGCGAGCACCTCGGCATGCCAGCTCCAATCCGAGATCGAGCCCGCCTCCTCCGGAACAGAGGGAAATGAAGTCGAGGCGCCGGGGATGAAGAGCCACATTCACGTCGCCCTCCCCCTAATCAAGTCCACTGTTGTCGTGATTATTCGATTAGGCCGGTTGATGCGGTGATATGGTGTTGAAATGTTTGGTGTAGTAACGCATGTTCCTGGACTATCCAGCCACCACACTTGCTTAGTGAGATAATTGTGTCCGACACTATTTCCGCCGACTGTCCCCGCTGTGGGGTTCGTTCTCTTTTGAAGATTACGAACGTATGGAACACCCCAAAGGAAGCCGTTTTTACGTGCGTTGCATGCAAAAGACCCGTAATAATGCGGATCTCGATGAGCCTTAAGAAGGAAGATCTCTATCAGTTCACTGCCCAGAACGGAATATTTAACGCAGATCCTGCTCCATTCGAGCTCTACGACACTTATTATCCTTCGCCACCAGCATCTTTGAGCAAGCGCGTCGAGGAAATATTCAGAGAAGCGTGTTCCTGTAGGGCGAAAGGCTTCGCCGAAGCGGCTGGCGCTATGTTTCGCAAGACAATCGATGTTGCAACGAAAGAAATATACGACACGGACGCTAGACTGACCGGAGTGAAACCAAATCAGGCAGCCCGGCAACGCATCAAGGAGATGGCGGCGGCGGGCGTGGTCGATGCGGAACTGGCCGATCTGGCGGACATTCAGTTGCTCGACGGGAACGATGCAGTTCACGACGTCGACCCCTACACCCCGTCTGAGGCAGAAGAGCTGGAAGGCCTTACAAGAGAGCTTCTTGAACGACTGTTTAGTCGCCCCGCTAGGTTGAAAGCGGTTCGCGATAAGCAAATTGCCGCCGGCACGCGCAAAACCTGACATCACGCCGCCTCCTGCCCAGCCGAGCCCCGCGCCTCGGCGTCGAGCACCGAGAATAGGTCCGGCATGGCCATCTCGCGCGCGGCCGCTTCCACATATTTGCAGCCGTCGAGGAAATAGCCGGGGTTCAGCTCGCTCGCGCTGCCCTGCCGGCCGAGCTTGATCGCGCGGAAAGGCACGGTCATCAGCCCGCCGAACGGGTCGAACACCATCTCGCCGGGCTCGGAGAACTGGGCGATGGTCCTGTCGACGATGTCGAACTGCAGCGGGCACAGATGCCCTTCCTTGCCCTTGCCGGCCTGGAGCGTGTTCATCGTCACCATGCGGGCGACATCGGTCCAGACATCGTCGTGCCAGGAGTGCGGCGGCATCAGCATGAAGCCGGAAGGCAGCTGTCCCTTGATCTCCAGCGTCTCGGCGATGCGCACGTGGTGCTCGAAATCATAGATCTCGGCGAGGTTCTCGCTGCGCCAGGTCTTGAACACCATGTCGGCGGCCAGCGGCACATATTCCTCCGGCTTCATCAGCCGGTTGCCGCTGGAGCGGCTGAAGGCATGGGCATCGAGCTGCCAGCGAGCGCGCGAATAGCCTTCCGGGTTCACCCAATGGCGGGCGAGGCCTTCGCCCTGCCATTCCTTCTTGGCCTTCGCCACGGGCTTGTCGGCATAGCCGTTCGACAGGTCGGAAGGCGGCTTACGGAACAGCAGCAGATATTCGGACATGCCCGGCCCCATGCGGGAGCCATCCTTGCATTGCTCGCTCCAGCCCAGCCGATAGGTCTGGTTGTTCTCCCGAACCACATCCGTGGTGATGACTTTGCGGCCGAGGAAGGCGAAGCCGTGCCGGCGGAAATGGGCGACGCATTCATCCGAGAACGGCTCCACCGTCTGGAAGCCGAGCCCGTTTACCCCGCCCGGCGTGATGCGATCCTTGACATGGATGGCCGCCACCCGCCCCGGCTGCAGGATGCGCAGGAGGTTCGGCACCAGATAGTCCATCTGCTGCCAGAAATGCGCATTGTCGTCGGTATGCCCGAAATCGGCATAGTTCGGCGTGTACTCGTATTGGTTGGAGAACGGGATCGAGGTCACGATCAGGGCGACACTGTCGGCCGGCATGCGGCCGGTCTCGTCGACGCAGTCATTGTTGACCAGGCGATAGCCCGGCCCCGCGACCTCGATCCTTTCCTTCACGCCGAGAGCGCGCGTCATCTCGGCCGCGAAGGCGGCCCGGTTCAGGCCATACTCGCGAATGATGGCGGTCATCTGTGCGACAAGCTCCTTGTGCTGGGCCCATTTCTGCTCCAGCGAGCGACGCACCTCGCGTTCGGCCTCGGTATAGATGAGGTCGATCCGCACCCGGTGCGTCTGCCCGAATCTCTGAATGCGATGAATGGCTTGGATGAAGTCGTTGAATTTGAAGCCGATGCCGAGGAACACGGCCCAGTGGCAATGGCGCTGGAAATTGCAGCCCGATCCGGCGATCACCGGCTTGGCGGCCAGCTCGGCGAATTTGCCGTCGGAAAATGCGATGATCGCCTGCTCCCGGTCGTCGAGGTCCTGCGTGCCGTAGACGGTGACGGCGGAGGGAATGGCCGCCTCGATCGCGTGCCGCTCGGCTTCCAGATCGTGCCAGATCAACCGATGCGCGTCGGGATCCTCGGCTCGGATCCGCATCAGCGCTGTGATGCGCGCCGGCAGGCTGTCCCGCTTTTCCCGGCTGGCGTCGACGATGCCGATCGCGGCATTGCGGAACATCCGGCCCTGCCCGTCCTTCTCGACACCGGCCGCCGTGTGGTCGGATGCGATCTCATGCCAGCGCAGATCCAGTTCCGGCAGGGCATAGCCCTCATCCGAAAAGCCGAGATCACTCGGCTTCTGGACGAACATTCCCCAGGTCGAGCACCACAGCCAGAACTCCCGCTCCTTGTGCGGGTGGATGGTGAGCGTGTCGGCCTTCTCCGAATTGCGCTTGAAGAAGCGCGTCTTCGCCTGGCCGACATCCATCACTTCGAGGAAGGCGGCATAGGCCAGCAGCTCGATGAACTCATTGGGCGAAGGCGTCGCCGTCGCCACGAACTTGTAGGCAACGCGCCCCTCGAACAGCCGCATGAATTCGCGGAAGGTCTTGCTGCCGCCAAAGCCCCTGAGGATCGAGGCCTCGTCGAGCGAGACGGCGACGAACAGGGCCGGGTCGAGCTTGCCGTCGCGCACAGTCTCGTAATTGGTGATGTTGATCGCGCCGGGGTCGATCTCCTCGGCCCGACGGATGAACTTGATTGTCACCGCATACTCGCCCCGGAAATAGAGGGCGGCATCGCGGATGAATTCCTGGCGCACGCCGAGCGGCAGCACGATCAGGGTCGGCCCGGCGACGCGCTTCATGATCAGGCGCAACACCTCGATCTGCGTCACCGTCTTGTGCAGGCCGAAGGCCATGAACATGGCGCGCCGGCCGCCCGCTACGGCCCATTGCACGATCGCCCGCGTGTGCGGCTTCAGCGCCGGGTTGATTTCCTCGAGCGGGACATCGAAGCCGAGCGGCGGCGCGATCACCGCCTTCGCCTCGAGGAAGGAGCGATAGGAGGCGGGCGCGTTCACATCCGCCTCCACCTGCGCAGGGCGCGATTGAGAGCGGCTTCAGCCTTCCAGAGGATGCAGAGCGCCAGGAAGACCGCGACCGGGAAGGCGAAGGGCAGCACGGTCAGGAACAGGAGATCGCGATCGCTCATGCCACGCCTCCCGCCACCAGGCGCAGCATCTTCGTCGCGGCGCGCTCGGCTTCGGCCCGGCTCGCGTGGATCTCGCTCTTTTCGTTCGGCGTGAACGCCACGCCGCCCGGGCTCGCCGGGGACATCGCCTCCAGGGTCTTCGTCACCAGCTTGTTGTTGGCGGCGGCGACTTCCATCACCGTGCCGACGAACTCGGCCGTGCCGGGCGGCGGCTCGGCTTCGTCGCCGATCGGCGACAGCACATGGCCGGTGAGCCCCGCCATGAAGCGGGTGAAGGCCGGCTCCTGATAGTGGAACTCCAGCTTGGCGACGGCCCAAAGCGGGATCAGGTCGGGATAGCTGTCGCCGCGCCAACGCGAGATCTGGCCGTCCGATACCTCCAGGACGGCCTTTACGCCGGCCGGGCCGCCTGAGGCCATCACCAGGGCCCGCGTCGCGGCCTTGTATTGTTCGAGCATGCCAACAGGCAAAACGGGATTGTCCACGAAAAACACTCCTGTGTTTTTTCGGTGCGAAAACAGACGGCTGGTGAGAAGGATTGAGGCGTCAGATCAACGGAGGCGCCCGGACATGGCGAAGACCAGACAGACGCGGATCGAACGGAATTTCTTCCGCATGTTCGATGCCGCCATGGCGAGGATCGAGGAGTCTAAGACGGAGCGGCCGCACGCTAAAGAAAAGCCGCGAGAATCCCGCGCATCCATGCCAATCAAGACCGAGGAACGCGAGAAATGATCTATGCAACCTGTTTTCGATTGGCTTTTTTCGACCTTCCAGCGCGCAGACTTTTTGGCGTTGACGGCACTCGCCATCAGTGGGTTCAGCCTTTATTTCAGTTGGCACGAACACCGACGCAAGCTGCGCAGCGAGGACCCTACGGTCTCCGCTCAGGTAGTCGCTGCGCCGGGGAGGATGTTTTTCCGGCTTCACATTACGATCCGGAACAACTGCCCTCACCCTCTCGGCGATTGCACGATCGAGGCCACAGCCCCAAAGGGCACGTTGATTGCCGACGACCCTGGGGCGTCCGCCTATCTCTTTCCGGGAATGGTCAGGAACGAACAGCCAAGCCGCTGGCAAGCTCGTTGGGAGTTGCCGGGGTTTCATCTTCCCTCTGCCGGAACGAGGGGCGGCAATGGCGCCCAGCTCGATATTACTCATCTTCATCTCCTGATCTCCGACCCATTCAGGGAAGCCGAGAGCGTAGAAATGAAGCCGTCGACAGCGACGCCATCTTGGCTCAGCGCCTGGACCCGGCGCAGATCGGCCGTCAATCTGTCGATTTCTCTCAATCTGGCGGTAATGTCACCGCAAAGACGCGCGTTCTCATGCCGCATCCGCAGGAGGATCAACAGGAGCGAGGTGACTGGAACGAGATAGGCCACGGCCACGATGATGTCGGTGTGCGTCATCAGGCGGCCCTCTCGGAAACGGAAAAGGCCACCGAGGCGGAGGCGGACGCCTCGGTGGCAGGTGCCTCCTGCGCGTCAACGACAGGGAGGGCGGAGGAACCAGAATGTCCGCGAAGCATATCGAGCTGAATGGCTAGGCAATCGCGGGCGCTTACCTTGCCGTTTGTGCCGGCCTCTATGTCGATCGCGAGATCAGTGCTCGCCGAGCGTTCTCCGCGAAGGACGCGGGAAATGGTGCTCGGCGAGCGACCAATCCGAAGCGCCAGCTTCGACGGCGTGTCGCCAGTCTCAAGAAAATATCTTTGGAGCACATTCATAGGCCATCTTGTGCCAAATAGTCACAAAGATTGCAAGTCAAAATGTGACTATTTGGCCATGGCGTGAATTTGCCTATTTGGCAAAGATCCCTACATGAACATCCCGAACCGCATACGCGAGCACCGCCTGGCGCGACGCATGACACAAGAGAAACTGGCCGAGGAGACTGGTCTTTCCGTTTCCTATGTGACGCGCCTGGAGAGCGGCGGACGCAATCTCGCCCAGAAGCATATGATTGCCTTTTCGAAGGCGCTCGGCGTGAAGCCGGGAGACCTCTTGCCAGAAGGAGCCGAGCCGGCTCACAATATCGTCCGAGTTATGGGGCGGATCGGCGCGGGGGCGGAAATCCTGTCTGAGTTTGAGCAGATCCCGGAAGGCAATGGCCTTTATGAGATCGAAGTGCATTTTCCAGTGCCGGAAGACGCGATCGCGCTCGAAGTAGTCGGTGAAAGCATGTGGCCGCGTTACGACCCTGGCGACGTCATCATCGTCTGGCGCTTCGGCAATCATCCTGACGAGATCATCGGCTGGGAAGCCGCCGTCGAGACAGAGGACGGCCGGCGCTTCCTCAAGCGCGTCATCAAAGGCTCGCAGCCAGGAACCTATGATCTGGAAAGCCACAACGCGGCGACCATCCGAAACACAAAGCTTGTTTGGGTTGCCGAGGTGCTTTCAGTCGTGAGATCCGGCCAATGGCGGAAGCTCGACGCGAGCGCGCGCAGGAGGATACTGCGCAAGGCCACTAAGCCATAGAGGAAACATGACAATTTGACACAGCGGACAGCAGTGCGTCCGTTGATGTAACCACTAATTTGCCAGATAGTCACATTTTCTCTTGACGAATGTGACTATCTGGCACTATCCCTGTTCTCCATCGCAACCGGCGATCCCGCCCCACCATGCGATGGAGAACCCCAATGCCTGCAGTTGCTACCGGCGCCGCCGTGCGCCCTGCCTCCCGTACCCTCGACGCCAAGCGCGCCACCCATGACGGCTATATCTGGCCCCGCGCCCGCCACCACATGACCGACGGCGTCGCCATCCGCGACCGGATGGCCGAGGATGCCCGCGCCTTCGAGGAGCTGCGCGGCGATTTCGACGGCATCAGCGAGCGCTATTTCTGGTCGAAGGGCTGGACGCCCGAGCAGGTCGAAGAGCACGGCGCCGCCGTCATCGAGCAGGTCACCGCCTCCCCCATCTGCCGCACCAGCCCGCTCTTTCCCGGCGAGCGCGCCAGCGCGGCCTGAGACCAGGCCGATGCACCAGACGGCCTATGAGATCGCGCAGTACATCATCGTCAAGCAGACCGACGATATCGAGCGCCTGCGCGACATCCTGAGCCGCGCCACCTTCACCAGCGACGAGATCGAGCAGCACCTCCCGGCCGCCCTCGCCGCTGCCCCTTCCCTCAAGGCGAGGATGAACCGGCCATGAACGTGCCTGCCCCCCCTTCAGCCGGCGCCAAGCCACGCCATCAGACCTTGAAAAGTCTCGTTGGGAAACTCGAAACCCTCAAGGACGAGATCGACACCTTCCTCGACGATCCCCATGACGGCGAAGTCATGCTCGAAGCGGCCGATGATGACGACATCTTCGAAGAGCTGAAATCGCGCGACATCGAATTCTGCGCCTGGGGCGATGCTGGCGACGTGATCGCCGGTGAAAATCCCACCCTGGCCACCGTCCTCGGTGACAACGCTTCCGAGGATCCGGAACTGTTCGAGGCTGTCGCCCGCCTTCGCCGCGGCGACCTCTTCGAAGCCCTCATTCACCTTGAACGCGCGATCCCCGCCCTCAGCGGGCTGCACGATGCCGTTAGCAAGCTCCAAAGGTAATCGACCATGACTGACGCAACCTCCGTCGCCGCCGACCAGCTGAAATCCATCATCGAGCGTATCGAGCGCCTCGAGGAAGATAAGGCGGAGATCAGCGGCGACATCAAGGAAGTCTATGGCGAGGCCAAGGCCAATGGCTTCGATGCGACCATCCTCCGCAAGATCGTCTCCCTCCGCAAGCTGCCCGCCGCCGAGCGCGCCGAGGCGGACGCCATCCTCGAGCTCTACCTCCAAGCCCTTGGCATGGAGTGATCTGACAGCCCGTTTCAACCGCCGACCGGGCAGCGAATAGCCGCGCGCCGGTCGGGATCGAAAGCCCTGACATGACAGCTTCTCACACACTCGTTTTCGAGCGCGATGCCCTATGGCCTGCGTTGCAGACCGTGAACAAGGTCGTCGAGCGCAAGAGCACCATCCCGATCCTCGGCAACATCCTGTTTCGCAGCCTCGGCGGCCAGGAAGCCATGAGCGGCAAGGCCGGCATCGCGGCGACGGACATGGACATCTGGGCCGAGGTCGCCGTGCCCGTCGACGGGCTGCAGCTGGTGGAGAACTTCGCCTCCACCATCCCCGGCGCCCAGCTGCATGATCTCATCCGGCGCATCCCCGAGGGTGCTCAGGTGAGCCTCGCCTTCAGCGAGACCAATGTCGTCATCCGCTCCGGCAAGGCCCGCTTCACCCTGCCGACCCTTCCCGGCGCCGACTTCCCGCTGACGCTGGCCGAGATGTCGGGCGAGTGCGCCTTTCGTGCGCCGTGCAAGGATCTCGCGCGGATCCTCGACACCACGGCCTTTGCGCAGAACACCGGAAAGGATCGGCCCTTTCTCGCCGGCACCTACTTCCATGTCGTCGACGATGACGGTGTCGCCCTGCTGCGCGCCGTCGCCACGGACGGCCATCGCCTGGCGCGCGACCAGATCGCCCTACCGAACTATGCCGAGAAGATGCCGGGCGTCATCCTGCCGCCCAAGCTGATCAATGAGGCGATCCGTCTGCTCGGCCAGGCCAAGGCCGGCGAGCACTGCGAGGTGGAGGCCTCCAAGGCCAAGATACGCATCAGCCAGGGCGATACCACCATCGTCTCGAAGCTAGTCGAAGGCAACTATCCCGACTATCAGCGCATTGTCCCGCGCGATTCTCCCTACCACCTGATCGCTGAAAAGCAGGCCCTCGTCACCGCCATCGATCGCATCGCGGCCGTCACCCCCGAAAGCCGGCGCGGCATCGCCTTTGCCATGCAGCCGGCGCAGGCCGTGCTGTCCTCACAGGGCGCTGACGGCGGCGACGCCACCGACGAGATCGAGGCCGAATGGGACGGCCCGGAAGGCTTCACCTTCGCTTGCCGCACCCGCTATTTGCTCGACATCCTCGGCGCAATGGAGGCCGACACCGTCACCCTGCGCTTCGTCGATGCCAGCGCCGCGATCCTGATCGAGGCGCGCGCAGGCGTCCCGGCGCAGTTCATCCTCATGCCGGTGGGGACGTGATCATGGCTAGCTACCTCGCCAAGGCTGTCGGCACGACAGTCGTGCTCAATGTCAGGACGCCGGATCCAGCCGGTGCGACAAACCTCGCCTCACACCACATGTCCGTCGCCGAAGCCCGCGACATCGCCGCCGAACTGATCGAGGCAGCCGAAGCCGCCGACAAGGCCGACGCCAAGGCGCGCGCCGATCGCGCCATCAAGCTGCGCGGCGAAATCGATCGTCTCATCAACGAACTGAACGCCCTCGAAGGCTCTGGCAGCAAGACCTACGTCGTCGGCGTCGACCTCGGCAAGGAGCACTGACATGTCCGACATCACCAATACCGCACGCGCCCTTGTCGAGATCCTCGAAGCCGCCGATCGTGAGAACGGCGAGCCGATGGCTAGCACCTTGCCGCTCGCGACGGGCTTGGAACCTGACTGGAAACTGCCCGTTCCGATCCGATTGCTTCGCGAGCTGCAGGTCGCGCTGCGCCACGGCGGCCAGGGGCCGCGCTGGCGCCACCTCAAGCGCGGCTCGACCTATGTCGAGATCGGCAACGGCCAGGTGCAGGCAGCCCGCCCGCTGATCGAGGGCGACCGCGTCAAGATCTACCGCGGCGAGGCCGACGGCCGGATCTGGGTCCGCCACTTCCTCGAATTCACCGACGGCCGCTTCGAGCGCCTGCCGGTCGATTCCTCTCAGCCGGAGGGCGCACGATGAGCAGAGAACGCGCACGCCCTTGGCTTAACCCGACGCCTCTTCGTGGCTTCGAGCCTCAATGGCTCGGCCAATTCGACACATTCAATGATTGGGTTGATCACGCCAGCCGGGCGCTGACCGGCTTCATGGGTTCCGTCGGTGAAGAGATCGGGACCATTTGCATCGATGCCCAAGGGCGCCGCTGCAATGTCGGCAAGGATTTTGCGCGCGCCCGTGACGAAGGCGCGTTCCCCATCCGCTACTTCTTGACCGGCGCAATCAACGACATGGCCACGCCGTTTCAGGATCGGGTACAGCCCTGGATGCTCGCATGCTTCGGCGAGAAGATCTCCGCCGATACGCTGGAGCGGGACGATCGCCTGCTTGAGGAGGTGTTGGAGCTTCTGCAGTCCGGAGACTATCCGCCCGAACGCATCGCGGCGCTGACACGCTATGTCTACGACCGGCCGAAAGGTGAGCCCGTGCAGGAGACGGGCGGCGTCATGGTCACCCTGGCCGCCCGCTGCCTGGCGCGCGGCATCGATATGCACGCGGCCGGCGAGGCCGAGCTTGCCCGCATCTGGACGAAGGTCGATGCGATTCGGGCAAAGCAGGCAGCCAAACCGACCGGCTCTGCCCTTCCCGTCGCACCTAGCGACCTCGCCAGCCAGGAAGGCGAGCACTCGGGGGAGGTGGTGTGCAAGGACTTCTGCGTGCAATGCACCGTGGATGGCTGCTGCGAGGATTGTTGCCACTGCACCACCCCACCCGCCCCCGACGATGCAGCGAGCCAAGCCGCGCAGGACGTTCTAGCCGAGCGCCGCCGGCAGGTCGATGTCGAAGGCTGGACACCCGAGCACGATGATAGCCATGCCAAGGGCGAGATGGCGCGCGCGGCTGGCATCTATGCTGTCGTCGCTGGCGGCGACGCGACGGATTATCGGAACGCTCTCCAAAGCTACTACATGGGGGACGTCCACGAAGGCCTGATGCAATACAAGTGGCCATGGGATCGTTCATGGTTCAAGCCAACTGACAGGCGTCGCGACCTCGTCAAAGCCGGCGCTCTGATCCTGGCCGAAATCGAGCGTCTCGACCGCCAAGGCGACGCTCCATGAATTCCCGCCGCGACCGCATCCGCGCCAAGATCCTGGCCCGCACGGTCGAGGTACCGCCTCCGCCTGGCCTTGGCCTGACGACGCCCTGTAGACTCTGGACGGGGCCGACCTCCGGCGAGAACGGCCGCGGCGCCGGCTACGGCCGAATGAGCCTGGATGGCGGAACCGTCGCGCCGCATATCGCCTACTTCGTCGTGGAACACGGGCCGATCCCGCCACGCAAGCAACTCGATCACCTCTGCCGGCGCCGCCTCTGCGTCGTCCATACCGAGATGGTGACACACAAGCTCAACCAGAAACGCCGCGATGCCGCCAGGCGCGCGATCACCTGCGAAACGGTGGAGGCTGCCTAACTATGACGCGCATCCGCAAGGCCTACACCTATCAAATGCTGGATGATTGCCAGCGTAAGGGCCCGATTTACGCCCCGGACACAGTATCCGCTCGCTCCCAGTTGTACAGCCGCCTGGCTGATTGCTGGAGCATCACCTTCCGAGGCTTCTTGGGGCTGGGAATCTCCTATGCAAGGGAGCCAGCGTGGGACGTCGCACTGCCCGATCGTCATCCTCTCGCGTCGGAACTGTCGCAGCACGATCTGAGTGTGATTTCTCACGCCTATGGCGGGACAGGTCCGAAGGCGGGCTGGCGAGATCATTTCTTCACGGCCGCCGATGATCAGCAATTGTGCCGGCTTGCAGATGCCGGCCTGTTTGAACGCGATCCCCTTCTGGACGGCGGTATCCATCCGAGCGGAAGCGCCTACTTCATCCTGACAGACCTCGGCCGAGCCGTGGCAGCGGGCGAACAGTCGCTCTATGAGTTTGACGTCGAGATCCGTCATGCCGAACGGTTGAAGCGCAAAGCCGCAAAGCGCAAGGCGGAGGCCGCCTAACCATGTCTGCGCCCCGCACCGTTCCCGCCGAATTCCCCGCAAACTGGCCGGCAGTGCTGCGCGCCGAGCAGGCGGCTGGCTATCTCGGCTTCCACGACACGGCCGAGCTGCGCCGCGGCGTCGTGAAGGGTGTCGCGCCGCGACCGCATGACCGTCGCGGCCGCTCGCCGCTCTGGTACCGCAGCCTCTGCGACGATTGGCTTGCCAAGCGTGGTGGCCCGGCCAATCATAAGGCAACCATCGATGTCGCGGACCTCATCTGACGTGCCCAAGCAATCGAAGACGGCGTTGCCGAAATATGTCCGCGCCAGGCGGATGAAGAGCGGCGCCCTGACCTATTACTTCGAGGTGCCGACCTGGGCACGGCAACCGGCCGCCGACGATCCTCGAGGCCCGTGCAGGCTCGACAATGAAACCCTGCCCTCAGACTTTGCCGCGATGCGCGAGCGCGCTGCCCTATTGATCGCCGCCTTCGATTCCTGGCGTACGCAAGGGGCCACCGACATCGTGCCGGCGCGCGCCACCCAAGGCACTTTCGACTGGCTGGTGACCGACTACAAATCGAGCGACAAATACCTCAAGCTTTCCCGCTCGCAGAAGGAGAACCACGAATACGGCTTCGGCATGGTCGGAAACTACACGCTGAAGGATGGCCGCCGTCTCGGCGCGCTCCCCCTCGCCGATATCCATACGGGCGTGACGGATCGCCTTCATGAGGCCCTGCTCTATGTCGAAGTCCTCGATGCTGACGGCAGGCCGGTCCTCGACGAGAAAGGGTCGCCCGTCAGACGCGAGCGGCGCACGACCGTCAACCACGCCATGAAATCTTGCCGGCGCGCCTGGTTTGTCGCCCAGCGCCGCAATCCAAAGGTCGTGCCGGCCGCCAATCCTTTTTCGAAAATGGGATTGAAGGAGGAGCACGAGACGACGCCGACCGCGACCTATGAAGAGTATCGCGCCTTTATCGCCTACTGCGACAAGGTCGGCAGCCATTCGGTCGCCACGGCCGCGATGATCGCCTGGGAGTGGTGGCAGCGCATGGATGACATCATGATGCGCCTGACCCGAGACGACTATCGGCCGAAGCACCGCCCGGGCCATGCTCAGGTCATTCACAACAAGACGAACGAGCTGGTATGGATCCCCCTGTTCGATAGCAATGGCGCCCCGCTCTATCCCGAGCTGATGGCCCGCATGGATCGCATGGTCGCCGACCGAATCGGCGGAGGCCCACTGATCCTGCGCGACAGGATCGACCGCAGGCTCAAGGCGCACCGGCCATGGATGACCAATGAGCGGATCGACGATTTCCGCAAGCATGTGAAGAAGCTCATCCTGGCTGCCGGCCTGCGCGAGGAGCTGTCGTTCCGCTCCTTCCGCCATGGTGGCTTGACCGAGGGCGGAGATGCCGAACTGACCGACGCCGAGATCCGCGCCCAGTCGCGCCAGAAGTCCAACGTGCTGCCGACCTATGTGAAAGCGACCGAAAAACAGCTGATCAAGGTCGCCCAAAAGCGGCGGGCGACACGCAAGGATAGCTGAGCGAGGCGGCCGTACAGGCTTCCCGGCACGACTTTTGGCGGCCAAAAGCCACTAAACTTCAGGAACAAAAATAGACGTTTTGTCGGATTTCCTACCGCCCGATCCGACAAAACGGTATCGCCGGAAACCGAAACGCCTCATAAACCATTGATTTTAAAGGCGTTTTTGGTGCCGGTTATCCGACTTGAACGGATGACCTACCGCTTACAAGGCGGTTGCTCTACCAGCTGAGCTAAACCGGCGTCGGTTTTGGGGTAGCAATTCGAGCCCCTTCGCGCAAGTTTCCTGTGCAATGAAAGTTGGTGTAATATTTGTTACGCTCCCTGTGGCGATGGCGCGTTCCGATTGTTGCGATCCAACAGTAGCCGGTTGGTGGGGAACTCAGAGCCGATGATCAGTGTCTTCGACATCTTCAAAATCGGCATCGGACCCTCGTCCTCGCACACTGTCGGCCCCATGCGCGCCGCCAATCGCTTCGTGCAGTCGCTGCGCAAGCAGGGCCATTTCATCCATACCCACCGCGTCGAAACGGTGCTCTACGGCTCGCTGGCCTGGACCGGGCACGGGCATGCCAGCGATATCGCGGTGATCCTGGGCCTCGCTGGCGAGGAACCGGAAACCGTCGATCCCGAGACCGTCGCCGCGATCGTCGAAGACGCCACCAGCAAGGGCATGCTCGCGCTCGGTGGGCGCCGGGCCATGAGCTTCGAGCGCAACCGCGACATCGTCTTCGACCGCAAGACCCCGCCCAAGGGACACCCCAACACCCTATCCTTCACGGCTTGGAACGAGGGCGGCACCGCCCTCGCCACAGAATTCTACTATTCCATCGGCGGCGGCTTCGTGCTGGCAGAGGGTGAAGGTGCCACGGCGCGCGAGACGACGGAGGTCCCCTACCCCTTCCGCAGTGGTGCAGACTTGCTGCGCCTGGGCAGCGAACACGACCTGACCATCGGCGGCATCGTTCTCGCCAATGAGATGGCGAACCAACCAGAAGCCACCGTGCGCGAGCGGCTCGCCGGAATCCGCGTCGTGATGGATGCGGCCATCGACCGCGGCATGCGCCAGGAGGGCGAATTGCCAGGCGGATTGCGCGTGAAGCGCCGGGCCAAGGCCCTGCATGACCGCCTGCTCACCGATATCGGCCGCAATGTCCGTGCCCCCCATGAGATGATGGACTGGGTCTCCCTCTTCGCCATCGCCGTGAATGAGGAGAACGCCGCCGGCGGGCGCGTGGTGACGGCGCCTACCAACGGCGCGGCGGGCATCGTGCCGGCAGTGCTGCGCTATTACCGGGATTTCTGTGACTATTCGGAAGCCGGCGCCGACGAGTTCCTGCTCACAGCTGCCGCAATCGGCATGTTGTTCAAGATGAATGCCTCGATCTCCGGTGCCGAGGTCGGCTGCCAGGGTGAAGTCGGAGTTGCCGCCTCGATGGCTGCGGGGGGCCTTGCCGCCGCGCTCGGCGGCAATATCGCCCAGGTCGAGAATGCCGCCGAGATCGGCATGGAGCATCATCTGGGCATGACCTGTGACCCGATCGGCGGCCTGGTACAGATTCCCTGCATCGAACGCAATGCCTTCGGTGCCAACAAAGCGATTGCCGCCGCATCCCTCGCCTTGCGCGGCGACGGCACCCATAAGGTCAGCCTCGATCAGGTGATCACCACCATGCGCATCACCGGCGCGGACATGCAGTCCAAATACAAGGAAACCTCGCAGGGCGGCCTCGCGGTCAATGCGGTGGAGTGCTGACGCTTTTCAGCGCGCTCCCCGGAACTGCCTTCCGCCCAGCAAGGCCGACGACCTTCAATGCAGAGTTCGAAAACCTTGCACTCCTCTCGTGCCTGGTCCAGAACGCTTTGAACGCCATTTCCTCCCCTTGCCTGAACCATGCCTGATCTCGCTGGCCAGATCCTCATTCTCACCGGGCCTCCGGGATCGGGAAAAACCACCACTGCCCGTGCCCTGGCCGCCGAGCCCGGTGCACCCGCGGTGCATCTGCATGCCGACGATTTCTGGCACTTCATCAAGAATGGAGCGATCCCGCCTTATCTCCCGCAGGCGCATCGGCAGAACGAAGTCGTGATCGACGTGCTCGCACGTACCGCGGAAGCCTATACCAGCGGCGGCTATTTCGTGATCGTGGACGGCATCATCGGCCCCTGGTTCCTGCCGCCCTTCAGAACACTCGCCCCACCGCTGCATTATGTGGTGCTGCGCCCGCCGCTCTCGGCCGCCATCGAACGCTGCCGCCTTCGCGGCGGCGACACGCTCAGCGATCCCGAACCGATCACTGCCCTGCACGAGCAGTTCTCCTCGCTGGGGCCGCTCGAGCGCCACGTCATCCCGACCGCCGGGCAATCCCCGTCCGACACGCTCGTGGCCGTCCGCCAGGCTGCGGCCAGCGGCTCGTTCCGGCTGGCACACTGACGGGCTTGGCGAAGCTTCGGCAATTTCTTGCGTTTCGGGCCGTCATCACCATGATTTTGACGTGAGAATCGGTCAGTCGAAGGCTTCTACATCTTTGACGAGCCTAAATTCCGGCCGTCAACCTTCGCTACACTCTTGTGGTGCATGGTCTTTTGCTGCAAAACGCAGCGCCTCCCCGCCGTGCGAAGCGGCCAGACGCAACAGGGCAACCGAACACTTCATGGCTTCCGATAATCGGGCTTCGAAAATTCGTATCGCTCTCGACGCGATGGGGGGCGACCACGGCCCCACGGTCGTGATTCCAGCCGCCGAGCTGGCGCTCACCCGCCATCCCGATCTGAGCTTCTCATTCTATGGCGACGAGGCCACCATCGCCCCGTTGCTGACGGCCCATCCGCGCCTTCAAGCCGTTTCCAGCGTCCATCACACCGATGTCGCCATCCGCATGGATGACAAGCCGAGCCATGCCCTGCGCTATGGCCGCAAGAAATCCTCGATGTGGCTGGCCATCGACGCCATCAACAAGGACGAGGCCGACGCCACCGTCTCGGCCGGCAATACCGGCGCGTTGATGGCGATGGCGCGCTTCTGCCTGCGCACGCTCGCCGAAATCGACCGCCCCGCCATCGCCGCTCTGTGGCCGACCTTGCGGGGCGAATCGATCGTCCTCGACGTCGGCGCCTCCATCGGAGCCGACTCCAACGCCCTGATCGACATGGCGGTGATGGGGGCGGCCATGGCCCGTATCGTGCTGGGCGTAGAGCGACCCACGGTTGGCTTGCTCAATGTCGGCGTCGAGGAGGTCAAGGGCCTCGAAATGGTGCGCGAAGCCGGCCGTATCCTGCGCGAGACCAGCCTGCCCGATCTGACCTATCACGGTTTCGTCGAGGGGGACGATCTCGGCAAGGGCACCGTCGACGTGGTGGTGACCGAGGGCTTTGCCGGCAATATCGCTCTCAAGACCGCGGAAGGCACGGCCAAGCAGATCGCCTCCTATCTGCGTTCGGCCATGTCGCGCACCTTGATGGCGCGCATCGGCTATCTCTTTGCCCGCGGCGCCTTTCAGGCCCTGCGCGATAAACTCGACCCCAACCGTGTCAATGGCGGGGTCTTTCTTGGCCTGAACGGCATCGTGATCAAGAGCCACGGCGGCGCCAATGCCGAAGGCTACGCGGCTGCCATCGATCTGGCCTATGATATGGTGAAGCAAGATCTCATGAAGAAAATCACCGAAAGCCTGAGCTTTGATCATCGTGCCGTGATGGTCGCTGCCAGCAATCCGGACGCGGCATAATGGCGACGATTCGTTCCGTCATCCGAGGCATCGGCTCCTACCTGCCCGAAAAGCGCGTTACCAATGAGGAACTGTCGAAGCACGTCGACACCACCGACGAATGGATCGTACAGCGCACTGGCATCCGCGCGCGCCATCAGGCGGCCGAGGGCGAATTCACCTCGCATCTCGCCACCAAAGCCGCCGAGCGCGCTTTGGCCGATGCCGGCCTGAAGGGCTCCGACATCGACCTGATCGTGCTGGCGAYATCGACGCCCGACAACACCTTCCCCGCCACGGCCACCACCGTGCAGGCCAATATCGGCATGACCGGCGGCGCTGCCTTCGACGTTCAGGCGGTGTGCACCGGCTTCGTCTACGGTCTTTCCATCGCCGACAATTTCCTTCGCTCCGGCTCGGCCAAGCATGCGCTCGTCATCGGTGCCGAGACCTATTCGCGCATTCTGGACTGGTCGGATCGTACCACCTGCGTGCTGTTCGGCGACGGTGCAGGCGCCGTGGTGGTCGAAGCCACCATGAATGACGGTTCGATCCACGACCAGGGTGTGCTGGCGACCAAGCTGCGCTCGGACGGGCGCCACAAGTCCAAGCTCTACGTCGATGGCGGCGCCTCCACCACTGGCACCGTCGGCAAGCTGCGCATGGACGGCAAGGAGGTCTTCAAGCTCGCCGTCGGCATGGTGCCGCAGATCATCATCGACACCATGGATGATCTCGGCCTGGCCTATGACGCCGTGGACTGGTTCGTGCCGCACCAGGCCAATGCCCGCATCATCCATGCCACCGCCGAGAAGCTCGGCTTGCCGCCGGAGAAGGTCGTGCTCACCGTGGCCGAGCACGCCAACACCTCGTCCGCCTCGATTCCCCTGGCGCTCGATACCGCGGTCAAGGACGGGCGCATCAAGCGGGGCGACCTTGTCCTGCTCGAAGCCATGGGCGGCGGCTTCACCTGGGGCGCAGCCCTGATCCGCTGGTAGTCTGACGAATTTGACGGTTGCCTGAGAGAGGCGGAAGCGAACACCGGTTTCGATTGGTGGTTGACCTTGACCGATTTCGTCAATAGCTTCGCGTTTTCAGTGACATAGAGTCGGGACTTCAGTGCCGGCCCTGCTAGGATGATTTGCGGGGCGGATTCGTGGCGGGACAGGCTTCCCGCAGTTCCGGGTTGCATCGAACGGATAACAGACAGGTGGCCTCTCCATGGCGCCTGTCCAACGTGGGGCATGAAAGCGATGGCGGGAAATACCGTCACAAGAGCAGATCTTTGCGAAGCGGTTTACCAGAAAGTAGGCCTGTCGCGGACCGAGTCATCGGAACTGGTCGAGATGGTCCTGCATGAAATCTCCAGTTGCCTCGAGCGGGGCGAGACGGTGAAGCTGTCATCCTTCGGCTCCTTCGTCGTCCGCTCGAAGGGCGAGCGCATCGGCCGCAATCCAAAGACCGGCAAGGAAGTGCCGATCTCCCCACGCCGCGTCATGGTTTTCAAGCCTTCCAACATTCTCAAGGCCCAGATCAATGGCGAGAATGTCGACGGCATCGTGGACGAATAGGCACCCTATTGGCATGAGCCAGCCAAACCGGTATTGGACTGTTCTGTCCGATACTCTGCGAGCAGCACGTTCTGGTTCGCCGGCCAAGGCCGGTTTCATGTTCAGGCACCCCTGAAATCAGCCGGCGATCGTAGCTGCTCTCGCCCGCTGACAGCGGCCATCCCCTTCCCTCTGACGGTTTCACGCTACCACTCGGTGAAGTTTTGGGTTGGAAACAAGTGATAAACGCTTGTCTTTCATCACAGAATCGGACGAGTGATAGGGGAAAGGCACGATTCGCCGCTTTCCGCTCGGGAGTCCGGCAGCATGGAAAAAGCACCTGACGCGTTTCGCACGATCAGCGAGGTCGCCGAAGATCTAGACCTGCCCCAGCACGTCCTGCGCTTCTGGGAAACCCGTTTCAGCCAGATCAAGCCGCTGAAGCGCGGCGGGGGGCGTCGCTATTATCGCCCCGATGACATCGATCTGCTCAAGGGCATTCGCTACTATCTCTATGGCGAGGGCTACACCATCAAGGGTGTCCAGCGCATCCTCAAGGAGCGCGGCAATCGGCATGTGATCGAGATCGGCCGAGCCCAGAACGAGGATTATGTGCCGCCCGTCGCCGTGATCCCACGGGCGGACGAGGAAGAGCGTCGCCGCGAGCGGGCCGAATGGCCCGAAGCGGAGGCCGCTGCGCCCGCTGATCCCGCGGGCGATTACGATGAGGCCGACGATCGAGTCGAGCCAATTTTCGACGACGAGCCCGAAACCTATGAGTCACCACCGGCCCAGGCCTCGCTGCCGCTGTCGTCTCTCGCAGGCCCGCCCATGCGAGCCGAGCCGCGCCCTGCACCGCCCCCGGCCACTCGCGCAGAAAGCGGCAGCGGATTGTCGCTGAGCGACGAACGTCGCCGGCGGCTGCAGACGGTGCTGCTGGAACTCGGCGAGTGCAAGCACATACTCGAAGCCGCGCGCGGTTAAAGCGTTTTGCGATTTGGCGGTCACGCCAAGAATCGCAAAGACGCTCAAGCCAATCCATTGGATTGGCTTGGAACCAAAGAGCTAGATCAAACAAGCGTTTCCGTCTAAACGCGCTTTGCTCTAGGAAACCGGAACGGCATGGCGCCCGGGACCATGGACGCCGCAGCCATGTGTTCGTCGATTGCGACGACCGGCCCTTGGAAGCGTTGCGCATGCCGCATAAGAACGAGCGGACGAGACGCCCGCGGTCCCAGCCGCAGCGTCACAACAAAAAGGCTTCGAAGAATTGGCTGACGCATCTACGCCCGCGGTCCGCAGCGCGAACGCTCCCTATGACGCGGTCATCATCGGCGGTGGCCACAACGGCCTGACCTGCGCCTATTACCTCGCACGGGCCGGCCGAAGGGTGAAGGTGCTGGAGCGCCGCTCCGTTGTCGGCGGCGCCGCGGTGACGGAGGAGTTCCATCCGGGCTTTCGCAATTCGGTGGCCTCCTACACGGTGAGCCTGCTCAATCCCAAGGTCATCCGGGACATGGAGCTGGAACGCCACGGCCTCAAGGTGGTCGAGCGCCAGGCCTCCAATTTCTTTCCCTTCCCCGACGGGCGCTACATCCTTTCCGGTGAGGGCCGCACCCAGACCGAGATCGCCAAGTTCAGTGAGAAGGACGCCGCCCGCTTCCCGGCCTATTGCGACGAGATCGACACCATCGCCGACGTGCTGCGCGATCTCATCCTGGAGACGCCGCCCAACGTCTCCGATGACGGCTGGTTCGGCTCGCTGCCGGAATTATTGCGCGCCGGCAAGCTTGGCCACCGCCTGTCCAAGCTCGACATGCACCATCGCCGCGTCCTGCTCGACCTCTTCACCAAATCGGCGAGCGATTATCTCGACGGCTGGTTCGAGAGCCCCGAGGCCAAGGTGCTGTTCGGCTTCGATTCCATCGTCGGGTCCTATGCCGCCCCCTCGACGCCGGGCTCGGCCTATGTGCTGCTGCATCACGTCTTCGGCGAGGTGAACGGCAAGAAGGGCGCCTGGGGCCACGCCATCGGCGGCATGGGCGCCATCACCCAGGCCATGGCCAAGGCTGCCCGCGAGGCCGGCGCCGAGATCGAGACGGACGCCCCGGTCCACCGGCTCATCGTCGAAAAGGGCGTTACGGCCGGTGTCGAGCTGGAAGATGGCCGCGTCATCCGCGCCAAAGCCGTCGCCGCCAATATCGGACCGCGCCTGCTCTTCGACAAGATCGTGCCCGAAGACGCCGTACCGGCCGACTTCCTGCAGCGTATCAGACGCTTCAAATGCGGCTCGGGCGTGCTGCGCATGAACGTGGCGCTCTCCGAGCTGCCTGATTTCACCGCCCTGCCGGGACGCGAACAAGGTGTCCACCACACTGCCGGCATCATCATCGGGCCGAGCCTCGACTACATGGAAGATGCCTTTCTCGAGGCCCGCCGCCATGGCTGGAGCCGGCAGCCCATCGTCGAGATGCTGATCCCCTCCACCCTCGATGATACGCTTGCGCCCCGGAGCCAGCACGTCGCCAGCCTGTTCTGCCAATATGTGGCACCGCAACTGCCGAACGGCGAAAGCTGGGATGCTCATCGCGAGGAAGTCGCCGACCTGATGATCGACACGGTCGAACGCTACGCGCCCGGCTTCAAGCAGAGCGTGCTTGGACGCCAGGTGCTGACGCCGCTCGATCTCGAACGGGTGTTCGGCCTCGTCGGCGGCGACATCTTCCACGGTACATTGTCGCTCGATCAGTTGTTCTCGGCCCGGCCCATGCTTGGCTATGGCGATTACCGCACGCCCGTGAAGGGGCTCTATATCTGCGGCTCCGGCACCCATCCCGGCGGCGGCGTCACGGGCGCCCCAGGCCACAACGCCGCTCGGGAGATGCTCTGCGACCGGGTCTGATTGAGTGGTAGCGGTGGCGGGCAGACGCCCCGCCACCTATCACTGAGCCACGTAACTGCCCACGGTGCTGCGAGCCGTTACCCAGCCCCGATCACAACAACTCCTCGATGGCGATCGGGAAGCTCCTCACGCGCTTGCCGGTCGCATGCCAGACGGCATTCGCCACCGCGCCCGCCGTACCCGTGACGCCGATCTCGCCGACGCCCTTGATGCCGAGCGCATTCACATGCGGGTCGTGCTCCTCGACCAGGATGGCCTCCAGGGACGGCACGTCGGCATTGACGGGCACGTGGTATTCGGCGAGATCCGCATTCATGATCCGCCCCGAACGGTGGTCAACAACCGCATGCTCGTGCAAGGCGAAGGACACGCCCCAGATCATGCCCCCCAGATATTGGCTGCGAACCAGATGCGGATTGACGATCCGGCCCGCGGCAAAGGCGCCGACGAGGCGGCTGACACGTACCTGTCCGAGATCGGGATCGACCTTGACCTCGGCGAAAACTGCGCCATGGGCATGCATGGCATAATTGGCCTGCGACGCCGGATCGGCGCTGCTGCGCCCCCGAGCCTCGATCTCCGACAGCCCCGCCCGGACGAGGATGTCGCCATAGCTCTCGCTGCGGCTCTCGTCGTCGCGGCGGAAGAGCCGCCCCTCGCGGGCGATCACACCGGCATTGCCGGCCCCGAACAGCGGCGAGCGCTCATCGCCTACAGCCAGTTCGGCCAGCCTGGCGATTACCGCCGCGCCAGCCTCATGAATCGCAGAGCCGGCCGTGGCCGTATGCGCTGAGCCACCTGCGATGCCCGCATCCGGCAGGTCCGAGGTGCCGGCGCGGAATTCCACGCGATCGAGATCGAGCCCCAGGCCATCGGCGGCGATCTGGGCCAGGGCAGTCCAGGCGCCCTGCCCCATGTCATGGGCGCCGGTTTCCATCAGGCCGGAACCGTCTTGCCGGATCACGGCCCGCGCCTCGGCCTGGAACATCAAGGCCGGGAAGATCGCTGTGCCCATGCCCCAGCCGACGAGAAAGCCGGCCTCATCGCGCATCTGGCGGGCAGCAAGCGGCCGACCGGCCCAGCCGAAGCGCTTGGCGCCTTCGGCATAGCATTCGCGCAGGGCCTTGGAGGAGAAGGGCTTGCCAGTGGTTGGCTCGATCTCCGCATAGTTCCTGAGCCGAAACTCGAGCGGATCGATACCGCTTGCCCAGGCCGCCTCGTCCATCGCGCTTTCCAGGGCAATGGAGCCGGAGGCCTCGCCGGGCGCACGCATGAACAGCGGCGTTCCCGTATCCGTCCGCACGGCGTCATAGGTGGTGGCGATGGCGGGACTGGCATAAAGCGCATGCGAGGCACCGGCCGCTGGCTCGAAGAAATCGTCGAAGGTCGACGAGGCCGTCAGGGCGTGATGGACCAGCGCCGTCAGCGTCCCGTCTTTGGCAACTCCGAGTCGCAAGGTCTGGCGGGTCGGGGCCCGATGACCCACCGGCCCGTACATCTGATCGCGCCTCAGCACGAGCTTCACCGGCCGGCCGACCAGGCGGGCGGCCATGATCCCCAGGATCTGGGGACCGGAAACGAGCCCTTTGCAGCCGAAGCCGCCGCCGAGAAACGGGCTGCGGATGTGGATCTTGTCGGGCGCTATGCCGAAAAGCCCGGCAATGCGGCCCTGCGCCATCGCCATGCCCTGGCTGGGCGTATCGATCGACAGGGTGTCGCCCTGCCAATGCGCGACGATGGCATGCGGCTCGATCGGATTGTGATACTGGGCAGGGGTTTCGTAGACGGCTTCCACTTGGCTGTCCGCCTTGGCAAAGCCGGCCTCGACATCACCATGAACGGCTTGCGACGGATTGCCGACGCCCACGGCCGACGGCACGAAACTGTCGCCGTCGAGCCCAACTCGCGCCGTCTCGGCCTCGTAGCGCGGCGCCAGCAGCGCGGCGCCTTCCGTAGCCGCTTCCAGCGATTGCGCGATCACCACTGCGATCGGCTGGCCAGCATAGCGCACGCGATCGTTCTGCAGGAGATCGAGCCGGAACATGAAGGGATGGTCCTTGGCATCCGGATCCTGCGCCAAGGGGGGCTTGTGGTCTGATGTCATCACCTCCACCACGCCCGGATGGGCCTTGGCGGCTTGGATGTCGAGAAAGGCAACCCGGCCGCGGGCAATCTGCGCCACAGCCGTTACGGCATAGAGCATTCCGGCAGGATGATTGTCGGCCGCATAGCGCGCGGCCCCGGTGACCTTGAGGACGCCATCGCGGCGCGTCAGGGGTTGGCCGATATTGGAACCGTGCCGGACATGGGCCGGAGCACGATTGAGCTTGAGGTCGGGCGTGACGGGTTCAGGCATCTCGGCGTGCTCCGGGCTGCGTTGAGAAGGGAGAACCTGGCAGAGCAGGAACGCGATCCGGCGTGCCGGCGGCCGCTTCGGCCAAGGCGCGCACGAGCGTGCGGAGCGCCAGTTCGATCTTGAATTCATTGTCGCCCGAGGGCTTCGCTTCGGCGAGAGCCGCCTGTGCCGCGCGTTGGAAGGTGGCTTCGTCCGGCGCCGAGCCGACCAGGATCGCCTCGGCTTCGCTGGAGCGCCACGGCTTTGCCGCGACGCCGCCAAGCGCCAGCCGAGCCGCTTCGATCACACCGTCCTTGAGGCGCAAGGCTGCCGCCGCCGACACCACGGCAAAGGCATAGGACGTCCGCTCGCGAACCTTGAGATAGCGTGCATGGGCGGCAAAGAGGGCGGCATCGGCGGGCAGCCGCACTGCCACGATCAGATCGCCGGCGTCGAGGGCGGTATCGCGCTCCGGCGCTTCACCCGGCAGGCGATGCAGATCCGCAAGCAAGATCTCGCGAGCCCCTGCCTTGCCCTCGATTTCCACCACCGCGCCAAGAGCCGCCAGCGGCACGCAGAAGTCGGATGGATGCGTGGCAATGCAGGCCTCGCTCCAGCCCAATATCGCGTGCAGGCGATTCTCGCCGCCATGGGCATCACAACCGGAACCCGGCGCGCGCTTGTTGCAGGCGCCGGTAACGTCGAAGAAATAGGCACAGCGCGTGCGCTGCATCAGATTGCCGCCGACCGTAGCCGCATTGCGCAACTGCCCGGATGCGCCCGACAGCAGAGCCTCGGCGACCGCAGGATAGGTTTTTGCGAAAGCCGGATCATGGGCAAGGTCGGCATTGCGCACCAGCGCACCGATCCGCACACCACCGTCGGGAAGCCAGTCGATCCGTCCGAGATCCGGCAGGCGGGTGACGTCGACGAGCCGGTCGGGACGGCTCACGCCGGTCTTCATCAGGTCGAGGAGATTGGTGCCGGCGGCAAGAAAGGCAGCGCCAGGCTGGGAGGCCGCCGCAACCGCATCGGCGATCGTCGCCGGCCTCACATAATCAAAGCTCTTCATGCCGATTTCCTCCGTCCGCTCTCGGCGAGGACATGGTGGGCTTCCAGAACGGCCTCGGTGATACCGGCATAGGCGGAACAGCGGCACAGATTGCCGCTCATGCCCTCGCGGATACGCTCGGGATCCTCCCCGGCCTGGCCCTCGCGGATCAGGCCGATCGCGCTCATGATCTGGCCTGGCGTGCAGAAGCCGCATTGAAAACCATCATGGGTGATGAAGGCCGCCTGCATGGGGTGAAGATGGTCGCCCTGTGCTACGCCTTCGATGGTTTCGATCTCCGCACCATCATGGCTGACGGCAAGTGCCAGGCAGGAATTGATACGGCGGCCATCGACTAGAATGGTGCAGGCGCCGCATTGCCCGCGGTCGCAGCCCTTCTTGGTGCCGGTGAGATCGAGGCGCTCCCGCAGGAGGTCGAGAAGCGTCACCCTGGGATCGTCGAGTTCGACGTGACGTTGCTCACCGTTCACGGTGAGGCTAATGGAGAAAGTCATACACTGCTCCAATCGACTGATTTCTGGCTGTCGAGGCTGCCAAGAGCAAAGCGCTTTTGGGTGTGGCCGATTCCTCGGATCGAAAAGCGCTTGTCTCTTCAGAGTCTCCGGAGGAGCGCGATCCGGATGGATCGAACTCCGGGCTTCAAGCCGCGAGACACAATCTGGGCGGCCGGATGCAAATGGGGTGCCCAACGGGATCGGGCATCGATTTGATTGGAAAGCATCTGTCTGATTTGATGCTCATGCTGTATTTATACGGAGGGATCCTCCGTTTTGCAAGAGGCAGGCTGACTGAATTCAGATGGTGGAGCGAACCGAGAAAACAAGCCGCAGACCGCGCGCCGATGCGATCCGCAATCGAGAGCGGCTGCTGGCGGCCGCCAAGACCGTCTTCAGCTTGGGGGGATCCGGGGCGAGCCTGGAAGCGGTCGCGAGGCAGGCGGAAGTCGGCATCGGCACGCTCTACCGCCATTTTCCTACCCGCGAATCACTGTTCGAGGCGGTTTACCGGCAAGAGGTGGACCATCTGAGCGAATTGGCGGAGCAGCTGAAGGACGAGATGGAGCCGGTCGATGCCGTCCGCCGCTGGCTGCATGCCAATGTCCAGCTGGTCGCCACCAAGAAAGGCATGCTGACGGCCTTGGCGCTCGCCGCCTATGCACCATCCGAACTCTATGCCTATTCCTTCGATCGCCTGACCAAGGCGCTCGGCGCCCTCCTGGACCGCGCCATTGCCGCAGGCCAGATGCGGACGGACGTCGCGCCGGAAGACCTGCTGCGGGCCCTGGTGGGCATGTGCTACATGCGCGACCATCCCGGTTGGCTGGAAGCGGTACAGCGGCTCGTCGACGTCTTCGTCGACGGCCTGTGCGTTGGAGCTGCAAAGGCAGGGTGAGTATCCGATCGGGGAGCCTTCTGCCGATCAGCTTGCCTTCCGGATCCGCACCGGCACGGATTTGTAGGAGGGCGTACCGCTTTCCTCATCCTTGTAGTCGAGAGGCACCAGCCCATTGGCTTCGGGATAATAGGCCGCGACCGAGCCACGGGCGATATCATAGGCAATGGCCGTGAGGCTGAGGCGCCGAGGTTCGCCCGACGGCAGCGCTGTCTCGACCTCGACGAGATCGCCATGCTCCAGGCCCAATCGGGATAGATCATCCGCGTTCACGAACAACACGTCGCGCCGGCCGAACACACCGCGATAGCGGTCGTTCAAGCCATAGATCGTGGTGTTGTACTGGTCATGGCTGCGTATGGTCGCCAGCTTGAGGATGCTGGTATCGGCGCTGGCTGGGTCCTCTTCCAACCCCTTGAAGGGCAGGAACTCGGCCTTGCCCGACGGGGTCGGCCAGATGCGCTCAGTCGGCGGTAGGGGCAGGCGGAAGCCGCCGGGGATGCGAATGCGCTGGTTGTAGTCCTTGAAATCCGGCAGGACATTCTCGATGGCGTCACGGATGAGATCGTAATCGGCGACCATCTCGGCCCAATAGACCTTGCTGTTGGGCAGCGTCGCCATGGCCATACCGGCGACGATGGCCGTCTCGGAGCGAAGATGCTCCGATGCCGGCGGCAATCTGCCACGCGAGGCATGCACCATCGACATCGAATCCTCCACCGTGACGGCCTGGGGTCCGCTCGCCTGCATGTCGCGCTCGGTCCGTCCCAGCACCGGCAGGATGATCGACTGCTTGCCGACGAGCAGTTGCGAGCGGTTCAGCTTGGTGTCGAGATGCACGGCAAGGTCGAGCTTGCGCATGGCGGCGTGACAGCGTTCAGGGTCCGGCATGGCGACGGCAAAATTGCCGCCCAGACAGATCAGGACTTTCGAGCTGCCGGCGTCGATCGCTTCCATGGTGGCCACCGCATCATGGCCGTGATGCGTCGGCGGCTTGAAGCCAAAGGTACGTTCGATGCCCTCGAACAACGGTGTGTTGGGTCTTTCGGTAATGCCGACCGTGCGGTTGCCCTGCACGTTGGAATGGCCGCGCAAGGGGCAGATGCCGGCTCCCGGCTTGCCGAAATTGCCTTTCAGCAGGAGGAGGTTCGCGATCTGCTGGACGTTGGCGGTTCCCCGATTGTGCTGCGTGATGCCCATGCCATAGGCGACAATGGTAGCATTGGAACGGGCATAGGCCTCGGCAACGTCACCGAGCTGGGCTTTGCCGAAACCGCTGATGGCCTCGATGGCGTCCCAGGACGTCGCCTTCAGATCGGCGGAGAACTCGGCAAAGCCGCGGGTGTGGGCGGCGATAAAGTCGTGGTCGAGCACCTGGTTACCCGAGGCCTCGTCCATCTCGACCAAGGCCTTCATGACCCCCTTGAGGGCTGCGGCGTCCGCGCCGACCTTGACCTGATAGTAGGAAGAGGCGATCCGCGTGGAACCGAAGGTTCCCATCTCGATGGCATTCTGGGGGTCGGCGAAACGCTCTAGCGCCCGTTCCTTCAGCGGGTTGAACACGACGATCGGCACGCCACGCCGCGAACATTCATGCAACGTTCCCATCATGCGCGGATGGTTGGTACCCGGATTGTGCCCGAGCGAGAGGATCAGCTCGCAATGGTCGAAATCCTCCAGCGAGACCGTGCCCTTGCCGATGCCGATCGATTGCGGCAGGCCGACGCTGGTGGCCTCGTGGCACATGTTGGAACAATCGGGGAAATTGTTGCTGCCGAATTCGCGGGCGAAGAGCTGAAACAGGAAAGCGGCCTCGTTGGAGGCGCGGCCGGAGGTATAGAATTCCGCCATGTTCGGATCGGGCAGAGCGTGCAATGCAGCGGCGATACGCGCGAAAGCATCGTCCCACTCGATCGGCTGATAGGTGTCCGTCTCCGAATCATAGGCCATCGGGTGGGTAAGGCGGCCCTCGTTCTCGAGGTGATAGTCGCTCCAGCCCAGGAGTTCAGTCACCGTGTGATCGGCGAAGAATTCAGGCGTAACGCGCTTGCTCGTCGCCTCCCAGGTCACGGCCTTGGCGCCGTTCTCGCAAAACTGGAAAGTCGAGCTGTGCTCCTTGTCCGGCCAGGCACAGCCGGGACAGTCGAAACCCTCCGGCTGGTTCATCCGCAAGAAGGTCAGCGGCGCTTCGAGCACTTCCATCTGCGTGCGCACGGCCGCTGCCGTAGCCTTGAGTGCGCCCCAGCCGCCGGCGGGGCTGTCATACGGCCTGATGCCAGGAACGTCGCGCTTGCGGGCCATATGTCCCTCCGCTCCTATGTATCCCATTTGGATCGTCGCGGGTCGCGGCCAGCCAGGCAGCCCTCGCATATCGAGGAGCCTCCCGGATTGTCTCGGCTCAACCCCGATCCAGCTTGCGCGTTCTCCTCATCGTGTCAACCAACATAAAAAGGCGTTCGCCGACGGCCCATTGGGGGCACTGAGAAGGCAGGCGAAGACGCCTGCGTTCCCGGACGATTTCAGCCCCTCAGATCTGGGGTGCGTAATCGACAGCCTGCATGGCGCGGTCTTCGATAGCGCCCACCATCTTGCCGTCACGCGCCGCGGTTTCATCCTTGATACGCTGCCACTCCTGATCGGCCATGAAGCGGTCCCAGCTCGCTTTCATGGTCGCAGCATCCGGCCAACGCAGCAGGTAGACAAATTCCGTCCGCTCTGGCGTGGCTGTCTCCCACAGCGAGACGAAGTCAAAGCCATAGGTCTTCATGATGCGGATGGCATGGTCGCGAAAGCGGGCATGAAAAGCCGCCTTGTTGTGCTCGAATATCTCGTAGATGCGCAATTGATAGATCATCGAATTCTTGCTCCTTCGGGCATCACTGGAGCCGGTCTGGAGGGCAAAGGCCGTCGCTACGGCAGCCGTCGCAAATTTCAGGACATCACGTCGGTCCGTGGTCTGAAGATTCATGGCAACCGCTCCAACTCAACTCGGAAGCGATTTTGGTCACTCGGCGATCAATGTAAAATATATTATAGATGAGCGATTGATACCTCTTGAGTATCAAGCTTTGCCACCTGCCTGACAACTTCAACGAAGCTATCGCGGATCGGCGAGGCAATATCGGCCCGCCAACCGAGAATCATGTCCATATAGCTCAATTCATCCGGTGCGGCAGTGATGATCGGACAAAAAACCACCCCCTTGCGGTTCTCCTGACAGGCCGAGGCCGGCACCAGCGCGACCCCGAGGCCGCCTGCAACCAGGCCGACGACGGTCTGCATTTCGCAGGCTTCCTGGGTAATGCGCGGCTCGAATCCCTCGTGGCGACATAAGGCGATCAGTTGGTCGTGAAAGCTCACCCCCTCGTTGCGAGGGGTCATGATGAAGCCTTCCCCGGCCAATTGCTCCAGCCTTATCGCCGCACCAGTCGCAAGGGGATGATCGTCGGGCAAGGCAGCCAGGACCGGCTCGCGCTCGATTCGCTCAAAATGGATATCGTCGGCAGGAACCCCCGGCCAGCGCATGAAGCCGATATCGGCTTGCTTGCCTCGCAAGGTCTCGATCTGCTTGGCCGTTGTCGCCTCGCGCAGAATGAGTTCCACATCCGGGAAACGGGAGCGGAACGTCCGCAGTGCCAACGGAACCAGGTCACGACGGGCCGTGCCGACAAAGGTGATGGCAAGCCGGCCGGTCAGCCCCGCCTCGATCCGGCGTGCCCGCAAAGCCCCCTGCTCCAGGTTTGCCAGGCACGCTTTCGCCGTCTCCAGGAACGCGACCCCCGCCTCGGTCAAGGCGACATGCCGATTGCTGCGTGTGAACAGACGTGCGCCGACCTTCTCCTCCAGCTTGCGCACGGCCTGGCTGAGCGGCGGCTGGGCCATATGCAGGCGTTCGGCGGCGCGATGGAAATGCAGTTCCTCGGCGAGGACGACGAACTGGTGCAGGAGACGCGTCTCGATCATCGGTCAGAACCATTCTGGCCGCGGCTTCGGCCATTTCAAAACGAATGAGGGAGGGCAATGCCCTCCCCCACACGACCATAATCTATCGCAAAAACTCAGTGATGGGCCAGGATGGCGAGCAGGAGCAGCGCGACGATGTTGGTGATCTTGATCGCCGGATTGACGGCGGGACCAGCCGTATCCTTGTAGGGATCCCCGACCGTATCGCCGGTCACCGAGGCCTTGTGGGCTTCGGAGCCCTTGAGGTGCTTGGTGCCGTTGGCGTCGATGAAGCCATCCTCGAAGGACTTCTTGGCATTGTCCCAGGCACCGCCGCCCGCCGTCATCGAGATCGCGACGAACAGGCCGGTGACGATCACGCCGAGCAGCATGGCGCCCACGGCAGCGAAGGCGTCGGACTTCGAGCCGGTGATCCACAGAACCAGGAAATAGATCACGATCGGGGAGAGCACCGGCAGCAACGAGGGGACCAGCATCTCCTTGATGGCAGCGCGGGTCAGAAGATCAACCGCCTTGCCGTAATCCGGCTTGTCGGTACCCTGCATGATACCAGGCTTCTCGCGGAACTGACGCCGAACCTCCTCGACGATGGCCGAGGCTGCCTTGCCCACGGCAGTCATGGCGATACCACCGAACAGATAAGGGATCAGGCCGCCGAGCAGCAGGCCGACCACCACATAGGGATTGGCCAGCGAGAAGTTCGGCTGCACCCCGGCAAAATAGGGATACTGTGTCGAGTTCGCGGCGAAGTAGGTCAAGTCCGAGGTATAGGCGGCGAACAGCACCAGGGCGCCGAGGCCGGCCGAACCGATGGCATAGCCCTTGGTCACGGCCTTGGTGGTATTGCCGACGGCGTCGAGTGCATCCGTCGACTTGCGGACTTCCTTGGGCAGGCCGGCCATTTCGGCTATGCCGCCGGCATTGTCGGTAACGGGGCCGAAGGCGTCGAGTGCCACCACCATGCCGGCGAGGCCGATCATCGTCGTCACCGCGATGGCGGTGCCAAACAGGCCGGCCAGCGAGTAGGTCGCGATGATGCCCGCGACGATCACGATGGTCGGCAGCGCCGTCGCCTCGAGCGAGACGGCAAGGCCCTGGATGACGTTGGTGCCGTGCCCCGTGACAGAGGCCTGCGAGATCTGGCGCACCGGCCGATAGCCGATGCCCGTGTAATATTCAGTGATCCAGACGATCAGGCCGGTTACCAGCAGGCCGACGATGCCGCAGGCGAACAGAGCGGTGCCGGTGACGTCATGCCCAGCGATGGTGCCGATCGATCCCCAGCCGATGAGGAAATGCGTGGCAACGGCCAGGCCCCCGACCGACAGTACCGCCGAAGCGATGAAGCCCTTGTAGAGTGCGCCCATGATCGACTGGTTGGCACCGAGCTTGACGAAGAAGGTGCCGATGATCGAGGTGACGATGCAGGCCGCGCCGATGCCGAGCGGATAGAGCAGTACATTGGAGAGCACCGGTGTGCCGGCGAACAGGATCGCCGCCAGCACCATGGTGGCGACCACGGTGACCGCATAGGTTTCGAACAGGTCGGCGGCCATGCCGGCACAATCGCCGACATTGTCGCCGACATTGTCGGCGATGGTGGCAGGGTTACGCGGATCATCCTCGGGAATGCCGGCCTCGACCTTGCCGACGAGATCGCCGCCGACATCGGCGCCCTTGGTGAAGATACCACCGCCCAGACGGGCGAAGATCGAGATCAGCGAGGCGCCGAAGCCGAGAGACACCAGCGAATCGATGATCTCGCGCGCCTGCTTGGGATCAGCGAAGGAGAGCTGCATCGGCCCGGTCAGCACATAGTAGTAGACAGAGACACCCAGCAAGGCGAGACCGGCTACCAGCATGCCGGTGACCGCGCCGGCCTTGAAGGCGACTTCGAGCCCCTGCCCCAGCGAGTTCATCGCGGCTTGTGCCGTGCGGACATTGGCCCTCACCGACATGTTCATGCCGATGAAGCCTGCAAGCCCCGAGAGCACCGCGCCGATCAGGAAGCCGATGGCACTCGGGATCGAAAGGAAATAGGCAACCAGGGCAAAGATGATGATACCGACACCGGAAATGGTGATGTATTGGCGCCTGAGGTAAGCCTGCGCGCCTTCGCGCACGTAACCGGCGATTTCCTGCATCCGGGCATTGCCGGCAGGCTGCGCCATCACCGACTGGAATGCCCAGACTCCGTAAACGAGGGAAAGCGCCCCGCACGCAATAATGACCCACAGAGAAAGCATGGACTATATTTTCCTTGTTCTTTACTCTCACAAGCCGCTGAACAAATCGCACGAACGAACCACGCCTGCCCTTCGTATCGAAGGCCAGGATATTGCAGGTGCGGCGAATCCTCCCACCGGAGCCGTTTGATTGTCCGGATTGCCGCGATGCTGCCAAAATCACACGGGCAGCGCAACCGACGCAGTGCGTTGGCGGCAAGTTCTTTCAAAGATCCCAGGTTTCTTTCGAAGAACCTCCTGGTGCGTCACCCGCCGGAAAACTGTCACGCCCCTGTCATCGGCTCTTGCCAAGGAAGTCCACGCTGACGCGTCTTGCGATTTGGCTCCCTCGCCGAAATCGCGAAGACGCATTGAAACAACAAAGACCGAGAATAAAGGCGCGTTTTCTCTTGGCGCGCCGGCGTTCTGGCCACCGAGCGAGATTTTCATGCGCCTTCTCCGGACCGTCCTCCTCACCACCCTCTCGGTTCTGCCGACGCTGGCCGTGGCCGAGCCACTCGTCGTCAAGGAACCTTTCGTTTCCTCCGCCCCGGGCGAGGAGAAGATCGATTTCGCCGGCGGCAGCTTCGTCAATCACGGTCTGGTCGGCGTCGGCCGGCTGAGCGCCGACCTCAAGGACGAAAAGGGCGATACGCTCGGTTCCTTCTCCTCCATGACGATCGATCCCAAGAGCTGGAGCAAGACCGCCAACGGCTATAAGGGCCAGCTTCGGTCCCTGCCGGACCGTGGCTACAACAATCCCGACAAGGGCCTGTTCTTCGATTATCAGGGCCGTGTCCTCGCCTTTGATTTAGCCTTCACGCCCTATTCCGGCCCCACTCTGCCCACTGCGGCGACCTCGCAGGAGCAGATCGAACTCAAGCCACTCGACGACAAGGGCGTCTTCCTCACCGGCCTCGACGGCAAGCCGACGACAGGCGCCGATCCCGCCGACAACACCGTCGAGATGAATGGCTATACCCTGCCCGTGCCGCCGGCCGGAGCGCTTGGCGCCGGCTCCCTGTCCTTCGACGCCGAGTCGATCGCCTACCGCTCCGACGGCAGCTTCTATGTCGGGGACGAATATGCAGCGGCTGTCTATCTGTTCGGTGCCGACGGCAGGCTGAAGGGCCTCATCCCGCCCGGGCCGGCACTCACTCCCACCAAGAAGGGCAAGATCAACTTCACCTCGATGGACGCGCCCGATACCGGCCGGCGCAACAATCAGGGCCTGGAAGCAATCTCGCTGACACCGGACGGCAAGACACTCTATGCCGTGCTACAGAGCGGCACGCTGCAGGACAGCTCCGCCAGCAAGAACCAGGCGAACCGCGCCACCACGCGCATCTATGTCTACGACGTGGCCTCCGACCCGCTACCCAAGACCCCCAAGGCCGTCTATGCGATCGAGCTTCCGGTCTATTCCAAGAAGGGCGACGGCAAGATCGACAGCACCGCGGCCCAGAGCGAGATGGTAGCGCTCGACGATCATCGCTTCCTGCTACTGGCGCGTGATGGCGCCGGCCATGGCTGCGACTGCAAAAACCCCGAAATGTTCAAGGCCATCCTGGTGGTCGACACCAGCGGCGCCAGCAACCTCGCGGGCACGGACTATGAAACCGGCACCAAGCCGATCGCGCCCGCCAAGGATGAGCGCAACGCCCTGGACACTGCCATCACCCCTGCCCGCTCGCAGGTACTGGTCAACCTCTTGAACGCCACCCAGCTCGGCAAGTTCGGCCTCAACATCGACAACACCAAATCCAATGATCTCACGCTGTCGGAGAAGTGGGAAGCCATGACGCTGGTGCCGGCCCTCGATCCGGCCGCTCCGAACGACGCTTTCCTGTTCGTCGGCAACGACAACGACTTTCTCACCCGCAAGGGGGTGATGAAGGGCCAGAGCTATGATGCCGGTCTCACCAACGACACCCTGGTGCTGGCCTATCGTCTGACCCTGCCTGAAGATCTCGCCAAGGCTCTGACGGCAAAGTGAGAATGAAAATAGGGTCCATCCCTCTCTCGAATCGCGAGAGGGAGCCCGGCCTAACTTATCTCTCCGGCGGCTTCAGAAGTGGCTGAAGCTGCCCCGGGCAAAGTGAAGTTCCTCACCCTCGTCGTCGAGCCATCTCGGGGCGCGGTGGCCTGATGTCACCGTACCGATCGGCGTGACCGGCACGCCGGACTCCTGTGCTGCCGCCTCGAAGGCGACGCGCTGTTCGAAAGGCACTGCACAGAGGATCTCGTAATCGTCGCCCCCCGTGAGGGCCGTTTCCAGCAGGCCCGAGTCGAGCTTGCATGCCGCCTGAGCGGCCGGTGAAAGCGGCACGGCACCGAGTTCGAGATCGGCTGACGCCCCGGAAGCCCGCAGCAGCTTGGCGAGATCGCCGACGAGGCCATCCGAAATATCCATCGAGGCCGATGCATGAGAGAGCACCGCCGGCGCCAACGCCGTGCGCGGCTGTGGCAGGAGGTAGCGCCTGGCCAAATAATCGCGCTCCAGCTCCGACAACCCCGCCAAGGCTTGGGCTCCGCGGCGCGCCAGCAGGCCCAGAGCCCCATCGCCGATGGAGCCGCTGACATACAGGGTGTCGCCCGGTCGTGCACCGTCCCGGCGGGGAATGTGATCGGAGGGCACCAGGCCAAAGGCGTTGACGGCGATCGTCAACGGCCCCGTGGTCTTGACGGTGTCGCCTCCCAGCAGAGCGAAGGAGAATTCCAGGCCATCCACCGCCAGTCCCTCCGCAAAACGAACCAGCCAGTCCTCGCGCCAGCCGGGCGGCAAAGCCAGGCAGAGCGTATAGGCATAGGGCTGCGCTCCCTTGGCGGCTAGGTCGGAGAGATTCACGCGCAAGGCCTTGCGCGCGATGAGATCGGGATCGTCATCGGCAAGAAAATGAATGTCGGCGACCAGCGCATCGGTGGTGACAACCAGATGCGCCCCCGCCGGTACGCTCAGCGTCGCCGCGTCATCGGTCAGTCCGCGTGCGCCGGGATGGGTCGCGAGCGGGGCGAAGAAACGGCTGATCAACTGGTCTTCGGTGAGCCGCGTCATGCGAGCACCCCCAAGCGGATTCCTCTTGATCGTGCCCGTGGCTCGATCAAGAGGAATCCGCAAGATATCAAACATTTGCAGAGTTTCCCGGCGAGGCCCGTCCGTGGGCCCCGCCGGGAAACTCTGCTTCGCGTTTTGCGATTTGACGGAGTCCGCTAGAATCGCAAAGACATTTCAGCCAATCCGTTGGATTGGCTTGGAAACCTGGCACTAGAGCAAATAAGCGTCCAGTCATGAACGCGTTTTGCTCTGGATCAGGAAGCCTGGAGATGGTCGTTGCGTTCGGCCCTGGCGATCTTGTCGAGCACGGCATTGACCATGCCGGCCTCCTCGCGGTCGAGGAAGGCATGCGCGACACTGACATATTCGGAGATCGTCACCTTCGGCGGAATGTCCTTGCGGTGCAGCAGTTCATAGACGCCGGCGCGCAGGATGGCGCGCAGAATGGCATCCACCCGCTTGAGCGGCCAGCCATCGGCGAGGGCCTGGTCGACCTTGGGATCGATATCGCGCTGTTCACGCACGACACCGCCGACGATGTCGCGAAAGAAGCTCTCCTCGGCAGGCGAATATTCAACGCCGTCGATTTCCTGGCCGATCCAATGGTTTTCGAACTCTGCCAGCACCTCGACGACACTACTGCCGCGGATGTCCATCTGGTAGAGCGCCTGCACGCTGGCAAGGCGCGCAGCGGAGCGTTTCTGGGCCCGGCTCATGCCTCCACCCCATGCAGGCGGCGTTTCAGGGCAACCATGTGCAAGGCCGCATCGGCCGCGCCGCCGCCCTTGTTCATTTCAGCAATACTGGCGCGGACCCGGGCCTGCTCATCATTCTCGACAGTGAGGATGCCGTTTCCGAGCGGCAGGGCACGTTGCACCGAGATGTCCATCAAGGCGCGCGAGCTTTCGCCGGCCACGATGTCATAATGGGTGGTCTCGCCGCGCACCACGCAGCCGAGGGCCACCGCGCCGTCATAGGCCCGGCCGCGCTGCACGGCGGCATCGAGAGCCATCACGATGGCTGAGGGAATTTCCAGGGCGCCCGGCACGGTGAGCACGTCGAAGCTGCCGCCGGCCGCCTTGATGGCGCCGGTTGCGCCGGTGAGCAGGCCGTCGGCGATTTCTTCGTAGTACCGGGCCTCGACGATCAGGATATGCGGTGGCAGCGGGCCACCAAGGCCGGAGTCGGTGTTCTCGAAGGAAGGAGCGGAAGAACTGGATACACGCCTGGGACCGGCCATGGGAAATCTCGTCTCGGAGGAAAAGGCAGGCCTAGGGAAGACTGCCCGAAAACAACTGGATTGACGGCGTTCCTAGAGCGTTTTGCGATGAGACGGAAGCGTCTCGAATCGCAAAGGCGTGTCGGAACGAAAAACTAGAGTAAACAAGCGTTCAGTCATGAACGCGCTTTGCTCTAGAGCATCATGCCGAAAAGGGGAAGCCGGTTTTGAGCAGGAGGGATGTGACCGCAAAGCATGGCGGCGCGGAGCCTGTCTCAGCCTTCCGCGCGATCGCTCCAGCGCTCCGTGCCGACATCCGCCAGCCGCGCGGCATAGCGCGCCATGGTATCGATCTCGATATTGATCTCGTCCCCCGCCCGCACCTGCCCCCAGGTGGTAACGCACAGCGTATGGGGGATCATCATCACGCCGAAATCCTGCCCGTCTACCCTGTTGACGGTCAAGGAGGTACCGTCGAGCGCCAGCGACCCCTTCTGGGCGATGAAGCGCGCCAGATCGCCAGGGGCGCGGAAAGTGAATTGCGAGGTGCCGTCCTGGTCCTTGCGATCCAGCACGGTGGCGACCCCGTCCACATGCCCGGAAACGATATGCCCGCCGAGTTCGTCCCCGATCCGGAGCGCCCGCTCGAGATTGAGCTTGTGGCCCACGCGCCAGGAGGCCAGCGTGGTGCGCCCGATCGTTTCGGAAGAAGCATCGACGGTGAAGAGCGTATCGCCGCCCGGCCGCAGCGCCAGGCTGGTCAAAGTGAAACAGATGCCGGCCACCGCCATGGAGGCCCCTACCGTCATGGTGTCAGAAGGATAGGAGCAGGCGAACGTGATGCGCTTGGCGGAACCGTGATCCTCCAGCGCGACGATCTCGCCTATGTCGGTGATGATGCCGGTGAACATGGTGGGCCTTCAGTTTCTGCGTTGAATGGTCATCGTATCATGTCCGACCATGCGTGCGGCGAGATTGGGCAATTGCCCGTCGATTTTCGCCTGAAGCTGTGGTGTCAGAGCTACTACCCCCTCGCCGATCGGTTCGGGCGAGGTGAACTGCACGAATTCCTCGACGAGATCGGCCTCGACCAGTCCGGCCGCCAGCCGGGGCCCGGCCTCCACCAGGAGGCGCGTGACGCCGCGTGTGCCGAGCAGGCGCAAGGCCTCGCCGAGATCGAGGGATGCCCCCTCGCCGGGCGGCAAGGCCGAGCAGCCGATCCGCATCACCTCAACGCCCGTCTCGACCAGGGTCCGTTCCGGTGCAACCGGTGCATCGGCACGGGCCAGCACCCATACGGGTACCTGGCGCGCCGTCTGCACCAGTCGCGAGGCGAGCGGGAGCCGGAGCTTTGAATCGAAGACGATCCTTACCGGCGACTGGGCGGCCATGCCGGGCAATCTCACGGTGAGCATCGGATCATCGGCCAGCACGGTGCCGATGCCGACGGCGATGGCATCGCTCTGGGCCCGCATCATGTGGACATGGGCGCTCGCCTCCTCACCGGTGATGCGCACCGGCCGTCCACCGGGACCGGCCAGCTTGCCATCCGCGGATACGGCGATCTTCACGGTGACCCCGGGCCGGCCGAAGGTCACGCGCGTGATGTGCCCGACATGGGCCTGAAAGGCTTCCTCGGCCAGCACCCCCTCACGGACTTCGAGCCCATAGCGCCGGAGCATGTCGAAGCCACGCCCTCCCACGCGCGGGTCCGGATCGCGCAAAGCGCCGACGACACGCGCAATACCGCCTCGCGCCAGGGCATCGGCGCAGGGGCCGGTGCGTCCGTAATGCGAACAGGGCTCGAGGGTGACATAGGCCGTGGCCCCCTTGGCCAAAGGCCCCGCCTCGGCCAGCGCCTGGGTCTCCGCATGCGGCCGTCCGCCCGGCTGGGTCCAGCCCCGGCCGACGATGACATCGGTGTCACCGACCCGCCTGACGATCACGCAGCCGACGGCTGGGTTGGGCCAGGTATTGCCGAGACCCCGCCGCCCCAGCGCCAGCGCCGCCCGCATGAAGCGCTCGTCACGCCGCAAGGAGTCGATGGCGGGATTGGGCAGGGCAATAGTCACGGGACGTCATCAAACCGGCATTGATTGTTCGAAACAGCAGATAGGCTTGCCGCACGCGTCATGCAAGCAAAGCACGGCCATGCCGTCACCTGCCGGTCGAACTCACGCTTCGTCTGCCCGCGTCTCATCCTCGATGCTCAATTCATCCAGGACGGCGGTGAAATCCTTGGCCTCGCTGAAATTGCGATAGACGGAGGCAAAACGCACATAGGCAACGTCGTCGAGGGCCTTGAGCCCCTTCATCACGATGCGGCCGATCTGTTCGGATGTGATCTCGCTCTCGCCGAGACTCTCGATCTGGCGCACCAGGCCATTGACCAGCCGTTCGACGCGTTCTTCGTCAACAGGCCGCTTGCGCAAGGCCGTGCTGATCGAGCGCGAAAGCTTGTCGCGGTCGAAGGTGACCTTGCGGCCCGAACGCTTCACCACCGTCAGTTCACGCAGTTGCACACGTTCGAAGGTGGTAAACCGCCCGCCGCAATCGGAACAGACGCGGCGGCGGCGGATCGAGGTTCCGTCATCGGTGGGGCGACTGTCCTTCACCTGCGTGTCGGGCGCGCCGCAATAAGGGCATTTCATGAATTATTCCCGGGAGCGCGGACATCTCGACGACATGCTCGCATGTCGCGATGTCCGCACTTCCTATACCGCACACGATATGTTTCCAGGAAGCGGACAGGCTGTCCGCGCTCCCGGCAGCGATCAGTAGATCGGGAAACGGCCCGTCAGCTTGTTGACCTTAGTGCGCACAGCTTCTTCCACCGCGCCATTGTTGTCGGCTCCGTTCTTGGCCAGGCCTTCCAGCGCCTCGGTGATGAGATCACCGACTTCCTGGAATTCCTTGACGCCAAAGCCGCGCGAGGTAGCTGCGGGGGTGCCCAGGCGGATGCCCGAGGTCACCATCGGCTTCTGCGGGTCATAGGGGATGCCGTTCTTGTTGCAGGTGATGTGGGCCCGCTCCATCGCCTTCTCGGCAAAATTGCCGGTCAGGTTCTTGGGCCTGAGGTCGACCAGCATCAGATGGTTGTCGGTGCCGCCCGAGACGATGTCGAAGCCGTTGCCCTTGAGATTGGCGGCCAACGCAGCGGCATTCTCCACTACCTGTTTTGCATAAGCCTTGAACTCGGGGCGCAGCGCCTCGCCGAAGGCGACGGCCTTGGCAGCGATGACATGCATCAGCGGCCCGCCCTGCAGGCCGGGGAACACCGCCGAGTTTACCTTCTTGGCGATCTCCTCGTCATTGGTGAGGATGATGCCGCCACGCGGCCCGCGCAGGGTCTTGTGGGTGGTCGAGGTCGCCACATGCGCGTGCGGGAATGGGGAAGGATGCGCATCGCCGGCAACCAGGCCGGCGAAATGGGCCATGTCCACGAAGAAATAAGCGCCCACCGCATCGGCGATCTGACGGAAGCGGGCGAAGTCCCAATGGCGGGCATAGCCCGAACCGCCGGCGATGATCAGTTTGGGCTTGTGCTCATGGGCGAGGCGCTCGACCTCGTCCATATCGACGCGCTGGTCCTCGGGACGCACATTGTAGGGCACCACATTGAACCAGCGGCCGGACATATTGACGGCCGAGCCATGGGTGAGATGGCCGCCGGCATTGAGGTTCAGGCCCATGAAGGTGTCGCCCGGCTTCATCAGCGCCAGGAACACGCCCTGATTGGCCTGGCTGCCGGAATTGGGCTGGACGTTGGCATAGGCGCAGCCGAACAGTTTCTTGACGCGCTCGATCGCCAGATTCTCGGCCATGTCGACGAATTCGCAACCGCCATAATAGCGGCGGCCTGGATAACCCTCCGCATATTTGTTGGTCATGATCGAGCCCTGGGCTTCCAGGACCGCCTTCGAGACGATGTTCTCGGAGGCGATCAGCTCGATATGGTCGCGCAGGCGGCCCAATTCGAGATCGATGGTCCGCGCCAGCTCCGGATCGGCAGACTTGAGATCGGCGGCGAAGAAGCTGTTCGACAGAGAAGCGGAGCGGGCGTCATTCATCGTTGGCGGGCCTCGTTGGAGAAGAGGCAGACGACATAACGGACTTACGTCGCAAAGTCATGTCTGCAAGCGACCAAAGTTGCGTCAGAGCTGGAGAGGTGGGCCTGAAACGCAACAACGCCGCAGACAGGCTGCGGCGTTGCAAATCTCAAGAGGTTGAAAGTGCGTTCCCCGATCAGCCCTGCTCTTCCTTGGTGACCACGGAAAGCGAGGCGAAGCCGTCCTTGTTGTAGATGTCATCGCGGAACTCGACCAAGCCTTCCGGCGTCGCCCAAGCGGTAATGTAGGCCCAGAAAACCGGCACCTTGGCGGTCGGGTTCACGGTCGTCTGCGCGCCCGAACGGATCACCTCGTCGATGCGGTCGCGGGTATATTCCGTGCCCGACAAGATCCAGGCCACCAGTTCGCGGACGTCCTGCACGCGAGCACAGCCCGAAGAATCGAAGCGGTAATCGGAACCGAACACCGACTTGTAGGGCGTGTCGTGCATGTAGACGCCATACTGGTTGGCAATATTGATGCGCACCTGGCCGAGCGAATTGCCGAAGCCCGGATCCTGCCTGAAGCGCATGCGCGTGGCTTCGTCCGTGTTCCAGTTGATCTGCTCGGGCGTGATCTCCTGGCCCTGCGGCGTAAAGATGCGGATGTGGTGATCAGCCAGATAGCTCGGCTCCTTCTGCATCAGAGGGATCAGGTCCTTCTTGATGATGGAGAGCGGCACCGTCCAATACGGGTTGAAATTGATGTTCTGCACCACGGTCGACAAGATCGGTGAAGGCCGATCGGGCTTGCCGATCACCGTGGAGTGACGCTGCTCGACCGCGCCATTGTTGACCGCTTCCAGCTCGGTCGCCGGAATATTCATCATGATGTAGCGGTTGCCCAGATTGCCCATCGAGCGCAGGCGCACGATGTTCATCTGAAGCTGCTTGATGCGCACATCGATCGGAATGGCGAGAGCGGCGCGCGAGGTGTCGCCGATGACGCCGCTGGACAGGATGCCGTGGCGCGATTGGAAGCGCTTCGCCGCGCCGTCGAGATAGGAATCGAAGACGGGCGAGCCACCGAGGGAGGGCGCCAGATCGCCCGAGGCGATCAGGCGCTGGCGCAGCGAGACGACGTCGGGGCTGCGCGAGCCGAGCTGGAGGCGGCCCTTGCCGGTCACTTGCGGCCAACCGCCCTGGGCAGCGATCTCGCTATATTTCTGCAGGGCGTTCTGCGTGGCCTGCAAGGTATAGGCCGAGAAGGTGGGCGAGGAACTGCTGGCCTGCCCGATGGGGCTGGCCACTGAATCGTAGCGTTCCTTCATCTCCATCTGGCCCAGGCCGTAGTCTTGCGCGGCAGCCGGACGCGCCAATGCGGTCGCAGCGGCGCCCAAGGCCAGAGTGGAGAGAAAACCACGACGAGAATAGTCAGACATCTTGTTCCAATCCTGCAGCAAAGCCCGCTTGCATCACACACCTACCGTACCGGTAATTTCCTGCGGCCATGAATTAACGAAGCTCTTTACACGGGAGAGGTAAACGAACCGAGACCAAAATCAGGCCTCGACATCCCCCATTCACAATCCCGATATAGGAAACTCGCGAGAAGCCCTACCGCCAGAAAGCGGCAAAACCGGGACAAATGTGGCAAGCCCTGTCACGATCACCGCCATGTGAGCGCGAATTAAGCCCGCGTGACATAGTTGCAACAGCCTGCTCATCGCCACTCACGGATGGCGCCGCTCGCGCGAGGCGAGAAAGGCAAGACCGATATAGAGCACGATCAAGACGCCGATCGTCGTCATCATCGCATATTGCCGTCCGAAAATTTCGGGCCGGAACAACGAGATGATGAAATAGCTGCCGGAAGCGATCAACCAGATGACCCCGCCCCAGGTCGCAGCCATCCACAGGCCGACCGCCGCGACCAGGTCGAACACGGCAAACACGATCACGGCGCTCTGGGTGAGAACAGGCATGCCGAGGAAACGATCCGGATCGGCCTGGCCGATCCCGAGGATCAGGCACCAATGGATGATACCCTTGGCCATCCACAGCACGGCGACGGCGCGCATGAACCACAACAGATAGGCGCCATAGGGCGGGCCGTCGCGGTCAAACTCGATATCGCTCATGTCCTTGGATCACTCTTGTCTTGGGCGCGTCGTCATTGCTGGAGGCCGTTCTAACGGCGTGCGCCGCCGAGGGCAAATCGGCTGCAAGCCAATAGCGTCCTTCCCGCGGGCTGGAGCAGCAATCCTGACCTGTGCGTTCCGAGCTGCGGGGGTGTGACATGAGGACATGCCTGCGCCTGCCTGGATGTGATAAAACCCGTGCAAAGTTCAATTCGAAGAGACTGCGATGCCCTCCTCCGTCACCCCGCTCATATCAGCCCTCGCCTCCGCCTCGGACCGTCTCGACCTGGTCGAACGCCCGCGCCGCAACCGCAAGAGCGAATGGGCCCGCCGGCTGGTGAAGGAGAATGTGCTCACCACCAATGATCTGATCTGGCCGATCTTCGTGCAGGAAGGCGAGAATCTCAGGACTCCTGTGGCAGCGATGCCGGGTGTCGACCGGGTCAGCATCGACATTGCCGTCGAGGAGGCCCAGCGGGCCGCCGCCCTCGACATTCCCGTGGTGGCGATCTTCCCCTACACCGATCCCTCCCTGCGCGATCCCACCGGGAGCGAGGCGCTGAACGCGCAGAATCTGACCTGCCGGGCCTGCCGCGCCATCAAGGCCAAGGTACCGGGAATCGGCTTGCTGACCGACGTCGCACTCGATCCCTACACCTCGCACGGCCATGACGGGCTGCTGGAAGCCGGACGCATCCTCAATGACGAGACCGTCGCTTTGCTGGTGCGCCAGGCCCTGGTCCAGGCCGAATCCGGTTCCGACATCATCGCGCCGTCCGACATGATGGACGGCCGCGTCGGCGCCATCCGTGCTGCGCTCGATGCCGCCGGTTTCCTCGACGTGCAGATCATGGCCTATTCGGCCAAATATGCGTCGGCTTTCTACGGCCCCTTCCGCGAGGCGGTGGGCTCATCCGGTGCGCTCAAGGGCGACAAGCGCACCTATCAGATGGACTACGCCAATACCGACGAAGCCCTGCGCGAGGCCGAACTCGACATCGCAGAAGGCGCCGACATGATCATGGTCAAGCCGGGCCTGCCCTATCTCGACATCGTCGCCCGCCTCAAGCAGAGCTTCGGCCGTCCGACCTTCGCCTATCAGGTCTCGGGCGAATATGCGATGATCATGGCGGCCGCCCAGAACGGCTGGATCGACGGCGAAAAGGCGATGATCGAGAGCCTCACCGCCTTCAAGCGCGCCGGCGCCGACGGCATCCTCACCTATTTCGCACCGCGCGCCGCCGAATATCTGCGCGGCAAATAGCAGGCCGCGCTTGCGGCCCTACCGGTCGATATGGCCGAGGTCGCGGTCGGGATCGAGCCGGTCGCGCACCAGCTGCTTGAGCGCCTTCACATCGGGAAAGCCGCCATCGCGCTTGCGTTCCCAGATCTCCTGGCCGTCATACTCGATGCGAAAGGCGCCGCCGGTGGCCGGTACCAGCGTGACCTCGCCCAGATCCTCGGAAAAGGTCGAGAGCAGTTCCTGGGCCATCCATGCCGCCCTGAGCAGCCATTGGCATTGCCGACAATAAACGATGGTCACACTGGGCTTGCCGTCACGCATCACGAGTCTCGAACCAAGAACGGGAGTTGTACGATATCCCCGTAGCCGCGCCAGGAAAAGCTCGCGGTTAAGTGACCTGCTATCCGGAGCGGCGAGGCTTGCTGTCCGAATCGCGGCGAGTCTGTAATCTCGCCGATAGACAGCGCCGATATCAAAACTCGGGTCAACCGATCTGGCGCGAAGATTCAGGCGGCACCATTGATCCATCGTGTCATCGCCCTGGTTCTCGTCACTTTATGCCTGGCTTCCTGCCGTGACAGCCTCGACCCGCAGGAAGTTCGCATCTGCCGGCAGACATTGCCTGCCGTGACGATCGAGCCCGATGAGCTCACGGTCACTGCCATCGCCCCGGCTTCCGCACCGTTCAAGATGCGCATCGACTATCGGGCTTTGCAGGACGGGCGCGCCACCGATCATACCGTGCTTTGCGCCTTCGGGTTGAGCTCGCAGGATAATCGGTTCATCGAGCTGAGTGCCCTGGCTGCGGATGGCAGGTCCTTTCCTCCCTGGAAGCTCCACCTCCTCAAACGCTATTGGCTCGAGCGGCCCGAGGCTGTCCTCGCCGATCCCGGCGCCGGCGAAACCATAGCCGACGTCCCCGAGGTTCCCCGCAGTGTCGCCTTTCTGGTGCAGAGTCTTGGCAATGGCGTGCCGACCACGGCGATGACCATGCTGATCGCCGTCGCCTATGCCCTCGTGTTCGGCCTGGTCCAGCGCATCAACCTGGCCTTCGGCGATTTTGCCACGCTCGGCGGCGTGATGAGCGTCTCGATCATGCTGATCATGCTGGCGCTGGGCTCCCGCTCGCCGGCCTTGGACCTCATCATCGTGTTCGCAGCCGCCGTCGGGCTGGTGGTTCTGGCCGGCCACATGGTCGAGAAACTCGTCTTCGCTCCCCTCGCCTTCCGGCGCGGCCAGACCATCCTGATCGCCACGGTGGCGGTGGCCTCGGTGATGCGCGAGGCGATGCGTGTCGCCCAGGGGCCCAACGATCGCTGGGCGCCGCCGATCACCAGCCCCTATCTGCCCGTGGTGCGGTCGGGCAATTTCGTCGCCCACATCACGGTTATGCAGATGTCGATCGGCGCGGCGGCCGCCATCGTCGCCATCGCCGTCGTCATGCTGATGCGCCGCAGCGAACTCGGCCGGCGCTGGCGGGCCATATCGGACGATGCGCTCATGGCCAACCTCGTCGGGATTTCGAGCCGAGGCATGCTGGCACTGACCTTCGGCCTCGCTTCGGCGCTGGCCGGCTTCGCCGGTTTCATCATGACCGTCTATTATGGCGGGGCCGACGCTTATGGCGGGGCCATGATCGGCCTGAAAGGCCTGGTCGCAGCCGTCATCGGGGGTATCGGCTCCATCGAAGGAGCCTTGCTCGGTGGCCTCGTGCTCGGCCTGTTCGAGGTCATCTGGCAGGCCTATTTTCCGATTGAGCACCGCGACGTGGCCGTGATGATCTTTCTCGTTCTCATGCTGATCTTCCGCCCGGGCGGGCTGTTCGGCTTTGCTGACACCACGCCCCGGCAGGTATGAGAGGCGGCGGCTTCAAAAACGGCCTTCAGCGCGATAATTTGATGTCGCCAGGCAGGGGGACTCTGGCGAGACGCAGCGCCCGGTGGTAACTTTCGCCTTCATGCATGGAGAATGGCGTTGAGCATTGAAATACGCGACTCACCGCAATTCTATCTGACCGCACCATCGCCCTGCCCCTATCTGAGGGGCAAACAGGAGCGCAAAGTGTTCACCCACTTGATCGGTGAACGGGCCGCGCGCCTCAATGACGTGCTCAGCCATGGCGGTTTCCGCCGTTCGCAAACCATCGCCTATCGGCCGGCCTGCGAGAATTGCAAGGCTTGTGTTTCGGTGCGCGTACCGGTTGCCGATTTCGTCAGGACGAAATCTTTCCGCCGCGTGCAGGCCGACAATCGCGACGTCACCTCGCACATGCGCAGCGCCACGCCGACATCGGAACAATATTCCACCTTCAGGGCCTATCTCGACCAGCGTCACGCCGATGGCGGCATGGCTGACATGACGGTGCTCGACTATGCCATGATGGTCGAGGATACCCATGTGAACACCCAATTGGTGGAGTACCGACTGTCCGGCGCCGGCCTGCCGTTGAACCGTCAGGGCGAGGGTCCGTTGATCGGGGTTTCCCTCACCGATGTGCTCGCCGACGGCCTGTCCATGGTCTACTCGTTCTACGAACCCGCCATGGCGGGGCGCAGCGTCGGCACTTTCATGATACTGGACCATATCGCCCGCACACAGGCGATGGGACTGCCCTATCTCTATCTGGGCTATTGGGTCGAGGGATCACGCAAGATGGCCTATAAGGGCCGCTTCCTGCCCCAGGAGCGGCTCGGTCCCAATGGTTGGGATCGCGTCGAGAAATAGGCGTCGGATCGGCCGGGCACGGCCCGTCATCCCGCCATCATGTTTCTGAACGCCAGATGACCAGGGCGTTCGCGCCGCGTTCAGGGAGGAAATGGCATCGTGTCCTCATTGCTCCTCGAGTTCCCAAGAACTCGGGATCCCTCAATGAGGTAACCGATGAATCTTCTCGGCAAGACCATGATTGCGGCCTCCTTCGCGCTGACGGGCCTGATGGCCAGTGTCGGCTCGTCCTCCGCCATGAACGTTGCTCCCACGACGCCGGGCGCCTCGCCGCTGGTCCAGGATGTCCGCTGGGGCTGTGGCCCTGGCTGGCAGCCCAATCGCTGGGGCCGCTGCGTCCCGGTTCGCCGCCCCTATTACGGCTATGGCGGGGGCTATGGCTACGGCGGTGGCTATGGCTGGGGTCACGGCCCCCGCAGAGGGTGGGGTGACGACTGGGGTCGCGGCCGCCGTGGCGGCTGGGAACGCCCCTATTATGGCCGCGGTCAGTGGCGCGACTACTGATCCGACAAAGCAAGCCATGAGGCGGGCGGCTGGATCGAACCCGCCCTCCTCATCCGGTTGAGCCACCGGTGTCCTGCGTAACTGGCTCACGCGTAAAAACGGTGCCCCAGGCAAGCGCTCGCCTTGCGAAAGCGAGACACATGCAGGCGCCTGACGGCACCGTTTTGCATTTCAATCGTTGCCGCGTCACATGCAAAACTGCGTCGCGCCGGAGAGTACGATGATAGGCTTTTTGGCAGGTGCGCCGCGCCTCAGGAGACGCGAAGCGGGTCCAGCCGGGCCGCCGCTTCCTCGACGGCTCGCCTTTCGGGCATGCCGTCCCAGCCATTGCCGAGTTCGCATTTGAGGCTCGCGGCAGCGCTGGCAAAGCGGGCGGCGTCGATCACCGACCGCCCTTCCGCCAGCCCGGCCGCCAGGGCGCCGTGAAACACGTCTCCCGCACCGGTAGTATCCAGCACACTCACCGGCAAGGCGGGCACGAGGGTCAAAGCGCCATCGACCCACCACAGTGAGCCTCGTGCACCCAATGTAAGGCCGAACATGCCGCCGAGGCGCCGCGACAGCGCTTCACAGCCATCCGTATCCGGCTGCGCTCCGGCGCTGGCAAGCGCAAATCCATCCTCGGAGAACACCGGGAGGCTTGCCCGTCGCGCCAGTTCGAACAGCACCGCCGGATCGGTGACCTCCGCGTCGAGCACCGACGGGACTTCGGCCGCAGCGGCCGCATTCAGCACGGCAAGAGAGGCTTCGTGCCAATTGATGTCGGCCAGCACTGCGCCGGCCTTGGCGATCTCCTGCAACGGCAGATGGGCCGGCGAGGCCGGCAGATCGGTATGATCATGCCCAACGATGAAACGTTCGCCCTGGCGATCGACGATCACTACGGCAGTGATCGTATCCATCTCCCCACTGCATTTCACGCCATCGATCCCAACACCGTGATGGCGCAGGCGCTCGCACAGGAAGGACGCCTCGGCATCGCTGCCCAGGCGGCTCCACAATTCAACCGGCTGCAGGAGACGGGCACAAGCCACAGCCGCCGTCGCTGCCGGCCCACCGCCCCGCTTGAAATGGTGCCGGGCCGTGACCTTGATCGCCTGCCGTGGCATTTCGTCGATCTCCAGCACCTGATCCACCGTTGTGGTGCCGACACAGATGACAGGGCCCCTCGTTCTCATCGGCTCTTGCATGATAGCCTTGTCTTCGCCGCCCGGGGCGTTCCGCCCGCGGGTCCTTTCAGGATGTTTCCTCGCGGTGATATAAGGCCAGTTTGTCAGACAAAACAATATGGTGATCGGCTCTCCCGAAGGGCCTTGCGGGCAGCGCAAACCATGACCGGATCGGGTTGGCAAGCCTTACCAAACGTCAGTTTCCCTACCGATATAACACTCGCGTCACGCTCGTGCTGGTGTTGTCAGACCAACGTTCGGGGATCGGGGAAGAGCGCATGTTGCAGCTATGGACAAAAGCGCTCGCCTCGCAATGCTGTAATAAATTACCGGCGGACTTGGTCGCTTGCGCTCCCCAAGAGGCAATGAAAAGCCCGGTCCATGCAAACGCTGTCGGGCGGTCGGATGGCTCGAATAGGGCATTCAATCGCCGAGTAAGATCAACCGCGACCGGCCAGATCCGCAATGTCGCTGCGACTGAAACCGATTTCGGCAAGATCCTTTCGGGTCCGCATCCGACAGGCCTCCAGGCGCTTTTGATAGGCCCGGTACGCCTGACAGCGGATGCGCAGATCGGCAAGGACGCTGGCAGCAATCATCGTCATTTTCTCGAATTCACCGTTTGTTGCGGTGCAACATAACATGCGCCAGACCGGCCCTATAGCGATGCGAGCGCATGGCTATCATGTGGGCCTTTTCGCAACAGCCCAAACCCAGGAGCTAGGACTATCGCCTACCTGACTAACCAACCGCCCTCCGAATTGTCGAAGGGAACCAACACGCATTTTGCACCTATCAATACGACCGATCGCACGGATGAGATCGAGGAAAGTTCACCTATGCCCCTTCTGTCGGCGTTCACCGTCGCTCCCACCATCGAAACGTCGCGCCTGATTCTTCGGGCGCACCGACCCGGCGATCTGGAGAGCGTCACGGCTATGTGGGCAGAGCCCGCGGTGCTTCGCTATGTGCGTAAGTCCCCCTATCCGCGCGAGGAAGTCTGGACTCGGATGCTGCGCTATGCCGGCCATTGGCTCTGGATGGGGTTCGGCTTCTGGATCGTGACCGATAAGGCCGACGGCCGTTTCCTCGGCGAAGTCGGCATTCATAATTTCGAACGTGACATCGAACCGGAATTTTCAGGTACGCCGGAACTCGGCTACTCCCTGATTGGAGCAGCCCATGGCAAGGGCTATGCCACCGAGGCGGCCAAGGCCGTGCTGAACTGGTTCGACGGTCATATCGACCTGCCGCATACCAATTGCATGACGAGCCCCGACAATATCCACTCCCAGCGGGTCGCCCTCAAATGCGGCTATGATTATCTGCGCCAGTCCATTCATCTGGGTTCTCCGGTCGCGATCTTTCGCCGGCGTAGAGTCATCGCTCCCTCGCCATGAAGCAATGTGGAACCATGGCTTGATCGGCTCGATGACGTTAGGGACAGCAAGGCCTTGACTGAGATTCGATCAGGAAAGCTTGCGGCCGCAGAGCGTCGGCAAGCTTTCGCCGAGGTGGAAACTGATCCGAGCTGATGAAGGTTCCGCTTTTTTCTTTGGCAGACTCGGTCTATCACCAGGGTGTGCCGTACCTTCGCCGCATTCCTGATCACAAAAATAGGCATTCCGGCTGAGGCTTATCCAGAGTCGGCGGCGGGCAATATCCGCCGAAAATGAGGGAGTTAGAATGATGCTTCGTTCCGCCATCATTGGTACCGGACTACTGATCGCTAGCGCGGTCGCTCTTGCTGCGCCGGCTCAGGCGCTCACCATGAAGGAGTGCAGCGACAAATATCAGGCCGCCAAAACTGGCAACACGCTCAATGGCGCGAGCTGGAACGATTTCCGCAAGGCACAATGCGGTACGGAAGCGACGCCGGCTGCCACGGCGCCGGCAGCACCTGCGGCCCCGGCCACGACAACGGCTGCCAAACCGGCTCCCGCCGCCAAGCCGGCTCCGACCGCCGCAGCATCGGGCAACGCGGTGTTTCCGTCGGCTATCGATCCGAAATATGCCAAGGAATCTGCCGGCAAGCAGCGCATGCACACTTGCCTCGACCAGTACAACGCCAACAAGACCAGCAATGGCAATGGCGGCTTGAAATGGATTCAGAAGGGCGGTGGCTATTACAGCGAATGCAACAAGAAGCTGAAGGGCTGATCTCCTTCCTTTTTCATGCGGCCGCGGATACCCTCCGCGGCCGTTTTATTTTGCGATAAGGGCAAAACAATCAACCTCCGACCTTGACCCAGCTTCCCTTTGTAAAGCTCTCCGCGATGGCATGGACAGTGCGTTCAATGGCAAGGCCATCATCGAAATCGAAAACTGACGCCTCCTTGCCCTGGATGCGGGCAATCAGTTCACGGCACTCGATCACTTTCAGATCATTGAAGCCGAGCCCATGGCCTGGCGCCGGAATGAAGCGATCATAGGGTCTGTGCACGGGCGCACTGAGGATGGTCCGGAACCCTTGGGTTTCCTCGGCCCCCTCACGGCGAAAGAGTTGCACCTCGTTAAAACGCTCCTGATCGAACACGACGGCCCCGGCATCACCGAAGACCTGCAGCTGGATCCGCCCCTTGCGCCCCCAGGCCGCGCGGTTGACGGTGAGCACACCCGAGGCGCCACTCTCGAGACGCAGCAGGGCCGTGGCGATATCATAATTCTCGATGGCCCGCCTGCCACCGTCTGGATGCGGGCGGTCCGCATAGGGCCTGGCCATCTCCCCGAACACTTCGGCGACCCCGCCAAGGACGAAACGCAGCAGGCTGAGGGGATGCACGGCAAAGTCGTCGAGAGCCCCGTACCCGGCGCTGGCCTCGTTGCGGGTCGCGAAGGGGGTTTGCCGGTCGGCCATGAAATCCTCGTCCATCTCCAGGCGGACGTGGTTGACGACGCCGATCGCGCCCTCGCCGATCAGCTTGCGGATCAGCCGCATGGCGGGGTTCTGTATATAATTATAGCCCAGCACCGCGACCTTGCCGCTGCGGCGCCAGGCGGCGTGCATCGCCTGCGCGTCGGCAAAAGCGGTCGCCATCGGCTTTTCGCACCAGACATGCTTGCCCGCCTCCAGCGCAGCGATTGCCATCTCGGCATGGAAGCGGTTCGGCGTGGTTATGGAGATCACGTCGATCTGCGGGTCGGCCAGGAGTTCACGCCAATCGCCTGTCGAGGCCGCAAAGCCGAGTTCCTCCGCCTTGGCGTGGGCGAGATCGGCCGAAGCCTCGGCAAGCGCGAGCAAGCGGGGCCGGGCGAGATCGCCGAAGGTCGAAGCCACCGCATTCCAGGCCAGGGCGTGACATTTGCCCATATAACCCGTGCCGATCAGGCCGATTCCAAGCCCCCTGCCGTCCGATTTGGCCAACGCGTCCATCACCTGCCTCCATTCGCGTTCATCTGCCATACCGCCATGGTATGGCCGTCATTCCATTTCATTGTGCATCGCAGCACAGATCTGCTGTATGTTGCAGTGCATCAAAATCGGCATAGATCGATTCGACTCACCGGGAGCGCTCCTGCGGCCTCTCGGAGGAAGAAAGGATATCCATACTGGCTCGCGCCGTTCGCCGTCGCAGCCAAGGGGACAACTGCCATGCTGTTTACTGGCATCATCGCGGCCTTGATTGCCCGCTTCACCGACGACCCGGCCCGGCATCTGCCGCCGCCCTCCTCCGATGCACCACGCGACCGGGATGAGGAAAAACCGACAACCGACAGTGTCGATCCGCTCACGCGCCGACACTGAGCTGATCCACACCCCCGATTGCGAAACGGGTTTCGCAGCCTTTCCAGTTGCACTAACCTTCCCTGGGGCGCGCTTTTGCGGCACGATCCGGCATCGCAGTCGCGTGGCATCACTGCCAGCGGCGTCAATGATAGGGAGGGCAGCGAGAACACTGCCCCGCTTCTGGAACGGGATAGGACCATGGCTGAGGACGAGACGCGCGACTTTGCCGACTTTTCCGCGCGCCTCGCCGACCGGATCGACCAATTGCCCAAACGCCTGAGGCAAGTGGCTCATTTTGCCAACGACCATCCCGACGAGATTGCGCTCGGCACGGCCGCCGCGATCGCCGAAAATGCCGGCGTGCAGGCTTCCACCCTGGTTCGCTTTGCCAAGACGCTGGGCTATTCCGGTTTTTCCGACCTGCAGCAGGTCTTTCTCACCCGCCTGAAGCAGCGTTTTCCCGATTATCGACAGAGAGTGGCCTTGCTGCGGGCCGAGCCGAACGAAGGCTCGCTTTCGGCACCGCTGCTCAACGGCTTTGCCGATGCCGCCACGCTTTCGATCGAACGCCTGCGTGCGTCCGCCGATCCCGAAAAGATCGACGCAGCCATCGAATTGCTTGCCGGTGCCGACATCATCCATCTGGTCGCGGCCCGCCGGCTTTTCTCGGTCGCCGCCTATCTCGCCTATGCCTTTGGCAATCTCGGCCAGCGTTGTGCGCTGGTCGACCATGTCGGCCAGCTCGGCAAGGAACAGATTTCGCTGGCCGGCCCCAGGGACGTGGTGCTGGCGATTTCCTACAACCCCTACTCGCCCGATACCATCGAACTGGCCGGCATCGCGCATCAGCGCGGCAATGCCATCCTGGCCATTACCGACAGCCCGGCGAGCCCTCTCGCACGCCTCGCGCGCATTCGCCTGGATGTGGAAGAGGCCGATCATGGTGCCTTCCGTTCGCTGGCGGCGACATTCGCCCTGGCCATGACGCTTGCCGTCGGCACGGCCGAACACAAGGGACGCGACTGAGGGGGCAAACTGCGAGCGCGGCCGAGGCCAGCACTTGGAGTGTCGATCCCGCTCCATCTTTCGATGGAACCGAGGGGATCGACACGCCGTATCTCCCGCGCCTGCCCTAGAGCTTTACCGCATTGCCCGTCTGGGCGGCCTGCGTGGCGGCATCCGCCAGGATCTGGGCCTTCAGCCCGTCCTCGCCCGAGGGGTTGGGAACCTTGCCCGCCAGGATGGCATCGACGAAGGCCGTCATCTCCAGGCGGTAGGCCTCGGCATAGCGTTCCAGGAAGAAGTCCTGCACGGGATCGGCGAGGAAGCCGGCTCCCGTCGCCACTTCCACGGTGGTCTTCGGCACGTTGTGGGCACGAATCAACCCCTTGGAACCGTGCACCTCGATGCGTTGGTCATAACCATAGGTCGCGCGTCGCGAATTCGAGATCTGGGCGATCTTGCCCGAAGCCGTCTTCAGCAGCACGGCGGCAGTGTCGACGTCACCCGCCCTCCCGATCGCCGGATCGACGAGCGCGGAGGCGACCGCATGCACCTCGACCGGCTCCTCGGCCAGCAGGAAGCGGGCCAAATCGAGGTCATGGATCATCATGTCGCGGAAGAGACCGCCCGAGCTCTCGATATAAGAGACAGGCGGCGGCGCCGGGTCGCGCGAGATGATGGTGACCAGTTCCACCTCCCCGACCGATCCGTCGACGAGACGCTGCTTGAGCGTTGCGAAATTGGGGTCGAATCGGCGGTTGAAGCCGATCATCAGCGGCTTGCCGGCCCTGCCGACCTCGGCGAGGCAGCGGCGGATCCTGTCGGAAGACAGATCGACCGGCTTCTCGCAGAACACCGCCTTGCCCGCCTGCACGGCTCGTTCGATCAAATCGGCATGCGTACTGGTCGGCGTGCAGATCAGCACCGCGTCGACGTCGTCGGCCGCGATAGCCTCGTCGATCGTGCTGACACGTGCGCCGGTCTCGGCTGCAAGCGCCTCGGCGGAGGGTTGATGCGGATCGGAAACCGAAATCAGCCTGGCCTGCGGGTGCAACGCCGCGTTGCGGCCATGGATCTTGCCGATGCGGCCGGCGCCGAGAACTGCGAGACGAACCATTTCTCTCCCCAATCTGTCGATTTGACCCGAGGACCGGGCCTCTTTGCTGTACGATAATCACACGCAGATTCCTGAGGAATCTGCAGAATTCCAAACGCTTGCGGAATTTCCCGATATTGCTCATTCATGGGCAGTGCCGTGAAATTCTGCTGGGGCAATGGCGCCACGCCCTCGAATCGCAATCTTTCATGCGGAGGCGGTGGCAACGCCTGCTTCGTTCCAAAATATGGCATTTTTATTCTATATTGACAACACAATAGAATATATGTTTCATTTTTGAAGCGCCGACCGAAGGGCGCGGCAATCGCCGCAACGCCCACCGAGCGCGGCGACAAAAACAAGGCGGCGGCTCGCCATGGCGTCGCCAAGAGGAAGCGTTATGCGCCGGCCGTTCCTGCCCGACGCGGTTGCAACTTTGCAGCCGGGACCGAGGGATCAGGTGGCCTGCCTGTCTGGAGGTCAAGGATGAGCACGCCCGCACTCGATGTCATCACGATCGGCCGCGCTTCGGTGGATCTTTATGGCCAGCAGGTCGGCGGCAGGCTGGAGGACATGTCCTCCTTTACTAAGGCTGTTGGGGGCTGCCCCGCCAATATCGCCATCGGCACCGCCCGCCTGGGCCTGAAATCCGGCCTGATCACCCGGGTCGGTGACGAAGCCATGGGCCGCTTCATCCGCGAGCAAATGCAGCGCGAGGGTGTTGCCATCGAAGGGATCCATACCGATCCCGCCCGCCTCACCGCCCTGGTGATTCTCGGCGTGCGCGACGAGAAGCAATTTCCCCTCATCTTCTATCGGGACAACTGCGCCGACATGGCGCTCGACGAAAGCGACATCGACGAGACGCTGATCGCCTCGGCTGCGGCCATCGTCGTCACCGGCACGCATTTTTCCAAGCCCAACACCGACGCCGCCCAGCGCAAGGCCATACGCCTTGCCAAGAAGCATGGCCGCAAGGTGGTGTTCGATGTCGACTATCGGCCCAACCTCTGGGGCCTCGCCGGCCACGGCGCCGGCGAGGAGCGCTACATCAAAGCCGATCACGTCACCGCGCATCTGCAGACCATCCTGCCCGACTGCGACCTGATCGTCGGCACGGAAGAGGAACTCGCCATTGCCGGCGGTTCGGAGGACACGCTCGAAACGTTGCGGCGCATCCGGGCCATCTCCGCCGGCACCATCGTCTGCAAGCGCGGGCCGATGGGCTGCGTCGTCTTTCCAGGCGCCATCCCGGCAAGTCTCGACGACGGTATCCGTGGACCGGGCTTTCCGGTCGAGGTCTATAATGTCCTAGGCGCGGGTGATGCCTTCCTCTCGGGTTTCCTGCGCGGGTGGTTGCGCGGCGAGCCGCTCGAAACCGCCTGCGCCTATGCCAATGCCAGCGGTGCCTTCGCGGTTTCCCGTCTGCTTTGCTCGCCGGAAATTCCGACTTTCACCGAGCTGAGCTATTTCCTCGACCATGGCAGTAAGGAGCGCGCCCTGCGCAAGGATGCTGCCATCAACCACATTCATTGGGCCACCACCCGCCGCCCGGCCCCCGAAGGGCTGATGGCGCTCGCCGTCGACCACCGCGCCCAGATGGAGGCGATGGCGGACGAAATCGGCGTATCGCGGGAGCGCATCTCCGTCTTCAAGGCCCTGGCGGTCAAGGCCGCCGCCAGGATCGCAGCCGGGCGACCTGGTTACGGCATGCTGATCGACGGCATCTATGGCCGCGAAGCCTTGTTCCGTGCCGCTGACCATCCCTTCTGGATCGGTCGGCCGGTTGAACTTCCAGGCTCCCGGCCGCTGGAGTTCGAAGGCGGCCCAGACGTCGGCACCAGCCTGATCGAATGGCCGGTCGGACACACGATCAAATGCCTTTGCTTCTATCATCCGAGCGACCCCGCTGCCCTCAGGGAGCAGCAGGAACGCCAATTGCTGCGCCTTCACGCGGCGGCGCGCACGGTGGGACGCGAATTGCTGATCGAGATCATCGCCGGCAAGCATGGTCCGCTCGAGGACGACACCGTGTCGAGCGTGGTGCAACGCCTCTATGATCTCGGCATCAAGCCGGACTGGTGGAAGCTGGAGCCACTGAAGACCGCCGCGGCCTGGCGTGCCGTCGCTGAGGTGATCGAACGCAACGATCCGCTTTGCCGCGGCATCGTGCTGCTCGGCCTGGAAGCGCCTGAGGAGGATCTCGAAGCCGCCTTCGCGGTGGCGGCGAGCCAGCCCATGGTCAAGGGTTTTGCCGTCGGACGCACCATCTTCAACGAACCGGCCAGGGCCTGGCTGCGCGGCGCCCTCAGCGATGAAGACGCCGTCGATGCCATGGCATCGCGCTTCGCCCGGCTGGTTCAGGCCTGGCAGAGCGCCTCCGGGCAGGCGGCGGCTGCCCAATAGCCCTCGCGAAGCGGGTTCGTGCGCGCTATGGTCCGGCATCCCAGGCAGGGGCGGCGCAGGGCCTCCACTTTTCGATAAATGGCATTCGGAGCAGGCCACTCAACCATTTTGATAGTTGAGTCCAATACGCTCAGGGAGAGATTTCGTGGCTACCATCCGTCTTACAATGGCCCAGGCCCTGGTCCGCTTTCTCACCGCCCAAAAGACGGTCCTCGATGGCGAGACGGTGCGGATTTTCGCCGGCGTCTTCGCTATTTTCGGGCATGGCAACGTCGCCGGCATCGGCGAGGCTCTCTACCAGGCCCGCGAGACCCTGCCGACCTATCGTGCCCATAACGAACAATCGATGGCACATGCCGCCACCGCCTATGCCAAGGCGATGCGCCGCCGCCGCATGATGGCCTGCACCACATCCATTGGACCGGGCGCGACCAATCTGGTCACGGCCGCGGCTGTCGCCCATGTCAACCGCTTGCCGCTCCTGCTGCTGCCCGGGGACGTCTTCGCCAATCGCCGGCCCGATCCGGTGCTGCAGCAACTCGAGGATTTCGGCGACGGCACCCTGACCCCGAACGACGCCTTCCGACCCGTCTCGCGCTATTTCGACCGCATCACCCGGCCCGAACAGATCATCCCGGCCCTGGCTCGAGCCATGACCGTGCTGACCGATCCGGCCGATTGCGGTCCGGTCACTCTGGCACTGTGCCAGGACGTGCAGGCCGAGGCCTATGACTACCCCGCCTCCTTCTTCGAGGAGCGCATCTGGACCAGTCGGCGTACACGTCCCGACGAGGACGAATTGGCGGCTGCCGTTGCGGCCTTGAAGGCTGCCCGCAAGCCCGTGATCGTCACCGGCGGCGGCACGCTCTATTCGCAGGCCGAAGCCACCCTCGCCGCCTTTGCCGAAAAGCACGGCATTCCGGTCGGCGAAACCCAGGCCGGCAAGAGCGCCATCGCGCAGGACAATCCTCTCGGCATGGGAGCCATCGGCGTGACCGGCACCGGCGCTGCTAATACGGTGGCCGAGGAAGCCGATCTGGTTCTGGCCGTGGGAACCCGCCTGCAGGACTTCACCACCGGCTCCTGGTCTCTGTTCAAGGCCGACACGCATCGCATCGTTGGCCTCAACACCCAGCCTTTCGATGCCGCCAAGCACCGGGCTTTGCCGCTGGTCTGCGATGCCAGGGTGGGTCTCGAATTGCTGTCGAGCGCGCTCGGCAACTGGAAGGCGCCGGAGGACTGGACAGGCAAGGCGGTGTCCGGCCGCGAAGAATGGCTGAAGACATCAGCCCGCTACACCGACGCCAGCAACGCCGAACTGCCGTCCGACGCCCAGGTGATCGGCGCCGTGCAACGGGTCGGCAAGCCCAGCGACGTCGTGGTCTGCGCCGCTGGTGGCCTGCCGGGCGAACTCCACAAGCTCTGGCAGGCCGGTGCTCCCGGTGGCTATCACATGGAATATGGCTATTCCTGCATGGGCTACGAGATCGCCGGCGGGCTGGGCGTGAAGATGGCCGAGCCCGACCGCGAGGTCATCGTCATGGTCGGTGACGGCTCCTATCTGATGGCCAATTCGGAGATCGCCACCTCGATCATGGCCGGTGCCAAGCTGACCATCGTCGTGCTCGACAACAGGGGCTATGGCTGCATCAACCGCCTGCAGCGGGCGACGGGCGGCGAAAGCTTCAACAACCTCCTGCGCGACACCCGCCACGACGTGCTGCCGGACATCGATTTTGCCGCGCATGCCGCCAGCCTTGGTGCCCATGCCATCAAGGTCAAGAGCCTGGCCGAGTTGGAGGCCGCCGTCACCGCCGCGCGCGGCCATGTCAGAACCTCCGTCGTAGTAATCGATACCGATCCTCTCGAATCGACCGATGCGGGCGGAACCTGGTGGGATGTCGCCGTGCCCGAGGTTTCCCAGCGTCGTGAGGTCGAGGCCGCCCATGCCGCCTATGTGACCCAAAAGGCGCTGCAGCGCGTGGGCGACTGAGCCTGAGTTGGGGGCGGGTCTTCAGGCCCGCCTTCGTCAAATCATACCAAGTCGCAGAAAGATCGACCCATGGTCTGCGATGACGGTAATTGGTGTGCCGGTCTTCTCAGCTCCATCGAGAGATGGAGCTGAGAAGACCGGCACACCAATCCCGCTAGATGCGTCAAGAGTCAGCATTAATGCGACTTGGTATCACTTCACCTACTCTTGCAGATAAGCGGGTCTGAAGAAGACCCGCCCCCCGAAACAGCACATACCGGAGCCTATCTATGCCTATCCGTATTGGCGCCAACCCCATCGGCTGGTCGAATGACGACATGCCTGAGATCGGTGGCGACACACCGCTGGAAACCTGCCTGGCCGAGGCCAGGGAAGTCGGCTTCGAGGGCATGGAACTCGGCAACAAGTTCCCGCGCGAGGCGAATGCGCTCAAGGCCGCACTCGCGCCCTTCGGCCTCGCCTGCGTCGGTGGCTGGCACTCGATCGAATTGCTGACCCGGGACGAGCACGCCGAGTTCACGGCGGCGCGGGCCCACATCGACCTGCTCAAGGCTGCGGGTACCAGCGTCTTCATCGTTGCCGAAACTTCCAACGCCATCCATGGCGACAAGGCCAGGCCGCTGTCGCAGCGTCCGGTGATGGCGTCTGCCGATTGGGCCGAATATGGCCGTCGCATCACCGCCTATGCCGAGATGCTCAAGGCCGAGGGGCTGCAGCTCGACTATCACCATCACATGGGCACCATCGTGCAGTCGCAGGCCGACATCGATGCCTTCATGGCAGCGACCGGCCCGGCCGCGCACCTCCTGCTCGATACCGGCCACGCCACCTGGGGCGGCTCCGATCCGGCGGATCTCGCCCGCCGCTATCGCAACCGCATCAGCCATGTCCACACCAAGGATGTGCGCGCCGAGGTCAGGGCCCACTCCGATGCCGAGGATTGGAGTTTCCTCGATAGCGTGCTCGCCGGGGTCTATACGGTTCCCGGTGACGGCATGATCGATTTCGCGAGCGTGTTCCGCGAACTCCAGGGCTATTCCGGTTGGGTCATCGTCGAGGCCGAGCAGGACCCCAAGAAGGCCAATCCGCTGGCCTACGCCAAGGCCGGCTACGCCCATCTGCGGAAGGTGCTCGGCGAGACGGGATTGAAAGCGGCCTGACGGCCACTTCGATACACCAGCAGCAATGAGCCCTAAGGCATTTTGCGATTTCACTGGGTCACTTCAAATAGCAAAGATGCGTCGAAACAAAGAGTCAGAGCAAAGTGCGGTTCGCAGGAATCGCACTTTGCGCCAGGAGGCCATGATGTCGAAACTTCTCCTCAAGCCCGGCCGGTCCGGCTCCCGTATCCACCGGGTCACGCCGCAATCGGCCGGCTGGACCTATGTCGGCTTCGAAGTCCACGATCTCGCGGCGGGCGAAAGCCTGAGCGCCGAGACCGGCGCCACCGAAATCTGCCTCGTGCTGGTGGCCGGCAAGGCTTCGATCAAGGCCGGCCGCCAGGATTTCGGCGTGCTGGGCGAACGCGCCAATCCCTTCGAGGGCGCGCCCTGGTCGGTCTACGTCCCCGCCGGCTCGTCCTATGAGGTCAAGGCTGAAACGCCGGTCGAACTCGCGATATGTGCGGCACCGGGCACCGGCGCCCTGCCTGCCCGCGTGATCGGCCCCGATCAAGTCGGCCAGGAAACACGCGGCAAGGGCTCGAACACACGCCATGTCCGCAACATCCTGCCGGAATGGGAACCGGCCGAGAGCCTGCTGGTGGTGGAGGTGATCACCCCGTCCGGCAATTGGTCTAGCTATCCGCCTCACAAGCACGACCAGGACAACTTGCCTGCCGAAAGCCTGTTGGAAGAAACCTATTACCACCGCTTCAACCCTGCCCAGGGCTTTGGCGTCCAGCGCGTTTACACGGATGATCGTTCGCTCGACGAGGTGATCGCCTTTTCCGATCGTGATGTCGTACTCGTGCCCAAGGGATATCACCCTGTCGGCGCGGCCCACGGCTACGACCTCTATTATCTCAACGTCATGGCAGGTCCCAAACGCGTGTGGAAGTTCCACAACGATCCTGATCACGCCTGGCTCGTCCAGGTCTGAGGTTCAGTCTACCGATACTTCCCCGTCGACTATCCGTTCTTCTAAGGCCCGCAAGCGCCCGGCTTGCGGGCCTTTCGTCATTTCACGATGACGATACGTTCAAGCGCCCACCGACAAAAGATACTGACATAATACCTTGGAGGTAGCGTCTCTGTCCGCTTGGTCTCAAAACCCATCCCCCATTGATAACAAGGCCTACATCTCCGTAGGTCATTTGGAACCGATTGAAGGTTAATATTTCTAAATAATGAGCTTTATTTAACCTAAAGCTAGGAGATACTCCCCGAATTTTTAATTGCAACCACCATTGAATGGCAATTATATACCGCCATCTCCACGGTATCTATAAAAATCAACCGGGTGTGTCTTTCTTGTTACAGACTCAACGTCCGAGAAACGTCATTATTCGGAAAATGTTGTTAGGACATGTAGCCATGAAAATTTCTGCCGCAGCTCTGGCAATCCTGCTTTCCTCAACGGCCGTCTACGCCGCTGATCTCGCTCCGCAGCCTGTCGAACCGATCGCTCCGGTCGCAGCCCCCTATTCCTGGACCGGCTTCTACGGCGGTGTTCAGGCAGGCTATACCTGGGGCAAGTCCGACTATTCGGACTATTGGATCGCCAGCGGCGAGTGGGACTACAAGGGCAAGTTGACTGCCAACGGTTTCACGGCCGGCGTCTATACTGGTTACAATTACCAGTTCCAGAACAATCTGGTGGTCGGTGTCGAAGGCGACATCAATTATGACTCCCTGAAGGGAAGCGCGAGGGCTCGAGGCAACCTCAACTTCTCGCATGGAGCCCCAGATCCGATCACGACCTATAAGCAGCGAGCAGAGCTGAAATGGGATGGTTCGGTTCGTCTGCGGGTCGGCTATGCCATCGATCGCTTCCTGCCCTACATCACTGGCGGCGTCGCATTCGGGAAATATGACTTCGCGCCCATCTGGAATGTCGACGGCCCGCTGCGTTATTCCAGCACCCGCGTGGGCTGGACCGTGGGTGCTGGCCTGGAATATGCCGTCACCGATAATCTGATCGCTCGCGTCGAGTATCGTTATGCCGATTACGGCAAAAAGGATTATTTCAACTACTCAACAACGGCAGCCGGAAATTACAATGATCGGATCAATCTGAAAACCCATACGATCCGCGCGGGTATTTCCTACAAGTTCTGATCGACCTCTACCCCACTCGCTATCTAGCGATAGCGAGGACCAGGAAGAATTGATACGCGCCGGTCACGCCGGCGCGTTTCTCTTTGCGCTCTGACGGTCTGTTTATGCCGCCTGTCCCTCGTCTCGATCGGCCTTCGCATTATTCAGCGCAGGCATGCTGATCGACCGCAATCCACTTTCATTGCACGCAATTAATCTTCATATCCCAATCGGAATGAAGCAAATCGGGCGCGACCACAGTATGAAGGCACGTTCGGGGTGCCGTCGGAACTCGACACCCAGCTTCGCCAGCATGCCGCCCCCTCACCGCCGGGACTTCCATGAAACAGCTCTTCAAAGCCCTCATGATGCACAGCGCCATTGGCGCCTGGCTGGGGAAACTTCCCTTCGTGAAAGGACTTTACATCAGGCATGTCTGGGCGGGACGGATGGATCTGTTCTACGGCGTCTTCGGCAGCTACGCCGAAGCCGAGCGATTTTCCGCAAATATCGGCAAGGTCGGCTGGCATGACGACGCTCTCGCCGAATTGCTGGTTCGCGACGCCGAGGTCGAAGCACCCACCGTGTTCCAGACCTCGCAATTTGCCGTCATGCTGTGGCTGTCGAAACTGCTCCAGCCGGGCAGCAACGTGCTCGATTTCGGTGGCGCGGGCGGCATCTTCTATGAACTGTGCGAGCGCTACGGCCTTCTGAAGCCGCCTCTGAACTGGCATGTCGTCGACATGCCCGACATGGTCGAGCGTGGGCGGCAGCGGCATGCAAGGCTGGAGTCCACCATGATCAGCTTCGGCTCGGAGCTGGCAGAGGCACCAGCCCCTGACATCATGCTCATGCTGGGCATGATCCAATATCTGCCGGACCCCTTCGGCGAACATGGCCCCGGCATTCTCGACACGGTCCCGGCCTTGCCCGAGCATATTCTGATCAACAAGATTCCGATCTCAGATGCGCCCGACGCATGGACGGCTCAGAACCACGTATCCTCCGTCATCCCGTGCCGGTTGTTCAATCGCGCCAAGTTCCTGGCCTATTTCGAGGCACGCGGCTATCGCCTGCAGGATCGCTGGCTGGTACCCGAGCTCCAGGCCGAAATCCCGTTCCATCCCGAACGCACACTGACCTATTTCGAAGGCTTTTATTTGCGGCGGCAGGGCTGAACTTCTCGCAATTGCCCAAGAACGGGCATCGTCGAGACATCCAGCAAATGTTTGAGGCTCGGTAGATTCCTCGTGGTCGTGTCCATGGCTCGATCGGGAGGAATCTGCTTGGGCCGAACTGCGATTCAACAAGATCCCTCACTGGGGCACTGCTGGCGGCAAGCCTCAACCTTTATGAGGCCATTCCCGCGTCCAGTCACCAAAAGTAGTAGACAGCACTCCGTCAAGTGGGCGCACGCAACCGACCAAATAAGGGCTATCTTACGTTCGGATATGGCATACCATGCAATTCGGAGTAGCCTCAGTATATCCGCACCTATCCACTAAGCCTGCTGCTTATTCACATTTTTCCCAGCTTGTAACCATCTGTCGTAACGAGCAGGATACTTTCAAAATTAGTGCATATCTTCTCTCTTCACGAACGGTCCTGGCCATGAGCTTTTCCGCCGACGAACTCATTACCATCGATGCAGACGGCTATCGCGACGCCTATGATCGCGTGCCCATGGCTTTCGAGCACAGTCTTCATCGCTTGCCGATGTTCCAGCCCGATGCGCTGGCGACCCTGGCTGAGCGCTACGCCGACAGTCCTCAGGATTATTTCATCGCGGGGTCAGCGCCGACGCCGGGCACGAAGTTCTACGATGTCGAGCAGAACAGGGCCAGGCCGCACGAGGTCCTGGCTCAGTTGAGCGATGCGCCCGCCCGCGTCCTGCTGAAACGCCTTGAGAACCATGATTCCGGCTTCCGCGACCTCCTGGACACACTCTTCCGCAAGATCACCGCACTGCGTGGCGGCCTAAGTGACGAGAGAATCGCCCGGCTCGAATCCGCCATCTTCATTTCCTCGGCCGCATCCACCACGCCCTTCCACTTCGATCCGGAAATTACGCACTTCTTCCAGATCGAGGGGCCCAAGCATTATCACGTCTTTCCGCCGAACGTGGTGGATGAGAGTGATCTCGAACGCTTCTATGTCAGGGGCACGGTGAACATCGGCCAGCTCGATCTCGAAGGCTGCGATCCCCAGCAGGAGCATGTCTTCTACCTGGAGCCGGGCCGCGGTTTCCATCAACCGCAGGATGCTCCCCATTGGGTGCGGACCGGCGGCGTTCGCAGCATCTCCTACGCCTTCTCCTTCGAGACCGATGCCAGCCGCGGGCGCGGGCACGTCCGCGCAGCCAATCGTTATCTGCGCGCCATCGGCATGCAGCCACAGCGCCCGGGTCCCAACCCGGGCGCCGACCGGGCCAAGGCCGCGGTCATGCAAGTGGTGACGCCGACATTGCGAGGCGTGCGCAAGGTCGTCAGGCAGGTTTCAGGACACTGACGCGGATCGGACGCAACCGACCCGCTGCCCTCACGACCCCTGCCGCTCCCTCGGCGTTACGTCGAGAGAGCGGGGCTTGCCGTTGCGCAGCACGTCGAAACGCGTCGCTTTGCCGATGCGCTCTTCGCCGAGCAGGCGGATGAGATCGTCCACCGCGGCGACGCGACGCCCGTCGAGCGCAACGATGATATCGCCCATCAACAGCCCGGCGCCGTCCGCAGGACCGCCGGCTTCGGCGCTGGCAATCATCACTCCTACGCCCTGCTCGATGCCCGCCGCCATCTGAACACGGCGTGAAATCGACGCCTGCTGTGCGGCAATGCCGATGGAAGCCCTGCGCACGCGACCATGCCGGATGAGCTGCCCCATCACGAAGCTCGCGGTGTTGGACGCGACGGCAAAGCAGATCCCCTGCGCTCCCATGATCACCGCGGTGTTGATGCCGATGACCTCGCCGAGCGTGGACACCAGCGGCCCGCCGGAATTGCCCGGATTGAGGGCAGCATCCGTCTGGATGACGTCATCGATCAACCGCCCGCTCTTGGCGCGCAGCGAGCGCCCGAGCGCCGAGATCACGCCGGTCGTCACCGTGGCCTCGAAGCCGAGCGGATTGCCGATGGCGATCGCCACCTGCCCACGCCGCAGCAGGCTGGAATTGCCGAGCCGCGCCGAGGGCAGGCTGACCGGCTGCTCGATATGAACGAGAGCCAGATCCGTATCGGGATCATCGCCGATTAGTCGCGCGTCGAAATGGCGTCCGTCCTGGGTCTGCACCGAAACCCGGGAGGTGCCCTGCGCAACGTGGCTGTTGGTCAGTACGAGGCCGTCCGGCGAAAGAATGACGCCGGAGCCCGACCCCGCCGGCTTACCGCCCTTGCGGATGTCGAGTTTCACGACGGCGAGCCCGACTTTTTCGGCAACGTCGATGACGGCGTTCGAATAAGCGTCAAGCAAAAACCCGTCTTCGGGCGTCGAAAGAGATGAAGTCCGTTGAGGATGGGTGTCCTCATCCAGAATGGCGGACGGTGCGATATCGAGCAACATTGTATCGACCCAAGACAAAGAAAATGAATACTGAGCACCGATATGGGAATGCCACCGCCTTCGCGGAAGTCCCCTTCCCCTCGCCGCCGTCATGGCGGCAAAGCGGGTCCCCTCGCCTTTGCATAGCTACGCTTGATCGAAGCGATCAAAAATGATCATGAATGGCGTTCGCGCCAAACCGTTGCGCCCGACCTGAATTTCGTCTGTTGTGTCATGCTCAGTGCTTGTTTGTCCGAGTCATCATGAACATCCTGTCCATCCAGTCCTGGGTCACCTATGGCCATGTCGGCAATGCCTCGGCGGTTTTCCCGATGCAGCGCCTCGGCTGTGAGGTCTGGGCCATCCACACCGTGCAGTTTTCCAACCACACCGGTTATGGCGCCTGGAAAGGCCGGGTCTATGACGGCACCATGGTGGACGAACTGGTCGAGGGCCTGGCCGAGCGTGGAGTCCTGCCTCGCTGCGATGGCGTGATCTCCGGCTATATGGGCTCCTCCGATATCGGCAACGCCATTCTCGCCGCCGTCGGCAAGGTCCGCGCCGCCAACCCGGCCGCGACCTATTGCTGCGATCCGGTGATCGGCGATATCGGCCGCGGCGTTTTCGTACGCCCAGGGATTCCCGAGTTCATGCGCGACCAGGCGGTCCCGGCTGCCGACGTCATCACTCCCAACCGGTTCGAGCTCGAATATCTCGCCGGGCGGGAAGTCCGCACCCTGGCCGATGCCAAGGCCGCTGTCACCGCCTTGCAGGCCACCGGTCCCAAGGTCGTACTGGTGACCTCGCTCGATACCGACGACACGCCGGACGATGCCGTCGACCTCCTGGCGGCGGACAGCCACGGCTTTTACCGGGTTCGCACGCCTCGCCTCGGCCTCGACATCAACGGGGCGGGCGATGCGATCGCCGCACTGTTCAATCTGCACTGGAAGCGCTCGGGCTCGGCGGCACAGGCCCTGGACCTGGCCAGCGCCTCGATCTACGGCCTGCTCAAGCGCACTGCCGAGGCGGGTTCGCGAGAGATCCTCACCGTGGCGGCACAGGACGAATTCGTGACGCCAAGCCACCGCTTCGAGGTGGTCGCGGTATAGAGCAAAGGGCGTTTTCCCGCACTTTGCTCTAACTCATTGTTTTAAGGTGCTTTCTTAATCGAAAAGTCTATCGACTTTTCTGAAAAACGCTTTCGTTTCTACCGGAACGGTCCTTTTGTCCCTTTGCCTTGCGAGGAGCCCACCATGCCCCGTCGTTTCTACACGCTCGACGTCTTCACCGATCGCGCCCTTGCGGGCAATCCTCTTGCGGTGGTGCTCGATTGCGAAGGGTTGGATGCTGCGGCCATGCAGCAGATCGCCCGCGAATTCAACCTGTCGGAAACCGTCTTCGTCCTGCCACCGGATGATGGCCGCCACCGGGCTCGTATCCGCATCTTCACGCCGGGCCTCGAAATGCCCTTTGCCGGCCATCCCACCGTGGGCACGGCCGTGCTCTTGGCGCTGCTCGACCATGACCGCCGGCCGGGCGACTACCTCTTCGGCCTGGAAGAACAGATCGGTATCGTGCCCTGTGCGGTCTCCCTCAAGGACGGCAGCGCCTATGCCCGCTTCGACATACCGGCCCTGCCGACCGAGCGCGGGGCGCCGACCGCCACGAGCTTGATCGCCGAAGCGCTGGGCCTGAGCGAACAGCAGATCGGCTTCGAAAACCACCATCCCACCGTGTTCGGCACCGGCTTTCCCTACACCTTCGTTCCCGTGCGTTCGCTGGAAGCGATCGGGCGTATCCGGATCAATACGAGCCTGTGGACGGAGGCTTTTGGCCAGGAAGGCCTCGGCGCCGCCTATGCCTATACCCGCCAAACCGTTGAGGCCGGCTCCAGCTTTCATGCCCGCATGTTCTCGCCCGGCGACGGCATCCCCGAGGATCCGGCGACTGGTTCCGCGGTGGCCGGCCTTACCGGCGTGATTGCCCGCTTCGACGACCTCGCCGACGGCACCCGCCATTTCCGCATCGAGCAGGGCTTCGAAATGGGCCGCCCTTCCCTGATTGACCTGTCCATGATCATCAAGGGCACGCGTCTGGCCGGCGCCTCGATCGGCGGCTCCGCCGTGATCGTCAGCGAGGGAAACCTGCATGTCTGAGCCGGAGATCGTCGCGCTCGACGCCATCGATTGCCGCTTGGAACAACAGCCCTGGCAGTTCGCCGAGGAGAATGCCGAAGCGATAGAAGCGCATTGGCAAAAGGTGATCGAAGCGAAGCCGGCGAGCTTCAACGGCAAGATCCTGCTGCTGCACCGCTGGCAGATCGTGGAACGCCGGTTTCGCGGCGCCTATCTAATGACGGACTATGCCAGCTTCCTGGCCTGGCGGGATTTCGGCACGCCGGGCGAGGCCCGATGGAACTGTTTCGCCATGGCCGCACTCGAGGCCGCCGATGGCGCCTTCCTGCTCGGCGAAATGGCCGAGCACACCTCCAACGCCGGTGCGATCTATTTCGCCGCCGGAACGCCCGATCCCTCCGACCTCGATGGGACTACCGTCAATCTCGCCGGCAGCGTGACCCGGGAACTGGAGGAGGAGACCGGCGTTTCGCCGGCTGGCGTCGATATCGCTTCCGGATGGACCGCGGTTTTTCACGGCCAGCGCATCGCCCTGATGAAATCGGTGCGATCGCCCCTGCGATCAGGGGAACTGAAGAACAGGATCGAGCACTTCCTCGCCCGGGAGGAGCGCCCGGAACTCTCCCGCATGCATGTTGTCGCCACGCGGGCGGACATTCGGGCCGACCGCATGCCTGCTTTTCAATGCGCCTATCTGGCGCATCGGCTCAAGGTGTGATGCACGGTCCCGCCGTCAGCGGACGGGATAGCCGTGACGGCGCTGTGTCGAGGAGATCAGCGACTGGGCCTTGGCGTCGTCGCCCGCCTTGCAGGCCTGTCCCGCTTCAGCCAGGTCCCGGCTCATGACATCATGCACCTTCTTGTCGACGAAGCCGGTCTTCGCGTCTCCGTCGATGACGCGCTGAACGAAGGTGATCCGTTCGAAGCAGGAAGCGGCCAAGGCCGCCGAAGGCAGGATCGAGGAAGTCAGGGCCGAGAACACAGCGGCGCAGATCAACAGACGCATCGGGGTCTTCCAATGATTGACGCCTTGTGATCGCAGGCAAGGGCGTCACTCTCAAGCCCTTCGGCCTTCCTCTCCACTGCAAACGCGCCATGATGCCCGCCCCTTCCCGGCATTTCCCCTTGCCGGCTCCGTCACGGCACTGTACAAGCCCTTGCACCTGATGGCCGTGGGCCGTCTCAGGAAAGGGAATGAACCGTGGCGATATCGCCCGCCAAATTTGAAACGCTCGCGCATCCGGCGCCGGCGCTGGCGTTCGCCCTCCTTTCCAGCCTCCTCCTTAGCCGCCCCTGAGGGCCGGCCGGGCTTCAGCCTGGGCGCTCAGGGGACATGAATGCGGTCGACTGGGCCTGTTGTCAGGCCCTACTTCGCCACCCCTTCCTTTGGCTAAAGAGTTTTTATCATGACATATGCAGGCAAGGTCTCTCAGTTCTCCGCTCCCAAGGTCGATATATCAGCCAAATACAAGCCTTGGCCGCCGATCGACCTGCCGGATCGCCAATGGCCGTCCCGCACCATCAGCCAGGCGCCGACCTGGTGCGCCGTCGATTTGCGCGACGGCAACCAGGCCCTGATCGAACCGATGGGCCACGAGCGCAAATTGCGCATGTGGGACACGCTCGTCGGCATGGGATTCAAGGAGATCGAGGTCGGCTTCCCCTCCGCTTCGCAGACTGATTTCGATTTCGTCCGCTTCCTGATCGAGACGGGACGTATTCCCGATGGCGTCGCCATCCAGGTGCTGACGCAGGCGCGCGAGGAGCTGATCCGCCGCACCTTCGAGAGCCTGAAGGGCGTCAAAAGCGCCATCGTGCATCTCTACAACTCGACCTCCGAGCTGCAGCGCCGCGTCGTCTTCCGCCAGGACCGCGCCGGCATCCGGGACATCGCCGTCAACGGCGCCAAGCTGATCATGCAGCTCACCAAGGAGCTGGGCATGGAGGCAAATATCCGCCACCAGTATTCGCCCGAGAGCTTCATGGGCACCGAACTCGATTTCTCCAAGGAGATCTGCGAGGCGGTGATGGACGTCTATCAGCCCACCCCCGACAACAAGCTGATCCTGAACCTGCCGCTCACCGTCGAGATGTCGACGCCCAACATCTATGCCGACCAGATCGAATGGATGTCGCGCAACATCAAGAACCGCGACAGCGTCATCATTTCCCTGCATCCGCACAATGATCGCGGCACCGGTGTCGCGGCGGCCGAGCTCGGCCTGATGGCCGGCGCCGACCGTGTCGAGGGCACGCTGTTCGGCAATGGCGAACGCACCGGAAATGTCGATCTCGTCATCATGGCCGGCAACCTGATCATGTCGGGCGTCGACCCCCAGATCGATCTCTCCGATGTCAACGGCCTGGTGCGCGTGGCCGAGCACTGCAACCAGCTGCCGATCCACCCGCGCCATCCCTATGCCGGCGAACTGGTGTTCACCGCCTTCTCGGGCTCGCATCAGGACGCCATCAACAAGGGCTTCAAGGCGCTGGAAACGGCGACCTCCCCCGTCTGGGAAGTGCCTTATCTGCCGATCGACCCCAAGGATCTCGGGCGTTCCTATGAAGCGGTAATCCGCATCAACTCCCAGTCCGGCAAGGGCGGCATCGCCTATATTCTGGAAAAGGAACACGGCATCGAACTGCCGCGCCTTCTGCAGGTCGAATTCTCCAAGGCGGTGCAGGGCATCGCCGATGGCGAAGGCGTTGAACTCGGCGCCGACAGGCTGTGGGATGCCTTCACCCGCGAATATCTCGACAATGGCCGCTACACCTTCATCTCCCATCAGATCGTCAGCGATGGCGAGGGAGAAGAGCGGACCATCACCGCGCGCATTCGCGACGAGGGGGTGGACAAGACCATAACCGGCATCGGCAACGGCCCCATCGATGCCTTCGTGACCGCCATGCGCGCTGAGAGCGGTCTCGACTTCGACGTCGCCAATTATCGCGAGCATGCCATGGGATCGGGCGCCAATGCGGCGGCGGTATCCTATGTCGAACTGCGCATCGCCGACGGTTCTACCCTGTTCGGTGTCGGCATCGACAAGGACACCACCAAGTCGGCCCTCAAGGCCGTAATCTCCGGCGTGAACCGTATCCTCAAGCGCTGATCGGAACGCTTTGCTTCAGCGACCGGAACCGGCCCCTCAGGGCCGGTTTCTGTTTGGAAATGCGGCAAGGGCCAAACCAAGCTCCCGGTAGCGCCTTCACCTGTGGCTGCTGCGATAGAGCTTCCATTCCTCCACCCGCCTGCCGTCCGGCAGCTGGCAATCGGCGCTCTCCCCCGCGTCGGTCCGCACGGGAATGGACTTCCCGCCCTGCTGCGCACAGTACACCGATGCGGGATTTGCCATACCGACGGCGTGCGGTGACAAAATTGGATCCGGCCCTCGCCGCGCTATGCAGACGGTCAGAGTCAGGCAAATGAAGACCACCGGATAGATCTTCTTATGCATCTCGCCTCCGGCACTTCTGGATGGATTGATAAGACCTTATCTGGCACCTTTATCCCGCCGCTGCACTTTCGTCGCGCAAGCGCTGGGCATAGACGTTGATGATCAGGGCGATCAACAGGATGACGCCACGGATCAGGATCTTGAGAAAGCTGTCGATCTCGACATGATCGAGGCCATTGTTGAGCACGCCGAGCACGCACAGCCCGACAATGGTGTTGCCGATGCCGCCGCGCCCGCCGAAGAGGCTGGTGCCACCGACCACCACGGCCGCGATGGCGTCGAGCAGATAACCGGTGAATTCGTTCTGCTGCGCGCTGCCGAAATGCGCAACGCCGACCATGCCCGCCACGCCCGAGCATACCGCCGAGATCACCATCACGGCGGCCAGGATCGTCCTGACATTAATGCCGGAGAACTCCGCCGCCTCGCGGTTGCCACCGACCATATAGATGTAGCGCCCGAAGCGCGTATAGGTCAGCACAATGTGGCCGACACCGAGGAAGATCCCCAGCACGATCACGATCCACGGCAGCCCGCCGATATTGCCCGAGCCCAGCGTCGAGACCAGATCCGGCACGGCATAGGCGATCTGGCCGCGCAGCAGCAAGGCACAGATGCCGTCGGCGATCTGCATCATCGCCAGCGTCATGATGAAGGAGGGAATGCCGATCCGCGTCAGGCCGAAGGCATTGACCAGTCCCAATGCAGCGCATGCGATAAGAGCGAAGACGATGGCCACGCCGCCGGGCATGATGAAATTGGCATTGGCGATGTTCACATAGGATTCCTGCGCCGTGAAGAACGCCACCGCCACACCGGTGACATTGGCGATCGAGGCCACCGACAGATCGATCTCACCGCACAGGATCACGAAGGTCAGCCCGACGGCGATGATGCCGGTCACCGAGATCTGCACCAGGATATTGGCTAGATTGTCCAGCGTCACAAAGGACGGACTCGCCACCGCAAAGAAGATCACCAGCGCCAGCAAGGTGGCGAAGGGCGCGATGTTGCGCATCTGGTTGCGCAAGATCGCCCCCAAGCCCTGGCGGCCGAACGTCGCCTGGCTGCCATCCTGAACCGGTGTGCTCATTCCTCAAAACTCCCAAGCTGAAGACAGGCGGGTTTGCCGCCTCAGGCCGCTTCCAGCAATTTGTCCTTCGAGATCGTCTCGGCGGCAAACTCGCGGACGATCCGCCCCTTTTTCATCACCACGACCCGATCGGCCAGCGACAACACCGTCTCGGGCTCGGCCGAGACCACGATCACCGCCAGTCCCTTGTCGCGCAGGTCGCGCACGATCTTGACCACATCGTCCTTGGCGCCGACATCCATGCCGCGCGTCGGCTCCGAGAGGATCAGCACCTTGGGCATGTGGGTCAGCCATTTGGCCAACGCGACCTTTTGCTGGTTGCCGCCCGACAGCGAGCCGAGCAAGGCATTCACTCGCGGTGGGCGGATATGGAGGGCCTCGATATGTCCCTGCGCGGTCTTGCGCTCCACGCCAGGCTTCAGCCACAGGCGCGAGATCCTCTCGAGAATGCTGATCGAGATGTTGCGATAGAGCGGTTGATGATGGAACAGCATCGAGCGCCGGCTCTCCGGCACGAAGGCAATGCCCGCCGCGCGCGCCTGCGCCGTGTTGCGCAGGGTCCGCGTCTTGCCTTCCAATTCGATATGCCCATGCGCCGGCTTGAGCTTGCCGAACAAGGTGCGGGCGAATTCGAGCTGGCCGCAGCCCATGAAGCCGTAGACGCCGAGCACCTCGCCGGCGCGCACGTCCAGCGACACATCGGCAAAGGCGCGACCATAGGAGAGGCCCTGCGTCGCCAGAACCGGGGAGCCTTCGGGCCTGGCCGGCAGCGAGATCAGACCCGAATAACTCTCTTCCAGCCCTTCATGGCCGCGGCCGATCATGTGTTCGATCACCCAGTTCTTGTCGATGCCTTGCGTCGAATGGGAGATCACATGACGGCCGTTGCGGAAGATCGTCACCGCATCGGAAATGCTGAGAATGTCATCGAGAAAATGCGAAATGAAGACGATGCTGCGACCATCGGCCCGCACCTTGCGCAACACCTCGAACAGGCGCTGCACCTCCGGCGGCGACAGCGCCGATGTCGGCTCGTCGAGAATGATGATGCGAGCGCCTGAAAACAGCACGCGCGCCAGCTCGATCAATTGCTGCAGGCCGATCGGCAAGGCGCCGATACGCATGCGCGGATCGACCTCGATGCCGAGATTTTTGAGCTGCTCGCGCGCGCCCTTCACCATGGCGGGCCAATCGACCAGGCCGAAGGCGTTGAGCGGCTGCTTGCCGAGATAGACGTTCTCGGCGACGGTGAGATCGGAAACGATGCTGAGTTCCTGATGCACCATGCTGATGCCGGCAGCGAGAGAGTCATGCGCCGAGCGGAAATGCACTTGCCTGCCGTCGATCTCCAGGCTGCCCTGATATTCGGTATGCACTCCGGCGATGATCTTCATCATCGTCGACTTGCCGGCGCCGTTCTCGCCGACCAGGCCGTGGATCTCGCCGGCCTGAAGCGTGAAATCGACGCCTTTGAGGGCAGCCACGCCGCCAAACGATTTCGAGATGTCCGTCATCCTGAGGCGTGGGGGAGCACCGGTCGCCGCTTGCTTCTCGTCTAGCGCCATCATGCCTCTCGGAAAGCCGTGGTGTTCTTGGTTTCGGAATGGAATCGAAAGATCGCGGCCAATTGGGAGAAACGCCACTTTTGTCATGCCCAGGCTCGTCCCAGGCATCCAGATACCGCAACCCGATGGGTCCGTGGCCCTGGATCACCGGGACGAGCCCGGTGATGACAAAAAGTGGAGGTTCCCACCATTCTTCCGGCTTGGTCGTTCAAACCGGCACGCCGATCTCAGATCAGATAGTGCTTTTCCATCCAGAGCATGCCGGCCGCGTTGTCCTTGGTCACCACGGGGCCGTCGGTGACGACCTGCTTGGGGATGCCGCCTTCGCCGGACTTCTCGCCGCCGACCACAGCTGCAACACCAGCCACGATCGCCCCGCCATGAATGCGGCAGGACGGGTTGCGCACGGTGGCGAACATGCGCCCTTCCGCCACCGCCGAGATGGCCGGCGGCATGGCGTCGACGCCGCCGATCTTGATGTCGGTGCGGTTGCGTGCCTTCATGATGTTGTAGGCGGCCAGCGCCATGTCGTCATTGTGAAAGAAGGCCGCATCGATCTGCGGATATTTGGTCAGGTAGGTCTCCCAGAGGCGGGCCGCCTTGGTGACGTCCCAATCGGCGGGCTGCGTATCCAGCACCTCGATATTGGGGAACTGCTTCACCACGCTCTCGAAGCCCTTGGCCCGTCCCTGCGCCCCGGTATGGCCGAGGGCGCCCTGGGTCATGATGATCTTGCCCTTGCCGCCAATGGCAGTGCACAAAGCCTGCGTGACCGAAGCACCCATGAACTCGTTGTTCGGGGCCAGGAAACTATGCACGTTGATCTTGTCGAGCGGGGCGATCAGCGTGTCCATGTCGATGACGGGAATGCCGGCGTCGATCATCTTCTGCACCGGCTGCGTCAGCGTGCCGATGCCGAAGGCCTGGATCGCGACGAAGTCCCATTTCTGCGAAGCCATGTTGTCGATGGCGGCGCGCTGCTTGACCGCGTCGAGCTGGCCGTCGAACCAGGTCACCTCGACATTGAAGAGCTTGCCCCAATATTCGGCCGCTTCCTTGCCCTGCGCGCACCAGGTCGCCTGCAGGCCGGCATTGGAGAAGGCAGCCTTGAGCGGCTTTTCGGAGCGACCGGCCACCTTCGCAGCCTCGGCGGCGAAAGCTGGGTCAAGGCCGAATCCCCCGAACAAGGCCGCGGCAGCGCCAGCGGAGAACGAGGCAGAACGAATAAAATCGCGCCGCGTATGCGGCGTCCTATCCTTGGGCATTCATTTCCTCCCTGGAGCAAACGCGTTTGGAACGCTTGTTTGCTCTCACCCTTTGTTTCCACGCGTCTTTGCGTTTGCGGGCAACGCCGCCAAATCGCAAAAGCTCTGGCATTTTGCTTTCGGTGCGCGACACCGACGCGGCTCTTTGCGAGCCTGGCGCAGGCGGTTGAATCCGCTGCGCTGACACCATCTTATGTTTGTTCCGACAATTGACAACCGCTATTCTTTTGAGCGGATAGTTTCTTCATGCAGACATGCGCTGTGGACCAGTACGGCACCCCGGTGGCGAGGCCTGCCTCGTCACGGTAGGGTCGCGGGCATGGTCAGTCTTTCCATAGCCATCGTCGGGGCGGGCGTTGCCGGTCTGGCAGCAGCCTCCTGCCTCGCCGATGCGGGCCACCGCGTGGTGGTGTTCGAGCGCTTCGACCAGGCCAAGCCGGTTGGCGCAGGGCTTTTGCTGCAACCGACAGGCCTGGCGGTGCTGGAACGCCTCGGTCTGCGCGAGGGAGCCGCCATTCTGGGCAGCCGGATCGAACGCCTTTACGGGCGCTGCGGCCCGACAGGCCCGTTGATCTTCGACCGGCGCTATGACGAGCTCCTGCCCGGGCTGCATGGCATCGGCATTCATAGGGCGAGCTTGTTCCATCTGCTGATGAGCGCGGCTGAAGCGCGGGGCATAGCACTGGAGCAGGCGGCAGATATCACCGAGATCAGCGATATCGACAACCGTCCCATGATCGAGGACGGGGCCGGGCGGCGCCACGGCCCATTCGATCTGGTGGTAGACGCCAGCGGCGCGCGCTCGCGGCTCAGGGACAAGCTCGGACTGTCGCAACGCCGGCCCTACCGGCATGGCGCGGTCTGGGGCGTGGCTGAGGATACCGGCTTTGCCCGCGATGCGCTGCAGCAGCGCTACAGAACGGCGCGCTTCATGATCGGCGTGCTGCCGGTCGGACGGTTACCCCATGACCCGACGCCGCTGAGTGCCTTCTTCTGGAGCATGCCGGTCGAGGAGCTGGATCGCTGGCCCCAGGCCGATCTCGCCGCCTGGCGGGCGGAGGTCGCGGCGATCTGGGGGGAAACGGAGCCGCTAACGCAGCAGTTCACCCGACATGAGCAGTTGACACCGGCTCGCTATGCCCAATTGACCGTTGCCAACCCGATAAGCGGCCGCCTCGTGATGATCGGCGATGCCTGGCATCAGACCAGCCCGCAACTCGGCCAGGGCGCCAATATGGCGCTGCTGGACGCGGCTGCCCTCGCCGATGCGCTCACCCTCCATGCCGACATCGACAAGGCCCTGCCTGCCTTCGTCCGCATGCGTCGCGACCATATCCGCTTCTATCAGATGGCGAGCACCGTGTTGACACAGTTCTTCCAGTCGCATTCGCGCCTGACCGGACCGATACGGAACCTGGCCTTCGGCCCCATGAGTCGATTGCCCTGGCTGCGCACCGAAATGGTCAAGACCCTCGCCGGCCTCAAGACAGGGCCTTTCTCCTGGAGCCGCCCCGAAGACCTCGCTGGCCAAGCGGCCACCGGACAGCCACCCATCGCCTTCCAGCGGCAAGAAGCCTGATCGCGGCGACCTTCCAGACCATTTAGCGGTACAGATCCTCACGCGTCGGCGGCAGGCCCGAGGGGCCCTTGGCCTTGCGCGAGGCGAGCGTCTGGAAGATGCCGACGGCGGAGCGCTCGAAAGCCAGTGAGCAGCCAGCGAGATAAAGCAGCCAGATCCTGGTCTTGGCCTCGCCCACCTCGGCGGCGGCCTGGTCGCGCCTGGCATAGAGATTTTCGGCCCAGGCCTTGGTGGTGCGCGCATAATGCTCACGCCAGGCCTCGACGTCATGCACCTCGAAGCCGTTGCCTTCCAGGCCGTTGGCCGACATGCCGACGGTATCGAGTTCGCCGCCAGGGAAGATGTAGCGCGTCAGCGCCGCGAATTCGGGCCGCTTCTTGCGGAACTTCTTCATGTCGCGCTTAGCCGGCCGGGCGATGGCGTGATGCAGATAAAGCCCGCGCGGCCGCAGCAGGCTGTGGATCTTCTTGAAATAGGCCTCGTGATTGTCGAGGCCGACATGTTCGAACATGCCGATGGAGGCAATCTTGTCAAAGGTGCCCGTCAGGTCGCGATAGTCCTTGAGCTCGACGGTGACCCGGTCCTTGAGGCCGAGCCGGGCAATACGTTCCTGCGCGAAATCGAACTGCTCTTGCGCCAGCGTGACGCCATGGGCAGTGACGCCGTAATGCTGGGCGGCATGGCAGATCAGCCCCGCCCAGCCCGAACCGATGTCGAGGAAGCGTTCGCCAGGCTGCAGGCGCAGCTTGCGGCAGATCATGTCGAACTTGGCCGTCTGCGCTTCGTCGAGCGTGGTTTCCGGCTTCGGCCAATAGGCGCAGGTATAGGCCATGGTCGGACCCAGGAAGAGGCCGTAGAAATCGTTCGACAGGTCGTAATGAAACTGCACGAGCGGCTTGTCGTCCCTGCCCTTCTCGACCTTGCCCTCGATCTTGCCCTCGAAATCGTGCTTCTCCGCGGTGCCCTGCTTGGGCAGCGAACGTGTCACGAAGGGCCACAAGCCGCGGACGAGTTGCAGCTTGCTCAGGCGCTTGAACAGGCCCTTGGTGTTCATGCTCCCGCGCCGCTCGGCGACGTCAAGGAGCGTGCCGCCTTCGATTCGCAGGCTGCCATCTGCCAGAAGCTGGATGAGCTGGTCGAAAAGGGCATGAGGCCGACGCACCAGACGCGTGATCGCATCGGCGTCCGAGATCTTCAGGCGCAGATCCGTGCGGGCGCTAGGCCCGAGTGGAATGACCTCGCCATTCCACAACTCAACGGCGAGATCAGCCTGCAACTGGTCGGCCAGATGCGAAATCAGCCGCCTGGCGGCATTGATATATTTGTCCACGGAGCCTCCGCACGCTTGCGGGGCGTTATACCGCGATCCGTGGACGATGCCAGAGCAAAGCGCGTTTTCACGAAAACCCCTTTACTCTAACTCCTTGTTTCGACGCGTCTTTGCGATTCATGCCTGATACGTCGGATCGCAAAACGCTTTGGTGTCTCAGTGGATACGAAACTCCTGCCCGATCGCCCGCAATTCGGCTGGCTTGATAAGGCCGCTATGCGAGACGGTGATCGAATGTAGAGGCCCTTCCAGCTTGTCGCGCCAGAAAGCCAGGAATTTATGCAATTCCGGAAAGGCCGGAGCAAGATCGTATTCCTGCCAGACATAGGCCTGCAGCAGGGCCGGATGGTCTGGCAGGCGATAGAGAATATTGGCCGTGGTGAGGCCGTACCCTTCCAACTGACGACGAAACGCAACAGACACCATTTCTGTCACCTCCATGGTGATCGGAGACAGCATGATTGCACCGCAACCTTAACGAAATGGCAATATCCAATTGGAATTAATCCATAAGAATCAATATCTTATCACTCATCAAGAAAGAGTGCTGCCAAACTTGCCTATCGAGGAATAGAGGGCGGTCTCGCCCGCCCCGCCTTCAATCGATCGTCTGTCCGGTACGGTCACGCATGGTGGCAAGGGTCAGAACGCTGACGAGGGCCGCCGCCGCTACATAGAAGGACGGCGCGATCTTCAGGCCTGTCTTTTCGATCAATAGCGTCACGATCAGCGCAGCAAAGCCTCCGAACAGGGCAACAGCGAAATTATAGGCAAGCGACAGGCCGGTCGAGCGTAGGGCCGCCGGGAACTGTTCGGCCAGCAGCGCCGGCGCGGGGCCGGTGAAAGCGGCGAGCAGGAGGCCGAGCACGACCTGCACGGTGACGAGCACCGGCAAGGTCGGATTGGCATTGAGCCAGGCGAACAATGGTATCACCAGGATGCCGATGCCGATGGCGGCGACGAGCAGCAGGGTCTTGCGGCCGATCAGATCCGACAGCCTGCCGGCTATCGGACAGCCGAACATCAGCACGATGCCGCCCAGCGTGGTGGAGATGAAGGCGTCCTTGGCCGGGATGCCCAGGAATTTCTCGACATAGAGCGGCATGTAGAACAGCAGCACATAGGTGCAGACGGTCCATAGAATGGTGACACCGAAGCCGGAGAGAACGCCGCGGCCGTGGACGCTCAGCGTCTCGCGCAAGGGGCTCTCGCTCTTGCGCGTCGTCTCGGCTGCAAAAACCGGGGTCTCGTCGAGGCGAGCCCGGATATAGAGTCCGACCGGACCGATGAGCAAGCCGAACCAGAACGGCACCCGCCAGCCCCAGCTCTCCACCGCCTCCTGCGGCAGGAACTGGGTGATGGCGACGCCGCACAGCCCGCCCAGCACCACCGCGAGAGCCTGGCTGGTCTGCTGCCAGCTCGCCGCCAGGCCGCGCTGCTCGGGCCTGGCGTATTCGACCAGATAGGAGGTGGCGCTGCCGACCTCGCCGCCGGCGGAAAACCCCTGGATCAAGCGGGCCAGCATCAGGACGGCCGCGCCGAACACGCCGGCCTGGGCATAGGTCGGCGCAAAGCCGAGCAAGGCCGTGCCGAGTGCCATGGTCAGGATGGTGATGGTGAGCGCCGCCTTGCGGCCATGGCGATCGGCGTAGACCCCGAGCACGATGGCGCCAACCGGGCGCATGCAAAAACCGACACCATAGACCGTCACGGTCAGGAGGATGGCGGTCAGCGGGTCTTCCTTGGGAAAAAACTGCCGCGAGATCAGGGCGGCGAAGAAACCGTAGACGGTGAAATCGAACCATTCCAGGCCATTGCCGATGGTCGCCGCGACAATGGCGTGCCGTCGCTTGCGATCGGAAACGAGAATTCCGGCGGATGCTTCGACCGTCATACCAAATTTCTCCGTTTAAGCGGTTTGGTATGACATTTGATAGGTGGAAACGGGCGCTGTCCAGTGCGCCTCCCGATTCCGGCACAGCAGGAGGCGCAAGGATTACCTCAAATCTCGAAGATGCCGACGCATCAAAGACTTGAACAACTCGCGAAAGATTGACCCATTCACGAAGACGGGACCGAGAGTCATTCACAACGACTCTCGGTATTACACTTCAAGATTCGGAAAAGAATATCTCCGAGATTTTAGTTGCGGGCCTTGTCGACCAGCTTGTTCTTGCCGATCCAGGGCATCATGCCGCGCAGCTTTTCGCCGACGGCTTCGATCTGGTGGGAATCGTTCAGGCGGCGGATACCCTTGAAGCGCGAAGCACCGGCACGGTATTCCTGCATCCAGTCGGAGGTGAACTTGCCGGTCTGGATGTCCTTGAGCACGCGCTTCATCTCGGCCTTGGTCTCATCGGTGATGATACGCGGACCGGAGACATACTCACCCCACTCGGCCGTATTCGAGATCGAGTAGTTCATGTTGGCGATGCCGCCCTCATAGATGAGGTCGACGATCAGCTTCACTTCGTGCAGGCACTCGAAATAGGCCATTTCGGGCGCGTAACCGGCTTCCACCAGCGTCTCGAAGCCGGCACGGATCAGCTCGACCAGGCCGCCGCAGAGCACAACCTGCTCGCCGAACAGGTCGGTTTCGCATTCTTCCTTGAAGTTGGTCTCGATCACGCCCGACCGGCCGCCGCCGACGCCGCAGGCGTAGGACAAAGCGATATCATGGGCATTGCCCGAGGCATCCTGATGGATAGCGATCAGGCAGGGCACGCCGCCGCCCTTCTGGTATTCGCCGCGCACGGTATGGCCGGGGCCCTTCGGTGCGATCATGATGACGTCGACGGTCTTCTTCGGCTCGATCAGGCCGAAATGCACGTTGAGGCCGTGGGCGAAGGCGATGGCCGCACCGTCCCGGATGTGGGGGGCGATCTCGTCGCGATAGATGTCGGCCTGCAGTTCGTCGGGCGTCGCCATCATCAACAGGTCGCCCCACTTGGCGGCTTCCGGCACGGTCATGACCTTGAGGCCGTCGGCTTCCACCTTCTTGGCGGTGGTCGAGCCCGGGCGCAGCGCGATCGCGATCTCCTTGGCGCCCGAATCCTTGAGGTTCATCGCATGAGCACGGCCCTGCGAACCGTAGCCGACGATCACAACCTTCTTGGTCTTGATCAGGTTCAGATCGGCGTCGCGATCATAGTAAACGCGCATGGTCCTTGTCCTTCAGACAGTTCATGATGAGGGAAATGATGCGGGCGAATAGCCCGACATCGGAATTGAAGCAATGTTTGTGATGAGAAAAAGCGCGTTGGGCTCCATTTCTTTCGCCCAACGCCTGCTACGCGCATGGAAAGAAGGGTCTAGAGAGGCTCTGGGCCGCGGGCGATCGCCGCGATGCCGGTACGCGAGACCTCGACGAGGCCGATCGGGCGCATCAGCTCGATGAACTGGTCGAGCTTCTCGCCCTTTCCGGTCAGTTCGAACACGAAGCTCTCGACGGTGGCGTCGATCACCCGAGCCCTGAAGGCATCGGCAATGCGCAAGGCCTCGCTGCGCGCTTCCCCCTTGCCGCGGACCTTGATCAGCATGAGCTCCCGCTCCAGCGCCTTGCCGGTCAAGGTGAGGTCGACGACCTTGTGCACGGGTACCAGGCGGTCAAGCTGCGCCTTGATCTGCTCGATCACGTTGGCCGTGCCGGTCGTCACCACCGTGATGCGCGAGACATGCTCGGCATGCTCCGTCTCGGACACGGTGAGGCTTTCGATGTTGTAGCCACGGCCCGAGAACAGGCCGACGACGCGAGCAAGAACACCCGGCTCGTTGTCGACCTCCACCACGAGGGTGTGGGTCACGATGGTCTCGGCCGTCGAGGCCATGAAGTAGGCAGATCCGGTCATTTGATATTCCACATAGCGCGTTCCCGGGTGCGCGGACATCTCGTCCGCATCTTGGAAACAGAGAGGATGCAGGAGAGGAAGAGCGGGCGAGACGCCCGCGCCCCCCAGCGCACGCAAATGCGTGCGCGATCACACCAGCTGCTTGCCCTTGGCGTCGATCACGCTGCCGATGTCAACGGCCGCGTCGCCCAGGATCATTTCGTTATGTGCCTTGCCCGAGGGGATCATCGGGAAGCAGTTCTCGGACTTGTCGACATGGCAGTCGAAGATCACAGGATGCGGGGTGTCGATCATCTGCATGATCGCCGCATCGAGATCTTCAGGCTTGGTGCAGCGGATGCCGACCCCGCCATAGGCCTCCGCCAGCTTGACGAAATCGGGCAAGGCGGCCGAGTAGCTTTCCGAATAGCGGCCGCCATGCAGCAATTCCTGCCACTGGCGCACCATGCCCATATATTCATTGTTGAGGATGAAGATCTTCACCGGCAGGCGATACTGCACCGCTGTCGACATCTCCTGCAGCATCATCTGGATGGAGGCTTCGCCGGCAATGTCTATGACCAGTGCCTCCGGATGCGCGAGCTGTGCACCGATCGCCGCCGGGAAGCCATAACCCATGGTGCCCAGACCGCCCGAGGTCATCCAGCGATTCGGATCCTGGAAGTGGAAATGCTGGGCCGCCCACATCTGGTGCTGACCCACTTCCGTGGTGACGTAGACGTCGCGCTCCTTGGTGAGCTGATAAAGGCGTTCGATCGCGTATTGCGGCTTGATCGTCTCTTCTGAGTTGCGATAGGAGAGCGACTTGCGCGCGCGCCATCCCGCGATCTCTTCCCACCAGCTCTTGTGTGCCGCCTTGTCGACATCGGGTTTCAGCTCGCGCCAGGCCGCCAGCATCTGATCGAGCACATGCGCGCAGTCGCCGACGATGCCGATATCGACCTTGACGTTCTTGTTGATCGAAGAGGGATCGATATCCACGTGGATCTTGCGGCTATGCGGCGAGAACGCATCGATACGGCCGGTGATGCGGTCGTCGAAGCGGGCACCGATATTGATCAGCACGTCGCAATCATGCATGGCCAGATTGGCCTCGTAGGTGCCGTGCATCCCCAGCATGCCGAGCCATTGCGGATCCGCCGCCGGGAAAGCCCCCAGGCCCATCAGGGTCGAGGTCACCGGATAGCCGGTGAGCTTGGCGAATTCGCGCAGTAGCGCCGTCGCGCGCGGACCGGCATTGATCACGCCGCCGCCTGTGTAGAACACCGGCTTCTTGGCGCCGGCGATCATCGCCACCGCCGCCTTGATCTTGTCCTGATCGCCTTCCAGCCGGGGGCGATAGGTCTTGTGGATGTTGTCGGTCGGCTTGAAATATTCGCCGGCCTTGAACTGGATGTCCTTGGGAATGTCGATCAGCACCGGCCCCGGGCGACCCGACGCGGCGATCAGGAAGGCCTCGTGCAGGATGCGCGGCAGGTCCTCGATGCGCTTCACCAGGTAATTGTGTTTGGTGCAGTGGCGGGTGATGCCGACGGTATCGGCCTCCTGGAAGGCATCCGAACCGATCAGATGGGTCGGCACCTGGCCGGTGATACACACCAGCGGGATCGAATCCATCAAGGCGTCGGTCAGCCCAGTCACGGCATTGGTGGCGCCCGGACCCGAGGTCACCAGCACGCAACCCACCTTGCCGGTGGAACGCGCATAGCCCTCGGCAGCATGGACGGCCGCCTGCTCGTGCCGGACGAGAATGTGACGAAGCTGCTCCTGCTGGAAGATTGCATCATAGATCGGCAGGACAGCACCGCCCGGATAGCCGAACAAGGTGTCCACACCCTGGTCGATCATGGCTTGCACCACCATTTCCGCGCCGGTCATTTGCTTCGTCGACATTGCCTTTTTCCTTGGCTTCCGAATTGCTTCCAAGTTTCCTGGGTTATCTTCCGGGTTTCTCGGGCTTTTCGGACTTCGAGTATCGTTCTCTGAGATTTCGGACAATAAAAAAGGCCCTCAAGGGGCCCATGTGCGTCATCGAAGGAGATTCGGGCTATACCCGCTCCACCGACAACGCCAAACCTACGATAAGAATGTTGCGCAACGGAGCGCTCCTTTTTGCGAAAGTTACGGGGTTGTAAGGGTTGAAAAACAGGCGGTCAAGCGCTGATTTGCAGAAACTGCCAATTGTTGCGCAACATCTGGCAACCGTCATCTTCCAGGACCGCAACCTGCCTTCTCCCGCCTCGACATTGGCGCACTCGGGAGAGGCTCGATGAAAAGAAAGTCACGATGTTCGACAGCCCCTCCGACGCCAGACTGGCGCTGCAGGCCTATTTCGACACGCCGCGCGTGGAAATGCTGGTCGAGGCCCTGGTGCCGAGCCTCGTATTCGAGATAGCGCCCGGCAAACGCGTCGTGCTTGGCGATACCAAATTCGGCGGCAGGCCGGACCTGCCGGCCGGCACAGCCTGGCCCCGCCCGCCGGCGCCGGCCGATCCAGAGGAAATCGCCAAACGCGGCAATGCGGAAGCGGGTGCGGAGATGCGCCGGCACCTGGCTCAGGGCCTTCCTTACACTTTCATCGCCCAGATCGATCTCGCGGACGCCGCCAAGCTCGGCAGCGTTGCCTCGCCGCTTCCAGCGGACGGGCGCCTGTTGTTCTTCTACGATCTTGCCGTCGGGCCTTGGGAAACCGGCAGGCGACCGGCAAAGGTGATCTGGGATCGTGCACCGCGTGACAAGCTCGCCACGCTGGCCATGCCCGAAGACCTGGCGCAGGCGGCGGAGAAGGCACGCCGCGACGCCGCCGAAAATCGGGTCAAATACAAGCTGCCCGAACCATCGCAGCCGGAAGGTAGCAACTACGACGCGCCCGAACGCGCCATGACGCTGCGTGCGGGGCTGAGCCTGCCCGACCCCAGCGCCATCGAGATGGAGGCATCGGCCAAACTTTATGCCGCCTATTCGGCGTCTAATGGAACACAAAGCGGCAAGAACGGGCAGAGCTTCGAGGACGCCTATGGTGAAGCGCTCACCGCCGGTGGCAAGCTCAAGCCGACGGGACGCTGGCACCGCCAGCAGCTTCTCGGCAGCCCCCAGCCCGAGCAGGACGATCCTCGCTACGATGCCGTCGTGGTCTCGCAATTCGGCAAACAGCACTTGTCGTCGGACGAATGGAAGAAAGAACGCGCCGCCGTCATGACCGCAGCCCATGATTGGATGCTGCTACTCCAACTCGACCTCGCCGATTGGAGCGGTGGCACCTGGGGCGAAGGCACCGTCTACTTCCTCATGCGCAGGAAAGATCTCGAACAGCGCAACTTCGATGAGGTGATTGCCGTCTATCAGCAGACTTAGGATTCATCCGTCAATAAACGAAACGAATTGGCTCGACCTTTGTCGTTGCCGGGCTTGACCAGGCAATCCAGTCCCTCCCTCCAGACGTCGAAGAGGGTGCCCCTGGATGCCCGGGCATGACAAAAGGCGGTGCTTCAGTTATTTCCGGACAATGGCCTTAATTCAAATCGGCGACGACATCGCAGGCTCAAATGCGCTCCAAGGCCACGACCTCGAAACGGGCATCGTCCCCCTCCCCACGGGGATGGGGCGTGCGCGATACCTCCCGCCACTCCCCGACCGGCAGGGCGGGAAAGACAGCGTCGCCCTGCGCTTCCAGGTCCAGTTCCGTCAGCAGCAGGCGGCTCGCCTTCGGCAGGGCCTGGGCATAGATTGCGGCCCCGCCCGCAATGACGACCTCGTCGGCCTTCATCTCGGCTGCGACCTGCTGCCCGCGCTCGAGTGCCGCTTCCAGGCTGGCGGCCACTTCTACCCCCTCTGCCTGAAAAGCGGGATCGCGTGTCACCACGATGGTGCGACGCCCCGGCAGCGGTCGCCCGATCGACTGGTAGGTCTTGCGGCCCATGATCAAGGGCTTGCCCATGGTGGCGGCCCTGAACTGCTTGAGATCCGAGCGCATGTGCCACGGCAGCCCATTATCGACGCCGATGACGCGATTGCGGGCCATGGCGGCAACCATGATGACGGGAATAGCCATCATGCCCCGATCATACCGCGATCGGCGCGGAGATCGCCGGATGGGCTTCATAGCCTTCCACGATGAAATCCTCGAACTTGTAATCGAGGATCGAGGCAGGCTTGCGGGCAAAGCGCAGCTTCGGCCAGGGCATCGGCGTGCGGCTCAATTGCTGGGCGACGAGATCGCCATGGTTCTGATAGACATGCACGTCGCCGCCGAACCAGACGAACTCGCCGGGCTCCAGGTCGCATTGCTGGGCCAGCATGTGGATCAGCAGCGAGGCCGTGACGAGGTTGTAGGGCACGCCGAGGCCGACGTCGCAGGAGCGCTGGTGCAGCAGGCCGGACAGCCGGCCATCGGCGACGAAATATTGATAGGTTGTGTGGCAGGGCGGCAGGGCCATGCCGTCGAGTTCCGCCACGTTCCAGCCGGTGAAGATCAGGCGGCGCGACGTCGGATTGTTGCGGATGTCGTGCACCAGCCGCGCGATCTGGTCGATCCCCTTGGGATCCCTGCGATAGAGCCCCTCCTCGCCCGGCACGTCGGTCGGCACGAAAAGCGGCCAATGGCGCCATTGCGCACCGTAGACGGGCCCGAGATCGCCCCAGCGCTCCGCGAAAGCCTCGTCCGCGACGATCCGCGCCTCGAAATCTTCTTGGCTGATCGCCTCGCCGGTTGCCTGGCGATATTTGGCGAGCGGCCAATCAGTCCAGATCGTCACCTTGTTCTGCAGCAGCGGCCGGATATTGGTGCCGCCATCGAGGAACCACAGCAACTCGCGCACGATCGTCTTCCAGGACACCCGCTTGGTGGTGAGCAAGGGCAGCGTGCCATCGGACAGATCGATGCGCAGGCTCTGGCCGAACAGCGCGCGTGTGCCGACGCCGGTGCGGTCGACCCGCGGCGTGCCCTCGCGCCAGACGCGGTCGAGGAGATCAAGATAGCCCTGTTCAGGGTGCGGCTTGTGGGAGCGGTCGAGCATGGCCTGATCTTAGCCGCGGCGTCCGATTCCGCGACCCCCCTGAGAGAATTGTGCACGCAATCTTTCAGTCTGCGCGGCCATGTCGAGATGGCGGCTCTTGAAAGGCTAGCGCGGATTTCCTGCTAAACTATGTACGAACGCCGACGGTCGCTTTAGCCCGACATCTGGCCGATCTTCGGATTACACCTTGAGCACGCCTCGAAACCCCCGCACGGCATAATAGGAAGATGCCCCGTTGTGGTACAAGAAAACATGGTCATAGCGGCGATCGCAAAACAGGGCTCCGCCCTTTTTCCTGATCTCGGGCGGCGTCTTCACCCAGCTCGAGGTTTTCAGGTCGAACGCACCCAGTTCCTGTAGCGCACGATATTGTTCTTCCGTCAGGAGCTCGATGCCGATAGCGGCGGCCATGTCGACGGCGCTGCCCTCCGGCTTGTGCTCCTTCCTTTCATCGAGCGCCTGCCGGTCAAAGCAAAGACTTCTGCGGCCTTTGGGCGTTTCGGGTGAGCAGTCGTAGAAGACGTATTCGCCGGTCCCCGAATCGTGGCCGATTACGTCCGGTTCGCCTCCTGTGCGCTCCATCTCGCCAAGGGCGTGCAATTTCTTGGGATCGGCCTCCAGACGTGCCCGCACCGTGGCCCAGTCGAGGCCCTTGTGGCGTTTCATATTGGCTTCGAAGCGGGCTTTCAGCACGTCCAGCAAGTCCTGATTGCCGTCGTTGGTCATCATGCAGCTCCCGCTTCCCGTTGGTGGACGTGGCCCCGTCCTGGCGCCCAATGTCTAGCGCACGAAATCCTGGTTGCGATATCCCTGCGCATAGAGCAGCGCCGTCAGGTCGCCATGCTCCACCCGCATCCGAGCCGCCGCGGCGACCGCGGGCTTGGCACGATAAGCCACGCCGAGACCGGCTTCGCCCAGCATGGCAAGATCATTGGCGCCATCGCCGACCGCCATCGTATCGGAGGCTGCCAGCCCCCTCGCCTGCCGCAAGCGATCGAGATTGGCGCGCTTGGCTTCCTTGCCGAGAATCGGCTCGGCCACCTCACCGGTAAGGCGGCCATCCCTCACCACGAGAAGGTTGGACTGATGCTCGTCGAAGCCGACCATTGCCCCGATCTTGGCGGTGAACAAGGTGAAGCCACCGGAGACGAGCGCCGTATAGGCCCCGTTCGCCCGCATGGTGCGCACCAGTTCCGGTCCGCCCGAGGTCAGGGTCAGGCGTTCCCGGATGACCTCGTCGGCGATGCTCTCCGGCAGTCCCTTCAGCAGGGCCACACGCTCGCGCAGAGCCGGTTCGAAGGCGATCTCGCCACGCATGGCACGCTCGGTGATCTCGGCCACCACCGCTTTGGCGCCGACGAAATCGGCCAATTCGTCGATGCACTCCTGGCCGATCATGGTGGAGTCCATGTCGGCGAGGAAAAGATGCTTGCGCCGCTCCTCGGCTTCCTGCACCACCAGATCCACCGCGCTCCCTGCCAGGGCCTCGCGCAAACGAGCCTCGATCTCGACGATCGGCGCATCGGCCGTGCAGGTTATGTCTACTGCCACGCCGGGTGCCAGGACGACGGGAGCTCCGGGGGAGGCCAGCGACTGCGCCGCGTGCGACAGGGTAGCTGCGTCAAGGGCGGGACGGTCCGGATGGGAGATCAGCGTGGCGACAAGGGACATGAGGGCAGGTATCCGGAGTGACAGCCATTCAATATGACGCGGTGCTTCTCGCAGGTCCGACGGCGAGCGGCAAGTCAGCTTTGGCCCTGGCGCTCGCCGAACGCTTCGGCGGCAGCATCATCAACGCCGATTCCATGCAGGTCTACCGCGATCTCGCCGTGCTCAGTGCCCGACCTGATGCGAGCGAGACGGCGCGCGCGCCCCATTTGCTCTATGGTCATGTCGACGGAGCCATCAATTATTCGGTGGGACGCTGGCGCGATGACGCGGCCGCCGCCTTGGACAGTGTCCGGCGGCAGGAACGCCTGCCCATCGTGATCGGCGGCACCGGCCTCTACTTCAAGGCCCTGGAAAGAGGGCTCGCCGAGATGCCGGCCGTTCCCGACAGCGTCCGCGACGCGATACGCGGCAAGGCCGAAGGCATGGAGACCGGGGCCCTGCACGCCTGGCTGAACCAGAAGGATCCGGCCATGGCGAATCGTCTGCGGCCCAGCGATCGCCAGCGCCTAATCCGTGCCCTCGAAATTTTCGAGGCGACCGGCCGCTCCCTGTCGCAATGGCAGAGCGAACCGCATTCGCCGCCTCTGCTCGATGCCGACAAATGCCTGCGCCTCTTTCTTAGCCCTGAGCGCGCCGAACTCTATGCCAGGATTGATCGGCGCTTCGACCTGATGGTAGGGCAAGGCGCCATCGAGGAGGTTCGCGCACTCTCCCACCGGGGGCTCGATCCTGCCCTGCCCGTCATGCGGGCCCATGGCGTGCCTGGGCTCTGCCGCCATCTCGCCGGCGAAATCGGGCTCGAAGAGGCCATTGCGGGCGCCAAGGCCGATACGCGCCATTACGCCAAGCGCCAATTCACCTGGTTCCGCCACCAGATGCCGGGGTGGCGCTTCGTCGAGCCTGATCAGGCACTTGCAATTGCCTCAGCCGCGCTGATGAACGAAATTTAACACGTGACCATCACGATGGCCGGCAATCGCAGCCCAGCGTCGGGTTTACATAGGAATTTCAAGGGGCTGCATATGAATTTCTGCAGCTTTGCCATGTGAAGACAGCTTCATCCCAATAGGGTTTGGTGGATTTAGAGGCTTGTTTTCAAACATGGTTTCGGATTGATCGGGGGGGTTGCATTCCTATATGCAGCTTCTCTCCAGCTTATTCCGTTCTTTGGAATGGGCTTTCGTCCTGCTTCAGGCAGGCGAACAATCAAAGGACCAAGACATGCCTTGGAGTAACCAGAGCGGCGGTGGTGGCCCCTGGGGTAGCGGCGGCGGCAACAACGGCGGCGGGCGACCGGGGGGCGGTGGCCCCTGGGGTGGCGGTCCATCCGGCGGTTCCCAGCCCCCGGATCTCGAAGATTGGCTTCGCCGCAGCAAGGACGGCCTCAAGAATCTCCAGGGCGGCGGCGGTTTCACGCCGCGCAACATCGCAATCGGCGCCGTGGCGCTGATCGGCCTGTGGCTGCTCACCGGCTTCTATCGCGTGCAGCCCAACGAGGTCGGCCTCAACCTCGTCTTCGGCAGCTACAAGACGCTGAGCCCGCCGGGCCTGCGCTACAACGTGCCCTACCCGATCGGTGCGGTGGAAAAGCTCACTGTCACCAATGTCGAGACCATCAATATCGGCACGCGCGGCGACAGCGACAGCGCCAATGAAATGCTGACCGGTGACGAGAATCTCGTCAATATCGGCTTCACGGTGCAGTGGCAGATCAACCCGTCGGCGGCGGACAAGTTTGCCTTCAACCTGGCCAATCCGAGGGGAACGATCCGAGCCGTGGCGGAGAGCGCCATGCGCGAGGCCGTCGGCCAGCGCAACATCACGCCGATCCTGACGGGCGATCGCCAGGCGATCGAACAGCAGGTGCAGGGTGAAATGCAGCGGGCTCTCGACAGCTACGGGGCCGGCGTCATGGTCCGCCTCGTGCAGTTGCAGAATGTCGATCCGCCGCCCCAGGTGATCGACGCCTTCCGCGACGTGCAGGCCGCTCGTGCCGACCAGGAAAACACCATCAACCAGTCGCAGGTCTATGCCAACAAGGTGATCCCGGAAGCTGGCGGTGAAGCCGCCCGTATCACCCAGGCGGCCGAGGCCTATCGTGCGCGCACCGTCGCCGAAGCTGCCGGTGAGGCGTCTCGCTTCAACGAAGTCTTCAGCGCCTATCAGAAGGCCCCCGTGGTCACCCGCGAGCGCATGTATCTGGAAGCCATGACAGCCATCCTCACCGATACGAACAAGGTGATCTTGGACAGCAAGACGCAGGGCCAGGGTATCGTACCCTATCTGCCACTCGACCGTGTGCTCAAGCGGCCGGCCGGCTCGGCGCAACCCCAGCAGGGAGCGGCGCAATGAAATCCCCGCTTGGAACCATTGCCTTGATCACGACCGGTGCCGTCCTGGTCCTGGCCTATCTGTCGGCCTACACGGTGACGCCGCGCGACTACGCCCTGCCACTGCGCTTCGGCGAGGCGCAGCCGGCGAAGACCCAGCCCGGTCTCTACTGGAAATGGCCCTTCATCGAGAATGTCGAGTACATCAACAAGCAAGTGCTCGACCTCGACAGCCAGCCGCAGGAAGTCATCGCCAGCGACCAGAAGCGCCTGAAGGTCGACGCCTTCGCCCGCTACCGTATCTCGGATCCGCTGCGCTTCTTCCAGACCTCGCGTACGGAAAAGGGCGTGGAACTGCAGCTTTCCTCGATCCTGTCCTCGGCGGTTCGCCGAATTCTCGGCCAGTCGACCTTCGCTGCCGTCGTGCGTGACCAGCGCGCCGGACTGATGGAAAAGATCCGCGCCGAGGTCAATCGCGAAGCCGCCGGCCTCGGCATCGAGGTGGTCGACGTACGCATCCGCGGCGCCGATCTGCCGCAGGCCAACTCGGAGGCCGTCTACAAGCGCATGCAGTCGCAGCGCCAGACGGAGGCCCAGCAGATTCGCTCGCAGGGTACGCAACAGGCGCAGATTATCCGTTCCGACGCCGACAGGCAGGTCGCCAAGATCCTCGGTGAAGCACGCGGCAAGGCCTCGGAGACAACCGGCCAGGCCGACTCGAGCCGCATCAAGGTCCTGGCAGACGCCTACAACAAGGACCCGGAATTCTTCCAGTTTTACCTGTCGATGCGTAACTACGTCGATGCGATGAAGCCTGACAACACGCAGGTCTTCATCAGCCCGGACTGGGATTACTTCCGTTATCTTCGCTCACCGGCTGCCCCAGCGGGAACACCGGCGCCTGCGGCCCCGACTCCTCAGGCTGCTCCGGCGCAATAGGCTTGACGTCGGCCCTAGATAAAGCTCCATTGCGCCGGCCGCCTCGTTGCGGCCGGCGTTTTCATAGGACCGCCGCGAACATTCCGTCGGCGCCCTTGCCAAAAGCGTTCTGCGATTTGACGAGTTCAGCAAGAATCGCAAAAACGCTCTGGCCAATCCGTTGGATTGGCTTGGAAACAAGGAACTGGAGCAAACAAGCGTTCAGGTATAAACGCGTTTTGCTCAAGCGTAGTTTCCTAGCGAGGTCCGCGGATGGGCCTCGCCAGGGAACTACGCGAATGTTGATATCTTGCAGGTTCCTCCTGATCGCGCCCGTGGCTCGATCAGGAGGAACCTGCTTAGGATCGCGAGCCGTCGGAAGGTTCGGGTGAGGTTCATATAATGTGTGGGGCGGATGAATAGTTTCTCTTTCGGTGATTTCATCACGGCGCTCGGACTGGCCTTTGCGATCGAAGGGTTGTTCTTTCTGGCCTTTCCCGAGCCGGTACGGCGCATGATGGTCTCGGTCGCCAACTCCCCCAACGCACAGCTTCGCCTCGCCGGCTTCATTTCCGCCATCATCGGTATCATCATAATCTGGGTTGTAAGGGGCATGTGACGTGTCGGCCCGGTGTTGGGCCGCACCGCCGCTTCCTGTTGCAGACGAAACTGACAAGCCCCAACTTTGCGTGAACTTGCGAGTGCGTCACGCTCGCGCCGCATTCCGCACTTGAAATTCAATCCGACCGCGCCCCACATCAACACCGATGCGGGTGACCATCCGAGGACTTGATGCCGATTCAACTCAACAGCCTGATGCGCCGCAGCGGCGCCGTTGCCATCGCCGCCTTGATCGCCGCCAGCCCGGCAACCCTGGTGGCGCCGCCTGCCATGGCCGCGGCGGGCCCGCCCTCCGTCGCTGATCTCTCGGCCGAACTGATCGATGCCGTCGTCAATATCTCGACCTCGCAGACGGTGGCCTCCGGCAGCAATGACGAAGACGGCGAGGACCAGCCGCGGGCCCCGATGCCCAAGCTGCCGCCCGGATCGCCTTTTGAAGAATTCTTCAACCAGTTCTTCAACAAGGAAGGCAAGGGGATGCAGCGTCCCCGCAAGACCGAAGCTCTCGGCTCGGGCTTCGTCATCGACCCCAGCGGCATCATCGTCACCAACAACCATGTCATCGACGACGCCGACGACATCGAGGTCAATTTCAACGACGGTTCCAAGCTCAAGGCCAAACTGCTCGGCCGCGACAAGAAGGTCGATGTGGCCGTGCTCAAGGTCGACCCGCCCAAGCCGCTGAAAGCGGTGAAGTTCGCCGACAGCGACAAGGTCCGCGTCGGTGACTGGGCCATGGCTATCGGCAATCCCTTCGGCCTGTCGAGCACGGTGACGCTGGGCATCATCTCGGCCCGCAACCGCGACATCAATTCGGGGCCTTACGACAATTATCTGCAGACGGACGCCGCCATCAACAAGGGCAATTCCGGCGGGCCGCTGTTCGACATGGATGGCGGCGTCATCGGCATCAACACGGCGATCATCTCGCCCACAGGCGGCTCGATCGGTCTCGGCTTCTCCATGCCGTCGGCGACGGTGCAGCCCGTGATCGAGCAGCTTCGGCTCTATGGCGAGACGCGGCGCGGCTGGCTGGGCGTACGTATTCAGGGCGTTAGTGACGACATCGCCGAAAGCCTGGGCATGCAAAAGGCGCAGGGCGCGCTGATCGCCGGCGTCGACGACAAGGGCCCGGCCAAGCCGGCAGGCCTAGAGCCGGGCGACGTGATCCTGAAATTCGACGGCCACGACATCAAGGAAATGCGGGACCTGCCCCGCCTCGTCGCCGACACGGCGGTGGACAAGAAGGTCGAGGTGGTGATTCTGCGCAAGGGCCAGACCCTGACCAAGACGGTGACCGTCGCACGCCTCGACGAGAGCGACGCCGCCATCAAGGCATCCACCCGCGGCACCGAAACGCCTGAAAAACCGAAGATCACCAAGGCCCTCGGCCTGGAAATGTCCGGCATCACCAAGGAGCTGCGCGACAAATACAAGCTTGCCACCGATGCCAAGGGCGTGGTGGTGACCAAGGTGGACAACGGCTCCTCGGCCGAGGACAAGCAGGTCAAGATCGGCGACGTTATCCTCCAGGTCGGCCAGCAAGCGGTTTCCAACCCTGAGGATGTGAGCAAGCGCATCGAGGAGTTGAAGAAGTCCGGCACCAAGCAGGCTCTGCTGCTGTTGTCGAACACGCAGGGTGAGCTGCGCTTCGTGGCACTTAGCCTGAACTGAGCCTGAGCTTCAGATCTTACAAGACGATGGGTCTCCGCCTTGCGGAGGCCCATTCGTAATTGCTTCGGGCGATCCAATTAAAGGTGTGCGGGGAAGCAATGTGCCTGGAACTGCGGGCGTCTCGCCTGCTCCTGGAAACGCAGCGTGTGCGGGGAAGGGAGAGGCGGACGAGGCATCTGCGGCCTCAGCCGACAACCAAGCCGTCAGCTTGATGCAGAGCAGGACGTGACCCCGCTCATGCTGGCGAGGATGTCACTCGTGTGAGGCCGCTTACTTCTTCTTACGGAAATGATCGAGGCTGACGATTTTCTCGCTCTCGGCGGGCTGCTCGTCCTCACCGCCTTCGCCTGCCGTCGCAGTAACCGGCTCTTCAACAGGAGCGCTGGCCTTCTTGCGAGCAGGCTTGGCCGCAACCTCTTTGGTCCCGGCTTCCTTGGCCGGTGCACGCTTGCCGGCTTCGCCCTCGTCACTACGCGGAACTGCGCGAATCGCAGCCGGCGCCGGTACCGGTGCGGCTTCCTCTTCCGTCTCGACTTCGTCGACCTCGAACTTCACGCCGAAATCCACTGACGGATCGAAGAAGGCCGTCATGGCAGCGAAAGGCACGACCAGCCGCTCGGGCGCATTGCCAAAAGACAACCCAACCTCGAAGCCGTAATCGCTGACTGTGAGATCCCAGAACTGATGCTGGAGGACGATCGTGATCTCTTCCGGAAACTTTTCCGCCAGACGCGCCGGAATACTGACGCCGGGAAACTGCGTCTTGAAGGAAATGAAGAAATGATGGTCGCCCGGCAGTCCGATGCGGGCAGCATCGGCCAGCACGCGGCGAACCATGCCGCGCAGCGCATCCTGAGTGAGAAGATCATACCGGATATGGTCAATACTCATCGCGCAATTCTTACCAGGCCAGCTTTTGATTACATCAGGCCCGCTGGCACATTCATACGCCTTGCAGACCGCATCTTCGGATGGCCTGCAGGCAGACCGGAATGAAGTGGAGGCTTCTGTTGCCAGGTGCCTCCGAACCCCGCCTGCCGGTGCTACCCGTCAGGACTTGATTTCGGTCTAGTTACCGCTTACGCGGCAACCGCAACCGGAGCATAGTTGTCGTTGGCAACTATTGAAAAGGCCCGATATCGGCGGAACCATGCCGAGCGAAAGCACACCCTTTACACCCTCGTCGATCCTGTTTCGCCCCCGCCGCAGCCCGCCCTGACGGGCTCTGGTGGAGGCGCCGGGTACTGCCCCCGGGTCCGAAAGGTTTATTTCGATGACCATTTATCGCCATAGCCGGCGCGAGCCGGCAAAGGGAATATAGGCTGCCTGTTCGGCAGAAAAAAGAGGCGATTGCGGTTTGACGGAGCTTTCCTCAGGCTTGACATGCCTTATTTGAGAGAGAGGGCGTCTCGCCCTGCCCGTGCCATCCTCAATCGGCATGCGGCAGCGGCCTTGGATGCCCCACCGGAGACTCGAATACGAGCCGCCATGCGCTCCCCAAATCCAGGGCTGACCGCATGGGGCCAGTTGCAGGAGACCATCATGACTGAAGCCACCCCCGCCAGCCGCCAGGAAAGCGACTCCTTCGGGACGATCGAGGTGCCCGCCGGGCATTATTGGGGGGCACAGACCCAGCGCTCGCTCGAGAATTTCCGCATCGGCGCCGAGAAGATGCCCCGCCCGCTGATTCACGCTCTCGGGCTGATCAAACTGGCGGCCGCTCGCGCCAATCGCGAGCTCGGCGTGCTCGACCCCGCTTTGGCCGAGACCATCGAGCGCGCGGCTCGCGAGGTCGCCGACGGCAGGCTTGATGACGAGTTTCCCCTAGTGGTCTGGCAGACAGGCTCCGGCACGCAGACCAACATGAATGCCAATGAGGTGATTTCCAATCGCGCCATCGAGATGCTCGGCGGCACCATGGGCTCTAAGAAGCCGGTGCATCCCAACGACCATGTCAATCGCGGCCAATCGTCCAACGATACCTTCCCCACCGCCATGCATGTGGCTGCCGCCCGGGAGATCCATGACCGGCTGCTGCCGGCACTGCGCCATCTGGCTTCCGCCCTGGAACAGAAGGCCGAAGCCTTCAAGGACATCATCAAGATCGGCCGCACCCATTTGCAGGACGCGACCCCACTCTCGCTCGGTCAGGAATTCTCAGGCTATGCCACGCAGTTGCAGCAGGGCATCCGGCGGATCGAGGCTGGCCTTGCCGAATTGATGCCCCTGGCGCAGGGCGGCACGGCGGTCGGCACCGGCCTCAACACCCGCGAGGGGTTCGCCGAACGGATCGCGGCTGAACTTGCTGCCCTGACTGGCCTACCCTTCGTCACCGCCCCCAACAAATTCGAGGCCCTCGCCACGCATGATGCTTTGGTGGCGGCCCATGGTGCGCTCAACACCGTGGCCGTCAGCCTGTTCAAGATCGCCAGCGACATCCGGCTGCTCGGTTCGGGCCCTCGAGCCGGCCTCGGCGAGTTGATTCTGCCTGAAAACGAGCCGGGCTCTTCCATCATGCCGGGCAAGGTCAACCCGACCCAATGCGAGGCGATGACCATGGTCTGCACACGGGTGTTCGGCAATCAGAGCACCATCACCTTTGCCGGCAGCCAGGGGCATTTGGAACTGAACGTGTTCAAGCCGGTGATCGCCGACGCGACATTGCAGTCTATCCGCCTGCTTGCCGACGCAGCCAACAGCTTTACCGATCACTGCGTCAGCGGAATCGAGGCCGACACTTCCCGAATCAGCGATCTCGTGGCGCGTTCCCTCATGCTGGTGACGGCACTAACACCTGTCATCGGCTATGATAAGGCAGCTTATATTGCGAAGACAGCGCACCATAACGGTACCACTCTACTTCAGGAAATATTGGCGGCAAAAATAATGGATGAAAGAGCTTTTGAAAATGCGATGAGCCTTGCACGGATGATAACGCCAGATAAAGAATGACAGGAACGTTGTTTTCCAATCAAGGCATATGTCTTACAAGATGTGCCCAGATCGGGCCTCAAGTCGATAGTGAAGTTGTTCACTTGAGAGAAAGTTCCTTTCCGGTAAGCTGATGACTGAGATCGTGAATTTGAGGAGAGTACGCAAGGCTCGGGCAAGGGCCGAAGCCGAGCAGGAAGCTGCCCGGAAACGCTCGATCCATGGACTCTCGCGCATCGATAGAGAAAGGCTGCAGGCGGATAAGCAGGAGGCCGAAAGGCACCTCGACAGACACCGCCTGAAGCCCAATAATGTAGAGTGATGGGCTGCCATGAAAAGCAAAGTCGTTAAACGTTCCATCGTCATTGCCGGCCACAAGACGAGCGTTTCCCTGGAGGATGCCTTCTGGGAAACCTTGAAAGAACTGGCCGCCAAGCGCGATCTCACGCTCTCGGACGTCGTTGCCGAGATCGATGCCACACGCGCCCAAGGAAATCTGTCTTCGGCAATCCGGCTCTTCGTCCTGGAGAATGTGCGCCGAGGATGAGGGTGGCTTGATTCGGCCCGGCCTGCAGTCGCGTTCGCCTGATTGATGGAAAGCAGGTTCCATCCGGCAGGCCTGGTTTTGCTCCCGCTTGATGCTTGCCTTCATCATGTTGCAGGAGTTTGTCTCTACGGCAGCGGCCATAGCCCATTCGAACAATTGAAGACCTAGCTTGCTTCAGACTTAGCGCGTCCATAAAGGCTAGCGCATCGGACATTTAATCGTACGCATATCCAGCGGCGTTAAGATAGTTCCAGCATTCTTTTGGGCTGAAGAGATCGCAGATATCGCCGATTGCGTTCCAGAGTTGTTCGAAAGTTCGAGCGGCAGCCGCCCTCAGATGGGCTTTG